>JNJQ01000033.1 GCA_000701725.1 Erysipelotrichaceae bacterium NK3D112
CCCGCAGCACTTTAGAGCACTGCCAGAATCAGCTTCTTTTACTTACCCGGGAAAACTTGGGGCATACGTCATTTCCCGTCCAGATTTATATGTTCAAAATAGCATTTCACTGCAAATGAATATTAATCAGCCAACATAGAGCTGTTGGTGACTAGAAAAGAGGTCTTCTAGTGCCACTTACTCATGTAAAAAAATGGACGCCTGAAGGTAAATGGAAAAGCGTAACGATTGAGGAAATGCGCAGAGATAATCAATCCGCCCGCATATCTGCACGAAGCGGGCTTTTGATGTGTGATCTTTGCAATAAGTTCGTCATCATGACGGAGGCAAATATACGTGATTCATATTTCAAACATAGTAATGCTGATGAGGATAAAGCTTGCCCGGAACGCTCAGGCTTATATGGGACACCAGCTTATCGAATACTAGACGAAAAAACAAAGGGATTGCCGATCAGGATCGTAGTTGATCAAGTTGGAAATTTTAGATTTGAAATCGGATTTCCGGCAATTCACGACTCAGATATCAAAGCTAAAGGAAATATTAGAATCAGCTCTATACAAGGCACGTATGCATACAGTGTTGAGAGGCTTTCTTCGCATGGATCTTCTTATCTTAATGTGGGAAACCTTCCTGCTCCTGAATACAAAATCCAGGTGAACGGGATAAAAGGTGACATAACAAAATACTGGCCGTCTAGAATACAAGGAATACAGAATAATACTCTGTTTCGTAAAACAACAGGAACACTGCTTCCAAAAGACTCAGATATTGTAAAAGATGAGGAATACTATTTGCTGAGCAGATCATGGCTTTATAGTACGCCTTACATAGAACTTAAAAAGATTGGCTCAAATGGAAGTTATAAATTATATACAATCAAAATCATTGATTTAAGTGATGCTGCGGCAAGGTTTGTTTTGGGGGATTTGCAATACAGACTTGTTGGAACACAGATGAAAATGACGTTTCTGTGGCCGGTTATTATCAAGGATCCCTACCTTGTATATCACAGCAAGAAAATACAATATGTTTTCATTACCGGGGAAGCTCAGTATCGCATGTATCCGAACAATGAGATTAAATGCTCCAGTTCGGAAGCAGGAACACTGCTTAAATTGACGTGCTATGACCGCCAGCAATTACTGTCAATCGGACGATATAAAAACATTCTTGATTATACGTATCTCTGGAAATCAGATTTTAAGATAGAGAAGAAATACGAATTGCCAGATGATGAAGCTCCGTTGGAAACATCCACAAGGGTGCAGTTTACAAGGGGAACGATTATTTCATTTAAACCATCTTTCAATGGCAAGCTCATTGTTGAGGAAAGTGGTTGGGTGATCAGTCAATATGAGCTGAAAGCCGGTGAGTATTTTGAGCTTACCAGAATCAGGAAGACAAATGAGTTCAGTATTTATTACGGTCTCGATTGTGTCTGGACTACTAAGCGCAATGGTACAGACGAGGCAACAGAAGATGATAAATATCTGACTGATGGTGAATTGCTGGGAATGCTGACAAAATGCAGGGGTATGTTGGTTCCTGTGACCGACGCAGTGAAGAAGGCTGCTGTCGAATTGTCAGACTATTATCCGTTGTCAACGATATGGTTAAGCAGACGAATTCACAACGGAAAAATAGAAATTGATGCGTATCAATTGATAATGAAAATTATCTGATGGGGGGAAGAGAAGTCACATGAACATTATTAGAGAAATGGATAATATCTCAGTATTCAAAGTTTATTATTCTGAGAATCATGAGCAGATCAGATTGCTTCGGGTCGCAGATGTGAAGGACGACGGAGAAATAATCCTGCCTCAAATAGTTAATCATCAACCAAAGAATTTTAATAATCGTGAAAAATTCAACAGGCAGAACGGACCGGATCGGGTCGGGTATTTTGGTATATGGCAATGGTATGCAACACATAACCAGAATGATTACGAGAGAGACTATTACAAATTGAAATATGAACCAGATTATGAGCCGATCAGGGTTTTCCGTACGCCAAGCGATAAACAAACAATGGATCAGACAGCTGCAATTAATATGATAAAAAACGGTATTAAAGGGGATCAGCTGTTTAACAGGTTATTATACTGGAATGTTGATCCATCTCAGCAGAATGGTAAATGTAAAGCACTTTATTACCCAAAGACCGCTCAGGTTTTACAAGGGGAAGTCATAAAACTGAGACCGGAAATAATCAAACTACCAGTGTATGATCTGAATTTTGATGATTTTCTGTTAGTTGATGATACAGCCAGAATATACAAGCACATCGAAATGCCAGAGCATACATCAGGTTATGTCTTTGTCAAAGACAGAAATGAAATTATCAGAGATATTCTTGTTGCGAAAACGACATGGCAAACTGCTAAATTCAATGGATACACCAGAGCAACATTCCAGTCAATTAAGAATTATCTGGAAAACTGTCTGCCCGAAACCTTTCTTGAAGAAATTCAGCAGAAACTTGAGTGCAATGAATCAGATGCGAAGTCTTACTACAATACTTTTATGCAGAAGGCAAATAGTTATGTGGATGGTGAAACATTTGATGATGAGACATTGATTTCCCTGATTGACAGAAGTGAGTCCCTGAATAAAAAAGTAAACTCCATAGCTGAAAAACATTGGGTTGAAACACATGAGGATGTCATTAATCGTTATAACTCGGAAATGGAGAAAGCAAAAAAGGATCTTGAAGAAACTAACAGCAAAAAGAAGCGTATTGATGCAGAACTCGAGCAGAAAAAAGTAGAGCTGAAAGACGCTGAAAGCAATATTGATCAGGTGAATGAACTGGCTGCTGAAGTGGAAACAGAGATGCAGAACAGAATCAATCATGCAAAGGATCATATGGCGGAATTTATCAGTAATACGATATTCCTGAAATCAATGATTCCTTCTTCTTCGCAGATTTCATTAACTGGAGCTCCTGCACAGGTTGTGACGGCTGCAGTACCGGCTTTTAGACCTGGCAATCAGATTGATTCAGATCCGGATGAGAACTCTGACTGGAAAGATGAATTGAGCACTATAGAAAATGAATTGCAGGCTGTTGGAGTCGCACAGGAATTCGCTGCTGGACTGGCTGCATTACTTTACTCATGTTTCCTTCAGCATTTCCCGGTTTTGCTGGCAGGCCCAGGAGCAAAACAAATTGCGGATGCATTCTCAGTTTCCCTTAATTGCTGTATGCCGGCTGTTATTGATTGCTCAGAAGGTATTTCCAGCCGCAATTTTGAGAACATTAATGATAATGTCGTTGTTATAAAAAATGTATTTCTTCCTGCTTGCAGGGATATTATTCTCAGCGAAATCAGAGAACATGATAACTTCTTTATACTTACAACGCCGGTTTCAGATGAGTTGGTTATCGAACCGACCGGTATTCTGAATTATGTTTTCCCGGTAATAACTGAATTCTATCTGACTGCAAAAGCTCCGGAAAAACTGGTCGGCGGAATCAGAAGAAATGAATTCCGTGTTTTTCAAAATGTTGAGAAGACTAAGTTCCAATATGCATCCGTCTTACAAGAAATGCATTTGAGTGAGTATTCTTTATCAATCATCAAGAAGCTGGTTCATTATGCAAAAGCAATGAATCTGAAACTGAAGAATTGTTTCGATTATCAATTCTGTCTTGTGCCGCTTGCCATTATGCGCAATGAAAAGGATATTGTCCTGGAAAAAGTCCGGGATGATCAGAATCTTTCGGTAAAAGAAAAAGAATTAATCGAAGCGTGGCTGGGTGAGTAACATGGCTCAGATCATTGGAATGGATTTGCTGAAACAGGCTTCTGAGGATATGAATATTGTCCGCGGCACCCGTGAGAAAGAAATACAATGGGAGCTTCGGGTTGTTTACAGCGCAATTGCAAATATGGCTTACGCTTCACTCTGGGATCAGATTGACGAGAATGATCATACCTCAGTAACCCATTTCAATCATCGCATTCAGGAAACACTAGAAGGGTGGAAGAATGCGGTTCCTTCAATTAAGCATCAGTTTGGTATGAGTGCAGAAGATCTGTCAAATGAATTCCTGTATCTTTTTGAGCAGGGTGGAGTTGTCTACCGGCATCCTTACAGAATTGCTCCGGCACAGGAGAAAATTGCTGATGGCAAAAAATGTGTGTTTGTCAGAAGTCCTTTGCTGAGCAGAGATCTCCATACCTCAGGGGCAGGATATTATTCATTAGCGAAGATTGAAAAGAATTCAAGTCTGCCTGAAATGTTCGATATTGATTTACATTCATTGGAAGACATTGCAGATCACTATCTGAACGGCCTCAGTTTTCATCCGTTAAGTACTGATTTGAACGCGCAATACTTCATTCTTGAAAAGAGGAAAGGACTCAGCCAATGGGGTAACACGCCTGCTTCTGATGGTGAAATTTCTCTGATGCGGGTTAGCAATATGGCTTTGCAAACATATTACTTTTATAAAATGGAGAATCAGAGAATAGTTGTTTCGCAGATACCGTCATGGTTGACTGATAATGGTATGTATAGATACCTTTCAACAGCATTGATGAAAAAATACGGGAAACTTCCAAACATTGACTATACAAACAATGGCAGTATTGTTTTGATTCATCAGAATTATCTTCTGCCGCCGAATGAACTGAGTTTTCTTAGTCTGTATAGTTGGCCGGTAACATTCTTCACTGGAAAACAATTATTTAGAAGAGTGATGGCCGCAGAGTGTTTTCCGGATTTTCAACAGCTGCTTGAAGAAAAAGGGTTCGCTTTCAAGGAGGTCTGATATATGGCTAATGGTGCATATTCTGTTCATGAAGAACTGAGACATGAACTGAAACAGTATATTGAATCGCAGTATCTCAGTAAGTCGCCACTGTTATTGGAAGCACTTGATTCCAAACTGGAAAAAGAAGGTGTGCTTTATCAACAGCCATATATTGAATCTTCACCGGCGTATCTGACAGTGGAAAATGGTATTGACCATGCTGAGATTGAAGACTGGAAAAGAGATTTTTTAAAGGACCTTTGTGACTGTAATCTTGGCGTATACAACAATCCATATAAACACCAGCTTGATGCATTGAAAGCAGTGAATGAAGGAAAAGATCTGTTTGTCGCAACTGGAACCGGATCGGGAAAAACTGAATGTTTCATGTGGCCGCTTATTTTGAAACTGGCTGAAGAAGCAAGAAACAGGCCGGATACATGGAAAAAACGCGGGGTAAGAGTGATTATCATGTATCCGATGAACGCTCTGGTTTCTGATCAGGTCAGCAGACTCAGACGTCTTCTTGGAGATACAGAGGGCAGTTTTCTTCGTGTTTTCAGAAACAGATGCGGAGGACATGCACGCAGACCGCAGTTTGGAATGTATACAGGCAGAACGCCTTATCCCGGACCTGAGCCGGTGACAAAAACAGATCGTGATCTGGAGAGAACTCTGTCAAGGATGCTAAAAGATCATGCTCCGGTAAGTGAAAGAAGTTATCTCGACCGCCTCCAGAAGGAGGGAAAAATACCTGCTAAAAGAGATCTGGCTGAATATCTGAGGAAGATTCATAACAGTATACATTTGCCGGATGAGGAAGATGCAGAACTGATTACCAGATTTGAAATGCAGCAGATCACACCTGATATTCTGATCACAAACTATTCAATGCTGGAATATATGCTCTTACGGCCGCGTGAGGAAAACATCTGGAGGAATACACAGAATTGGCTCTCGATGGATGAAGATAACCGGCTGATGTTTATCATTGATGAGGCTCATATGTACAAGGGCTCATCTGGCGGCGAAGTGGCTCTGCTGATCAGGCGGTTGTTTGATAAGATCGGCGTCACAAGAGATAAAGTTCAGTTCATACTGACAACAGCCAGTATGCCTGATCATTCGGATGAGGACAGAGCAAGTGTCAGAAGATTTGCCGCTAATCTGACTGCGGCTGATGGATATCATAATCTTTGTTATCTGACCGGTGAACGCGAAAGTATTAAGGGAAGGGTTAAACATTCAATCAACTCAAAAATTTTCGAAATGTTTAATCCTGATGATTTCGAAAATCCGGATAAGCGTCTTAGTACACTGAATTTATTCTGGAAAGAGGTCTGTGGAAAAACGTTTGAGAACGATTCGGATTGTGCCGAGTGGATGTATGATGAGCTGCTTTCATTTGAACCGTTTTATAAATTGATTTCTCTCTGCAGAGGCAATGCGGTCTCTCTGAATGAGATTGCAGGCAGTGTGTTTTCTGATCTGGGTAAAGAAGATGGACTGCATGCAGTGAGCGTTTTGCTTGCCATAGCACCGATTGCTAAAAATGAGAAAGGCGCAATATTGTTTCCGGCGAGAATGCATATGCTGTTCAGAGGTATCAACGGAGTGTATGCATGTGTCAATGAGAACTGCCCGCACGGGCACAAAGATGCATCACTCGCCCTTGGAGAATTGTTCCTTTCGAACGGTCAGCTGATTTGCCCTCATTGCGGAAGCGTGGTTCATGAATTGTATAACGACAGAAGATGCGGCGCGCTGTTTTTTAAGGGATATATTCTTGACAACGAGCTCAACAGAAATGATCGTGTATATCTTTGGAGATATCCCGGACAGATCCTTCATCAGAGCATGAAAGAAATCCATCTTTTCATACCTGATAAAGATTTCTCTCTGTCCGTCTTTAAAGGAAGTGCCAGACCATCTCCGTGTTATCTTGATATCAAGAGCGGATTCCTGTATACACGTGATGATTCATTGGAAGGGAAAGACGGATACAGAAAACTGTATTATTACCTTTTCACCAGAAAAGGCAGACCTCAGGTATATACGTTTTCGAAATGCCCGCATTGTCAGAAAAACATGTCAGGAGGACAGCTGACTCCTTTCAGCACGAGAGGAAACCAGTCATTTTTCAATCTGATTAAAACACAGTTCGATGTGCAGCCGGCAGTGGCCGGAAAGGATAAAGACCCGGACAGATTGCCTAATCAGGGAAGAAAGGTATTGCTGTTTTCGGATAGCAGACAAAGAGCCGCCCGCCTCGCACGTGATATGTCAGATATGTCAGATACAGGTGCTGCGCGTCAGCTGTTTGCACTTGCAGTTAATGAAATGGAAAAATCAGGGGAAGAAATATCACTGAACTATCTTTATGATTATTTCTGCCTGATGGCAGCTCAGAGAAATGTGCATATTTTCCATGATGATGAAAGACAGAAGTTCGAACAGGACTGTCAGGATGCACTGAATCATTACAATCGAAGCAAGAGAAGAGGCCGAGAGTATTCACCTCGACAGACGATTGATAATTCGCCGTCAAAAATGAAAGAAATGATGCTGCGCATGTATTCAGGTGGATATAACACACTTTATGATTCAGCTGTTTCGTGGATTGAGCCGACTGAAGAAATGATAGATGACATCATTGATGCTCTGGAAGAAAAAGGTGTTCATGCTGATAAGCAGGAAATTCTTGAAGTTTTCAACGCGTGGTTCATGAACGTTAATGATCTTTATACTCCATTAGGTCATACAATTCCCGATGAGATCCGGATGGAGGTAAGAGAAAACTATAATGGCTATGGATTACCTGCTGATTGGAAATTCTCACAGGTAATTAATGATGCCATGGGCTGGGAAAAAGAATCAGCTGATAGAAATGCATGGAAAGCGGTATTTAATGAAATGCTGCTTGACTCAGGTCAATACAATTCTGACCGGTGGTATATCGAGCTAACCCGTGTAAAACCACGCTTTCAGCCTGCTCATAAATGGATCAAATGTGAGCAATGCTCAGATATTTCTCCTTATAAAATCAATGACTGCTGTCCGGGCTGCGGCTCAAGGAGAATTCATGAAATGACAGCCGAAGAAGTATCCGCTTTTGATTTCTGGAGAAATCCAATCAGTGAAGCGCTGGAAGGACACCGCATTAACGTAATAGATACAGAGGAACATACAGCTCAGGTCTCTCACAAAGATCAAAGAGATGAATTATGGTCGAAAACAGAACAATATGAATTACGCTTCCAGGATCTGATTTCTGAAAATGAAACTCCTGTTGATATTCTCAGCAGTACAACGACAATGGAGGTTGGTATTGATATTGGCTCACTTGTGGCAGTTGGTCTGAGAAATATACCACCTATGCGTGAAAACTATCAGCAGCGTGCAGGTCGAGCCGGAAGAAGAGGGGCAAGTCTTTCCACAATCGTCACATTCTGTGAAGATGGACCGCATGATTCATTGTATTTCAATAATCCGATTCCGATGTTCAGGGGTGATCCGCGAAGACCATGGATTGACATAAACAGTCAGAAACTTCTGAAACGTCATTTAAGTATTATTGTTCTCGAAAATTTCCTGAAGATAAAGAACACAAGTCTTGATGCGTTGCCGGCAGCGGAATTCCTGGATGAAATGCTTCCTGACTTTGAGAGATACCTTGTGAATTATGCGGTGAATAATGATTCTGTACTGCTTCCGACAGGTATCACATTTGATCAAAGAGACTTTGTTGAAACTCTGATCAGAGAATTCCACGAACTAAAAGAAAAAAGAGATGGACATCCGGAATTGTATGGAGTTTACGATTCGGGAGCCTTTGGACAGAATATTAAAAGCTTGTTGGATGCATGCTATGAAGAAGGTATCATACCAACATACTCATTCCCGAAAAACGTTGTCAGTATGTACATTCCGGAACCGGATGGCAGAACAAAATATCAGGTTGAGCGAGGCTTGGATATCGCGATTTCTGAATATGCGCCAGGAAGAGGTCTGGTAGTTGATAAGCAGACGTATCAGATCGGAGGTTTGTACTATCCCGGCAGTGAGAGAAAAAAGAACATGGCTTCCGCACCTGCAAGAAATTACATTGATGATCCCAATTATACGAGAAAGGTAATGAATTGCAGTGTTTGTGGCTGGTTTGGCTTGGAAGAGGAAAGCGGAGATAAATGTCCATTCTGTGGCAATGACACGCTGCTTCCGGACAGAGATTATGTAAAACCCTGGGGATTTGCACCAAAAGATGCCAGAGCAATACCAAGTGCACAGCTGGTGGAAGAATATTCGGTGGTCGTTCCTCCTTTGTATTCAACCGTTTCAGCATCCGATGATATCGTTGATGTGCCGGGATGTAAGAATGTCAGAATTTCTTCAAGATCGAATCAGAGAATTATCATGATCAATCGCGGCCCGGGAGGAAACGGATTTATGATCTGTGCAGACTGCGGAGCTGCAGTGCCGGGCCAGCTTATGGAAAGTAAAATGATTGGCAGACCATACAGATCGAAGTTTGCAAGATCACGATGTATGCATTCTGACGCGCGCAATGTCAATCTTGGATATGATTTCATTACAGATATGCTTGTTCTGGAAATTGCAATTGATCCGGATGAATTGAATGCAAAAAGAGGAAATACGTGGCTTCAACAAGCGGCAACATCTTTATCAGAAGCTATACGCTTAGCTGCATGCAAAAAACTGGATGTGGAGTTCACAGAACTCGTTACCGGATTCAGATATCGCCAAAATTCGATGGGATCCTTCGTGGACGTTTATCTGTATGACAGTCTGTCCAGTGGAGCGGGATATGCTGTTGGAATAAAAGAATCAATTTCAGAAATACTGGCAGAGGCACGTACTATATTAAGCAATTGTGATTGCAGCAGCGCATGTAATAATTGCCTGAAACATTATCGAAATCAATTTGTCCATGGCTCTTTGAACAGATTCGCCGGTCTGGATCTCCTTGATTGGGCAACATCAGGAATCAAACGGCAGCCTATTCCTTTTGATGAACAGGTTTCATTAATTGCTCCGCTGGAAAAAATCCTGAGAGAATCAGGCCATCCGATCAGTATCGAAGAAAAGCGCTTAACAGTGTCTGCGGCTTTAGGAAAACGAGAAATTGTCGTTTATCCGGCAATGTGGAAAGAACCAAGTAACAGCAAAACAGTTTATCTTAATGACCTTGAACTGAAAATTGCAAAGCCATTATCAGTTGAGAAAATAATGGAAAGCATTGGCTGATTATAAAGGTGGGTTGTGCGACTGATGATCAGAATGAATGCGTCAAACGATGCCGTTTCTTCGCAAATTATGATAGGAATCATGTGATAGAAAACAGCAGAGCTAACCACAAGAGGGATGTGAATGATAATACACTAATGAACTCATCATGTAAAAACATGAATGTGTTTATCCCAATTGTGTCAGAAGCACTGATTCAATCAGGATTCCCATCATGATCATAAGAAGACAGATTGTCTACAAAGCAGTTTAACAAGGAGGAACCATGGACCTTTCCAGATATGAAAAGAAACATGTCCGCATCACGGACAACAACGGAAATATCTTTACCGGCTTGGCCAGCTATGGAAACTATGAATTCTTAATGCATGAGTATGGCGGAAACGAAGACGGTATTTTCATTGAGGATGTTCTCATTTACGAATCCCAGATTGCTTCCATCGAAGAAATCGAAGTCCATGGAACGGTCGAGTTATGGACAGAGAGGATGACATTGCGCAGGTATCAGCCTGAAGATGCCGATGCTCTGTACAGACACATGGGAACAGATCCTTCCATGTACAAATACTCCGGATGGAATCCATATGCGACAAAGGAAATGGCGGAAGAAACCGTAGAAAGGTTTATTCAAAGCTATGACAAAGATGAACATGTCTATTCCTGGGTTATGGATGTCGATGATATAGTGATCGGCACAATCGGAGCCTATGATTATGAAAACGATCAGATTGAAGTTGGTTTCAGTGTTGTTCCTGCATGGCAGGGCAAAGGCTATGCAAGTGAAGCGCTGACTGCTGTCATTGAATACCTGAGCGAAAACGAAAACATTCCATGCATCAAGGCGTGGTGCGCAGCTGAAAACATCGGCTCCAAACGTGTTCTTGAAAAAGCCGGAATGACCTATGTCAATACTGAACAGAACGGTCTTGAAGTCAATGGAAAGACTTACGACAAACTGAATTTTGAATACAGAAAATGAACCGTAAAGATACACAATCCTCAGAATCATGAATACTGAAAACAGCCCGGAACTTCCGGACTGTTTTTGCAAAAAATGGTAATACGACTTTGCATGTTTCATCACTTTGCAAAGTCAGAAGTCAAACACCGGCTGAAGTGCGGTATTCGGCAGGAGTGACCGCAAAGGTCTGCTTGAACACTCTGTCGAAATAGCTGCGCTCGCTGAACCCGGTCTGCAATGCGATTTCATCGATTGAGGTATTGCTGTATCTGAGCATGTTGCATGCACTCAGTAACCTGAAGTCACGCAGAATCTCAGTGAATGTCTTATGGGTATATTTTTTCAGAAAGCGGATCATTGATCTGGTTGTATAGGAGAAATGATCGGCGATGGATTGCAGGGTGACATCCGTGTAATTGTCATGGATATACATCAGAACATCATTGATATCCAGTCCCTCATGATATGTTACCGAAAGGCCGGAACGTGTTGAAAGACGGATTCTTGCCAATCGCACAAGAAGACTCTGGAAATCCAGATACATGATCTTTTCATACATCTCATCTTTTTGAATGAATTCCGCAATCATGTTATGAAGAGGATTCAGCGCTTCATTTCCAGACAGATGAAATGCACAGTACTGGTCACCCGGTATGTCATAAAGAGAATGAATATAAAACTGAAGAACCGGATTGTTTTCGGAAAAGAGATTCAGGAATGATTTGCTGAAAACCTCTCTGCCGGCCAGTATATTGAATATGACTGCTTCGGGATCATCGAGGATGAGTTTATGAACAGTCTGCAGATTATAGAGCAGAAGATCTCCTGCCTCAAGCCGCATCTCCTTATGACCGATCACGTTTTTACATGTTCCGGAATAGACATACATCATTTCAAAGAAATCATGATTGTGGAAGAGGCTTTCCCGGTAATTGATTCCTGCGCGGATCTCTTCATCATGGAAAATTTCCGCTTTGACTTCCAGAGACAGTCCGTTTACGAATTCCTCCTTCTGGTAAAGAGACAGATAAACTTCGGGTGAAGAAAAGTATCTGAGGATGCCTTTCAGTTCCGCATTGTCATTTTCAACCGGAAGGTTGGTGAGATAGGAATTCAGATGGATTGCCGTAAAGCCCGGACGGATCCGTTCATTCCGGATCATTTCGTTGATGATACTGATATCGCTCATTTTTGGTTACCTGTCTTAATTGTCACATTTTTCCATACGAGTTGTCACCAGAATTCATACAGAAAACTATTGAAAACGATGACAATATCAGTGCAGACACAAGGAGAGATGTGATGAAGAAAACAGTCAGAACAGCACTTGCAGGATTGCTTGCAGCATCATTGCTCGGGTGCACACAGACAGCCGAAACAGAACAGAAAGAGGAAAACACAGCAGTGAAATCAGAATTTGCGGCAGCTTTTGCCAATCCGTCAGATGAGAACAAACCTCTGACCAGATGGTGGGTTCCCGGTTCCATGATGGACAAGGAAGAAGTGAAAAAAGAAATCGAATCCATGGTACAGGCAGGATTCGGCGGAGCGGAAATCGTTCCGGTATCCGTTGCCGGCGGAGATGGCGAAGGTCAGCTTGACTGGGGCAGCGAAAACTGGAAAGAAATCACAAAGTATATTCTTGAAGTCGCAAAGGAAAACAATTTCACCATTGACTTCACAATGACCCCGGCATGGCCTTTGGCACTGCCGACGATCAAGGATGTCAACGATCCCGCCCAGGGCGCGCAGATGGAAATGGATGGCGCATTTGTGGATGGCATCACTTCCCAGAAGCCGTTTAACGGAACACTTCCGGTTTCTGAAGAAGCAGTGAGCGATGCACAGAAAGTGAGCGGAAAAGTGACACTGGCAGGTGTCAGCGTTGCAAAATATGCGGATAAAGCAAACAGAGTCCTTGCATTTGACAGCGCCGTCAGACTTGATGACAGTCTGATCAAGGACAACAATGACGGCACATACAGTGTTGAATTCAAACCGGAAGGAGAAGGGGAATATGTTCTCTTTGCATGGTACTCTCATCCGTCCGGAAATCAGAAGTATGAAAACAATCAGGTCGATCATTATTCCAAAGCAGGCAGCCAGATGATCATCGATTACTGGGAAAATGAACTGATCCCTTATTATGGCGATGCATTTGAGAGCTGCAGATCCATGTTTGTCGACTCTCTGGAGTTTGAAACACATCTTGACTGGACACATGATCTGCAGGCATCCTTTATGAACGATCACGGTTATGATATCACCGCTTATCTGCCTGCAATCTATGACGGCAGCGATGAATGGACAGCGATCGGCAACTATATGGGTGAACCGGTTCCTTCCTTCTCGTTTGATCAGAATTCATCCGAAGTGCTCAATGACTTCCGCGAAGAGCTGACAGACATGTATATCGAAAATAACATCAAGCCGCTTCAGCAGTTCTGCGCAGCGCATGGGCTGACATTACGCTATCAGACATCCTACGGCAAGAGCCTGGATACAGCCGAAACAGCCATGTATCCGGATATTCCGGAAACAGAATCTCTGTACGGAAATGACTATATGGACTTCTACCGCCTGCAGGCCGGTGCAGTTCATGCGACGGATAAGAAAATCTATTCCATGGAAACATCTGCTGAATGGACAGAAACATGGAATCCGAAAAAGGATAACGGAGAATACGGCACACGCGGCAACGGTGAATACAATTCCGGAAACTACGAACAGACATTCCTGGATCACATCTGGCATGATCAGCGTGCATTCGCAAGCGGTGTCAACCAGGTTGTCTTCCATGGCTATCCTTACAACGGCTCCTATAACGGCGGCGCAGTCGAAGGAACACAATGGCCCGGCTTTACCGGATTTGAATCCTACAGATGGTCAAATTCATGGGGTGAAAGACAGCCCAACTGGCTCTTTGCGAAAAACTATCTCAGCTTCATTGCAAGAAACCAGTTTGTATTAAGACAGGGAACCGCCAAAGTCGATGCGGCAGTCTATCATCACAGCTATTACGAAACAATCGATTTCTGGGGACCGGACAAGATCTTTACAACTGAAGTCCTTGAACAGAACGGCTACAGCTACGACTTCATTGATCCGTCTGTTATGGAACTTGACAATATGAAAGTCACGGACGGCAGGCTGGACATCGACGGAGCGGCTTATCAGGCATTGATTCTTGACAATGTGAATGATCTTCCTTATGAAACAGTGCAGAGACTCAATGAATATGCGGATGCAGGTCTGAAAATTGTCATCATCGGCAATCCGGCAGAAGAAAGATCATATCTCAATGATGAAGATATCAAGGAACAGATGAGCACACTTCTTTCCAAAGACAATGTGATTCAGATCGCATCCGATGATGAAACTGCGGACGCACTCAGAAACGCAGGTGTCATCCCGGCAGCCTCTTATGAAAATCAAACACTGTTAACCGCACACAGAGCGGATGATCAAGCGGATTACTACTTCATTTACAACTACGGCAATGCGAATAACTACAGAGATGTGCAGACAGCTGAAACAGTCGATACAGATGTTGTTCTCAAAGGAAACGGAAAACCGTATCTGCTCAATGCGTGGACCGGTGAAGTCAGTGCTGCGGATTATACGGAAAGCGAAGAAGGCATCAGGGTTCATGTGCACCTGGAACCCAATGACTCAATGATCTTTGCCATCAGTGAGGACGTGCTGGCAGCAGACACAGAAACACCCGCCGCAATGAGCGAAGAAATCAAAGTGAGCGGCTGGAATCTGAAGATTGAAAGCTGGACTCCGGGAGAAACCGTACTGGATACCGTCAAGACAGTCGTCTTTGATGAAAACATCGATACACTCAAAACATGGGATCAGTTAAGCAGTGATCTGAAAGATGTATCAGGCATCGGTACTTATACGGCATCATTTGAAACACCTGAGAGCTATGAAGAAGGTCAGCAGGTCTGGATCCATCTTGGCAGAAACAAAGATGCTTACGGCATCCGGATCAACGGTGCTGAAGTGATTGCGGATCAGGCAAGCGGCAATGCGGATGTGACCTCCGTATTGAAGAAGGGAACCAATGAAATCGAAATCACGGTTGCGACCTCACTGCTCAATGCGGTTCTGAAAAATAACAGCGGCATCCTCAACGATGAGGGCAGAGTGCTTGATGACAGAAGTCCCGCAGCCTATGGCCTGCGCAATGAAGTGACACTCTCCGGCAGCGCATACAGATAATCATTAAAGAAATCAGATCGGAACAGATCTGAAAGACACAGAAGGAAGTCCGGAATCACCGGGCTTCTTTCATTTTGCGCATGAACTTTCAGAATCTGAAAGTGAGTTCACACGGTGAAAGGGGAGGATGTTTGAACAATGCTATAAATTCAATGTACAAAAACACGGAGGCAAATATGAGTGAAACAAAAGAAAACTTCTTTACTTCGTTCCTGAATGAAAAGCTGATACCGTTCTCCATGAAGGTATCGCAGAACAAGTATGTTCAGTCCATCGGACAGGGTTCCATGGGACTGATGGCGATCATCATGATCGGTGCGGTATTCAATCTGCTCAACACAATTCCGATTGAACCGTACCAGAACTTCCTGGCAAGCACCGGCATCGGAGACGGCCTTGGCGCAATCTACAACGCATCCATGAATTTCATGTCACTGTTCATGGTATTCAGTGTTGCCAGAGCCGCAGCCAGAAGCTTCGGCCATGGCGAGCTTGCCAATGAGAATGCATTCCTTGCGCTGATGGGCTATCTGATCCTGATCCCTTTAACAGCCAATGAAGCAGGTGATTCCCTGGTCAATATGAACTACATGGGATCCAGAGGAACCTTCCTGGCATTCATCGTTGCGATCATCACCACCAAGATCAACATTGCGGTTGTCGAAAGAAACATCACCATCAAGATGCCTTCCGGCGTCCCTGAGAATGTCACAAAGAATTTCACAGCGATCATTCCGGGTGCACTCTGCGCAATTATCTTCTGCATCATCCGTGTCCTGTTCACACTGACACCTTACGGAAATGTCGTTGATGCCGTATATACAGTATTGCAGACACCGCTTTCCAACATCACCGGAAGCCTGCCCGGATTCATTATCCTGATCATCTGCGCACAGCTGCTCTGGTTCGTCGGTGTTCATGGCTCCTATACAGTCCTCGCAGTTCTGTTCCCGATCTGGTTCACCTATGTCGGTGACAACATGGCAGCGGCTGCCGCAGGCCAGACAATTCCCCATATGTGGAACATCTCCATGTATGACTTCGCATGCAACGGCGGCTGCGGATGCACACTCGGTCTTGTCATTGTCATGGCATTATTCGCCAAATCAAAGCGTTATAAGTCCTTCTCCAAGCTTGTGCTTCCGGTCGGTCTCTTCAATATCAATGAACCGGTCGTATTCGCAATGCCGCTGATGTACAACTTCATGTTCATCATCCCGTTCCTGCTGGTTCCGATCCTGTCATTGCTGCTGGCTTATCTCTTCATCCAGCTTGGCCTGATGCCGATTCCCACCGGTATCATCGGATTCAGCTCCATGCCCATCTTCATCTATGGTATTCTGCAGGGCTCCTGGAAGATCGGTGTCTATCAGATCATCGCAACACTGATGAGCGCAGCCATCTGGTATCCGTTCTTCAAGGCCGCAGACAACATCGCCTATAAAGAGGAACAGGAAGCCGCAGCGCTTGAATCCAAAGAAGCCTGAATTCATCTCTGAAGGAGTCCTCCCGGACTCCTTTTAACATCACTTTCAGATTTTGAAAGTGACTTTCTGAACATGAAATATATACATGTATGACAAATGATATAAAAATTCTGAAAGAAGACCGGAGGAGAAATATGAAAAAGTTCACGGATCATTTTTTGTGGGGAGCTTCCACAAGCGCATTCCAGGTGGAAGGCGGCTATAACGAAGGCGGCAGAGGCTTAGCGACAACCGATGTGCAGAAAGTACCCGAAGGCACAGCCGACACAAAGGTGGCAGCCGATCATTATCATCACTGGAAAGAAGATGTTGCCTTAATGGCAGAGCTTGGCTTAAAGGCATACAGAATGAGCTTCTCCTGGAGCCGCATTATGCCCGATGAAACACTCAGACCCAATGAAGAAGGTCTGGCATTCTATGACCAGCTGATTGACGCACTGCTTGAAAATAATATCGAACCGCTGGTAACGCTTTATCACTTTGAATGCCCGCAGGCATTAGTTGAAGCCTTCGGCGGCTGGAAGAGCAGAAAGATGGTTGATGCCTATGCGGCCTATGCGGAAGTCTGCTTCAGACATTTCAAAGGCAGGGTAAAGACATGGGTTACCGTCAATGAACAGCTGATCGCAACAGCTGCTGGCAATCTCAATGGCAACCATGAAAAGGATCCGGTTCAGAATCTGCGCAATATCTACCAGATGAGCTATCATGTTTCCCTTGCCGAACATAGAGCCTTCGCATTATTAAGAGAAATCGATCCTTCCGCCAAGATCGGACCGGTCTGTGCCATCCAGGTTGTTTATCCGTTAACTTCCAAGGCACAGGATGTCTCAGCCGCATGGCAGGCGGAAGAATTAATGGAATTCTATATGCTTGATATGAGTGTCAGAGGCGCATATTCCCCGTTTGTGACTTCCTATCTGAAAAACCATGATCTTTATCCGGTAACCGAAAAAGAGGATGAGGCAGTCCTCAAGGGCTCCACATGCGACTTCATCGGTGTCAATTATTACTTCAGTGTCTGCGCCAAGGAAAAGACAGGCCCGATCAATTACAACCAGCCTCCGTTCTGGGTATCCGATCTCTATGACATCTGTGCAAACCCTTATCTTGAAAAGACCGAATGGATGGATATGGGAATTGATCCGGATGGATTACGCACCGGCATGGAAAAGATCTATCAGAGATATCAGCTGCCGATGATCGTCACTGAAAACGGTATGGCCGTATCCGAAACACCGGATGAAAACGGTGAAATCAATGACACATACAGAATCGAATATATTCAGGCCCATCTCTCACAGATCCATAAGATGATCGAGGAAGGCGTACCCGTATTCGGCTACTGCCCGTGGTCCTTTGTCGATGTTGTCTCCTCACACCAGGGCTTTGCAAAGCGCTATGGACTGGTCTATATCGACAGAACCGAAACCGATCCGAAGGAATGCGCACGCATCAAAAAGAAGAGTTTCAGCTGGTATCAGACCGTAATCAGAAACAACGGTTTCTGAGAATTGTGCTAGACTGATTTCAAGAGAGAAAATGTATTATGAACGACAGAATTTCAATGGGATCAGTTTCTGAAAAACTGCTCAATTTCATCAATACCGCACAGGTGCACGATTCTTACTATGACATTGCTTTGACACTGGTCAAAAACAGTGAAAAGGTCAAACGCATGTCAATCGCCGAGATGGCAGACCTTTGCTATGTATCCCAGGCAACGATATCACGCTTCTGCCGCTTTCTCGGCTATACGAGTTTCAAGAACTTCCACGATGATCTGAATCTCGAATTCAGACTGATGGATGATTATACGGATCAGTTCAGATCTTTGCTGAAGACTTCAGATGAGAAGGCGGTTGAGATGTATGCGGAACAGGTGAATGCCAACATCACATCCGCATTGTCCCCTGAAAACATGAAGAAGATCGCCAAAGCGGCGGATATGATCTTTGAGGCGCAGAGAACCGCATACTTCTCCCATCATTTCCTCTGGGATGCCGGTCATTTCTTCCAGTCAAGGATGATCATGATGGACAGATATGTGGAACTGTATCAGTCCTATGAAAATCAGCTGGAATGCGCAAAATCACTGGATGAAAACTGCGTGGCCATCATCTGCACGGCAGGCGGAAGCTTCTTCAGCTATTATCATGATCTCGGAGATATCATCATGGACTCCGGCGCGAAGGTCATTGTTCTGACCCAGAACACGAATTCCATCCGGATAAACCGGGCAGACCACGTGATTCCGATGGGCATAACAAACCGGGATGACACCGGAAAATACGCAGCCCTTGCGGTAATGGATCATATCGTACTGCAATATATGAAACGCCACTACACACGTTTGAAAGGACATATTCATGAATGAAACATTTCTGATCGGCTCCGCAACGGCGGGCGGCCAGGTCGAAGGCAACAACATCAACAGTGACACATGGGCACAGGAATATATGAAAACCGGCGGATACAAAGAACCCTCCGGAAACGCAGCGGATCATTATCATACCTACCGGGATGATATCCGCCTGATGCATGAGGCAGGACTCAATGCTTACCGCTTCTCCTTTGAATGGGCAAGAATCGAACCGGAAAAGGGCAAATTCTCAGAAGAGGAAATGAACCATTATCTGGATATGGTCGATGCCTGCCATGAATACGGAATTGAACCCGTGATCACGCTTTTACATTTCGTATGTCCCAAGTGGCTGATTACCGAAGGCGGCTGGGAAGCGGACACAACGCCTGATTATTTCGCAAGATATGTGGAATATGTCTGTGAACATCTCAGGGACAGAAACATTCATTGGATTGTGACAATCAATGAAGCCAATATGGGCACATTGATTGCCGGGTATCTGGAAAAGATCATGAAACATACCGAGGGCGGAAGCCTTCAGATCGGTATGGATCTGGAAAAGATGGCGGAACAGGAAAAGTTCGCCAAGGAAGAAAACCTCAAAGTCTTCGGCGTGGAACAGGCTGCCGTATTCACATCACCCCGTTCAGCCCATGGCGACGAGATTGTATGCCTTGCCCATAAGAAGGCAGTCGAAGTCATTCACCGCATTCTTCCCGGCACAAAGGCAGGTCTCAGCTTAAGTGTGCGTGATCTGCAATACACCGATAACGGCAAAGAAAATGCGGACAAAGACTGGGAAAAAGATTTCCTGCATTATCTGCCCACCATCGAAAACGATGATTTCTTCGGCATCCAGACATATACAAGAGCCATCTTCTCCAAAGACGGAGAACTCGATCCCGCATCTGATGTGAAAGTTACACAGATGGGATATGAATATTATCCCGAATGCGCAGGTCATGTGATCAGACGTGTCCATGAATCATTCAAGGGTGATCTTCTGATCACGGAAAACGGCATTGCCACTTCCGATGATCAGGAAAGAATCGAATATATCCGTACGGCAATGGAAGGCGTCATGAAATGCAAAGAGGAAGGCCTTCCCATCAAGGGCTATCTCTATTGGTCATTCATTGACAACTGGGAATGGCAGAGCGGCTATTCCATGCAGTTCGGCCTGGTATCCCTGGACAGAGAAAACCAGATCCATACACCCAAACCGAGTCTTGCATTCCTCGGCTCTTACAACAGATAGGATTCATGATAACCTGCAAAAATGTGTATGCATTGGCGCAGGTTTTCATTTTGGAAAGACTGATATCCAACGGATTCTTAATATCCTGAACACGTACATCAGGAAATCCTTTCCCTGTCAATGGAAGTGTGAGTGTATACTTGAATTGGAATACAACGGTTCAAACCCAATCATTTTATGAAACCGGCAGAACAGAAGACCGGATTCATTTCCCATCCTATGGAGCTTTCAGTATGCCCGGAAATTTTGAGTACAAAGACATACGGACATTGATTAACCGTGAAAAGTCTTATCTGGATCAGAACAGACAGTTTGAAAAGAAGGAAGCGGATCTGAAGAATCAGATCAGAGAGCTTCTGAACAATGATACCGGTAAGAACATCAGCGCTGATTTCATCCGCAACGAGGCGGTTTTTCATCATGGCAATGTCTTTTATCATACCGATTCAGTCAATGAACTAATGAAGCTGGTTTACCGGTATGTGCTGCTGTATGACGCAAAGAAGAATGCGGAGAAAACACGCACGCATCTGGAGAGGATCAAAGACGCACTAGCCAAAGCATCCATTGCGTCCAATTTCATCCGCTGGACATTTGCCAACAAGGAAAAACAGAATGAGGCGCTCAAAGCCGTGGAATTCCTGAATTCTGATCTGACTGCACAATTCCATGAAGACATGGATGCGATCCAGCGATGCATCGCATCTCTTGAAAGAGTCGATACCTCCGATGCATGGGAGGCATATGAACATTCCTATAATCCCTTTATCGAAGTTCTCTTTGATAAAAAGGAATTCGGACCGGTAAGAGGGGAGAGAATCAGAGAATTCAGAGACATCATTGCGAAAGCGGATCAGATCAATGCGGCATATTCACAACTCAACAGACAGATCCGTCCGTTAAAGGACAATATCCGCAGATCCATTGATGTGCTGAAAAATGAGGAGACATTACGCATTCTGGATACGATGAGCGTGGATGAATTAAGCAAGGAATATTCCGGCATCCGTTACAAGGCGCTCAAAGATGCAGGCTATACAGCGATCGGAAGAATATATTCCGCCAATGAAAGCGATCTTTCCTCCATCCGCGGCATCAGTGATGAAACCGCCGTGCATCTCAAGGAAATCGTAACGGACATTTATCATTCCACCTTTGAAAGCACAAGACTGAAACTCTCCGCCGACAATAAAACCTTCGCATCCACGGAACTGGTCAAAGCGGTATATGCCTATCAGGAATACCGCACAGGCGCAAACCGCGCAAAGCAGTTCTTTGCACAGAAATCCAATGATATTGAGCGCGCAAAGAAATATCTTTCCCAGATTGACTCGAGTATCCGCTGGATCTTCTACAGCGATGAAGTAAAGAAGAATACGGAACATTCCTATCACTGGCTCAAAGAAACCCTGGAAGGGGAAGCGTGCAGAGCACTGCTGAAATTAAGCAATGAGATGAACCGGTCTCATCAGATCAACCCTTCTGACGCATGGGATGATTTTGCGAAGAATCCGATTCTTTATACAAACATCCTCGAAGAGATCATGCCCGGTCTTTTCTCGGAAGATCAATACTACGGCATTCCCGAAGAGCTGGCAAAAGAGATCCAGGATGAAGCCTTCTTCCCGGACGGACTGTTATGTGAACTCAGAAGATACCAGGAATGGGGTGTGAAATATACGCTTCATCAGAAGAAGGTATTGCTTGGGGATGAGATGGGTCTTGGCAAAACGGTGCAGTCGATCGCAGCCATGGTTTCTTTGAAAAACACCGGGGCGAAGCATTTCATGGTGATCTGTCCGGCCAGTGTATTGACCAACTGGTGCAAAGAAACAGCGACCAAAAGCAGACTCAGTGTGAAAAAGATCCACGGCTCTGAAAGAGACAAGATGTTTGCGTCATGGAAGCGCTATGGCGGAGTGGCGGTAACCACCTATGAAACCACGGCAAATCTTTCTTTCGAAGATGATTTCAGGATGGACATGCTCATTGTGGATGAAGCGCATTATATTAAAAATGAGAATGCCAGACGTTCCCAGAATGTCAGAAACATCTGCATCCATACAGACCGGATTCTCTTCTTAACAGGAACGGCAATTGAAAACAATGTGGAGGAGATGATCTCATTGATCAAAGTTCTTAATCCTGAGATCGCTGAATCCCTGGAACATGTGTCCAGACTTTCCGCAGCCGCAAAGTTCAGAGAATCCATCGCTCCGGTCTATTACCGCAGAAAGCGTGAGGACGTGCTTGGGGAACTGCCTGAACTGATTGAGAATGAGGAATGGATCTCATTAAATACCATTGAACGGCAGATTTACAATGACACGATACTTTCTCAGAAATATGCCGATATCAGACAGGTGTCATGGAATGTGGATGATGTGACGGATTCCTCCAAAGCGCAAAGACTGATCGAACTGGTCAATGAGGCGGAATCCGAAGGCCGCAAGGTTATCGTTTTCTCTTTCTTCCTTAACACACTCAAGATGGTCCGTGAGGCACTCGGAGAAAGATGCGTAAACACGATCAACGGCTCTGTTCCGGTGGCCAAACGACAGCAGATCATCGATGCCTTTGACAGGGCAAGACCGGGAGCGGTACTGCCTGCGCAGATCCAGTCGGGCGGAACGGGACTCAATATCCAGTCGGCCAGTGTGGTCATCATGTGTGAGCCGCAATTGAAACCGTCCATTGAAAACCAGGCCATTTCCAGAGCCTACCGTATGGGCCAGGCAAGAAATGTGCTTGTATACAGACTGCTGTGCGAAAACACAATTGAGGAAAGGATCATGGAGAGACTTTCCGCCAAACAGCTGATCTTTGATTCCTTCGCGGATACATCCGTTGCGGCAGAAAGAAGCCAGGAAATCGATGAGCGCACATTCGGCAGTCTCATTCAGCTTGAAATTGACCAGATTAACCAGCAGAAGCTCTCACAGAGCTGACACAGACAGCAGCAGAATAATGACAGGAGGACATCATGTTCAAAAACTCAGAGGAAGTCATTCAGTTCATCAAGGACAATGACATTCAGATGGTGGATTTCAAAATGGTGGATATCAGCGGTTCATTCCGCCATGTGACAATCCCCGCATCGCACTTCAATGAAAAAGTATTGATCAACGGCATCGGTTTTGACGCATCCAATTACGGATATGCCCTGGTTGAAAAAAGCGATATGGTCTTCATTCCGGATATCGCTACGGCAATGATTGATCCGTTCTGTGCAGTTAAAACACTTTCCATATGCGGCAATGCGATGATCATCGATGATCCTGAGAACAGACCATTGCCGCAATACCCGCGCAATATCACCCTTGCCGCAGCGAAATATCTCAAAGACAGCGGCATTGCTGACACAATGAAAATCCTTCCCGAATTCGAATTCTATCTGTTTGATGAGGCAGGATGGAAACTGGAAGGCAAAGGCCAGGAAGCACACGTTGACTTTGCACAATCGCACTGGAACAGTGACAGCGAGGGCAAAGGAAACGTTGTGCCATTCCAGAAGAATTACCACATTGCCAAACCCTATGACACATCCTATGAGTGCCGCTCGGAAATGGTTTTAAGAATCGAAGAGGCGGGAATTCCCGTTAATTACCACCATCCCGAAGTCAGCGCCAGCGGTCAGTTTGAAATCGAACCGCAATTGGGAGAGCTTGTGAAAATGGCGGATGCCACGGTGATGATTAAATACATCATCAAGAATACCGCCATGAAATACGGCAAATGCGCCACCTTCATGCCAAAGCCCGTCTATGGAGAGGCCGGCAGCGGCATGCACGTGCACATGTTGCTGCTGAAGGATGGAAAGCCTGTCTTCTATGATGAAAGCGGCTATTCCCGTTTATCAAAGACAGCCCATTACTTCATGGGCGGATTATTGAAACATATCGATTCCCTCTGTGCCTTATGCAATCCGAGCACCAATTCCTATAAACGCCTGATTCCCGGCTTTGAAGCACCGGTAACCGTGGGATATGCCACCAGCAACCGTTCCGCCGTGATCCGCATTCCGGCTTATGTCAAAGAACCGGCCATGCGCCGCTTTGAACTGCGCAATCCGGATGCCACATGCAATCCATATCTTGCTTATGCGGCGATATTGATGGCAGGCATTGACGGTGTGAAAAACAGAATCGATCCTCATGAGCAGGGGTGGGGTCCCTTTGATATGAATCTATACAATCTTCCGGAAGAAGAAAAGGCGAAGCTTTCCCATCTGCCTTCCTCGCTTGAGCAGGCCCTGGATGCACTGGAAAAAGATCATGATTATCTGACAGCAGGTGGTGTGTTCCCCGAAGATCTGATTCAAAGCTACATCCGTTCCAAGCGCAAAGAATGCGCTGATCTTGCAAAGATTCCGACGCCTGCTGAATTTGATCGATATTTCAACTGCTGAAACGGTGTGATATTGGAAGTGAAAGAGGAATACAGCCAATGAACAGAACAACAAAGATCTTAACGTTCATGATGGTTATGAGCCTTGCATTCATGAGCGGGGCTGCTCAAAGAAAGAAGGCGGCAGTCCTGATATCGTCTATGAGGATATGCAGGCTTCATTCGAACAGTCCGGTCTCTTATCCGCCAATATCGGTCTGATTTCCAAAAACGTGGATGGCGAAAATATCACCTATGGCGAATTCGGCAGCGGTGTTATCTTTGAAAAAACAGAAGATGCATATTACGCATTGACCGCAGCCCATGTGGTTGCCAATGACAAGGCGCAGCTGCTTGTCTTTACCGTGAATACCAGAATGGAGAATGAGGATATTCCGGGACTGGACAATATGAACGTTCTCAAACCGGAAGTCTATGACACCATGTATAACGCTGAGACTGTCTTTGTCAGTGACAGAGATGATCTTGCTGTGATCCGCTTTGTATGCGATGAGGATCTTTCCGCCGTGGAGATTGCGGAAAATGATCCTGCCATTGATGACCGTATCATGTGCATCGGCAATCCGCAGAATGACTGGTTTGCGGTTTCCTACGGAAAGATCACTTCGGGAATTGAGAATTTCGGTGAATTCACCGGCTTTGTCAGCCATGCGATGAAACACAGCGCTTATATGCATGTCGGCAGCAGCGGCGGGGCAGCCCTGAACGAACAAATGAAACTGGCAGGCATCACACCGGGCGGCTATTTCTCAGCCGACGGCAAGGATTTCAAATACGGTGTCATGACACCGGTCAGTGAAATCAATGCCTGCTTAGCTGAATGGAACCGATAAAAAAACAGTGAATAAAGAAAACCATCCGTTTTGAAACAGAAAGGCAGGGATGAAATGAGAAAAGCATTCAGAATCATTTTGATCATGATGATATTGCTTTGTATGCCTGCCTGCGCGTACCGTAAACCTGTATCTCACCTATGCGGTCTATCCGTATCTGCCCGATGCGCAGTATTATTGCGAACTCATTGAAAAACGATGGGCAGAGATCGAATCGGATATCAGAATTGTGAGGGCAGAGTGGAACTGCTATGAGGATGGCAGACGGGGAAGTTCTCTGTGACCTGTCCGTACAGAACGGATCAGCCCAGTATCTTCTGCTTGCGAAGAAAAGCCCGTATCAGAAGCTGGCAGCTCAGTTCCCGATGTATTCCGTTTTGGAAGGGCTGGCATCCGATCCGGGAAATCAGGTGATCCTGACACCTTGACGATTCAGAATGATTATATTAAAAAACATATAAATGAAATATGGTGCCGAATATATGGCCAAAAAGCTCAGGGGAAAATGCTAATGCTGAAATGGAATGATTATACAGACAGATTTCATGAATATGAAAGATTTTGGCGGGGAAGGTATCTGGAACTCTGTGAAGTTGCAGAGGAAGAAATTGAACTTAATCTTTATTCTTGTGAGGACGATGACTGGGAAATCTATGTCAGTTACGGAATCATGTACGGAATATCCTATGCACCGGCTGAAAAAGCTGCTGCACAACGGGAACAGATGAAAGAAGAAATCGAAGAGGAATACGAGAAACACGGAAAAAACCCGTCCAAAGAGTTTATCAGCCGGTTTTCGGAAACCTACAGACTTGAAATCACATTATGAAACAGCAAAGTCTGTGAGTGACTGATCCTGATTTGCCATTGACTCACAACTTAAAAGACTCCCTTTCAGGATCACCTGACCTGTCCTGGAAGAGGGTCTTTTTGTTGCTGACATCCGCAGCTGTTACATAATGAATGAAAATCCGGTTTCATTTACACTGACCGTCAGCCTGTTTCGTTTTCACAATGCTCCTGTGAAATACCATCCGTCTTTTCAGGCACCTCGATCTGGATGACCAGATTGTTCAGTTTGAGCATGGATGTATAGGTTACATCACTTGCCATTTTCATGACGGTGCGGATGCCGATATAACGGGAAGGATCATTGATCATGGAAAAGATTTCCCTGGCTTTTTCCCGGTTGCCTTTTGTCAGCTCCATGATGATGCGGGGTTGTGCACCATAGGAAAGAATGCTGTAAATGACAGCGGAAAGAAACCAGATGGGGGAGGTGAGCGACAAAGCGCCGACATCCGACGTGTCCATGGTATGACCGATGACGAATCCGTCGACAATGCCGCCGATGGTTGACATCAGAGAGGACAGAAAAAAAGGTGACCGCCGTACTCAGAAACACCTTCAGGGTGATATCAAGCAGCGGATTATAGCGTTCTCTGTCATTTTTCAATGAAAGACGGTCTGTCATGGCAAAGGGATCTCTGTATCTATCATACCGTATTCGTGAATGAATGGCTGAATTCCACGCAAGATTGTACACTCAGACATATTTCTGTACAGATATACAAAAAGTGCCCGGAAAGGATGATACCTTTCAGGACACCTGCATTAAGTAATTGGTTTTGACCGTTTGGCACTCAGGCTGTCAGTGCGTCCCGCAGGAGGCCTGATCATCTTTCGTTTTCGGAATTCATCTGATCCATGAATTCTTTGCAAGCAGCGATTTCCTCATCATTCAGAAGAAGGAATGCACAGGCTTCCTTAAAACTGATTCCCTTCTCTTTCATGGTTCGGGATATCATTTCGGCCATCATCTGCATTCTGCCGTATTCAATACCTTCCTTCCTGAAAAGTCTGGCCTGCCGTTCGTCGTTGTACTCGAAAATGCTCATGTCTGCCACCTCATTTCTGTTAAGCAGAAGATATTCTTTCAGTACGAAGTCTTTTCAGACTTCCTGATCATCTCCTGTTTCAGAATTCATCTGAACCATGAATTCTTTGCAGGCAGCGATTTCTTCGTCATTCAGAAGAAGGGAAGAACAGGCTTCCTGAAAACCGATTTCTTTCGCTTTCATAGTTCGTAAGACCATTGCAGTCATCCTTCTCAAGTCACCGTATTCAGTCCCATTCTTATAGCCATTCTCAAAGCCATCCTCATAGCCTTCGCGTCTGAAAAGTCTGGCCTGCCGTTCATCGTTGTACTCGAAAATGCTCATGTCTGCCACCTCGCTTCTGTTAAGCAGAAGAAATTCCCTGATTGTGAAGTCTTCCGGTATCTCATCCAGTGC
>JNJQ01000034.1 GCA_000701725.1 Erysipelotrichaceae bacterium NK3D112
TCTTTCAGATCATATCCGTTTTCAGTCAATACACGTTTGATACCTTGTCTTTTCTCAATCTCCCAGGCCTCGTAAAGCCTGATCCGGAATTCATATTTGAATCTGAGCGTATGATCATCCACATACCTTATATTCGGATCGTTCTGAAACTTCCTGATCTGTTCTTCTGTAAAGTGTTTCGCTTCAGATTTTCTCTTCCTGCTCATATATGCATTCCTCATTATGACCTCTTTCACCGATAGAAAAAGGCCCTCGTAAGGCCTTCAGAACTGTCATGGTTCTGTACGTCTTACGGGGACCAGTTTATCTGATTCTTACTCATTTGTTTTTTGATGAGTGCTGATTTCTTCTTCCGTGACTTCAAACAGCTCTACAGCATCAGACAGACAGAGCTTTCCACTCTCCACCGCAAGAGCAGCAGCGGCAATGTTTTTCTCATGCATCCGGCTGGTGCCTTGTTTGATGCCTTGTTTGATGCCTTTCTTTAATCCGTTATCAAATCCTTTGCGGAAGCCTTCTTCCGTACTGGTTTTGATGAAACCGTCCAGGATTCCCTCCATATCTCTTATTCGCCTCCTGTCGTCTTCATTGAATTCCATTTCATACTCCGATGTCAAGATCTTTTCCTTCTCTTCAGCTTTGTAGGTATTGGACAGGAGTGTATACAGGAAACGGATCAGCTCATTGCTTTTTTCCGGATCCTTACCGATATTGACGTGAATTGTTTCCATGAGATCATAATTTCCCTGGATCTTATATGGCCCGCCGTATAAGAATTCCGGCTTGATTGAATATGAAACAATTGTATCTGCCATGTATTCCGGCACATCCAGTGAAATCCAGATACTGATCACTTTATGAAGATGGTCATACTCCTGTTTTGCCAGAGAGAAATCCCTGTCTCCCTGCGAAGAAAGCATCCGCGCCGGATAGTAAATGGATCTCGGAATCAGTATCCGCCATGGACTTGTGCGGTTGTGTATTTCAATGTTGATCTGGATTCTCGCGCGTTCACTGTCCGGAAGAGTGACATTGAACAGAAGGTCGAAGAATACTGTGCCTTCTCCCGGTTCATAGTTTTCCTTGTCCAGGCTGTTCAGAGGCCCGCAATTGGTCAATCCCGGTTCCAGGGGAACTCTGTCAATCTCTACCGATTCTATATGAGGTATGATTTCTTTCACCTCCATATTTTTGAAATCGGTGACACAGCCCTGGAGAATTCTGGCAAGACATTCTTTCTTTGAGATGAGCAGCTTGGCATTATGATCGTAAGAAGATCGGAATTCTGTTGTTTTCAGTGCATGATTCAGTTTCATGATTGCGCCTCCGATACTCTTATTCCGCGAAAGCTGCTGAAACCCGCAAAGAAATATATTATTTCCATATGAAAGGCCCGCCTTGTATCAGCGGGCCATCTGCATGAAACCGGAATTCAGATTCTTTCGTATGTATCAAAGTGGAAGATCAGCCCTTCGTATTCCTGATCATCACCGCGCTCTGTGCACTGCCATGCGGGATCGTTGTCCAGATTGTCAAACCAGGCATCCGCCTCATAGCTGTTCTCAACCTTTGTGATGATGCATGTGTCACATAAGGGCAGCAGTGTGTGGTAAACGCTGTCGCCGCCGATGACAATATAATCATCGGTGTTTTCAGGAAGCATCTCTTTCAGCTCCTCGACAGAGTGGACCACTTTCGCGTTTTCCACGAAATAGTCCGGATTTCTGGAAAGGATGATATTGTCCCGCTTGGGAAGCGGCTTTGCATGAGGGAATGTTTCGAGTGTCTTCCTGCCGTAGATAACCGTCTTGCCCTGGGTCAGGCGGCGGAAGTTTTTCATATCATCGGGAATATGGACCAGAAGCTGATTGTTGTTGCCGATGGCCCAGTTCTGATCAACCGCTGCGATTGCTTTCATATGCTCATCACCTCAGATCGCGATATCAATGTTGCGGATCTGTTCACCCGCAACCACATAGTTTTCCAGTGAGACACTGTTTTTGGTGAAACGGTAGAAATCTTTGATTGATGGATCAAGATGGAAGATGGGCGCGGGCTGCGGCGTTCTCTCAATCAGTTCCCTGATTGCGGGGATGTGATTCGGCGCATAGATGTGCGCGTTGGCATCGATATGGACAAATTCTCCCGCCTCCATGTCACAGACCTGCGCGATCATATGCTGAAGAACCGCATACTGGCATGTGTTCCATGCCCAGGCGGCCAGAATGTCCTGCGATCTCTGGTTGAGAATCATATTCAGGGTGAGTCTGTCCTTGCCCGGATCCTGGGTCACCGTGAATGTCACGCTCCATGCGCAGGGCTGCAGATTCATCTCATCGAGATCCTCCGGATTCCAGATGGTTGTCATGATCCGTCTGCCGAAAGGCTGGTTCTTCAGATCATAAATCACCTTGTCCACCTGATCCATATGCCATCTGCCGTTTTTCTTCACGGCTGCGACTCTGCCGGTTTCACTGTCACGGAAGATTTCCTCACCTTCCTCATTGACAGAGAATTCATAATATTCCGGGAAGGCATTGACAAGCCCTTCCTCTTTCACGTCTTTGCAGGAATGCTTAAGACCAAGCTGATAACCGTAGGCCTTGCCGATGGAGCCGTCCTCATCCGCCCACTCGTCCCAGATATGGGGACCGAGATCGTTGATGTTGTTGGACTTCTTCTGCCAGATCCACAAGACCTCATCGGTAGCGCTCTTGATGCCTGTTTTCCGCAATGTGAGCATCGGGAATTCTTTTCTCAGATCAAAGCGGTTGATCTCGCAGAATTTCATGATTGTGTATGCCGGAGTGCCGTCCGGCCACTTCGGGCGCACCTTCTGTCCTTCAGTGGATGTTCCGTTTTCCAGAATATCCCTGCACATGTTGATGAATTCAATATCCGCAATGCTCATGGTTTCACCTCACAACAGCTATGACTCTCTTGCTGTACAGAATAATATATCATAACCGGAAGCGGAAAGACATTGCGGTTCTCCTTTTGCCATGCGGGCATGATCTGATATACACTGGAATCAGATATCGTGTTCATGGAGGACAATATGTATATTCTCATTCCGTTATGTCTGCTGATCGCCGCCCTTTTCATGTGGCAGGAGAAACAGGAGAAATGGGTGAATGCCGTCATATGCAAAGGTCTGGCATCCCTCTGTTTCATCATTCTCGGTTTTCTTGCCGCTAAAGGCTCATCCGGTTCAAACCTGATCATTGCCGGTCTTGTGCTCGGCGGAATTGCCGATGTGCTGCTCAATCTGCGCTATGTGTTCAAAGCGAAAGGACAGCTGGTCTTTCTGATCGGCATCCTCGTCTTTCTGAGCGGCCACATCATGTATCTGGCAGCCATCCTGCCGATGAATCAGCAGAAACTCCTCTGTATCATTGCCAGCATCGTGCTGACCGCGCTGTTGATGAAGTGGATCTTCACAAAGATCACCGCCGCAAAGGCTTTCAAAATCTTCGGCATCTTCTACATCGGCGCCATTGTCATCCTCAACTGCGTCGCTTTCGGCAACATGATCTCCTCCTTCTCCCCGTTCACAGCGGTTTTCGCAGCCGGCTCTTTCCTGTTTCTGATCAGTGATATCGTGCTGATTCTCAACACCTTCGGTCCTTCCTCAAAATTCAGCCTGCGCGTCACGAATCTGTCCCTTTACTATATCGGCCAGCTTCTGATCGCTTTCAGTCTGTCTCTGCTGTAACAAAAAAAAAATCAGGGCTTATGGTCCCTGATGACAAGAATCTCCTCAATGGAGCAGCCGTACATTCTGGCCAGCGCCACGAGGTTTTCGAGGGAGGGAAGGCTTCTGCCGCTCTCCCATTTATAAATGGCCTGCGGTGTGTTGAAATCGAAGAAATCCTGGACATCGACGACCTTGAGATGATGCTTTCTTCTCAAAGCCTCAATGTTCCGTCCGGTTGCCTGCATATCAATGACAGGCAGTTTTTCTGCAAACATTTCACCTCCTGACTGCGCTATGCAAAAGCGCACAGAAAAAAGATCTTTTTTCTGTTCCGCTTCCGTCTTATTTTTAAACCGTTATGCAGTCATAACGGGGATTGTTCAGCACATGCATCATATACTCATACGGCGTCATTTTCAAGGTATCGATCAATGATCTTAATACAGAAAGCGACTGACCCGAGCACATCACGACATTTTCCTCATCATAAAGGGCATGGAATGTGTTCTGTCTGCTATCCACATTCCATAAGACAAGTGAAGGCATCTGATAGCCGGCTGCTTCAAAGCGGGCTTTCATCTCATCGACAAAGAGCCATCTGGTCTGTGAAGTCAGACGGTTGATCTCATTGTCAGAGATGACAACGATCCGGGAAGGCAGATCATCCTGTTCCAGATGATTGGCAGAGGCGGTTCTCAGCACCAGCTCAAAGGCTTTTTCAAGATCGGTGGAGTAGCCGGGTTTCTGACTCAGGATCTGGATCAGTTTGTCTCTTAAGGTCTCCCCTTTCAGTTCAATAAAGCGGGGCTTTTCCGCAAACAACATGATCTTATCATGGAACATTCCTTGCATCCGCTCGGCGAAATAAATACCAAGGCCCATCGATGTCTCAATGGGACGGCCGTACATCGAACCGGACACATCGACCATGACAAGGGTGTTCTCTTCATCATTGATGTACGAAGGCAGTGCTTTCCACTGCTCCTCGATCAGGGCATTTTCCTCTTTGACAATGCCCAGGCCATACCAATACAGCTGTGAGCAGTCCGCATACTGATGCACAAGATCATAAGGATACAATACAGAGGAATGGATTTGAGCGGTTCCTTCCGACACATCCGCGATGTATTTTTCAAAGCGGTCCGCATCATGTTTCCGGAATGCGTTTCTGTATCTCAGCAATGCCCTGGACGGAACAGCCTCATAATCAATCTGCTCATATTCCTTCGCGCTCAGACGCACTTCCGTCACATTCAGATATGCGCGCAAAGCGGACAGTGTTTTGCGGTATTCCTTCTCCGTATAGCCAAAGGCAGCAGCGATCATACGCGCTTTTCTGCGTGCTTTGCAAGAGGAGGTGTTGACGGAAGGCAGCCACTTGGCAAGAAGTGAAACTGGCTTCCCCTGTCCCATTGCGGCGATATCTTCCGCCAGCTGTTTCTTCAGCAGAAGCAGCGCGTCATCTTTCACCTTTGTATCAAGCAGATCCACCAGATCGTCAAAGCGTCCGAATTCAGCGACATACTTCAGGTTTTTACGCATGATCTGCGGATAGAGATGAGCGATGGTGCGGAACATGATCCGTCCGATCATCCGCTCGCCAAGTCCTGCCCTGATATCGCGTGTGTAAAATGCCAGTTTGACGGCATTCAGCCGGTCTGCTGCCAAAGCAGCCGCATACATTGAAGCGGCCTGCCCGGGGCGGGAGCGCAATGATCCCGCCGCCGAGAACAGGTCAAGAAGACTTCCGGCTGCGGCGCTTTCACTTGCAAACGCGCCGTTCTCAGTTAATTTTCCATATTGTCCGATCATCAGATCCTGAACCATTTCATCGAGCATGCCGTGTCTCCTTTCTTCATGTCCGAGGCGTGTGCGGATATTCAGGACGGTTCCGTCAGTTCACCCGGCACCGGTCATCCGTGCTGAATCATCCGTTCAGACATATTTTTTTCCTTTCACCCATTGAGTTTGTTTGCTGTAAGTGCCGGATCAAAGTGCAAGACGCAGTTTCAGATTTCCACGCCGGAAAATATGATCGATTCTTTTGCTGGATGCGTCTTTGCGGACAGTCTGTTCCTGTCCGCATGATTATTCTATGGCCTCTTCAGTCATGAAAAAATAAACCGGCGGTATAAAAGAAAGAAACGGCCGGACGGCAGTCCGGCCATTCCCATAAAGAGGTGCTTATGCAAGAGGAGGCATAGTCTCTGGGGGTGTCTTATTCTTTTTTGGCTTCCTGTTTCTTTTCCAGGGTGACGGTGTTTTTCTCATCCAGATGAAGTGTCATGACTCCGTCCTTCACTTCATAGGTGTAATCCTTGTCTTCCATCTTGATCACTTTGGCATCCCAGGTGAGATTGGTCTTTTCGGTGCTGATGCCGAATTTGCCTGTGCCGTCATTAATCAGTTCCATGGAGATCTCACCGCCAAGCAGCTTTACGATTGCCAGCGCTGCGGCGATCGCGTTTGTCGCGGTTTCGCTTTCCTCGACATTTGCCTTTGTCACAACCCATGTGCCCGAATATTTTCTGTAAGCCATTTTGTCAGGGCTGCATCCGGCCAGTGTCACCACCAGGGTGAGGGCCATCAGTGCCTTAAACAGTCTTTTCATCATTTTCTTTCCCTTTCAATGAACTGAATGATTGTTCCTGATTGTTTTGATATTTTCTGATTTCTGTTACGGGGATTTCACAGAATGTGGATTCATCTTTCAGTGAAAGCCTTCGTGAATAACCGGGATCCGTTTCCATTTTCTCCAGCAGCCGGCAGCCTGCGGCACGTACATATGGACTCATACCCATATCACTCCTTTCACGCTCTTATTGTAAAAAAGCAGCGGTATACAATACACCCTTGCAATGGCGGAATATACGCTTCTAATTCTTCTGTTTGTACGAAAAAAGGAGTTTTCACTCCTCTTCATTCAATAATCTTCTGAGCTCCGCCTCATCCACATGTCCCGAAGCGATGCTTTTCTCAAGCCATAAACGCATGGCATCGGCGGAAAGCGAGATGCGGTTGAGCATTTTCTGGATGGAAGCGAAATCAGCCAGCTCATCGGCTGTGATCTCCCCGTCCACGGTGATTTCAATCAGTCTGTCCTTCTGCTTTTCCAGCGAATTGAGCGAGGCAAGCATATGCAGGACAATCTCGGAAAGCGAAGAGATCTTCACTTCCGGCACATAGGCATCGCCGATCGCGCATTCATGCGAACAGAAATAATTGCATAACTCCGGCTTCTTATATGCCTTTGCCATCGCCACCACCGCGTCGGGATCGGGCTTTGAAGTGCCGTATTCGATCTTTTCAATCACACTTTCCGAAAGATAGGTCAGCCCGCTGGCTTCCATGCGGGTCAATCCCGCCTCCTCACGTGAAAGCTGATAGATGTTCTTATTATCCTTGGTTGATTTTCTTCCCATACGAATTCACCTGACTGTCTTCATTATACCATTGCATGCGCAAAAGACAGGCCAAAGGAAAAGGCGGCATGCCTGCCGCCTTCATGGATAACAGATGTGATGAATGCTTTTTTCAGCTTATCCGATCCGGTATAATGCCCCGTCATAAGAGCTTACCCGGATATCGCCGAATTCACCTTCGCCAAGTTCAAAATTGTGCACATATGCGGATACCCATCCGTGATCAGGTCTTCCGTATTCCCAGTCTGCTGGATCATGTTCCACATACAGAAGAATCAGACTCTTCCATGGCACATATGATTCGATCACATGGTATACGCGGATGCCGTAAAGCCGTTCCGTTTCACGGACAATCTTTTCGTATGCCGGATCATAGGAAATCGTATCGATGGAACCGATCAGGCCGCCTGCGGTGAAATAGGAGTAATACAGCCTGTCGGCACGGTAATACTTCTGCACCTTCGGATTGAGACCGGTCTCTTTCTGAAGAATGCGGATGCGTTTCAGCGCTTCCCGTTTAGCCGGATCGGCAATGTCATCATCCCTGCCCTTCAGCGGCAGACCGCTGATTTGACGGCAGAACGGACGCAGATCATTAAGCTCCTCCCTTTCAAGCCTGCGGCTGAACGCGGCCGGACCGGCAGTCATCATTTCCTTCCACATCTTTTCAGACGCTGTACCGCTTCCATCCTTTTCCAGTTTCCTCAGACACTTTTCCATGGTCATTGCGGAGAATGTGGATACTTCAATGGAAACACTGCCCTCATTCACAATGACACTGTTCAGCGCATTGCATTCATGGAAGGCTTTTTTCTCACACACAAGCTGACTGCTTTCAAATGAAACGGTATTCAGATTTCTGCAGTTGGCAAAGGCATATGTGCCGATGCGTGAGAGCTTTTCCCATGTGAGCAGGCTTTCAATGCCGCTGCGATGAAAGGCGTGAGAACCGATCGTCGTGATTTCCTCATTGAATTTCACATCTCTGAGACTGACACATCCGTAAAAGGCATATTCACCGATCTCAGTGCAGCTTTTCGGAATGGATACCCCGTTCAGCTTCACGCAGCTGCGGAATCCGCTCAGGCTCATCAGACCGTTCTGAAAGCTGACTGTGCAAAGTGATCTGAAATCACGGAAGGCGTCCTGCTCAATCACTTCAAGCGTTTTGGGAAACACGATCCTTGTGATCATCTTTCTTCTCTTTCTGTAAACGGATTCCTGATCATGATATAACGCGTGAAAGGCTTTGGCGGATATCCTTCTGACTCCCTCCGGAATCTTCAGCACAGTTCGGTCTGACTCTTCCGGAAGCCATCGCTGCAGCACTCCCCTGACAACCAGATATTCCGATTGTGCAGGCGCTTCAGCGCTGTCGAGCATAGCGGTCATTTCGTTGACTGTGATCCTGAGGGCCTTTGTATCCGCGGGTCTCTTTCTGTTTCTGAGGTACTCATTTTCGGCATCGAAGATTTCATAATCGGTTTTCTCATCAGGCTCGGCACATACAATGCCTCCCCTTAAAAGAATTTCTCTTGTGAGCTGATGTCTGCGGGCTGCGCTGACATTTTCAGCAATGAAGAAAGTTCTGTTCCTGATGATCATTTCTCCTCCTGCTTTTTCATCTGTCGATCATTCACAATTCAAAAGAAGTACGTGAAAAGCAAACCGTGAGATGTCTGTTTTTCCTCTGCGGCAAAATCCGTTTTTTCAAGAGATTCGGTTTTCAAAGAACAAGGCGAAAGGAAATCCATTATTGCACAATCCGGGAAAACTGAAAATATGAATTTTCCCGTTTTTAAAAAATGATGGTTCCGCGAAAACAGAGGCGTACTACCATTATGGAAAAGAAAGAAGAGATCAAAATGGACAAAAACTATAAAGATCCCAACTGCGCATACTGCGCAAAGGGCGATCTGGTCAATGTGTTTGGCTATGAAGTATGCAAGCTTCCCGCTTCCGTTCTTTATGTCTTCCGTGATCAGACCCATCCCGGCCGCTGCATTGTCGCCTCAAAATTCCACGTATCTGAGATGCGTGAGCTGACTGCTGAAGAAAGAGCCGCCTTCATTGAGGACGTCAACACCGCCGCTGAGGCAATCCATGCCGAATTCCACCCTGACAAGATTAACTACGGCATGTATGGCGATACAGGCCATCACCTCCACTGCCACCTGGTTCCGAAGTATAAGGATCAGGAGGAATGGGGTTCCACCTTCGCCATGAATTATTCCGATGACAAGCTCAATGACGCGGGATGTGAAATCATCGCGGAAAAACTGAGAGCGCATCTTCCGAAGTAATCCAGGAAAGCAATGTTTATGAAAAAACCGTCCGGCCGGACGGTTTTCTTTTGTCATGTGTGTTTTGAAATGAAATATTTACGTATGAGGAAGATTTTCTTCGATTCACTCACTGAGATATGCTTCAAGCAATGCGAGGGTGTTTTCCGCTCCTTCCACATGGCTTCTTTCATAGCCGTGGGAGGCATAGACGCCAGGGCCGATCAAAGCATGACGGAAATCCTTTCCGGCCGCGATGGCAGCCTGCGCATCGGAGCTGTAATTCAGATAAACATCAACCGCATAGTTCAGTCCGTTTTTCTCAGCCAGTCCGACCAGCGTGTCCGTTACGGAATAATCATAAGGTCCGTGCGCATCCTTGGCGCAGATGGAAACCTTGCGCTCGCTTCCTTCAAGACCGATTCCCACGCATCCCATATCCACCGCGAGGATCTCTTCGGCATCCCCAGGCAGACCAGCCTTTCCGCCATGACCGACTTCCTCATAAGTGCTCAGGAAAAGATAGACTTTTCTGTTCAGGCTCAGCTGTCCGTCCTGCACTTTTTTTGCCAGCGCAAAGAGAACTGCGGCAGCCAGTTTGTCATCCAGATATCTGGATTTGAGATAGCCGGAGTCAGTGATGACGGTTCTCGGATCGAAGCACACAAAGCATCCGTTTGTGATGCCGAGAGCCAGTGTTTCCTCTTTTGTATGCACATCCTCATCGATCACGATTTCGGTGGTGTCGAAGTTTCTTTCTTCCGTGCCCGCTTTGGGATTGACATGGGTGGAAGGATTGCAAAGCTGCAGGCAGCCGTCATAAACCTTTCCGTTTCTTGCGTAGATGCGAACATTCTCGGTTTCGCAGTTGACCGCCTTGAGTCCTCCGAGGTTGGAGATTCTCAGACGTCCGTTTGCCTTGACCTCCGCAACAATACCGCCAAGGGTGTCAATATGGGCTGTCACGATCACGGGATTTCCTTCTCCGCCAAGTTCCGCCAGCACGCATCCCTTGTTGGTGACACTTGCCTGAATGCCGAGCTTTTCAAATTCTTTGGCACAAAGATCCGTGGCCTGCCGGGTGAAGCCGGTTGGACTGTCTGTTGCCAGCAGTCTTTTCATGGTGTCAAGCATGTATTGTGTTGAAGCGCTGTATGTCATATGTATGTTCCTTTCCTCTTGTTTCTCAGATGATTTTAGCAGAGCTTTGCTTTAAAGCAAAACCGCTGAATGAAAAGCCGGAAGCGCTTGTCCTCCGGCTGTGTTTCATCTTATGCGTCGATGGTGGAGATCTTCAGAGTGATTTCCTCCAGGACATCCAGAAGCGCCCTGACGGTATCAAGCGATGTGAAGATGGTTGTGTTGTTTTCAACCGCGCACATACGGATCTGCGCACCGTCGTTTGCCTCATCGGCGGACTGGATCTTTCTGGTGTTGATCACATAGGCGATGTGGCCCTGTCTGATTGCGGAAGGAATGTCATCCGGATCCTCGGAGATCTTCTTGCGGATGTGGGTGCGGATGCCGTTCTTCTTTAAGAACTCGGCTGTGCCTCTGGTTGCCTCGATGTTGAAGCCGAGGTCATAGAAGCGTCTGATCAGCGGGAGCGCCTCTTCCTTGTCATCATCGGAGATGGTGGCGAAGACGGTGCCGTAGTTCTTCAGATTCATGCTGGAAGCCTGAAGAGCCTTGTAGAGCGCTCTGTTGAGTCTGTCATCGTAGCCGATCGCCTCACCGGTGGATTTCATTTCCGGTGAGAGATATGCGTCGAGTCCCTTGATCTTGTTGAAGGAGAAGACCGGAACCTTGACATAGTAGCGCTTCTTCTCATCCGGATAGAGTTCGAAGTAGCCCTGTTCCTTGAGGCTCTTGCCCAGGATCACCTCGGTGGCGATATCCGCCAGAGGATAGCCGGTTGCCTTGGAAAGGAACGGTACGGTTCTGGAGGAGCGCGGGTTGACCTCGATGACATAGACATTCTCATCCTTGTCAACGATGAACTGGATGTTGTAGATGCCGATGATGCCGATGCCGAGACCGAGCTTCTTTGTATACTGGAGAATGATTCCCTTTACCTTGTTGGAAATACTGAAGGCCGGATAGACCGAGATGGAGTCGCCGGAGTGAATGCCGGTGCGCTCAACCAGTTCCATGATGCCCGGAATGAAGACATCATGACCGTCGCATACCGCGTCAACCTCGACTTCCTTGCCGCCGATGTACTTGTCTACCAGAACCGGCTTTTCCTCATCGATTTCAACGGCTGTCTTGAGGTAGTGTCTGAGCTGTTCCTCATTGCCGACAATCTGCATGGCGCGTCCGCCGAGAACGAAGGAAGGTCTGACCAGAACCGGATAGCCGATTTCAGCTGCCGCTTTGATGCCGTCCTCAATCTTTGTGACCGCCTGTCCCTGCGGCTGGGGAATGCCCAGCTCTTTCAGGACTTTCTCGAAGCTGTCACGGTTTTCCGCGCGCTCAATCGCTTCGACGCTTGTGCCAATGATGTTGACGCCGCGTTTCATGATCGGCTCAGCCAGATTGATCGCGGTCTGTCCGCCCAGGGAAGCGATGACGCCGACCGGGTTTTCAAACAGGACGATGTTCATGACATCTTCCGGTGTCAGCGGTTCGAAGTAGAGCTTGTCAGCGGTTGTATAGTCGGTGGATACGGTTTCCGGGTTGGAGTTGATGATGATCTCCTCATAGCCCGCCTTGCCGATGGTCTGCACCGCGTGTACGGTGGAATAGTCGAATTCAACACCCTGGCCGATGCGGATCGGACCTGCGCCAAGCACCACGATCTTCTTTCTGTCAGAGAGTCTGGACTGGTTCTCTCCTGTATAGGAGGAGTAATGGTAAGCGATGTATTTGCCGGAGTGCAGGGTGTCAACCATACGGAAGGCAGGGAACAGATTGTGTTCCTTTCTCATATTGAAGACACTCATCTCATCCGTCTTCCAGAGCTTTGCGATATATGCGTCGCAAAAGCCCATCTTTTTGGCTGCTTTGAGTGTTTCGAAATCATTCGCATTGGCCGCAAGGGTGCGCTCCATTTCAACGATCCTGCGGATGGACTCCAGGAAGAGATCGGTGATCATGGTGATGCGGTGGATTTCCTCAATCGGAACATCCCTTCTGATCAGTTCGGTGACCGCGAAGATGTTGTCAAAGCGGAACTCGGACACATAGTCTTTCAGCTCCTCGGTTGTGAAGCTGTCAAACTTTGCGGAATACAGATGATTGACGCCTGTTTCCAGGGAGCGGACGCTCTTGAGCATGCACTCCTCAAGATTGGAGCCGATGCCCATGACTTCGCCGGTCGCCTTCATCTGGGTGCCAAGCTGATTCGGTGTGTTGGGGAACTTGTCAAACGGGAAGCGCGGGAACTTGGCCACGATGTAGTCAAGGGAAGGTTCCTTGTCGGCGGTTGTGCCGGCAACCTCGATCTCCTCAAGCGCCATGCCCATGGCAATCTTCGCGCTGACTCTGGCGATCGGATAGCCGGACGCCTTGGAAGCCAGGGCGGAGCTTCTGGAAACACGCGGATTGACTTCGATCAGATAGTATTCGCTGGTTTCCGGATGCAGAGCGAACTGAACGTTGCAGCCGCCTTCGATTTTCAGCTCACGGATAATGCGGATGGCACTGTCATTGAGCATTTTCAGATCATGGTCATTGAGTGAGAGAATCGGAGCCACGACGATGGAGTCGCCGGTATGGACACCGACCGGATCAACGTTCTCCATGCCGCAGATCGTGATCGCCTTGTCATAGGAGTCACGCATGACCTCGAATTCGATTTCCTTGTAACCCTTGACGCTCTTTTCAATCAGCACCTGGTGAACCGGTGAAAGATTGAATGCCTGTGTACCGATATCAATGAGCTCCTGCTCATTGTAGGCGAAACCGCCGCCGGTGCCGCCAAGAGTGAAAGCAGGACGCAGAACAACCGGATAGCCGATGTGCTTTGCGGCTTCCTTTGCCTCTTCAAGGGAATAAGTGATTTCAGAAGGAATGACGGGTTCGCCGATCTTCTGGCACATCTCCTTGAACAGCTGGCGGTCTTCCGCACGTTCAATGGATTCACGCGGTGTGCCAAGCAGCTCTGTGCCGCACTCCTTGAGAACGCCTTTTTTGTCCAGCTGAACCGCCAGGTTCAGACCGGTCTGTCCGCCGATGCCCGGAACGATCGCGTCCGGTCTTTCATAGCGGAGAATTTTGGCGATGTATTCGAGGGTCAGCGGTTCCATGTAAACCTTGTCCGCCATCTGGGTGTCTGTCATGATTGTGGCCGGGTTGGAATTGCAGAGAATTACCTCATAGCCTTCCTCTCTCAGCGCGATGCATGCCTGTGTGCCGGCATAGTCAAATTCCGCTGCCTGACCGATAACGATCGGGCCTGAACCGATGATCAGTACTTTTTTGATGTCTGTTCTTTTTGCCATAGTGATTCTCCCTTCCGATTCACATTGTTGACTGATGGTACTGCGGCAGGCTGTGAAGCCTCTGGAGCGAATGGATACTGCTTAAAAAAAACGGTTTCTAAATGATAAACATTGAGAAACCGGAAATAATCCCACTGGCGGAAACATATTCGATTGTTCTTCTGACAACCTTCATAAGCCCTCCTGATGAATCAGCCATCCGGGCCTTCGCCCTTTTGACTGCGTAAAAGGTATCATTTTCATATTGGCTTGTCAATGCAATTGTTCGCCCGCATGTCGATTTCATCCTCTTCACATATTCCATGCATGAAAGAAAACGGGTGCCGTTTTCACGGACACCCGGGTGATTTTTTACTGTTCAGCGTATTTCTTTCCGGGATCCAGTCTGTTCATCAGCCAGTAACAGAACAATGAGATACTGAGTCCGCCGATCATATCAAGGATGTAATGCTGTTTGGTGAAGAGTGTGGACATGCAGATCAGAACGGTCATGATCAGGGAATAGTACTGGAATCCCTTTGAGATTTCCGGCTGGTTTCTGACACCCAGATAACAGTACAGACTGATCAGACAGTGGTAGGACGGAAACAGGTTGAAGGCAAGATTGGACCCGTCCGCCGCATAAATCGTTTTCAGCAGTCCGTTGAAGATGCCCGGCTGTCCGGCAATTGTCATGATCCCCTCTTTGGCGCGGTCCATATAGGTCGGCATGAATGTGAAGATCAGAAAGCCGATGATATAGGCAAGCGAGAGGCCCAGGATGTAATTGACGAAATTGCGCTTCTTTGTCAGTGACACCGCGATCGGTCCCATGATCCAGAAGATATAGGAAAACAGATAAATCACCGCGAATACGGGAATCACCGGAAACATATCATCAATGAACGGAATCTTCGGTTCAAAGGCATGATCAACGGTTCCAAGGACATGGGAAAGGAAATCGCCCAGTCTGTACATGCCGTACTGCAGGCCGAAATAAACGATGCCTGTGACATAGCCCCACCATGGGATTCTTTTGATTTTTGCAATCAGTTCTCTCATAATCCTTTCTCCATCCGGTATTAATCATTCCGGTCCAGTCTCTGCCTTTCGACCAGTTCTGCGAAAGCGCCGTTTTTTGCAATGAGTTCTTCGTATGTTCCGTCCTCGATAATCTTTCCCTGATCCATGACCAGGATTCTCGAACAATGACGGATGGTGGAAAGACGGTGCCCGATGACAATGCGTGTGCAGCCCATCGCATCCAGGGCATCGGTCACCTTTTTCTGGGTGATGTTGTCAAGCGCGCTGGTTGCCTCATCAAAGATCAGTAGTTTCGGTTTTGACGCGATGGCTCTGGCGATCATGAGCCGCTGTTTCTGGCCTCCCGAGAAGCCGCCTGTGCCTTCCGACACATACGTGCTCATGCCCATCGGCATCTTCCGGATATCATCCGCAATGCCGGCTGTTTCCGCCGCCTGCCATGCCTCTTCCAGACTCAGATGTGAGGAAGCGATGGCGATGTTGGAGAAGATATCCCCTGAGAACAGTTCCCCGTTCTGCATGACCGTGCCGATCCTTCTGCGAAGTGAGGAAAGATCCAGTGCGGAAAGATCTCTGCCGTCATAGAAGACGGCTCCGCTTTCGGGTTTCTCAAATCCCAGCAGCAATCTCACCAGCGTGGATTTTCCGCATCCGGTGCGTCCGACAATCGCTATATAGTCACCGGGTTTCACATGAAGTGAGATGTCATTGAGGATCATCTTTGAATCATGATCATAGCGGAAGCTGACATGTTCCAGATCAATCCTGCCGCTGATATCGCTCACATATTCCCTTTCCGGACTCACTTCCGGCTCCGCTTTGAGAAACGGTTCCGCCATTTCCAGAATCGGTCTGATCTGCGCCGCGGAAAGCGCGATCGAACTCAAGGCGGAAAATGCTCCGCTTAAGGCGCCATAGGCTGCCATGAAGGCAAAATATGTGGACGGCGAAAGATGATTCTGCACCGCCAGGAAATAGAGAATGATATTGGAACAAAGTGAGACGGCCATAAAGATCACCGAATTCAGCTTGATGAATGCCGGCGGATTATAGCTGAGCTGTGCCCCCTGGCTGAAAAGATTCAGCCATCTCGCAAACATGCGTTTTTCCGCGCCTGCCATGCGGATCTTCTGGATACCGGTAATCATCGCGTAGGACATACCGGATTCCTTTGAGGAAAGCTCCATTCTCTTTTTGTCCAGTCCCGCCTGCACGAACGTGGAAATTGCCGAGATGCATACATTGACAAGAACAATCAGCACCGAAGGAATCACAAGCGCAGCCGCAAAGCGGAAGATCTGGGCAACATAAAGCAGTGAGGTCAGTGAGGAGAGCGTGGTGCTCATCACCATGCCCATTAACAGCGCGCAAAGGCTGCTCACCGACATTGCCCTGCTCTTCATTTCACCGGGACTGTACTGCCGGAAAAAGGAGGCAGGCAGTGAAAGGATCCGCATCATCATGGCCGCCTGCACGCCAAGCGATGTTTTGATTTCGATGCGGTTTGAGGCAAGCCGTTGTTCACTTTCACCGAGGCCGGCGCGTATGTTTTCAGGGTGCCGACCGACGCCCAGACCGCAAATCCGCACAGGATGATGATCACCGCCAGCAGCACCAGCCAGATTCCGGGTGAAGTGACACGCAGATAGTCAGTGAGCTGATCCGGGGAGGATATTCTGTCCAGCGCCTTTTTGCGGAACAGCTGCTGATTGTTATTTTCACTCATATATAACCTCGCATGAAAAGCGTTGCCTTTGTACTTCTTTCATCATTTTAACGTTAATCAGGAAAAATATCGATAATTGACGCCGGTTTCGTCAAAAAGGATATAATGAGTATCTGAAACCGAGGTAATGATCAATGATACTGAATCAGATAAATGAAGAAATACTGAAAACCGCGGAAGAGACGGAAGCGGAACTGAAGGATATCTTTGCAGAGTTTGACCGCATCTGCATGATCAATTCCGACCGCATTCTTTCCGCCTTTATTGAAAACCGCGTCTCGTATACGGACTTTGCCGATATCAACGGATACGGCAATTATGACCCGGGCCGCGACAAGCTTGAAGCAATCTTTTCAGAGGTTCTCGGCTGTGAGGATGCCCTTGTCAGACCGCAGATCATGAGCGGCACCAATGCCTTATGGCTGGCCTTCTCCGCTTTGCTCAAACACGGGGACACGGTGATTTCCCTGACCGGAACACCGTATGATTCCCTGCAGGAGATGATCGGCATCTATGGCGACTCCTCGCAGTCGCTCAAAGCCCATGGCGTGAAGTATGAACAGATCGATCTGATCGATTCTCATTTCGATGAGGACGCGATTGTCGAAAGACTCAAACGCAATGATGTGAAGCTTGTGGAGATCCAGAGATCCCGCGGCTATTCCCACCGCGATTCCTTAAGACTTGAGGAGATCGGTCAGCTGATTCAGAAAATCAGAGAAGTCAATACGGATGTTATCATCATGGTCGACAACTGCTATGGAGAGCTGGTTGAGGAGCGCGAACCTGGACATGTCGGCGCGGATATCGTGGTCGGCTCATTAATGAAGAATCTTGGCGGCGGAGTTGCCGCAACCGGCGGATATGTGGCGGGAAGAAAAGATCTCATCGCCATGGTCGCAGACCGTCTGACCGCACCGGGACTCGGCAAGGAACAGGGTGCCAACTTCAATCTGAACAACGCCTTCTTCAAGGGACTCTTCTTAGCGCCGCGAGCCGTCAAGAGCGCGCTTCAGACAGCGGTGTTCGCAGCCGCCATGATGGAGAAGCTTGGTTATAAAGGTGTTTCGCCGAAATACAATGAGCCCAGGACCGATATCATCCAGACCGTGGAGCTTGGCTCAAAGGAAAAGCTGGTTGCCTTCACCCAGGCGCTTCAGGAAACCTCTCCCGTTGACGCCTTTGTCAGGGTTCTGCCCGCCCCGATGCCCGGCTATCCCTTTGATGAGGTCATGGCATGCGGCGCCTTCACCCAGGGAAGCACGATTGAGCTTTCCGCTGACGCGCCGGTGATTGAACCTTACACTCTTTATATGCAGGGAGCGCTCTCCTATGAATACGGAAAGCTCTCCATCATGCTTGCCCTCTCAAGAATCGCCGATCAGAAATAATAAAAACAGACCATGTGACATTTCTTCTGAAACATGGTCTTTTCATTTTCTTCTAGCAGCTGCCGTACTGGCCGCCGTCAATGCGGATCACGGTGTTGTTGATATAGGAAGCCTCGGGGCTGATCAGGAATTTCACCAGGGAGGCAACCTCTTCCGGTTCCCCATAGCGTTTCAGGAGGATCTTTTCCGTCTCCTGTTTGAGGAATTCCTCATCATAGCCTTCGAGCTCTTTCTCAGTGCCGATGAAACCCGGCGCGATGGCATTGACCGTGACGTATGGGGCAAACTGCACCGCGAGGTTATGCGTCAAAGAGATGAGCGCCGCCTTGGAGGCGTCATAGTCAAGGCATACCGGATAATAGGTGTTGATGCCGTTGGTGGAAGCGATGTTGATGATCTTTCCGCATTCCCTCTCCAGCATGGAGCGGTATACGCGCTTTGCGCAGTTGTAGGCGCCGATCACATTGACATCAAGAATCCGCCGGAAATCTTCCGCGCTTTTGTGAGCGAAGAGATCGGGCATGTCAACGGCAGCGTTGTTGATGAGCACATCCACCGGACCCACTTCCGCTTCAATCTGCGTCACCATCGCGTCAACCTCATCCTCTTTGGAAACATCCGCTCTGATCGCAAGGCATTTCACGCCGTATTCCTGTTTTATCTTTTCGCAGAGTGTTTCCGCCGCCTCCTTTGAATGGCAGTAGTTGATGACAATGTCATCGCCGTTTTCAGCCAGTTTCAGTGCGATGGCGCTGCCGATTCCACCGGCTGCCCCGGTGATCAGGACTGTTCTTTTCATAGGAGAAAAAAAGGGCTGAAATCAAGCCCTTCCTGAATACTTTCCGTCAGCGGTGCTGACCGCGATCTTCTCACCCTGGTCGATGAACTGCGGAACTCTGAGTGTCAGACCTGTTTCCGTTGTCGCATCCTTTGTCTGGGTGCTCGGTGCGCCTTTGATTGCCGGAGCTGTCTCAGCGACCACAAGCTCAACTGTTGCCGGAAGTGAAACGGTCAGAACGTTGCCCTCAAACATGACCAGTGACACTTCGAGACCATCGACAATAAAGTACTTGTTGAAACCGATCTGCTCTTCTGTGAGCTCATAGGTTTCGAATGTTTCCATGTCCATGAATGTATAGACATTGTCAACGCTGTATGAGAAGTTGACGATCTTCTTCTCAATCGGCGCCGCTTCAAACTTTGTGGAAGCGTTGAAGTTTCTTTCCTGTGTGGAACCTGTCTTCAGGTTCTTCATTTTTGTTTTCAGAATCGCAGCGCCTTTGCCGGGTTTGACATGCTGGAAGTCCAGTACCTGCCACGGGTCGCCGTCAACGATTATAGTCAGACCTGTTTTAAAATCGCCTGCTTCAATTGCCATAATATGTTTCTCCTTTTTCTGCGCTTATTCTACCAATTAAGAATGTCAATATCAATGCCCGAAGTTCAGAAGAGCGATGTTTCCGCCTCTTTGTGCTCCTTGATATACTTCGTCCATTTGATATATCCGTAAGTTGTGTTTGTAAAGTATCCGAGCTTCAGCACCAGCAGCACATACTGGCCGGAAAGGATATTGATGATCGACTCCAGCAGGGCACAGATGTACCATGCGATCCACTGCTCACGCAGACGGAAGAAGATGAACAGTCCGTTTGCGATGCCTACTGCGGAGGCGCAGGCGTCAAGATAGATGATCGCCAGTTCGAGGCTGCGGTTGCCGCCGAGGAAGTCTGTGGAAATGTCCAGGCCGCTCAGGAAGTAGCCGACGCCGAAGGTCCATACGGCAATGGCCAGAATGATCAGCACTTCCTGCCAGCCGCTCAGTCTTCTGACCACGGTCAGTTCGTCCTCCTGCTCATCCTTGTGCCTGGACCAGTTGATGAAACTGATGATATCGATCGGCAGCCAGAAGAACAAGGTGACAGCCATCGTCGCAAACCGGTACATCAGAACGACACAGATGAGGATTTCGGTGATCTCGACCGCCACCGAAACAAGGAAGTTATAGCGCGACTGCTTGGAAATCAGCAGCTCGCACAGAATATTGAGCAATGTGTCCAAGAGATACAGGAACATGATCACAATGCCGCTGACACCGTTGGCGCTCTCTTCGGGATAGATGACCGACACGATCGTCGCCAGTAACATGATTGACATGAACCAGCACTTTTCATAGGTCGTGAAGAACTTGCCGAAGAATAACATGACCGCCAGCGACAGCGCCAATACAGCCAGGGAATTGGCGGCGTTGAACACGGGCATCATCTGCGAGGCCATCACCGATTTATACGCTGCCCCGATTTCGCTTTCCGAGGGATCCGTGTGATCAAAATACAGCTGATCCCCGCTCTCATTGACATAGCCATAGGCAGTGATCGTCTCATTTTCGAGCTGTTCGTATTCCTCATACGGATAAGAGATGATCATCTGCTGATCATCCTTGACATAGATGACATCGCACACGGTGCTGTCCTCGTCGTAGTCCTCCGCTTCAAAGTCACGCGTCATTTCCAGCGTGCCGGTATATTCCAGCGCACCCGGGGATCCGTTGACTTTCAAAAATCCCATTGTGAATGACACCGCTGAAATCAGAATCAGAGCTGCCAGAACGATGATTTCCGCCAGGCGGACTTTCGGGTGCGGTTCAATATATGTTTTCAGTTTTTTCCACATATATATCCTTCCTTCTGAATGCAACGTTAAATACTATATCATAATTGTCCCGCACATACTTTCCCGATTCTTCGACATGAATGGATTTCAGGCCTGTTTCTGTCCGGGAGGACAGAAAAACGGCCCCTTTCCGGGACCGTTTGGCCTGATATGAATCAGAGCTCTTCGCCGTTTGTGGCGATGACTTTCTGATACCAGTAGAAGCTGTCTTTTCTTTCTCTGTGGAAGTCGCCATTGCCGTCATTGTCGCGGTCAACATAGATGAAGCCGTAGCGCTTCTTCATTTCGCCGGTGCTTGCGGAAACCAGGTCGATGCATCCCCACATCGTGTAGCCCATCAGATCGACGCCGTGCTCAATCGCGATGGCCATCTGTTCGATATGCTTGCGCATGTAGTCAATGCGGTATTCATCGTGGAACTTACCGTCTTCGCTTCTTTCATCCACGGCGCCAAGTCCGTTTTCAACGATCATCAGCGGAATCTGATATCTGTCATAGACGGTTTCCAGATAGTAGCGCAGACCCTTCGGGTCGATGGTCCAGCCCCAGTCGCTGGCTTCCAGGTACGGATTCTTCACGCCGCCAAACAGGTTGCCCTTGCCCTTTGTCATTTCCGGATCCGTGGAAACGGTATTGGACTGATAGTAGGAGAAGCTGTAGAAGTCAACCTTGCCGGCCTTGAGAATTTCCGCGTCTCTTTCTGCCAGCGCCTTCATCGCTTCAACATCCGCGCCATTGGCAGCCCAATAAGAAGGAGCCCAGGCAGGATATGCGCCGCGTGCCTGAACATCGCCGCAGTAGAAATTCATCTGTCTGTCGAATTCCATTGCCGCAATGATGTCATCCGGTCTGCAGGAGTACGGATAGTTTGCGGAGCCTGCAATCATGCAGCCGACCATGTTTTCAGGATCGATCTCATGCGCCTGAACAACCGCCTTTGCGCTTGCCACAAACTGATTATGCAGACCGACGAAACGTCTTTGCGGAACGTCCCAGTCGCATGCGCCGAAGGTGATCGGCTGATCGGTTTCAGGCAGAATGCCAAGGCCATAGATCGCGCCCATGCCGGCGATGGTTCCGCAGTTGATCTCATTGAATGTGAGCCAGTATTTTACCAGGCCCTTGTATTCGGTGAAGCAGAGCTTTGTGAACTTCAGCCAGAGATCGATGATCGCCGGGTTGTCCCAGCCGCCGTACTTATGGGAAAGAGCGAGCGGGAATTCGTAATGGCTGATCGTGACCAGCGGTTCGATGCCCTTCTCTTTGCAGTGGACAAAGATGTTCTTATAGAAGTCAATGCCTGCCTGAAGCGGCTCTTCATCATCGCCATTGGGGAAGAAGCGGCTCCACTGTACAGAAAGACGGAAGCACTTGAAGCCCATTTCCGCAAACAGGTCGATGTCCTCTTTCCAGTGATGATAGAAATCGATTGCCAGATGGGAAGGATAATAGGTGTTTTCCTTCACGCCTGCCGGTGTGATGTAACGGGGTTTGTCAACGGAGCCGCCCATGATGACATCGGGTACGGAAAGACCCTTGCCGTCCGCGTCATAGCCGCCTTCAAACTGGTTCGCCGCTGTCGCGCCGCCCCAAAGGAAATTTTCCGGGAATTTTGCCATTTATTGTTTTCCTCCTGTGGTAATTGGTATATCCATTATCGCATGAATTTCCGTTTCTTAACCAGCCTTTGCTCATTTTCATGACGCAGGTCAAATATGTTCCGTTTCCGTGCAAAACTGGTAAAATAGCCTCATGGAAAAAACCGCTGAACACACACATACACACGATCATGATCATGAACATCCGCATGACCATCATCATTCCCATACACATACGCATGATCCGGAACATATCCGTAAAATTCTCAACCGTTTCTCCAGATCGATCGGACACCTGGACTCGGTGAGAAGAATGGTGGAGCGCGGTGAGGATTGCGCCGATGTACTGGTGCAGCTGGCCGCTGTCAGAGGCGAGATCAATAAAATCTCCCAGCTGATCCTCAAGGAGCATCTGGACCACTGCATCCTGGATGCGATGGAGACACATGACCATGAGGCCATTGAGAAACTCAATGAAGCCATTGACAAATTGATGAGATAAGCAGACAAAAGGATATCCGCGCAGATATCCTTGTTTTTGTTTACTCCATTGAAGAAACGATGATCTTCTTCAGCAGGCAGCTGCCCTTTTCGGCTCTGATCGTCACTGTATGAATGCCCGGCTCGAGCGGTGAGAGCTCATCATGGATGAACCTTGCGGCTTTGAGGAACTGCCTTTGCGCCGGCATGGAACCGTCTTTTGAAACACTCAGAACGAAATCCTCATCCGCTTTGTACTCCATGCCCATACTGAGGGAGTTTTCTTCATCACGCACCGTATAGCTGAGACAGTCGCCCTCTTCCAGCAGGATGAACATATGGGCGAAATCGCCGTATTTGGTTTTGTCCTTGCGCAGATCGTTGAGACCCGGCACATCCGCATAGCGGTAGCCTTCCTCCCATACCATATGCATGCGGTCCTCACGCCGATAGCCGTTGTACAGAGCGTATTTCCAGCTGCCTTGATGAGGCTTTTCAGGATCATAGCCGATGGCGGGAATCTCAAAGCTTCCCTTTCTCATGATATGGTTCACGCGGTCCGTGCGGATCACGCAGTTCTCAAAGCGGATATTGTCCAGCCATTCATCCATGATGCGGATCGCTTCCGCATAGGAAGGCTTCTTTCCGCCGTTATAGAAATAATCATTGATGATCTGCCAGTCAGCCGGATTGTTGAAGCCGAGAATATATGAGGCGCAATCATTGTCAATCGCCTTGGCAACCCAGATGTTGAAACCCATGTGGTATTCGACTGCCATTTCATAGGTGACCGTCATCCAGAGACTTCCGTCCTGGCTGCCGTCATGGGTGCTGCCGCCGGTCTCACCGATCCATACCGGCACATTGAGCGCTTCGCTGCGTTCGAGCATTTCGCCAAAGACCGCAAGATCAGGCAGCTTTTCATACAGATGCACGGCCATCACCCAGTTATGGCATTCGGGATCATAATCATGGTCGAAGATTTCATATCTGCCCGCGAAACGGTTGCCCTGGATGAAGATGATATGTTCCGTATCGATTTTACGGATCGCCTGCACACATCTGTCATAGAAACTTTTGAGCACAGGAATCAGATGATCCCACATCGGCAGAGCGATCGGTTCATTGAGCAGCTCATATCCTGCCACGATCCATCTGTCACGATAGCGGCTGGCAAACTCCTGCCAGAGAATGATGGTTCTTTCCTGATCCTCATCATTCAGGAACATGGTCGGCACATTGGAATAGCCGTCATCGCACGAGACACCGCTCTGTCCGCCGCATGCCGCATGCATGTCAAGAATGACATACAGACCAATCTGTTCGCAAAGATCGATGATTTCATCCAGATATGCGAAATTTTTTTCATTGAAGACAATACCCGGTCCCTCTTCCAGAAACAGTCTGGCGGAAAGCGCCAGACGGATGGAGTTGAAGCCGAGCTGCCTGAAGCATTTCAGATCCTCTTCAGCCAGATTGATCCGCATCCATTTTTCCCGGAATTCAACGGCGTATTCCTTTCCGCATAATTCCTCGATTGCCGGATCCATCGTGCGGCCTCTGTCAAAAGGATGTGCGCGCATGAACGGTCCCATGTCCGCGCCAAAGCGCATTGTTCCCATCAGGAAGCCTTCCGGATTCATCCAGCTGCCGGTGCCGACACCTCTTAAGATAATCTCATCCCCGTCCTCATCGACGATGATGCGTCCCTTTGTCTTCAGCATTGATTTGACTTTGTTGAATTTCATTGTCCACCTCGTATTGTTTCTGCAGTTTTATATCTCACTGTTTCTATTGTAGAGGAAAAAACACACGGTCCGTTACAAATCTTGCGATTCTATGGCGAAAATAAAGGAACACATCCATGATGTGCTCCATTGTTTATTCGTCTGTCTGTTCCCTTTCCGCATTCACGGTATATGCGGTCTGTCTGTAATCCAGAACCTTTCCTTCTGTACGGACGATGTATTTCATGATTCCCCTTCTTTCTGTGTATGAAAACAGTAAGACCGTTCTGCAGGGAACGGTCAACATCTCTATGACATCCTTGCGGCTTCTTCCTGTGTGGCGGAAGTTCTGTACGAAGCGCCTTCAATGATCATATCACTCATTGTCATCATAATACCGACCGCTTCCTCGGGTGACTCAGGCTTTTCCCCGAACACTTCTTCGACAAGCTGCTGAAATTCAATCCACTGATCGTTCATCTTCTTCCTCCCTTTTCCACGGTTAATGTACCGCATTCATCTGTACTGAAAATACGCCATCGCATTGTTGTCCTGCGTATTCCGTTACTATTCACAGCCTGTTGAAAACAGCTGTGAAGCCAAATGATTAATTATGAGAAATGAGAAGATCGCAGAGGCCTTTGACTGCGGTCTTTTCTTTGAGGGATAACTCTCTGTATTTGAGAAGAAGATCATGTTCATCTTCTGACAATGTAAAGCTCTTCCTGCTGTTGTCTTTCTTCTGGGAATATCTGTCATCCCCTTCAGTAAGTTCTTCAATCGGGCACTCAAAAATAGCGGCCATCTGATTGAGCAGTTCCTGCGGCACATACTTAACAGAACCATTCTCATATCTGACAATGGAGCTTTGAGAAATACCGAGCATTTCAGCCAGTCTGGTGGTTGTAATATT
>JNJQ01000035.1 GCA_000701725.1 Erysipelotrichaceae bacterium NK3D112
CGGAATCTGCACACTCTTCAATACATTGTTCCCCCGGAACGCTCCATCTCCGATCTCCTGCACACTGTATTCTCCAAGCTTTGACGGGATGATCAAGTCAGCAGCTTCACCGTGATAGGATGTGATTTTCGCAAATGTGCCATTCAGTGTCTCCACATCATAATCGCCGAAGGTGTAGCTTTCACTGTTGATTTCAGCTCCCGGTTCTTCGATCCGTATTTCAGCCGGAACCGGATCAGCATCCGTTTCTTTTGAAGAAACTGTATCCTCGGCTTCAGCCTGTTCTTCTTCTGACGGCTGTTCCTCTTGTACGAATGGTGTTCCATATTCTTCTTCGACAAGTGTTCCGGATTCTTCCGGAATCGTCTCTTCCGCCGCACTCTCTGCAAAAACAGTAATACTGCTCTGACACATCATCGATGCGGACAGAATTACGCTGAGAAGCTTTGCACATAAACTGGTTTTCTTCGGTTTCATTGTCACTACCTCTTTAAATGAATGTTCTCCGTTTTCAGGCTGAGCCTGGTGATTGATGATCTGATAATTTCTGATTTAAACTAATGAAATTATAATAAACAAAAACAATTGCACACAACATGCAACTATTATTTTCTCTTATGACTCTTTTTACAATTTCCTGGTTAATTATGAATTTATGTTCAGAGATGATCTCCGGATCACTTTTGATCTGAAATCAGGCAGTTGCCAATATTGTGCCAAGATACCATAACCCCAACAGGTGCAGGACATAGAAAGCATAGAAAAACCATTTCATTGATCTTCCCTTTTTCCCGTTATACATCAGGATCGGTATCAGGGATATGATCATCATCCATTGATACTGGGTATGCAGTCCATCACCTCCCGCCACACCGGGTCTGAACGAATTGGCAACTGTGAAAAAAGCAATATTGATATGATATCTGAGAGTTTCAGGAGAAGCGGATGCAGCAATAAGAGGTTCCGTCAGTGTTTTCGTAAACTTTGTCAACGACAGCAGTGCGAATAAAGCGACATAGATTACATAACCATAGATCAGTTTCTTTTTATTATCTTTCAGCAGATAAATCATAATACCGAATATGATAAACGGAACTCCATATTCACAGAAAGCCACACTTCCGGCTATGGCCGGGTACAGTCTGCGGATGATTTCCGCCTGATTATTAACTGCATACAGCCAACCGAACAGGATTACCGTGATCAGCTGCCACGCCAGATATAAGGAGTAATATCTTATATATTGTGACCTGCCTTTGCGTATGTTTTTAATCATGACACAGTTGAACGCAATCGCAAACAACGTACGGAAAATATTGGCTCTTACACCTGTTGTCATCTGGATCACTGCCATCAGGATCGATCCCGCATACAGTCTCAGAAGATATTTCCTTTCATCTGATGTATGATCCACTCCCTCGCACAGGCAGAAAACAAACAGAGGAGCTGCAATCCTTCCGATCCAGCGCAGCTGAACAGGCATATCCGGAAGATATGCCCCGATGTGATCAATCAGCATGCATATAAGCGCCAGTATTTTCAGACTGAAGACTGTCATCATATGAATTATACCGCCTGCGTGCTTACCGGTCTCAGCAATTATTTCCTGATCCTGATTTACTGCAATTCAACCGTTGAAAGCCAGCCTGATTAACAGCCCGGCTTCAATTATTCAAAAGAGACCTGATCATAATGAAAGGCACCCTCATCTGTATGAGAATGCCTGATCAATATTGAATTTGTTTTGATACTTCTGCTCAGACTATTCCGCGAAGTATGCTTTTGCGGCCTGCCAGTACTGATACAGTGCCCTGCCGGCATTAATGATTTCAGCTGAAGCTGATGAACTGTTAAGCGCAGTATACAGATAAGACATTGAACCGTACCTGATACTCAATGTGTCTTTTCCGTCTGTCACTGCGATGGTAAACATGTTATCCAGTTCCTTCGCGGCGATATCACTGATTGCGACATAATATGCGCTGCCATTTTTCACGATCTGTGTTTCTTTGCCATTTACCGTGAATGTATAATCGCTGATCGCATGGCCGCTTTCAAGAGAGAAGTAAACCCTGAATCCTGTACTGCTTTCCAGCTGGAGTGATCCTCCTTTGTATGTAATGCCTTTTACGCTGCCGTTTGCCTTCATGGCATAAGAACTGACAAGATCAGATGTCACATCATCGACAGGCAGAGTGTCTCTTACTTCGTCATCTACATTGTAGTTGAAGTATAACTGTGCATATTTGCCGTAATTGTTCATAACCTTTGTCAGATTTATCAGCTTTTCATTGGTTGAACCCTGTGCCGCTGCGCAGTAATCCGCAACTGAGTAGTAATATCCGTCAGTTACAGCTTCATTGTCTGAATTGCAGAAAGGTTTTGCCTTTCCTTCAGAATCGGTAACTGTAACTTTGATCCGGTCTCTCATCTGTTTTGCAGCAGTGGTAACCGAGAACTGTCGTGCATTCTTTCCGTTAACCACTCTTGAAGGCGCATCCTTGGCATGGATCACTTCTTTGTTTCCGTCAAATTCGATTTTGACATCAGTGTCATTGATCTCTTCTTCAGGAATATAAATATAGAAGTTCACACCAATCAGGCCTTCCAGAGAAAGAGAATGACCGGCAATCATAATATTGACGTCTTTTCCGACCTCGATTACCTCTTCATCAATTTCCGGATCTTCAAGTGATGTGATTACGACCTGTGCTGAACCTGAAGGTTCTGAGAATGTGATTGTATCAACTGTCTCTTCCGCCGCAAATCCTTCGGAATCCGCATAAGCCACATACACGATACCCTTTTCCTCATCCGCATGATATGAGCTGAATTCAGAATTGTTCGTATTTGATACAAAGCTCATCTTCGAAGGATCATATGTGACTTTATACAGACCGTTGGTGGCTGTTTTCTTTGCGTTCAGTTCAATGGTCACTCCATTACCGTTTTCTTCATTCGCCTTTTCGCTGGCAGCTGTTTCCGCAAATATGCGTACAGGTCTTGTGGTTCTCTTTTCAGAGGAATAGGCTCCGGCATTGTTAAGCGAACCGGCGTTCTGTTTTGATGCCTCCGCACGAAGCCTGTTCATGATCTCATCGCTCATAAGCTCTGCTCTGCCCGCAATCGGCTTCAGATCTGCAGGAACAGCCTCATCCATTGTTTCATCACCTTCAGATGCAGGTGCCACGCTGCCGTTGACATATAATCCGCCTACCGGCCATACGCCTTCATCAAATGTTCCGGCATGATATACAGCCTTGGAGGAAGGATTAATGATGATCAGTTCAGCTGTGTTTCCATCCTGATGTGACCAGTAGAGATATGTCCCGTCATAATAGAGATTCTGGTAAAGGAAGGAAGTTCCGATGCCTGTCTCGACCACCTTCGTCGGAGTGCTGAATGAGAAGCCTGTTCTTGAAGTATATGTCAATGTGGTCTGCCATATGATTCCGTTCTCATCGAGAAGGTAATATGATCCGCCGCTGTTGGATCTGCTGCGGCATGCGATACCCGCGAAATAGGCATCTCCGGTTGTATCTTTGCAGTCAAGAAGCGCATAAGGCAATCCGCTGTACGTGCCGCCTTCTCCATCATCTTCAGGCGAGATCGGACCGGCAATCACATATGAAGCGAAGGTATAAACTAACCCGACATATCCCTGATAACTTGATCCGGATGCACCCGGCGCCATGTCGAATGCCGCCACATAGTTGGTGCCATATTCACTCAGGCTGTAATTGTTCCTGTTGACTGAGTACAGAATTGTTTCAGCATTTGCCGTATCCAGTGTGCCGGCATACAGTGATGAACTGGAATACATCATCGCACTTACCAGTTCCTTGTCCGCCGGTGTGTTATGCAGTTTTGTATAGGAAGGTAAAGCGGATGTGTTGAAACTGGAGAAGTAAACTTCGCCTTCTTCATCCCAGACAATGCCGTTGAGTGTCTTGTTCACACTTGTCACTTTAACGGAAGCTGTCGCTTTCTTTGTGCTGTCGCTGTTTGAAACAGCTGTGATGGTTGCACTTCCTGCACCGACGGCTGTCACATGTCCGCTTTCATCCACCGTGGCAACCGATGTATTGGATGAACTCCATTTAACACTCTTGTCACTGGCAGTCAGCGGAAGCACATCCGCCATTAAATCCGCCTCATTGCCTTTATACAGATCCAGACTGCCGGGAGTCAGACTGACACCGGAAACCGAATATGGATCAGTATCACTTGTATTATTGTTGACCTTGACTGCAACTGCCGCTTCATTGCCGGCATAGTCACCCGCAAATACAGCCACATATCCTTTTGCATTTCTGATGGCATCACTTGCATCCATGGAAATCGTATATTCCGGTTTGCCGGGCGTTTCTTCAGCATAGACTGTATTGCCATCCAGTGAAAGCACGGCCACATACGCCAGGTTGATGCCGTCTTCTGCAGATATACTGAGATTGTTTCCGTTCAGAACCGCTTCATTGATAACCGGAGCAGTATTGTCTACCGTGAAGTCATAACCAAGGAACGCACCTTTGCCCAGCACATTGCTCAGCAATACATTTCTGAAACCGCCTGCTGAGAGCATACCGGCTGATGCCTGATTCATATTGCCATTTTCAAGCATTCCGTTATATTCAGGAATTGCGTAAAATCCGATCCTGAATGTATCACCTTCCACAAGTCCGAAAGATCCCGGTGTCTTTCTGAATGAATAGCTCTTTGTACCTGTATTCTGCCAGGTTCCCTGGTGGATGTCATACCATAGACCCGTAACGTTATTGCCGCTGACAGTGCTGCTGAGCACATCTGACACATTGCCCCCGAGCTGATCGGTTTTTGAAACAGCAAATCCGGTTGTGCCTGCCGAACGGAGCAGATTGTAATAGAAATTATCAATCTGTGAAGAACTGTTGACAGCCAGTCTTTCCGTCGGGAAAGATGCTTCGGCTTTATACGGATTGCCGGAGAATCTGGAAGAAGTGCCATTGTACTGCAGTGTCATATAGTTTGTGGTTGTCTTTCCGGAATAAGGGGTCTTTTCTGTTCCGTAAAGTGAATCCACATAGGAGGTGTTGTCAAACATTGAAGGATCTGTCCAGCTGCCATAGAAGCCAAGCAGCGGAATGGTATGTTCCACATCAACAGACGCACCGTCATCCGTCTGAGTCAGGGCGTTGATATAGGTGTAGCCCTCCACATACGCACCGGACGGGTAGTATTCATCAAGTGAATCATCCGGAGTGATGGTAACTGTTACTTTTCTGCTTCCGTTTGCCGCAACTGTGCCGGCTTTGGAGGAATGATCCGTTTTCAGCCATTCAATCAGAAGATAAGCATCATCCGTGCTGATGGAGCCGTCTTTGTTCAGATCTGCTTCAGTATTGTCAAATTCTTTCTCATAAGAGATTCCGGCAGCTGCTGCAACTGTGTAATCAAGAATTGCCTGAACATCATTCCGGTCAGTTCTGCCGTTTTTATCGGCATCATGAGTTTCCGCATTCACGTCTTCCCAATAATAGCTGACGTTCCAATCACCAATCAGTTCTCCGGTTGTTTCAGGGCTCATGAATACATCGCCGTTTTCTTCATACTGAGCCTGCGTAAACAGCTTTGTGGAAAGCTCATATTCCACTTCCTGATCATTAAGGTTATGAATTGTGAATGAATATGTATAGTCAGCCTTGCGGGAAGGATTGTCGCCAAGTTCAGCCTTGACCTTTCCATCTTTAGCTGAGCCTGTCAGCGCAGTCAGAGTATTGTCAGTTTCATCCATGAAAATCACAGAAGTGGCGCTGACTGCCTTTGAAACTTCTGCCAGTCCCGAACCCTGCTGAAGAATGGAGACATACTGACCGTTATTGATCATCGGTGTAGCCGTACTCATCATCAATGCCTGATTGACCGCACGCAGTGAATATCCGTCAATCTTTATATTGTTTTCTTTCAGATGCTGCATGAGCACAGCTGAAAGACCTGCCATATGCGGAGCTGCCATGGAAGTTCCTGACATCAGTTCATACTTATCAGAACCGCCTGCTGTACCGGAACTTGTTTTATTGGTGCCCCATACGGAATAAATATTTCCGCCCGGAGTCACAATTTCCGGCTTCATCAGAAGTGAGCCGGGTACACCCCAGGAGGAGAAATCAGAGACCGTTGTATCTTCACGTCTGCCTGTGATTCCGGAACTGATAGCATCAGTTACCGTTACCGTACCTGTGTAGTAGGTATATGAGCCGGTTGTTTTCTTTTCTCCTGCCGCTTTAATTGCCTCCGCATCCGCAAGAGTGATCGAAACGAACGGGAATGAGCCTGTGTAATCATCAAGTCCCATACTGATTGCACCATTCTGATTGTTTGCGACGATCAGAGCTTTGGGACTGTAACTCTTTGCATTGTTTCCCTTTTCTGTAAATGCGAGATCTCCGCCGCGGTTGACAATCACAATTTTACCGCTTAATGAAACAGCTTTGTTAACAGCCTGATAATCCGCAGCTGCACCATATGCATCAATATAAACATATGAATATGTGCCTTTAATTGAACTCATCACCGCACCGCTCGATTCGGTTTCTGTGTAGTAAACCGACTGGTTATTGTTAAAGACAAGCGGAGATCCTGTTTCTCCGATATTATCCGCAGAAGCGACACAAAGGCTGTTGATAAATGAGCCCGGGCTGCCGCCGGTATGCATGGAGATATCATCAATATAAAGATCGGTTGACAGCTCATCGGTCAATGCGCCGCTGTTGCCTGCTGAGATTGTTGTCACCAGATTGATATCCTCACTTGCCGAAAGGGAATTGAGCACATCCTGATAAGCATTGCTGTATGTATAGCCCGGTTCACTGGAACCAAGTGAAAGGTTGACCGAATCGCATCCCAGTGCAAGTGCGTCTTCAATCGCAGCCATATAATCAGAATCATATGCACCGCCTTTTGCGCCAAAGACTTTCATGACAAACAGCTGTGCATCCGGTGCCATGCCGACCGCCTTCACAGAGGAGGCTGCATCTGTATATGCATTTCCGTTTTTGATATATCTGTTTGCAGCCGCAATACCTGCAACATGCGATCCGTGTTCCCCCTGGGTATCACTCAGGTGGGTGATTGTGGTATTGCCGTCAACATAGTTATATCCGTAAGGAATTTTTGAGTTGACCCATGTCGGTCCGGCCGCATTCAGATCAGTTGATCTGATCAGGGAGTTGATTTCAGTCTGGTCCAGAACATCCACGGTTTTGCCGAGATTGTTAATGGAATAATTGAAAGCATCCGCATTGAAAGACTGATGTGATGTATCGATACCTGTATCAATGATCGCGATTCTCATGCCTGCACCGGTATAACCAAGATTCCATGCAGAGGCAGCGCCAACCATTCCGGTCGATGTGTTGGAGGTATTGATATCATCTTCCTGTGCTTCATAACGGTTTTCGATAAATACGTCTTTGACACCGCTGACCTTTTGGATCAGATTAATATCACTGTATTTCACATTGGCTGAAATGATGTTGACTGCCAGCGTCAGATTCCATTTGACATCCAGTTTCTCTCCAATGGCGCTTTCAATCGCCTGTGTAACGATATCCTGTCTGGATTTCAGCTGACTCCGGTAATTTCTGGCCGCCTGATTCTCTGCATAGCCGGATACAGAATAGCCTGTTTCCAGTGTTGCCGCTTCATCAAGCACAATACTCACACGAACAATGTCACTCAGTTTATAGAGATGACTATCCTCATCAACATAACCATTCTTCTCATCCGTCTCTCCAAGTTTTTTCACATGGAGTGTATCCGGATCAATTTCATGAGACTCCAGAATCACCTCTTCCGCACCTGATGAATAATCATCCTGTGCAAGAACCAGATTGGAATTGCCTATTACCAGCAATCCGGACAGTAAAGAAATTAAAAATCGTTTCATAGTGCAAACCTCTTGACTAATGAAACAATTCTAACATTACACAAATGATAATTTGTCCATTTTCAACAATTGTTTTCAGAAATTTATACAAACTCATGAAAATATTTGAATACTTTTCATAAAGCGACAGATACTGTGATTTCCGAGCTGCATCAATCAGGATTATTCGTCTGTATTGATTTTTTCAAACTGCGTGAATTCCTTTAAAAATTTCAGTATATCCGGAATCCCTTTGAATACAAAACGGTAGATCCAGCAAAACGGAAGGAGTACCGGCAGTTTTTCCAATACCGGATATGCGGCTTTCATCAGAGAATATGGAGGGAAAATTCTGTATCTCAGATACTGGATTCTGGTTTTATTTCCCTTGCTGAACGCTCTGCGCATATGATTTCTGATGCGGCTTTCATCTGTTCCATAACTGCCTGCACTGAAAATGATCTCCTCCATTTCCTCAAGTTCAGCGGATAAAGTCAGATTGTTTGCCCACGCATCGATCAGCTGCGCTGATTGATCTGCGAATTCTTTCAGATTGCTCATGCTGAGCATACTGTTAACATAATTCACATCAATTTCATGCGTTTTCCTGAATATCCAGAGATCAATAAACTGCCTGATTCCGCATCCTGCAAACAGATAGTGTTTGGCATTATGGGCGATCATGTAAATATAAAAATCATTCCATGACAGTTCATATCTGCAGCCTGTTCCCGTATTCTTTGCATAATCAAAAGGATGCAGCAGCGGATCAATATGTATGCTCAGTCTTTCGGCTGTTACATTTTCAAAAAGTCTGTTATGCATTTCCACATGCATAAAGGGAGGTTTCCTGTATGAATCATCTTTCGCCTCCATAAAACTTTCTGTTGTATAGCCAAGAGACTCCATAATATCTCTGACCTTTTTTTGATCACCTTCGTGAATCAATATATCCAGATCAGACATTTCACGATATTCCTGCTTTGGATACATATCTTTCATCAAGCATCCTTTTAAGGGGATTGAACTGATATGATTCTGTTCAAATGCCCTGAGGATAGAATCACGTTCATTCATCTGGACAATTCCCTGAGCAACTGCAGCGAGCCTTTTCATATTCCACTGATTGTATAATTCCTGATCCGGTTTGTTATCAAGCTGATCCACTGCACTCAGCGTCATACTGCACACATTGTGTTTGACGGCCATTTCATATACATCGGCAAATGAAATCTGATCAGGTTTTTCATCCGGTTTTTGTCTTTTAAGAAGGGACAAAAGCAGATGAACGATATATCTTCCGGTTTCCTTTTCATTCATACTGCACCTCTGAAATAGTGTGATCATCGATCACCAGATGTCTCTGACAGATTTTCAGAGCAGCTGGACGGTGTGTGACAATCAAAACCGTTTTATTATTCATTTCCTTAATGTTGCCAAGAACCCGCGCCTCGGTATCTTCATCCAAAGCGCTGGTGCTCTCATCCAGCAGTAAAACCGGGGCATTGCTGTATATTGCACGGGCGATAGCAATCCGCTGAACCTGCCCTTCGGATAAACCTGTTCCGCGCTCACCGATCATCGTTTCTTCCTGTTCCGGCAAATTCATCACGAAATGATACGCATCAGCAGACTTCAATGCATTTTCAAACAATTCTTGATTGTATGTATGATTGAAAACAACATTTTCTTTGATTGTCCCGGTAAACAAGGCATTTCCCTGAGGAACATACGCAAACAGTTTTCTGGTTCTCATTCCGGGTTCTGTTGCACCTTTATCCGTAAAAACAGTGATACTTCCTGAACTCACGCTGTACATTCCAAGCAGCAGAAGGAACAGGGTTGACTTTCCCCCGCCGGAAGCACCGGTAAGTGCAACCAATTCACCGTTATTAATATCAAAGGAAACATTCTGCATAACCTCATCACGATCGTATGAAAACGAGACATTCCGGATTGATATGCGTTCAAACTGTTCATCTTCCGGCATATTCCCAGTTTCCGATATTCCTTCTGTTTCCATAACCCGCTCGGTGCTGGCGATTGTTTCATAAATTTTCGGAAGCAGTCCGGACAAAGTCAGAATCGGCATCTGCATCTGAGCAACAATATGCAGTATTGCGGTTAGTGTGCCGTACGATACCTCACCTTTGAGAATCTGATATCCTCCATAAATCAATGCAGCAAGATAACCCAGTCTGAACACCAGAGAGAACAGATTCACCGAAACAAGTCTGTATCTTCTTCTTCTCACTCTTGCTGCAGAATAATCCTGCTGAACCTGCTCAGCGCGGCTGTCAAAATACTTTTCAGCACCGAATGCCTTGATGATCAGTATGTTTTCAATAATTTCCTGCAGAACTGCATGAAGTCTGTCTTCCTTCTGCTGAACGTCCTTATGAAGTGTTTTCAGTTTACTTTTAAAAAGGCTGACACCGGCAAGAATCAGAATACCCGCAACCAGATAAAGACCTGCCAGAAGCGGAGCCAGAAAAATCAATGCAACAAAGGAAAGAATCATTCTCGATACCATCCCTGAAATACCCGGAATAATAGATGACACACCTTCGCTGATAACTTTAATATCCGAAAACAGCAGATTCATCCAGCTGCCTGTATGCTTCTGCCGGATCTCCGCGTAGTCTTTCCTCATTAATATTGATACAAGATATGATCTGAGATCACTCAGAGTCTGCACCGCAACCAGCTCCTGTATATACAGATCCGCGACATGAAATACATATAAAAGCAGCGTCGCAATGACAATCAATATACTGTAATGTCTGATTCCTTCACCATTCAGACTGACTGCTGAATCAATTAGCCTCCTCATCAGCAGCGCAAAAAGAACTGATAATACAGCAGCGATAATGCTTAAGATGACCGCTGCAATCAGCTTATGTCTGGTTTTTTCTGTTCGCTTCTTCAACCATTGGAATGCTTTTTGATTCATTTTTCTGTTCCCAATTAAACTTAACGGTGTTATCTGACCAAATGCAGTTTGGAAAGCAGATTTTTCACATCCTGCCGAAAGCATAATTTCGGAAAACTTTTTCCTACTGCATGATTAAAACTTTTCCCTCTTTCAATCTGATCAAAAAAGATTTTTCTTTCAGACGGTTCACGAGACGGCTCGCGCAGCTGATGATTCGCCGCCACTGCCTTGTCCAGATCCACTTCCGCCAAATCAAGCGGACTCCGCTTAAGCAAAGCCATGCCTTTTTCACTTTGGCACAAAACCAGCGAAATACCCTTCATTCTCTGTTCAGCAGAAAGCTCACTGCCCCATGAATCTCCCAATGTGAGATCCGAAACCCTCTCCGTACGTGCATATGCGCAATGGTAACAGTTATCGGTATAAAAGAGTCCTTTCAGGAAACCCATTGAATACCTGTCTCTTACCTGAGGCTGTGTAAAACTGATCTTTTTACCATCGCTTCCTATCGCTGAAAGACTGAATCTTCCTTTTTGTCTGAAACTGAGATCTGTAAACGAATCCATACTGTATCCATACTGTTTCAGGAACAAATCAAGCAGCTTCATCGAAGGTGATCCATGACAGATCAGATCGGCAACAATGAGATTATCATTGCAGAGATTTCCAAGATATAGTTTTAGTGCAGCTGCATGACATGGCAGACCGATAAACAGCACTCTTTTGTCTTTCTGCAGCAGTTCTCTGATTGTGCGATAAGCACCGGCGGGATCACTCTTAACATATTTTGAACCTCGGAATTGTTCCAGTTGAGCTGCAGTTTCAGCAGCCGCATAAACGAATCTGCCTTTTTCCATACAGCACGAAACCACGATACCGCCTTCTTCAATCATCTGCTTTGAGATGGTGTATGCAAAACCACCGGAAGAACTTTTCGCTCTTTCATCCTGAGCTTCTGCCCATCCCTGAAACCAGGCGATCGGTTTTTTCAACTCCACCCTTTTGATTGCCTGACAGACCTTTTCACACAATCCACAGCTGATACATGATGCTTCATCAATAACCGCCCGGCTGTTTTTTGTAAGGTCTTCACATGTTATCGCATGTTTCGGACATATTTCCGCACATGCCTTGCAGGCGGTACATACACTTGGTTCACATACTGTTTTCATCTTATTATTTCCGCCTCTTCAACACTTTATTTATTATACTGACGATCATCTGCGCACATTCACCAACAAAATGACGGTTGATAAACATGATCAATGCAACTTCAGCACTCATCAGAATATATCCGTACGGCACCGGAACAGCCATCGAAATACCTGTAATGATCAGCAGAATATATCCAAGTACGTACTCAGGTTTCAGCACATGAATTGCCATATACTTTCTGGTATCAATTATACGGTAAGCAAATACTGTCATATAACTGATACATGTTGCAAATGCGGCACCATGCACACCCCAGACAGGAATCAGCAGCCAGTTCAGACATATATTCATCACTGCACCGACAGACCCGGAAAACAGAAACCCTCTGCTGTCTTTTTGAACTGTATAGATCGTGGAAAGGAATGTACCCATTGTCAGGAAAAAATACCCAACCAGCAGATATGGAGTATATTTCCATGCTTCGTAGTAAGCGGGCTGAACATAGATTCTCAGAAACGGTCTCATGATAAGCATCAGCACTGAAGTAATAATCAGCTGAAATCTGACCAGTTTATCGTACATCGTATTATTGAATGTCTCACGGTCAGAACTCTTGTTTTCGTGAATTGCCGAATAGGACCACGCCTGGTTGAATACCGTTGACAGCGAAGACAAGATAGATGGAATTTTATATGAGATTGCATATATACCATTTGCCGCAATTCCAATCATAGCCGTTACCATGATGTGATCTGAGGAATTCATGATCCACCACATTAATGAATTAGGTACAAGCACAACCGCATAAACAACCATTCTTTTCATTAATGCTTTATCAATTCTGAAGTTTTTAAAAGTGGCAGCGACATTTCCGGCCGCGACGCAATAAGCAAATGAAATCAGATTAGCCAGAATATATGCATAAAAATAACCGTTAATGCCCAGCTTGAGTGTGATCAGGAACAGTATATTCAGAGCAGCTGCCGCAAAGGTATTCAGAATGTTGCCCAATGCATAGTGAAACAGCTTTTCCTGGCCGCGCAGATTGCATGCAAAAGTACGGTAAAGTCCCTGGGAAAGACAGTATAGATAGACCAGCGTTCCGCTGACTGTGATCTGAGGAAAAAAGCTGACAACTGCATATGCGCTTAAGCCAAGAACCGATGAAAGGATGGCATAGAATATACCGATGCTTATAATGTCATTCCTGTTTGCATCTTCATCCAATGCGAACCTCATCACAGCTTCCCCGATATTGATCGTAATAATCGGAACAAGAATCGTGCCGATTGTAACAACCAGATCAATGACGCCATATTCAGAAGTTGTAAAAGCCTTTGTATACATGGGAACCAGAAGGAAATGGATCAGTTTAGTTCCGATTGTATTCAAAGCAAACAATGCTGTATTTTTTGCGAGGTATCTTTTTCTCTGCGACATTGATCAGGACTCCTGTTTCAGATTATTGACGAGATAATCAACGGTTTTCTTTTTTTCTCTTGCGATCACCTGGTTTGTCTCGGTGTAATCTGTCTGTTTATCATACATCATCTGAAGTTCATCAAAAGAATTAATAATTCTGTCGCTTCTTTTCAATCTGTTTAATAGATCACTCAATTTCTGTCTGTTGTTATCACGTATCAATGTAGCAAACGGTTTGTTGAATTTGATTGAAAAAACACTTCCGTGGAATGTATCGGTGATAATGAAATCTGCTTTCCGGATATATGAAAGCAATTCAAACGGCGAAGCATGGACATGTACATCCACCCAATTCTGCGCATTTCCGACCGAAAGCAGTGTCTTCCCGTTTTTTGAACAGAAATCACGGATCATCTGTTTTTCCTTATCTGAATATACCCGGGATTTATAAGTATAAAGAATTACATAATTCTCATATGGTATATCAATTTCAGGTATATCAAAATCAGACACCAGCACAGGATCAAGATTGACGGAAGGATCAGTTCCGGTGAGCGTATGAACAATTTCGTATGAATTCTCATCTCTTACCGAAATTGCGCTGAATGTTTTCAGATATTCCCCGATTTTTCCGGAAACATGATATTTATTCAGGCTGTCCAGATTTGTATATCCAAAAGATGCGGCGTAACTGATCACACGATCTGCCGGCACATTCTGACCAAAGAGCATCGGTGAAAAGCCCACATTGAACCCGCTTTGAAGGCAATTGAAAACCTCATCACTTCCAATGACCGCCATATCCACATGACCGTTTTTTTTCCGGTATCCGATACCAAGCTCTTTCAGATAGTGCATCCGGTATTCATACACAAAGTTATGTTTTTTCAACACGTGATATTTAAACCAGTCGTTAATGAGTTTCACACCTGATATATTCAGAATTCTGTATTTCAGGTATGCACTTTTGCTGAACGAAACAACAGGCTTTCCTTCTTCATAGTCAATAAAACAGACTTCATGACCAAGGCTTTCTATCAGCTTCTTCAATCCGTATGCCTGCAGAAACGATCCGTAATTCGCCACTCTCTGCATTGATATAATACCAACTCTCATATAACTTCTCCTGCCGCTGCTTTCCTGCTGATCAGTCTGTTTCCGGAATGACTGAGAAGGAATGTTGACGTGACCCAGATCACAAAAATCGTACCCCATGTTGTCAGGTCAATAATATCAATTATAAATCCGTCTGCACTCCCTCTTGGCGCCAGCAGCAATGAATAAAGCATAATCAGAGTTATTGAACAGCTCCAGATATTCTTCTTTCTGAGGTCAAAGACTTTACTGAAAATAAATGCGTATACAATATTGACGAGAATGATACCGATATATCCGTAATCATGATATGCTTCCGCAATGTAGCATGAACCGATTCCATGACCGGCCAGATAGTAGCTTCCCATCGTGATATATGACAAAGCATGCTGCAAGGAATATCCCTGCAGTGCATGCATGGCAGTATTGCCTTTATACTGCGTTGCTCCCATCAGACGGAAAATAACATTTCCAGTTAATTTTTCATATGTTGAGCCGAATAGGTACATTTTATTCCTGGGCAAATAATCCTTGAATTTTTCCATTCTCTTGATGAAATTGATACTACTGCCCTGATCATAAATAAAGTCAGTAATAAAAGAGCTGATATTGTATGCGCTGCCGCCTCCAATGGTGGTCCTTACCTGACCGATCACAAACAAAAGCAGCATCACCAGCGGCACTGCCATTAACAAGAACCGCATATGCCTGCGTCCGAACCACACTTCTTTTTTCTCATTGTTAATCCGGTTGCGTGACAGATAATAAACAAAAATTGTCAGCATACCAGCAACAAAGGGGAATCGTTTGCCGGTTCCAAGTGTAATAAACAGATAAAAAATATAGAATAACGTGACTTTGTCGGTTTCTTTCTTTTCCGGCATTGCAGCAAGAAACACCCAATAGCAAATCGGTGACATCTCTCCGATTTTCTTGATTACATAAGGAACACTCGATGTATATGAAGTATAGTAGGAAAGATATCCGTTTCTTAAGACATAAATGACAATATCAAGCAGTGTGACCAGATTAAACAGGAATGTCACCATGAAGAAAAAGCGGCTTACTTCGCGGATCATCCTGTAATTCATCGACGAATAATCACTGCGGGTGGTATTTACAGTCTTTTTCCGGCTGAATGAGTTAAATATCACATAAAAGGTCAAAAGGACAATCAGACTGACAAGAAGCATATTTTCAGCCAGCAGATTCAGCTCTTCACTGAAAACATGTTCAACTTCATAAATACCGAACCGTTCCATTGCCTGACGGCCAATCAGGAACGTAAAAAACGAAATCAGGAAAGCAAGCATACTGCTCCTGTTGTTCAGATCATCCAGAGCATAAACAATTCCGTTTGACCAGACTATCAATATTAATGTGATTTTAGTCAGATTCTGATTAAAGATTGCCGGCAGTAAGCAGAACAAATCCAGCAGAATCATGATTACCCATTTACTTTTTATCATCAGACGCATATTTTCACCAATTCGCAGAGCTGATAAATCTACACATTTCTGTAATAATCAGCCAGTTTTTCTGTCATTCTGTGAATGTCAAATTCCATCAGACGTTCATGATACAATCTCATTTCAAATCTGTTGAGCGAGGCTGTTCTGACTGCTTCAGCCCATTTTGCCGCTCCTTCTCTTAATGACATTCTTCGAAGATCTATAATATCAATTTCATCAGTCACATAATCCGAAATAATGCATGGAAGACCGTTTGCCTGAGCCTCAATCAAAGTAACAGGAAGCGCTTCATGCAATGAAGGAAAAACAAAGAGATCCATTGCGGACAGTAAATCCGGAATATCGCTTCTGACACCGGTCAGAATAACATGTTTCTGCAAATTCCTTAATGCTGTCTCGTTCTGTATTTCCTGAAACAGCCCTCCGTCTCCTATGCAGAGCATTACATAAGAACTGTCTTTTTGTACCAGTTCATCGATCAGCTGTATCAGGAACTTATGATTCTTTTCCGGTGAAAATCTGCCGATATGGCCGATCACCTTTTTCCCGTGAAGATTGAACTCATCTCTGATTCTGTCCCGTGCTTCCCGGTTGAATGCAAAAGCTGTTGTGTCAATTCCGTTTGGAAGTACTGTGAAATCCTGTTTTCCAAACAGATACTCCCCTGCATTACGGCTGCATGCGAGATTAAGATCGCTGCATTTCATCATCACCGGTCTGAAAAGCACCTGTTCAATATTTCTGATTAACTGTGTTGTCTTTTTTCCGCTCGCATAGATCTGCGTAGAATGGCAATGCAATATCACCTTCACACCGGAAGCTTTGGCAATCATCACATCCAGCGGAAATCTGAATCTGGTCAGATTGACGTGATATATACTGTATTCTCCTGAAGACAGCACATTTTGAAAGGCAGTTCTGAATTTCTTTATTTTTTTCGAAGGCCTAGGGATATGAATAACTTTTGAACCGCATGCAAGAAAGTCATCTTCTCTGGCAGCGGCAGAATCCGTGCAAACAAAATCCATTTGAAAATCATCAGGTTTTTTGTACCTGACCAGATTCAGAAACAAACTTTCAACACCGCCGAAATTTCTGCTGAGACTGCCTACCAATACCTTCATACTTCAATCTTTCATTTCATTCATTTTTCAAAACATGATTTATCCGGGAAAAGAGCTTCAAATGCATCGCGTATCATGCCGATTGATTCCTGATCCAATTCGTCCAGATGATCATTTACGCACAGCATCTTATACTTCTGATTACGAATAAGCTCTGCCGCTTTTACCGCATTTTCCCTGCTGTTAACATTAATAAAGCTGCCGCACTTTGTGCTGCGTGGTTCAAAGTTTCCCGATGCAATCTGCCATTCTTTCATAATCCATTGATTCACATCAGTTTTGAAATCACGGAATTTATGGGAACAGGTCTGATCGAGCAGTTCATTCTCCTGCGACCAAACTTCATCAAATGTACTTTTAAGGAAACTGCTGGGAATATGCTTTTCCAGAAGTCCGGGAAATCTGCTCCATGGCAGAAACATTGCGTTGAGCAGCATGAGACTTCCATATTTATAATTAAACCATTTTAAGGGATTGTCTTTTATTACTTTCCTTTTGGAAAAATGCTCGTTGATTACTGCCGCATGTGTGAACTGCAATGAGTTGATCGTATTCCTTCCCGAAGGTGCTATCGGATTGACAATTGCGCTGTCACAAGGAAGACCGTCGACAAAAAAATCTTCCGGATCAGTTTTATTTGTCAGATAGGTATCATCATTAAAATAAACAAACTGCTCTGAAAGGCCTTTGATTCTATGAATATTCAGTTCAATTGTATGGGAATTGAAAGTGGGAAGATATTTTTCAGGAATGTAATCGCTGTGTCTGACAACAATCAGATCAGGGTTCTCAGTATTTAACCACTCCGGCAGATGACCCCATGTAATAAAATACACCTTGCCTGCCCATGGAGCATTCTTTTCGATACTGCGGAAAAAAAACTTCAGCAATCCCCATTCCTGGTAATTGTAGCTGTGTACGGAAGATGTCGTCAGTCCGGAATATTTGTTTCTTTCTTCCTGCCATGCCGGATCATTTCCGTCTACCCACGGAATCACAATATCGATCTGGTCGGATTTTTTCAGATTTGCCTGTTTCATCTCATATCCTCCCGAATTCGGCCTTCACACATTCTTCTGTCGCATTTGCCCCATATTGAATAAACTCATCACGGAATCTTTCTGTGTTGGCACATTCTTTAAAATAATCCATATTCATGATTCTGTGAATCAGCTCTTCTTCAGTACGGCAGCTTGGATTCGGATATTTTTCATCAATCTGGAAATATGTGCCCCGCTCCGCAAGATATGTATCATAGTCATATGCATAACAGAATATCGGCCTGCACAGAATCGAATAATCAAACGCGATTGCACTGTAATCTGTAATCAGCAGATCACTTGCTATCATCAGATCATTTACGGCTGGATAATTACTGACATCGATCACAAAGTCGTCGAATTTCACTCCGATTACTTTTGTAGTCTGATGATGAGCCCGGAACAGAACAATATATTCATCTCCAAGTTCATGTTTCCACATGTCAAAATGAATCGGAGGTTTGATATCATACGATCTGCCGCCATTTGTACTCTCTCTCCAGGTTGGTGCATACAGAATCACTTTTTTGTTATCAGGAATATTCAGTTTCAACCGGGCTTCCGCCTTCCTTTTTGAAGAAACGCTCCACAACTCTTCGTTGCGAGGCAGACCGCATCGTAAAAAGCTCTTTTCCTGCGCCCTGAATGCCGATTTATAAACCCGTTCATCATAATCTCCGCATACGCAAAGATAATCTATGGTATCGAAATTATAATCATTTCTTCCTGCGACATCATTGCCGATATATTTCAGAGCAATTCCATGCCAGGTGTTCAGATAAACCTGATTCTTTTTCTTGAAATGCAAACCGCGCTCAATATTTGTGTTTGTTACCCAGTATTTTGCCTTAAGAGCCGTTTTGAAATAAGCCATCGTGTCAATTGTTACCTTATTGAGTCCATCAAACCCGGACGGATCTTCGAACGCCCAGACACAACGGAGGTTTTTGTATTCTTCATGTGACTGCAGGTAATCATAGATCACTTTGGGACTGTCATTAAAACTCTTTCCCATAAATGAAACAAAAAGGACCAGCTTTTCATCTGTTCTGATAAAACTCCCCCACATCCGGAATACAAAACTCATCACCACCCGATACAGGTATTGGATGGCTGCGTTATGTTTCAGAATGTATATCAATCTTTGTCTCATCAGGTATGCCTCTTTTTACTTATTTCCCGGATCTGTATTTATATCATCATGGCTTGTCATGCTGCTGCCTTCGACCGCATTCGCATCATAAAGATCTCTTTTGATCTGAGAACTGCTGATTTCCGGAGTTCTGGGAAGATATACCACTTCAACTCCTTCCTCTTTCAGGAAATCAAACTTGCCTTTCCAGTCATCGCCCATGACAAATGTATCAATATGATACTCGTGCATGTCACTTCGTTTCTGTTCCCAGCTTTCTTCAGGGATGACAAGATCAACATAGCGCACTGCTTCCACCAGAGCTTTTCTCTGCTCATATGTGAAATAACACTTCTTATGCTTTTCATTCCAGTTGAACTCGTCGGATGAAATGACAACAATCAGATAATCGCCCAAAGCTTTCGCTCTTCTGAGGAGATTGATATGTCCGTAATGAAGAAGATCAAAAGTACCATAAGTTATTACTCGCTTCATCATCGATTCCTCCCGCCTGTGTTTATGATTTGTCCTGCAATTCTTTCAGTTTATCCAGTGAAATCATCGCGGTTGTGGCTCCCACTTCAATACCTTCAGTACTTTCAGGCATGAACAGTATTTTAATTGTGGCAAATATAATGCTCAGATCCTGCGCAAGACTGGGGTTGGCGATATACATAAGATCCATCTGAAGCTTGTCATATGGAGTTGTGTTGTATTTGCCGTAAACCTGCGCATATCCGGTCAGTCCGCATTTCGCCTGAAGTCTCAGCCTGAATTCAGGAAGCACCTGTTCATACAGTTCGGCAATTTCAGGTCTTTCCGGTCTTGGACCCACGATACTCATATCGCCTTTGAGAATATTGAGCAGCTGCGGCAGTTCATCAATTCTGAATTTTCTGATCACTTTGCCAATCGGTGTGATCCGGTCATCATTTTCACCGGTGGAAAGACGGGCAACTCCGTCCTTTTCCGCATCAACCCGCATGCTTCTGAATTTCAACACATTGAATTCCTTGCCGTCTTTTGTCAAACGGCACTGCTTATAGAACGCAGGTCCTCCATCCCGTCTGATCAAAATCGCAACAATGATCATCACCGGTGAAACCAGCACCAGCGCAATCAGAGAAGCCACGATGTCGAACAGTCTTTTGATCACCAGAAACTCAGGTCCCGGATGATATCTTTCCAAACGGAGCATTGGCAGGTGGAACATATGCATGCGGTGTGCGCCGCTCATCAATACATCGCCGATTCTCGGAATAATAAACGCGGAAATACGGTTTTCAATACAATACTTGATAATGATATTTCTGTCATGACTGTGAACACCTGAAAGAAACACAGCCTGCATTCCTTTCAGCATTGAAATATCATTAATGCATTCTTCCGCAGAGGCGGTTTTCACAATGTTGAATTTCTTGCTCAATCCATATGATTCAATCAGATTGTCCAGGCCTTCCCGCTGATCCCAGATAACAGCCGATTTTCTCGGTCGGAACGTTTTGAAATACCATGTATGTGTCCAGATGGACCACGCGGCTGAAATCAGAAGCGATAAAGCAATTGAAGCCAGCAGCGGCCATATGCTCAGCAGATGTCCGGAAAGCAGCCAGATGACAATATAAAGAATAAAGTCACTGATCAATACAGCCAGCATCTGACTGTATACCATTTCAGAAATCCGGTTATATGAAACAAGAAAAGCATCATAGGTTCTTCCGAATATGGAATACAGAAGAAGGAACAGAAGAATCACTACCCAGTTTCCTCTTCGGTAAAACGGAGCCTGAATTCTGCTTGCGTAATAACAATACCATGCAGCAGCAAACGGAATTGCCATTGCAACCGCATTTATAATCTTGACTATCCTGAGCATTAGGTCATGAAATCTGCTGTTCGCCGATCGTTTCATTTTCTTATCATTTTGTTCACTCATCAGCATTTTCCTCCCCCGGTTGCAAAGCGCACATACTGCAGTTGCTATAATACCTGATAATATTCAGCTGATTCGCCCGCGTAAAAGCCCATCCGAATTGATACTACCGCCTGCTATTTCTTCTCTTCTCCGTATCCATAACTGGAGTAGTTATAATATGAATAATAATTTGACGCATCCGATCCGGTCGCCTTTGCATCATATTTATTTAATACAACTCCGAGGATATTGGCATTGCTTGCCTCAAGCTGTTCTTTTGCAGCAAGAACGGTACTTCTTGTAACTTCGTTATGCGAAACAACAAATATAACACCATCCACATATCTGCAGAGAATGCTGGTATCCGCAACCGCATTGACCGGAGCGGTATCACAGATAACATAATCATATTGCTTTGACAGCTCACTGAGCAGTCTGCTCATTTTTCTGCTGCCGATCAATTCACTCGGATTCTGCGGTAAAACTCCCACCGGTATGAATGTGAAGCCCAATGACAGCTTATAAACCGTTTCCGCCAGGCTTGACTCACCAGTCAGAACCGACGATAATCCGGCTGCTGTCGGAGGCACATTCAGATATCTGTGCAATGTTCCTTTTCGCATATCACAGTCGATCAGAATGACTTTCTTATTATCCTGTGCCAATGTAATGGCAAGATTGACTGAAATATTGCTTTTTCCTTCTCCCGGGATACTCGAAGTAATCATCAGAACATGTCCTGATCCCGTATCCTCAAGAAGATATGTCATATTTGTCCGCAGTGCCTTGAAAGCTTCAACATATCCGAATGAGCTCTTTGATGAGAGGACTGTCAGTTTCCGCTCTAAGTGTTTTCTGTTTGCCATTTCCGTCCTCCTTATTTGGTTTTAGCTGCTTTCTTTTTTCTTGATCTGGCTCGCTGAGAGCTGCCCGTATTTTCTTCCGGAATTACGCCGAGGACGTTCAGATCAAGCACCGTTCTGATATCATCTGTGGTTTTGAATTTGTCGTTGGTCAATTCTTTGATCACAATATAGCCCAGACACGCAAAAAGTCCGAAAAGTCCTGCCACAGCCGTATATCTCTTTTTCGACGGAGATACCGGACGTCCGGTTGTATATGGCGAGGAGACCGTCGTGACAGATCCTGCGTCCATTGCGTTGATGATTGCATCCGGTGCAAGTCTAACAAGCGATGAGCAGATATCCAGTGCTTCCTGCGCACTTCTGTTTATAACTGTGATTCTCATGACCTGTGTCGAGTTTACCGAACTGACCGTAACCTTCTTCGAGAGACTTTCTGTAGTATATGTCAAATGGCAGTCTTCAATAACTTTTTCCAGCACATCATGACTCTTCAGAATAATGGAATATGTATTAACCAGTGAGCTTGAAGCGTTGATATCTGACTGTGTGATCGAAGAACTGCTCTGCTCATCTCTTCTATTATTAACAAGGAGCTGTGCACTTGCATTGTATGTCGGTTGTATTATATACGCTGACACCAGATATCCCAGCACTGCACATGCCAGTGTTACCAGACCGATGGTCACAATGTTCTGCATAATCTGATAGAAGATTTTTCTTAGATCAATTGTCCTGTATTCTTCGTTTTCGTGCATATCATTTCCTCCGGGCATAATAAAAAATATATCATATTTCCGTCAACTCTCCTATCTCACATTAAAAATGGCACAAAATTTATTGAAAAACTCCCCAAATTATATAAACAGTACAGTATTGGTTCTATTATAATTTACGTGGGAGTGTCTCATGATAAACAAAAGAATCAACATCGTGCTGAGTATCATTTTTGTCATTCTTTTTGCTGTTGCAATTTTCACCAGAATAGGATCATCAAAAATCAAAGTAGAAGATTTTACAGGAAAAACCTATCAGGACGTGATGAACTGGGCCGAGACCAATTCTGTTCCTGACAAATCTGTTGTTTTCAACTATGAATACAGCGATACAATTCCCGAAAACAATGTGATTTCTCAGAATATACGCAGCGGTTCATTCATCGCCTCCAGAAATTCGCTTGTACTCAATATTTCAAAAGGCATCAATCCGGACAAAAGAATAACACTTATGGACTTTACCGGGATGAATTCAGAAGCGATTGAAGCCTGGCTAACGGAAAACAACTTTACGAATTACCGGATTTCCAGTGAAATCAATGAAAATGCCGAAGAAAACCTTTTTCTGTATTCGGAGCCCGCGGCGGGAACACGAATCAGAAAGGATGATGAAGTCAATATTGTCATTTGTGAGCATGATCATTCCACCACAACATCGTTCCCGGATTTTACCGGGCTGACAATAACTGAAATTCAGGAATGGGCAGACACAAATAACATACAGGTCAATTATATTTATTATACTGATGCGGCGGCTGAAGGAAGTTTTCTGTTCTCTGATCTGCCGGTTGGATCAGAAATCGATAAAGGCAGCACAATCAGTGTTGCCGTGTCATCCGGCCCCGGATATTGAGAGAATTCAATTTCCCGGAAATAAAAGCATATACAGTCACAATCTTATTCAGGCATCTAAATTACTTTGTTGTATGGATGAGCTTTAAACAGTTTGTGTTTAAAGGGTGGTTATCAACTTTGTGTTGATGACCTTTTCTTTTTGTGTTGATACCCTTTAAACATTGTGTGGTTTCATCATAATAAAAACTCCTGTCTTACAATGGATTTACCACTAGCCACTGAAGAAAGGAGAGACATTTTGTCTATTGAAAAGTTTATCACGGATATGCTCAATATTGATCCGAATATGATCGAATCCATTGAATCTATCCAAACTTCCGA
>JNJQ01000036.1 GCA_000701725.1 Erysipelotrichaceae bacterium NK3D112
TCCCGTTTTCACGGATCCGTTCCACAAACCATTGGTATTCATAAAGCTGTCTGCAGGAACCTTCTTTGTCTTCATAACCGTTAATGTTGAGCTGATGAACGATCAGTTCAAGCATTGGTTCTTCATCCTTATTGTAGTACAAATCACTTAATTTCAGGACGGTGTGTTTCTCTGCTTTTTCCACTCCGTTGTACAGTACAAAGAATTTCGGAACAGGAAGAACCATTGCTTTGCGGCTGTATGGATTCAGGTCGTTTTTCGCAACATAATTGGAATATGTGGCGGCACAATATTGAAGCATCCTGTATGGGATATTGGGATTAAGGGAAGCCTGGTGCTCAAAGAATGAGAGATACCATAAGGCGACAAGTGTGCTGAGATCATTTCTCATATGCATGTATATGGCATTATCAAGCGTGACCAGTTCCAGATCATCTGGATTGGTGTAATGGGTGCCCTGCAGAGAATTGTAAAGATTCAGAGTCCAGTCCTTGTGCTTCTCATTACCGAAAACAAACCTGAACAGTCTGTCTTTGACATTCCGGTTAATTCTGGAAACAGGTATATCATTTCCCGCATCATCAGGTGAGTCATGATCTGTAAAGTGATTCTGTTTGCTCATAACATGAACCTCCTTTACATCTCTTATTCAGCTCAGAAACGTTTTTTCTCTGCGGAACCACTCAGACCTTCCGCTGATGTCTGATGGATCCTGCGCTGTGTGTCATTCTTCTGCAGGCTGATCTTCGTTCTTTGGAAACTTTGTCATGATCTCATGCACAAAATAATCATCATTCAGCGGTTTGTCATAATCCCAGTAAATAATCTCAATGCCATGGGCACGGCACCGTCTGAGCTTTCTCATATCCCTTGCCGCATTTCTTCTCTGACCGTCCTCACCGCCGAAGAAGTCCACCGGGGAATAATGCTGAAGACCCTGGTATTCGATGGCGATGTTTAAAGAGGGGATAAAGATATCAATTCTCTGGCCGAACAGGAAATCAGGTTGGTACTGGAATTTCGCATCCTCATAATGGCTTCTGACAATGGCATAGGCCTTCTGTTCGGATTTCCATCGCGGATTGCTTAAACCTTCCGCAATCAGATATTCATAGATCTCATTGGCTTTCTCATTGAGATTCTTATGATAATCATTGATCACTTTTTTTAATCTCAGATCAGGAATTGCCCGTAAGGAGCGGTATTCCTCCTTATAGTAATTGACCTGATTCATGAGCGTTTCCAGCTCAACAATCCGGTTGAATTCAGAAAGAAACGAAACAGCCGGCTCTTCTTTATGTGTTTCATAATCCGTGAAGAAATAACGGTTTGAAAGCACCATCTGCTCAATCAATGCATAATCCTTCCTTGCAATACGGATCACATATTCATTGTCACGCACGGGACGGGGCTCATCATACATCCCGGCAAGATAATGCAGGATATCACCGCGTTTCTCATTCGGATACCGGTAACGGATTTCAATCTTTCCTCTGCCTTTGACTTTGCGCCATACACCCTTTGTCTCAATCTCATCAAGAAGAATATCCATCCGTTCATGAAGATCCTGGATGATCTTCTTTTTCCTTTTCTCACGGATCTGTTCCTTTTCACGGCGTGTATACTGATCATCACTCTGCATCAGCTCCTGTTCCTTCTCAAAGGTTTCAGAATTCATGGAAAGGAATGTGAACTGATCAAACTTCTCCATATATTCATCGAAGTCTTTCAGTTTGAGAAACTTTGTCAATTGGTCATCATCCTGCTGTTCCAGAATGTCACGGATATTCTTCACCGTGGGATCCAGCGCATAGGACCATTCAATCAGCCGAACATCATTCTCAATGCATAAGCGTTTCTTCTTCAGATCTTTTTCCTTACGGTCTGTGAGAGCTTCCTCACCGCCGAAAAAATCCACCGGATAATAATGCTGGATGCCCTGGTATTCAATTGCCGTTTTCAAAGAGGGGATATAAAGATCAAGACTCTGTAAACCCAGCCATTCAGGCCTGTATTGATAAAGGGTATCCGGAAAGAGCTTTTTCACTTCATGGAATAAGGTCAGTTCATGTTTCCACCTGGGACGGATCACACCTTCCGAAGTCAGCTTTGTACGGATTCTGGTTCTTTCCAGTTTCCAGTCCGTTCTGATTCCGTCTTTCTCCTCATAAAGATTCAGATCTTTGTACCACCATTCAAAGAAGGGAAGAATCTCTTTGGTCAGACATAAGAAGAATTCCAGTTCATTGAAGAAATATCCCGAATCCAATAGATGTCTGATATTCCTGCGCACATAGACGGTCTTGGCCGGATTGTAATAATAAGGAAGTGCCCCCTGGAATACCGCCGTGCGATCAGGCAGATACGGAGAGCGCAGTATGACATCCTCCTCACACAGATGGGTCTGATACCAGGGAAGGGAATAATCATAGAGTGAATACCCGCCGAAGAGATCATCACTGGCATTGCTGTAAAGCAGATGGTACATGAGCAGCACATCATCCAGATTGCTTTTGTCAAAGACGGCCAGATAATGAACCTTCTCCTCATCCGGAAACAGATTGCGGACCGGATGGAATTCCTTGGCTCTTTCGCAGACTTCCATGATCACGAAAAACTGTGATGAATAGCTCTCGGGAAAGATGAAACAGGCGTCATGGTCAGTATCAAGATGTCTGAACTGATCCAGAAATGCCTTCACATACGGATTCTCTTTATAGTTTCCGTGCTTTTCAATCAGCTTCATCGTTTCATAGCGGTAGGGAAGATCATTCAGCGAAAGCTGCACAAGAAAACGGTCATAATCATTTTCGATATATTCCTGTTTCAGCTCATCATCGAAATCATTGCGGAAGGATTCATGTTCCTCAAGCAGCTGATCCAATGATGAAAAGACGGTCTTCTCATGATATTTCTCATGTCTGTTCCATAACATGTTCAGACGCTCAAAGCTGAAAGTATATTCGGGTTTCGGATGGATGATATCGGTCATTGTCTGTATTACATCAGTTTTCACACAATTAATCCAGTCTGCGCATGAACAGAATACACAGACGCAATCTTAAAACATGGTCCGTTGCATTTGTTTCAGAAGGGACTACAATCGGGTATATGGAAAAGAGGTGATTTTTCATGGGAATGTTGGGTAATTTTCTGTGGTTTGTCTGCGGAGGCCTGCTCAGCGGTATGGCATGGATTTTTGCAGGGTGTCTCTGGTGTGTGACAATCATCGGTGCTCCGATCGGCATCCAGTGCTTCAAAATGGCCGAGCTCTCATTCTTCCCGTTTGGAAAGCATGTCATCTATCAGGGCGGCGCGGTATCATTTCTGACCAATGTGCTCTGGTTCTTCTTATCAGGCGTTGAGCTTGCAATCGGCAATTTCGCAATCGGCTGTGTTCTTTGCCTCACAATCATCGGCATTCCGTTCGGCAAGCAGTTCTTCAAAATCGCAAAGCTTTCGCTGGCTCCATTCGGCGCCGTGATCGTATGCTATTAAACAGATTACAGAAACATTCCATCCGGTCCATACGGGCCGGATTTTGTATTTGTGATGAAATCCTTTCCCGCTTCATTACCATGCTTGAAAGTCATTGTTATAATGGAGCTGTAAAGAACCATTTCAAAGATCATTCCTATAAAAAAAAGAAAGACAGGTGTGCGTATGAAAGAGTATACCGTTTTAACGATCAATCCGGGCTCCACCACCAACAAGATCGGTATTATGAAAGGGGATGAAATCATCCTGGATACCGATGTGAAAACCAATCCGGAAGATTTTGTAAATTGTGCAACATACAAAGATCAGGTTCCGATCCGGTTAAAGCAGATCTATGCCATTCTCAAGGAAAACCATATCGACTTAAAATCTATCGATGCCGTTTCGGGCAGAGGCGTCGGCATTTATTCATGCGAAGGCGGAACTTATAAAATCAATGACATCGCCTATGAACATGCCCTCAATGATCAGGCAGGCATCAACCATCCGGCAACCCTTGGCATTGTATTGGCTAAGAGAATCGGCGATGAGCTGAATATCCCGTCCTTCTTTGTCAATCCCATGTGCGTGGATGAATTATGCGATGAGGCAAGGATCACAGGTGTCAAAGGCATCTACAGAACCAGCAGAGCCCATCCTTTGAATATGAAACAGACCGCCATCACCCATTCCGAACTGCATGGAGTGAAATATGAGGACTGCAATTACATCGTGATTCATATGGGAGGCGCCATCTCGGTGGCTGCCCACCGCCATGGCAAAGCCATCGACCAGACAAGGATCACGGACGGACAGGGGCCGATCTCTCCCAACAGAACCGGTGATATCTGTTTCGCGGATGTGCGTGAAATGTCCAGAAACGGCAAGACGCTTGAGGAAATCAGAAAACTCTGCACCAGAAGCGGAGGCCTCATTGAATTATGTGGAACAGATGATGTGCGCTATATCAGAAATGAAATGATTGCCAAAGGAGATCAGTTTGCCAAGCTTGCCCTCAATGCGATGGAATATACGATTGTCAAATGGGCAGGCGCCATGGCAGGTGTGCTCAAAGGCAAAACCGATGCCATCCTGATCACCGGCGGCCTTGCCAAAGATGAAATCCTGATTTCCCAATTGAAAGAGGATCTTTCCTGGATCGCTCCCATCTATGTTTATCCGGGCAGTTTTGAAACAGAAGCCCTTGCCAAAGGTGCCATGCGTGTACTGAACGGACAGGAGGAAAGCCGTGAATACAGCGGCTATCCGGTCTTCGAAGGCTTCAGCTTCAGCTGATTACCAACCAAAAATGACAATGAAAAAATCCGAACCTTTTCTCATATTTGACCTGAATACTAGGTGTAGCCCCGCAAAATATAATCATCACTGACGGCAAGCTTACGACGAAATAAATGTCTTTCCTGAATCATCTCAGCATCGATGAATGTTTTTGGAAATCAGTGAACAAACAGCTGTGAAGAGAAAATATTAAGATAGATGAAGATGCCGCTTTCCTTGTAGATCAGAATGCCTTCGGGCATCTGCTCAAAACTGCATTCCACCGTTCTGTCATCCATGACGATCTCATATTTCAAAGGCAGATCAAACGAGGTATGCAGAATACCGCCGCTCAGTGTCCAGCTGCCTTCATACACGGCAGTATCATCATTTTCCGTGTTGGCGACAGTCATGCTTAAGCCGCCTGCCGCGCTCAGGGTCATTTCTGTGATATATGCCATCGGATATGATTCTTCCGGAACAAACTGACCCGTCCAAGTGCCGGCAATATCTTTCTCAATCAGGTTCTTCGTGAAGGCGCGGTGAATATAACGTGTTTCCTGCTGCGGACTGATGCGCGCAAATGTGCGTGTTTCCTGGCTGAAGGGGTCGAACATGCGCACGCCTGAGACCGTCATTTCAATGGTTCCCTGTGCACTCACATAATAGACCGTAGAATCCAGCGCCATGGTTTCAGATGCGGGAAGGGAACCTGCCGCCTGATAGGAAAGATTATCCATGTCATAATGAAGCGGAATGAAATATTCACCGTTGAAAAACCAGCCTCTGCCTTTGTCAAGCGTCACGTATGTGCTGCCCGCAAGATAGGTTCCGTCAGGCATCTTTTCTTTTTCCGTGTCATTCTCCGAATCTTCATGAGTGCCGGCCGGATCAGACGCATTGCCTGAGAGACCTGCGGTTTCTGTGTTTGCGGGTGTGATATTGGCCTGCGCATTCTGAAAAAGGCCGGTTTTCAAAGTCAGGGGAAGAATGAGAAAAACAGCTGCGGCGGAAAGAATCACCTTGCGTAGCTTCTTTTTCCGTTTCTTCTTTTTTTCTTCCTCTTCTTTTTTCGGCGGCGGGACATATCCCAGATTGAATTCATCCGGAAGAGGACGGAATTCATTCTGTTTCATTAACGGATCCCCAGTTCCCTGAATTTTTTCAGCAGATTCAGATTCATTTCACGTCTGGTGTTATACACTTCCTTTTCCTCCGCTTCTTTGACAAAGCGCACGACAGGAGTATCGCCCAGCTCCTCAACCCCAAGACAGCGGATATCGCCGTAATCCGCATTCAGAACGGTGTCCAGATCATCATCCCCGACTTCCAGATCGACCACCACCGTTGATTTGTATGAGGAGCGGTTGAGCACGTCCTGCATGGAGGAATTGTTGAAGATCTTCTCGTTGCCGGCATTGTCTTTCAGGGTGGTGGTGCGCACACCGATTTCAATGACCGTGCCGAGAAAGCCGTCCACCTCAATGATGTCGCCGACCTTGTATTCCTGCTCAAACAGCATGAAGATCCCCGTTAACATGTCCTCGATGATGCCTTCGGCACTGGTGCCGATGATCAGAGCCAATATTCCAAGCCCGGCGATGATGCCGTTGATATCCGCCCCGAGGATACGCAGCGACCAGACAACCATGAGGATGGTTGTGACATAGTCAATCACGCTGCGGGTGATGGTCACGAATGTTGCCAACTTTGCAAAGCGCACAAATGAGACCAGCAGCTTGAGCAGATATTTCACCGTCATCAGTCCGGTGATGATGATCAGCACCTTTAACAGAGATTCCAGATCGATATGAAAATTGGATACGAATTCCCGGATGTCCAGTCCCACCGCGCTGGCAAGGGCCAGACAGATGCAGAGAATCAATACGGATGCGATGATTTTCCTCAGGTCCTTTTTCATGATAACTGCCCCTTATTTTCCTTTCCCGTCCTCACGGATCATTTTCGATATGTACTTTCCGTTTCCTTTGCCGATATTTTCTTTCTTTCCCTGTTCCCAATGGCCGATCTCGCCGACAATCTCGGTTTCATAATGACCCTCTTCCTTTTTTGCATACTGATCAATCACTTTGACGGTTTCCGAATAAGCCGCTTTGTCCGTGACCGTTGTATACGAAGAGACATACTGTTCCGTGTGTTCGGTGATATTGCCGTCCCGCTCGCCGGCAGCCGCAAGCGCCTGAGCATAGTCGTAATAGGTTTCATCGGGGAAGACCGCATATGATACCGGAAAACTGACAACCCAATAGCTGCGGGTTGAATAGACCGGCTCCTCGTGCGTGATGGCTTCATAATATACGGTCTCATAGTGACTGATCTCTTCACGTGCGGGGGAATCGACGACATATTTCTTTTCCGGTTTTCCCTCCACGTCTATGACCCACTGATTGTTTTTATTGTTATCGGAAATCCACATGTTGCGGGTGGTTACGGCAGTCAGTGTTCCATGATGCGCGGATGCGGCCTGCGCTTCTGTCTCCGCATGCGCGGCTTTCCGAGCCGGGGCAGACACGCCCGGCTTCAAAGCAGATATGCTGAACAGACATGCGCAAAGCGCAATGATATTCAGTGATCTCATTGTCAAACCTCTTTCTGCTTTCAGACTGTCTGAATGCATTGCTTTACTGATTTCATCATAGCGGAAAAAAGCCGGCTTTCACATGCCTGCAGGCTATCTTTGCACGGATTGACGCAACTGGCAATCACAGGGGCGGGTTCCACTGTGTTTCCGCATAAAAGGGCGGCAGAACAAAGAAGATGTTCCGGACATGCATGCAATTATTAATTTCGCAAAACTGACACAGCATTACCCTTTAACAGCCCGCTGAAATATGCTAGTTTTAACTTGTAGTATTACTTGCATAAGGAGATATGCGGTGAAGCGAAAAATAATCGTCCTGATTCTGTCAATTTTTATGATGTTCCGCGGTGTTTTTTTCGTTACGTATGCAGAGGAGCCGGCTCCTGAGATCACTCCGGATACAGTGATACCTTCTGAAACGGAAACACCCGCTCCGTCTGAAGAGCCGGTGATCACGCCTGCACCTGAGGAGACACCTGTTCCGGAAGAGACACCCGGTTCTGAAGAAACACCCGCTCCTGAAGAGACACCTGTTCCTGAAGAGACACCTGTTCCTGAAGAAACACCTGTTCCTGAGGAAACACCAATACCGGAAGAGACGCCTGTTCCCGAGGAAACGCCTGCGCCGGAAGTGAGTCCGGAACCTGCGGAAACCGAACAGCCGAAAGTGACTGAAGAGCCTGAAAAGGAGGAAGAAACGCCCGAAGAAAGCGAGCCTCCTGTTTTAAGCGAGGAAGAAGAGACAGACGAGGAAACAGAGGTGATTGAGGAAGAGGAAAGCTCCTGGGAAGAGACCTGGATGCCTTCCGGCAATATCATCCGCAATCCTTCTGATGCGATGATCAGCCTTTATACATCCAGACCCGCACTGATTGAAAAGTTCGATGATATTCTGGCCGGCCGGATCGGCCTGACTGACTGGGAAGGCAATGAGGTGTTAGCACCGCTAGGCTCTTTTGCGGTCAAGCCCGGACTGACATTATGGGCATGCGACAGAAGACATACCGGACAGTCATGCTTCATTTATGCCCTTGGCATTTATTACACATTATTCGGAGAAGATCCGTATCTGAACAACCGCAAATCAATTACCGTTTCCAAAGCGGTTCATATCAGACAGGCTTCCAGAGCAGCCTTTGAGGCAGCGGGCATCCGCAATGAGCCGGGCGCCTATTTCCGCACCGCCGGACATTCTCTGATCGTGCTTGGCTATGATGATGAAGGCATCGATGTCATCCAGGGCAACGTGGGCGGCACAGGTTTCATCTGTATCAGCCAGTATACCTGGGAGGAATTCAACGCTGCGATCCTGCTGTCGGGAACCACTTATATCGAAGTGGTATACCAGCCTTCAGAAGCTTATTTCAATGAAGCCTATCCGCTGGATGAAGCAGAAGAGGAAACAGAGCAGGGTGAATCAGACAGCTTCGCTGCCCGCAGTGTCAAAGGAAGCTCTTCCTTTATCTATGATGAGGACATGTTCATCTCTGATCCTCAAACACTGAACCCGGAAATCGCGAAAACAGCCATGGCGCTTTCCTCCATGGTGAAAAGAACCGATGATATCCGTAATGCCTTCATCCAGATGGGCATTGAAGAAGATGACATCCTGATTGAAACGGAATCAGATTCGTTTACGCTGGCCTATGAGCCGTTACTTGACTCTGAAGAGAGGTCATATGATCTCTATCTCATCGCAGTCAAAGGCAGTGATCCTTCACAGTGGTTCAGTGAATATGAAACCGCATCAGAGGGATATCATCCCGGCTTCTATGCACAGGCCGATGTGATTGAAGAAAAGCTGAATGAATTCATCGCTGAACATACACAGGAGAATGCAAAGCGGATCTTCCTGTTCACCGGCTATGACAGCGGCGGCTCCGCAGCCAATATCATCGCACAGCGTTTCAGTGATCCGGAAAACAATGACCGTGTCTTCGCATATACATTCGGAGCAGCTCCGGTATCTAAGCTCAGTAAAGAAGAGGATGAAATCCATGGAATCGATTCCTCTTTGAACAATATCTTCAATTTCATTAATCCGGACGATTTTGCGGTCCGATATATGGAACTGCTGGAAGGCTATGACAGAAACGGTCAGACGGTCTTCATGACAAAACAGAAAGACAATGCGGTCTGGATGAATTTTGAAAACCGCTTTGAGACCGTCAATGCGAAACCATATGCATATGTTTCATCAGAAGATCTGAACAATGCGCTCTCACTTCTTTCTTATGACAATGAGACAGAATACAAAACAGCTTTTGAGAATACGCTGAAGATGCTGGCAGAGGAAGAACCTTACACAGCAGAAGCGCTGCTGAAACAGACCGGCGCACAGGCGGATGTGCTGAATGAGATCTTTGTCAAAGAGATGACTTCGGATCATGATCCCACCGGTAAGCTCAATGAAGTCAGAACAAAGCTGAATGAGCTGCTTGCGAATATGAACGACGCGCAGCGCGCGGACGGAAAAGCATCGGAAGAGCTGATGAAGAAAGCGGATGAAGTGAAACGTTATCTGAATCAGGGCAATGCCAAAGCCGCCGATGACTTCGCGCATCTTTCCAAACAGCTCTATGCCATGAACAATGAGCTGAACAATCTCTCGCCGTCCCTGTTCACATATCTGTCTCTGTTCGTAAGCACAGACAGAACTCCGGCTGAACTGATCAATGATGCGCATAAGGAAAACACTTATCATCTCTGGATCAGCTCCATGTATTACGGCGATTACGGCTGGTACGGATATCAGGATCAGATCCGTCTGCCTGATTTCAAAGCTTCCGGCATCCGCAGTATCGGCGCCTATTGCTTTGCCAATACACAATGCAAAGGTTCGCTCAATCTGAACGGCATCCGTGCCGTCGGCGAATATGCCTTTGAAGGCAGCACCTACACATCGCTTCAGGTAAATGCGGATATGGAAATGCTGGGTGACGGGGCATTCGGAAATATGAAATCCCTGAACCGGGTATACATGCCCGTTGATCTTGCCTATACATGGGACGGCCGGCAGAACTGCAATCCGTTCAGAGGCGACACACAGATTCGTGAACTCATCTATATACCGGGTGAAGGCACAGAAATGAAACCGGCCCAAAAGGAAGTCAATCCGGACAGTCTGCTGGAAACCATCGCAAAGGAGAATCTTCAGAAGATCACTTATGCCGAAGGCATCACTTACGTATCTGCATATATGACTGACCGTGCAATGCCGCAGATGAAAGCACTCACGGAAGTCATCCTGCCGGATACCCTGGAAACCATCGGCGCACATGCATTCGGCGGCTATCCTCTCAAAGCCGTTTATGTGCCTGACTCACTCAAAGAGATCGCCTCCGATGCCTTTGAAGGCAATAAGGATCTCATCCTTTACAGTCATGACAATGAGTGCGCAAAACAATTCACGGCAGATCAGAAACTGGAATATGTGAATCTTCCTGCGGATGAGATTGTCATTTCTCTGGAAGAGCGACTGATTGAAATCGAAGAAGGCCAGCAGGCAAAACTGAAAGTGAATCTGAGTGAGGAAGCGATTGAGAAGGGTATCGTTGTCACCTCGGCTGATCCGGCAGTGGCTGCGGTGGATGAAACAGGCATGATCATCGCAAAGCAGCCGGGTATGGCATTGATCAGTGTTTCCTTTGGTTCGATTCAGGATACCTGCCTTGTCTTTGTGCCTGGCGAAACAAATGAAAAAGAAGGCGGAAGAACACAGAAGCGGCTCAGCCTCATCTCAACTGCGCACCGTTAAACATCATCACAATCATTCTGATTGGCGCCGTCAATGAACCCGGGGCGGCTGAAAACTTCGACTGTGTTAACCTGGGGTGCAAAAACCCCGCATGGCTTTATAAACGATGTGATTTACATGAAAAGAGACCTGATTGCGGTACTCTTTGTCTGTTATTGAAAGGGCACGCAGGTGCTCTTTTCATATCGGATGAAGTGATGAACACGCGTAAAACACGATGAACACTCACAGGAAGAATGACATACACGGAAATGTTCCGCTATAATTAAAATGATACAGTTTAACCGCTCACTCCATCGGAGGTATCCATGAAAACAGATCATACCGAAATCAGAAAAAGAGCCAACCGGATTTTCTTCCGCAAGCTTGTTTTGAATATTGTGCTGCTTGGTGCCGCATCCTTTTTTCTTTCCGCTGTCTTAAGCCAGACACGCGCAAATGAGTCACGCCAAAGATATGAAACTTCGGCGTCCGCCGTACTGGGGGATATTGCTGAAAGCTGGCAGATCAGAAGGGATTATGCGGACAATATCACACGGATTTATCATGACGGCTCACAGGCATTGCTGGATGATGTGTCATTGCTCATCGAAAGAAACCGCGCGTTCTCAGTGGATGATGACAGTACGCAAAGACAGCAGATGCTTGATGAGATGCGAAAGGATGCCGGATGCGATCTTCTGTTTGCTTTTGATGATGCGGGAACCATTCTGTTTGATTCCGCTTCCGACGCAATTGACGCGAAAGAAATATATGACAGCGGCATCACGGAAGGACTGAAAGAGGGAACCGGCGGAAAAGTCTATGGAACAGAACCGGTGATCTCCAGAAACACGGACGCAGACAGCGCAGACGGATGGTATTTCTACAGCACGGAATGTGAAAAGGACGGCACCAGGTTCATGCTGGGGGCCGCCTTCAATACGATTGTGCATGACGGACATATCTTACCCTTAAGCAGTCTTGATCAGACACTGGAACGCGCATCCCGCGGAACGGACAGTCTGCTGTTTGCGATTGACATTGACCAGCAGATCTTCAGCAGCTTCACATCGGATGAGACAGATCTGATCTGGGAGCCGATCTCAAGCGCAGGCCTTGATGAGGAAGTCATCAAAGACGGTTTTGCGGGTGAGCGCACCATTCTGGGTGAACCGTATTACATGATCACAAAACAGCTGGATGAGGACACCGTGATCTGCGCTGCCGCAAAGACTTCCAGTGTGTACAGCTCTGACCGCTATGTCTGTTTCTGGTCGGTGGCCGGCTTTGTCAGTGTGATGGCGATGTGCCTGCTTTATACAGTAATTGTGCGCAATGACTTTATCCGCAACAAATCCGAAACAACCAGAAAAACAATCGGCAACAATCCCGACAATCCCAGAATCTTCGATGTTTCCGTATTCCGCAAAGTATTCCCGTTAATGGCGTGCGGCGCACTGTTAATCGGTGGCATCTCCTGGTATTCCCAGTCGCTCGTGGAAATCTCGCGTGCCATTCACGACTCGGAAAACCTGCTGGATGAGCTGGCACTTCGCTATGAGAGCCGCACCATGGAAAACGAGGATACGGTCAGTTTCTACCGCTACCGTTTTGAAAACAACGTGAAGCTGCTCGCGGATCTTCTGGAGGCGGATCCTTCCGTGCTCAATGAGGAAAGCGATCTCTATTACTTCACATTTGATAAAGAAGGTGAACGGACTGGTATCACTGATGATGAGGGCAACCCGCTGAAAAGCACTGCCGATTCAGAATGGTTACAGTCGCTCTGCTCCATGAATGACATCGCTTCTTTATCCGTCTTCAATGAGGACGGCAGAACCATCGCCACAGACGGCAATGAATGTTTCTACACATTAAGCCGGGAAGCGGATGATCCTTCCGCAGTCTTCTGGGATGTTTTAGGCGGTGAGAAGAATGTTTATACAGAGCTGCCCACGGCTTCAATTGAAGAACAGAGACTGACCTATACGGCTGCTGAATTCTTCTATTACACAACCAAGGATGAAAACGGAAATACCGTATATCTTTCCAAATATGATTATGAACATCAGCCGGAAGACACCCTGAACGCCGTGACAAAGCACCGCTCAATGATCCGTGCAGGCATCTATCAGTCCGTGTTCAGCAGTCTTCTGCCGCAGAATGATCTGGACAGCCTGCTCAAAACCGATCAGCTGGGCGGCGGGTATGTGATGCTGTTTGATACGGAAGAACCGTATGAATGCATCTATTCGCCATATCCGGGACAGGTCGGCAAGAGCGCTGAACAGCTTGGCATCACAGACAAAGCCTTCGCGGGCAGCACCTGGTATGGATTCAGCCGCTTCAATGGCGAACCCTGCTTTGAGATCTTCCGGTTCTATGAGCTGATTGAAAAGTATACCGTTGCCAGCATCATTCCTTCTTCCCGCATGTATCATTCCCGCACGCCTCTGGCACTTCAGACATCATTGATCTCGCTGGTGCTCATGCTGATATTGTGCGCAAGCGCAACCATGACCGGCAGGGATGAGGAAAGACTTTATGAAATGATCAATGATCCCGATCAGGCGGAAGGCCTGAGATCGCCGATCTTTGATATCATCCTTCCTTCCGGAAGAAAGACATCCACCATCGAAGCTGCCGCAAGATGGGGCAGCCGCCGGATCAAATGGCGTGAGCGCTCACCGGAACAGAAAATCCTCTGGGTTGTTTCCGCCGTATTCGGCCTGTGGATTCTGTGGCTTTTGATCCGCATCAGCGGGGCAGGCGATATTCCCGCCGAGATTTCAGTGCTGCGTCATATCGTTGACGGACATTGGGAGAAGGGAATGAATATCTTTGCCTTCACCGCCGCCGCGGGCGTGATCATGCTCGCAATCATCATTCTCACACTGCTGAGAATTCCCGTGCGTCTGTTTGGAAGCCTCTTCGGGGCAAGAGGGGAAACCGTTTCCCATCTGATTCTCTCCTTCATCCGCTATGGCGGCACTATCGGAACATTGTTCTACTGCCTGTATCTGTTCGGTGTGGATTCACAGGGACTGCTTGCCTCAGCCTCCATCCTCACATTGATCATCGGCCTTGGTGCACAAAGCCTTGTGCGTGATATCATCGCAGGACTCTTCATCGTCTTTGAAGGCGAATTCAGAGTTGGCGATATCGTCACCATTGACGGCTACCGGGGAAGAGTGGCGGATATCGGTTTAAGAACCACCAAGGTCATGGGCTTTGACGGCAATGTCAAGATCTTCGCCAACTCCGCGATCAGCGGTGTTCTCAACATGACCAAGGCATCCTCGCTGGCCTCTGCCACGATCTCCTTTGAATACGGACAGGATATCGCCTATGTCGAGGAAGTGCTCAAACACGAGCTGCCATTGCTCAGAGCGAAAAACAAGAACATTCTTGACGGGCCAAACTACGGCGGCATCAAGTCGCTTGATGAAAGCGGCGTCACCATCTCCGTCTCCTGCCATTGCGAAGAGAAGAATGTGTTCGGCGTTTCAAGATATCTCAACAGGGAACTGCTCAATATCTTCTATAAATACAGGATCAACATTCCTTATCCGCACATGGTTGTCACAGACGAGAGGAAACCAGAACAGCGTCCGCTGGAAAAAGACAGCGAAGAAGAATCATCTTCTGAATCATAAAGAACATCTGAAAGCAGGGCATTGCGTGATCATCCGCAATGCCCTTTACTCTTTCCTCACGCACAGAATGATTTGAATATAGCAGCGGATCATATCACAGCGGTATGATCCTTTTCTTCTGAGCTTCTGTTTTCAAAAGAAGCGTAAATACGGATTTTTCAGCACATAACCGGCAAAAAACAATGAAAAAACGCAACAGAAGGAGTATGATAATCCGTTGGGAAAGGAAAGAATTTTCACATGAATCGTTTTTTGAAAAACACAGTGCTTGCGCTGAGTGCGGCAATGATGCTGGCAGGCTGCTCAGGCACACAGCCCGCTGATACCGGTACCGGCGTCAGCGGTGAATTCGAATCGACCGTCAAAGGCAGAAACGCCGATATCACGGTCAAAACCACATTTGAAAACAGCAAAATCACAAAGGTTGAGATCACCGATCAGCAGGAAACAGCAGGCGTCGCTGACGGCGCTCTGGAAAACATTCCGGCTGCCATTGTCAAGGAGAACTCCATCGCCGTTGACAATGTGTCCGGCGCTTCCATCACTTCCGAAGCAATCAAGGAAGCGGTCAAGAATGCCATCACAGAGGCAGGTCTCAATCCTGAGGATTATATGGGAAGCGGTGAAGCTTCTTCCGAAACAGCAGCTGAAACAGAAAAACTCACAGCGGATGTCGTTGTTGTCGGTGCCGGCGGTGCCGGTGTCAGCGCGGCTCTGACTGCGCTGCAGGCAGGCGCGGATGTCATCCTTCTGGAAAAGAGCGCTGTTCCGGGCGGTGTGTCCGTGATCGCGGGCGGTCCGATGGGCATTGACTCCAAGCTTCAGAAAGAGGCTGGCGTAGCAGGCACATTCACAACCGAAGAGGTACTGGCTTACTGGCAGAGCTACAACGCGTGGATGGATGACGGCATGCTGTTCTACAACATTGCTTCAAGATCCGGTGAAACCATTGACTGGTTATGCGAAAACGGAATGCCGTTTGTCTTCATGGGAACCGAACAGGCTGCCCATGCGGAAGGCTTCCCGACATACCACATCTATGCCGACCAGGAGAACAAGGCACAGTATTATGTCGATGTTGTCAACAACTTCGAGTCCCAGGGCGGACGTGTCTACTACCAGACAGCAGCTTATGAGCTCAAGGCTGAAAATGACACCATCACAGGCGTCAAGGCAAAATCCGCAGACGGCAAGGAATATGACATCGATGCCAAAGCAGTAATCTTATGCACCGGCGGCTTCGGCGCAAACGCTGACATGATCGAGGAACAGGTCGGCTTCCCGCTTGAAACATTCACAACCGGCACGCAGACCGGAGATGGCGCAACCATGTCCCAGGCAATCGGTGCAGGCAAGGGAAAGACCATCCAGCAGTATCATGGTGTCACAAGCTATTCCGGCATCCAGACCGGACAGGGCAAGGATGAGATCGCCAAGGCAATCTATCTGGCAAGCTCCGTCTGGGTCAACCGCCGCGCAAGCCGCTTCGCACCGGAGGATCTGAACTATGACACAGCGCTTTCCTCCAACGCGGCAGCCACACAGGGTGAATACTTCTATTCCATCCTCAGTGAGGATATGGTTTCCAAACTGGAAAAGGAAGGCTCCCAGGCGCTCAATGTCACCATTCCGGTCGCATATGAGCCGACCATTCCGATGTTCTCTGTTGATGAGGGCTGGAAAGATTTCAGATCAGCGCTTGAAGAAGGCGTATACAGCGGTATCGTCTTCAAGGGAAACAATGTCGAAGAACTCGCAGAAGCGATGGGCGTTGATGCCGGCAGTCTGGAAAAGACAATCGCCGACTACAACGCGGATTGCGAAGCCGGCAAAGACAAGGTTTACGGCAAGGACAGCAAATACATGATCTCCCTTGGCGAAGGCCCTTACTACGCAGTCAAGGCAAGACCGGTTTCCCTGGGCGGAATCGGCGGTGTTCTGGTCAACTCCAACCTGCAGGTCATCAAGGATGACGGCACAGTCATCAAAGGCCTCTACGCAGCCGGAAATGAAATTGCCGAGATTTACAACAACTCCTATCCGCTTGTCGAAGGCGTCACAATGATGACAGCCCTGACCGGCGGCCGCATCTGCGGTGAGGAAGCGGCAGAATACACTGCTTCCAAAAACTGAGTACTATTCAGAAATGACCGTGAATTCCATCCGGACTTCACGGTTTTTTCTTTTCTCTCATGTATACTTTCTTAAAAGGGGGACTTTATGGAACGCACGGAAATACTCAGAGAACTGAATGCCTTGAAAGATGAAACATACGGAGCATTTCAGAAGAGCCTGATTCCGAATGAAAATATGAAGAAGATCATCGGCGTGCGCACACCGGATCTCAGAGCACTGGCCAAAAAGATCTGCAAAGAAGGGGATTATGATGCATTTCTGAATGAACTTCCTCATGAGTATTTCGAAGAGGATCAGCTTCATGCCTTCATCATTTCACTTGAGAAGAATTTTGAAATCTGTATTGAGAAGACAGAAGCGTTCCTTCCGTATATTGACAACTGGGCCACCTGCGATCAGCTTTCCCCGAAGGTATTCGCCAAAAACACGGAACGACTTCTTCCTTATATTGAAAGATGGATTGCGTCGGATCATACCTATACGATCCGCTATGGCATCGGCAGACTCATGGCGCTTTATCTGGATGCGCATTTCGATCCGCTCTTTCCTCAGATGGTTTGCGGGATACACTCTGATGAATATTATGTCAATATGATGCGGGCATGGTATTTCGCCACGGCCATGGCAAAACAATACGATCAGATCATTCCTTATATCGAACAGAAAAGGCTCGATCCCTGGACCCATAACAAAACCATTCAGAAATGCATTGAGAGTTACCGGATCACGGATGAACAGAAGGCTTATCTCAGAACACTGCGGATTCAAAAAGGAAAATGACCAAGGAAACCCTGGACCGCCGCATATTATAATGAAATAATCATGAGACTGTTTTTAGCATTATTGCCGGATGAAGAGATGATCACGGCACTGACTGACATCCAGAATGAACTGAAACGAAGCGGCGTCAAAGGCAGATACACCGATCCTTTCAATCTGCATATGACCCTGGCCTATATCGGGGAATACGGTGATACCGACAAGGTGATCGATGTGCTTGAGGAAACGGATTTTGAGCCCTTTGAGATCACATTGAAAGAAACCGGCGCGTTCAGGGATCTGATTCACTGCCGATGCGAAGAAAACGAGGAACTGAATCATTATGTGAAGCTGCTCAGACACCGCCTGGCCGAAAACGATATTCCCTTTGACAGCAAACCCTTCATTCCTCATATCACGCTTGTGCGCAGGGCGGATTTCACACCCGACGCATTGCACGAAACCGCACATGTTTCCATGTTTGCGAACCGGGTTTCACTCATGCATTCTGCTCAGAGTAAAAACGGCATGGTATATACGGAGCTTGCCTGCGTCTATGCTTCGGATGAAGACAAAAATGAGGAAATCTGGGAATAATTCTGTAAGCATGTCCTCATTTGTGTACACATATAGTCATGAAGGAAGGTTAACGTCATGAAGTATATCAAAGTCATTTCCGCGACCGTGCTTTGCATGAGTCTTGCTGCATGCGGCGCAAAGGCTGAAGAACCGGCCGTAAAAACGGATGAAGAGGAAACCGCTGCGGAAACAGCGCTGAACAGCCCTGAACATGATGATGAGGCGCAGCCTGAACAAAGCAAAGAACCCAATGCGGAATTTGAACTTCCCGAAGGCACAGTCAGCCTGTATATTCCGGAAGAGGGATGGAGCGCATCCATCGTGGATGACAAGGTGATTATCACACCGCAGGATTATGAGGAAACCTGGATGTATGTTTACTTTGACGATTTCTTCGGTGTATGCGGCACAGGCCTTGAACAAAGAAAGGATATCATCAGCGGCAGACCTGCCATATCAGGCTATTATGACGGGAAGCCATGGTGGGATTACACGACCGTCGGTGAATTTGAAACAACGCAGCTGATCATCACCAAGGCGGGTATGCACTGGGATGAGAAAGAACCCAACGAAACCGCGGATATCATTCTTCACAGCATCGTCATTCACTGATCCCCGGGCGAAACAGCCCGGCTTTTTAATATGTATGCATGTTACAGATAGGTAATTATATTAAGATGGCATTGGAAACTGCATATGAAAATGAGTATACTTTGAGCGGAGGACAACAATATGGAATTTTTACCGGAAAAGAAATTCGGATTCGGACTGATGCGCCTGCCCAGACGCAATCCCGACGATGCCGCTGATGTTGATGTGGAACAGGTGAAGCAGATGGTGGATCTCTTCATGGAGAAGGGCTTCACATACTTTGACACCGCATGGATGTACAACGGCTTCAATTCGGAAAACGTCGCGAAGGAAGCGCTGGTTGACCGCTATCCCAGAGAAAGCTTCACCCTCGCCACAAAACTGCATTCCGGCTTTTTCAATACCCTCGAGGAACGCGACAAGGTATTCAACGAACAATTAAGAAAAACCGGAGCAGGCTATTTTGACTATTATCTTCTGCACGGTATCGAAGAAAGCATGATCGGCAAGTATGAGGAATTTGACTGCTTCAACTGGCTTCTGGAAAAGAAGGCGCAGGGACTTGTGAAGCATGTCGGCTTCTCCTTTCATGACACGCCCGAGCTGCTCGATGAAATCCTGACAAAACATCCTGAGATGGAATTCGTTCAGCTGCAGATCAACTATCTTGACTGGGAAAGCAAATGGATCCAGTCCAGAGCTGTCTATGAAACAGCTGTAAAGCATGGCAAGAAAGTGATCGTCATGGAACCGTGCAAAGGCGGAACCCTGGCAAACCTGCCTGAAGAGGCGAAGAAACTCTTCCATGATTATGATGACTCCCGTTCCGATGCCTCCTGGGCAATCCGCTTTGCGGCAAGTCTGCCCGAGGTCATGGTCGTGCTTTCCGGCATGTCCAATATCGAGCAGATGGAAGACAACCTTTCCTATATGGAAGACTTCAAACCGCTGAATGATGAGGAAGTCAAACTCTGCCATTACGCGGCTGACATCATCAACAAGAAGATCACCATTCCGTGCACCGCATGCCACTACTGCACAGAGGGCTGCCCGATGCACATCTGCATTCCCGAATACTTCTCCATCTATAATGAGGATATGAGAGAGGATCTGGGCCAGAAGGGATGGACCATCAACTTTAAAAACTATGAAATCCTCGCCGCCAAAAACGCCAAGGCAAGCGACTGCATCACCTGCGGACAGTGCGAGGCCGTATGTCCCCAGCATCTTGACATCATCAACCTGTTAAGGGATGTCGCAAACCATTACGAAAAATGATTCATGAGGAAAGCCGCGCAAGCGGTTTTCTTTTTGCCTGAACCAGAAAAAAAACACGGCTCATTTACGCCGTGGGCCGCGTTTAGTCATCTGATATGTGTAATCGAGATAAATGAAATAAATCCAGAAACATACCGCTGCCAGAAGAATCAGCCGCAGCGGCCATCTCATCATATTCAGCAGGGGTGTGATGATGAAAGTGAGCAGTTTGAATATCATCCAGATTCCCGTCAGTATGCATGCAGTCTGTTCCGCCTGTGTTCTCGTCATGGTTTATTCCTTTTTTGCCTTTGCCGAGTATAATAATACCATGTGAGAGGATTGAGTATGCTTGATTACGGAAAATTAATCTCTGACAAAGCGGAAAAGATGAGACCTTCCGGAATCCGGAGGTTCTTCGACCTGGTTGCGGAGATGCCTGAGTGCATTTCGCTCGGTGTCGGCGAACCGGATTTCCAGACCCCGTGGGACATCCGCGATGCGGCCATCCATTCGCTTGAAGTCGGCAGAACGAAATATACCGCCAACGCAGGTCTCAAAGAACTGAGAACCGAAATCTGCGCCTGGCTCAAACGCAAATACAATCTCGAATACCGTGAGGATGAAACCCTTGTGACCGTGGGCGGCAGCGAAGCCATTGACCTGGCGATCAGGGCACTTGTTGAGGCAGGGGATGAAGTGATCATTCCCGAGCCCTGCTTTGTGTGCTATGACCCGATCACCACACTGACCGGAGGTGTCGTGGTGCCGGTTGCCACCACTGAGGAAAATGAATTCCGCGTCACGGCCGAACAGATCAAAAACGCGATCACACCGAAGACCAAAATCCTGGTGCTCGGCTATCCCAACAACCCGACCGGCGCCGTGCTGAGACACGAAGATCTCGTGGCAATTGCGGAAGTGTTGAAAGGAACGGATGTCATCGTGCTTTCCGATGAAATCTATTCCGAACTCAATTATGCGGGAAGCCATGAATCGATTGCCTCGATTGAAGGCATGCGGGAAAGAACCATCGTTGTCAACGGCTTTTCCAAGACTTATTCCATGACCGGATGGAGACTGGGCTATGCGGTGGGACCCAAGCCGATCATCGCGGCAATGACCAAGATTCATCAATCCTGCATCATGTCCGCGCCGACCACCAGCCAGTACGCCGCCATCTCCGCTCTCAAGGATTGCGATGACGACATTGAATATATGCGCAAGCAGTATGATATGAGAAGACAGTATTGCGGCCGTAAGCTCAATGAGATGGGTTTACATACCTTTGAGCCCAAAGGCGCCTTCTATCTGTTCCCCAACATCACATCCAGCGGCATGAGCTCGGATGAGTTCTGCGAACAGCTGCTGCAGAGAAAACATGTGGCGATCATTCCCGGCAATGCCTTCGGCGCATGCGGGGAAGGGTATGCCCGTATCAGCTATGCCTACAGCATTGACCATCTGCGTGAAGCGATGAAGAGAATTCAGGAATTCCTGTACGAAATCAAAGAGGAGAAAAAACATGGATGAAATGAAAGTGCTCGATCTTCTTTCCCTGTATCCCCGTGCCTCCGTCACGGATCTGGCCGACATTCTGGGTGAAAAGGAAGAAGACGTTGAAAAGGCCAAGAAGAATCTGGAAGAAAAGAAGATCATCTGCGGCTATCACACCGTCATCAACTGGGACAAGACAAACATCGATCACGTCGATGCCTTCATCGGTATTTCCGCCAAGCCGGAAAGAGGCCGCGGCTATGACAAGATCGCCGAAAGAATCGCCCGCTTCCCTGAGGTCTCCTCACTGTATCTGACCAGCGGATCCAGCGAATTCCTGCTCAACATCAACGCCAAGACAATGCGTGAGGTGGCGGATTTCGTCGGTGAGAAGCTGGCGCCGCTGGAAGGTGTGGCTTCCACCGTGACCATGTTTGTGCTCAAGAAATACAAGGTCAACGGCGTCACCATGGAAATGAAGACAGACATCGATGACGACCGTCTGCCGGTTTCCGCCTGATCTGTAAAAACTGCTGAAAATGCCCATAAAACGGCAATGTCATTTAGTTAAGACATTAAGGGGCGGGAAAGGAAGTATATTTCGGGAAGAATCGAAATTGCTTCCTTTTTTATAGCAACAATAAAATCAAATCTATATCTGAAGATGTTTTTAGAAACTGCGTTTTCTGTTATTACAGTAATTGCTTGCCAGTTGGCCTTTTGTGCGTGGATATGTCCGATCATCTCTGACAGGTTCGACATTTTCAGATATTTCATCCATTATTCTTGCCATCAATGCCTCCTGAATTTTCTCGTCCTTTTCCAAGATGAGCCGTATCAGTTCCTCCTTCAGAATTCCAATTGCCAGATTTCTGTTTACTGCCATTGGATATTTTCTTTGTTTATACTTCTTACTGTCTGCGATCTCGTCTTCTACATCATTTATGATATCCGATATCAGATTGTATAAATAACCTGTCGCGTATATATCCTGTTCAATGATAATCGGTTTCTGACCTGTAAAGTTTTCAAGCTGAAGTTTGTTTTTTAATTCATCATAACTGGTCTCAATGCCCCATCTGCAGTGATATATGGTTTTCATTTCATTCTGCGAAATGATTGATTCCGGAACATTCGTCAAAATGAACTCTATTTCTCCTGTATTAAGCGGAACCTTCACAAATCTTAACCGAATCTTTTCTTTTTTCTCCAGTCGTTCGGCTGTCGCAATATCGCCTTTTGTTTTATATGGATTGATTCTTGTTTTGTCAAAAATGATATCTATCCATTCATCTTCTGATGTCATTGATTGGATTTCTCGTTTGTAATGTGTAGGCCCCAGTCGTACAACGAAATACTGATTCATTTCCATCAGATCAAGAAGAAAGTTCGCTCCAGGGTATCCTCTGTCCGCCAGCAGAATTGATTTTTTATTTCCAATGACACTGCTGCTCTGTTTTAAATGCGAAATCGCTGCCTTGCGTTCATCAAATTTGCATTCGTTGATACTCATGTCAATGATAATTCTGTTCAGCACATCATACAGGGAGGATACTCCTGCCTGCGGCCGCTCTTTCGGTTCCTTGCCTTTGTGAGAAGCGTTGCCATATTTCTGAACATTCTCTTTTGTCAGCGGAACATTAATATCACTTCCATCGACTGCGAGAAGAAGATACCCTTTCCAATCAGTAACATTCTCTTTGTCTGTATAAATATTTTTTGCGTGGAATCTTAACAGCTCCAAAAAGGCAAGCGGATTCAGTTTCATCCGCTGCTGATGATATCCGGACTTAGTTATTTTGGAAGGCATTTTGAACATATCTTTAAACTCTCTCAATTCCATATATAATGATCTGCCTTTTCGGCAGAGTACGGAATACAAAAGTGTCAATAAGGGCATTTTTCTGTTTCGGGTGTAATGTGAAGATTTAATTTGACGGCAAATTTGCGCAAAAGACTCCTGTCGCATGTAAGAAAGGTCTTTCAGGAATCGCAAATGCGCCTTTTTCATATGACTGTCTCCTAATTCTCTGGAGTCTCATCATAAACAAGACGGGGTTTCTTTTTTGCGTAAGCCGCCTTGAGATATGGGATCTGATCTTCAGTAACAGGGCCGAGATTAGCAATAATAGACTGAACCACTTTACCGTTTATTCTTTTGTTTTCAACTAGCTTGGCATAATAATGCGTTTTTCCGCCATAGACACGGGAATCAATTCTGATAAACATAACACTACAATAAATTGATATTAAAGCTTATTTACAAATTAATTATATATTTACATAACACTACATTCAAGGCGCCATAAGAAAAACCACCTTTTTTCCGGTGGGATTTCTTAACTTAACGGCATTG
>JNJQ01000037.1 GCA_000701725.1 Erysipelotrichaceae bacterium NK3D112
GTAATTCTTTTCTTCGCTACTATATTGTAGAAGCTACGGCATCTGTCATCCGTCATAACGATACTCTGGCCGATTTCTACAACCGTAAACGCAGCGAAGTGAAAGTAAATGCTCATAAGCGCGCACTCGTTTTAACTTCTCGTAAATTCGTCAGAATTGTTTTTGGTCTGCTGCGTAATAACAAGCTCTTCGACGACCGTTGTCTGGCTGCTTCCAGCTAGACTTATCTGAAATCCCGCTTTTCACTGAAAAGTTGTTTTTGTCATGCGCTTTTTCAAAGAACTCTTTAAAAGTCCTTATTTAATATCTCTTGACATATTACCTAAAGACTTTTTTGTCCGGGATACCGGATCATCTGACACAGAAAGAATACAAAAAAAGAACCGCAGATCTTTGATTTTTCAAAAATCCGCGGCTTGTTTTGTTGATTTGTTCATGTTTCAGAAAATGAATCATTCTTGACGCAGCGTGTAGGAAATATAGTTGACAAACATATTCATCGCAGCGTTTGCCTGAAGCCACTTGTTCTGCATACCGAGACAGATCTTCCGGATCTTCGGATGCAGTGCAGCCTTTGAATCCGCAAACGTGATCATATAGACTTTCGGCGCATTTTCACCGTCAAGGAAATGCATGTTCATATCCATGCGCTTAAAGTATTCACCGGAAGCGGAAAAGATGATAAACAGATCATCCCTGCCGGCTTCTTTCATCTTCTCTGCCTGCTCTGTCCAGGATTGCGTACAGAAGCAGAAAATATTATTCATTCCCAGATTATTTCCCAGGATATAGGCGATATGACTGGCCTGAAGATGGCCGAAGGCAGATACTGTTTTGCTTTGTTTCAGATCCTCAATGAGTTCCTTCACAGCAGGATCTTCAGCAGCTGCTCTTACACTTTTCAATGTCTGATCCATCTCGCCGAAAAACTCTTCTTTCCGTAATGAATCAGAAATTGCTGCGCTGCTCAGCGCGTCCTGCCCGCTTGCCCTGATCAGCATCTGCAGATCAATATAATCCATCAGTCCAAGATCCTTGCAGAAACGGCTGACAGCAGCTTTGGATAGATTGCATTTTTTTGATATTTCTGTCAGAGAAACACCGGAAAGGGTGTTGTAATTCTCAAGAATGAATTTTGCAATGATGTAATTATTGCTGGAAGAATCCTCACTGTCGAGGATACTGAACAGCGCAATTTTCAACCAATACATATCTGAAACCTTTCCCGTGATTCTGCTGAACCACGATGGTCATAACATTATTATAGTTGTTTTCCTCCACTGCATCAATGACGCCGCCGGCTGATTCATGACATCGGGAAGGTCATCTTCCATTCTCTGTCAGTTTAAAAAAGCAGATACCTTTCGATATCTGCTTACCGGTCTTTGACATTGAGTCGGTTGAGAGCTTTCTGAAGAGCGATTTCCGCACGTCTGAGATCGTAGTTGCGGTCTGTGGCCTGCAGTCTTCTTTCTGCTCTTGCCTTCGCTGCCTCCATACGTTTAACTCTGCTGTTCTGATGATTCCGTCAATTCATCCAGCCAGAATGACACATAATAATACGGAATTGTTAACAAGTGATTTTGTTCGCTGTATCCATAATGGTTCTGACTGATTTTGACAGACATGCCATATGCATTATTTTCCCGATACTTATTCAGGGATGATAAAGATCCTTTGTTTTTCTTTGCATCGACGGGAATGATCTCTCCGTTATGCTCAATGATGAATTCAAGTTCAGAACTTGTCTTTCCTTTCCAGCAGAACAATTTAATCCCATGCGCCGCCAGTTCATCAGCCACATAGTTTTCAAAGAAGATTCCGGATAATGTATTGTTTGCCAGATTGTTTTCAAGAAATATTTGCGGTGAAATTCCGCTTTGCAGACAGAATAAGCCGCAATCAGCCAGGTAAATTCTGAAAAGAGATTCTTCATCCTCTTTCAATGGAAGTGTCACATGCTCTTTGAGCTGATAACTTGGATATATGACTCTTGCTTCTCTGAGCCAGTCAAGCGGATTGTAATAGTCTCTGAAACGTTTCCCTTTTTCGATCAAAGAAATTTTGAAATTCTTGTTTTCCTTTGAAAGCTGTGCGTAAACATTCTCATAAACACGTCTTGTTCTGAGAAGCGATTCACTGCTGATCTGATATAAACTCATATCATTGAGATAATTGCTGTAAATATTTCTGAGCGTCATAAGTGCACGCTGGTAAGAACCGGTCTGAATGAATATATCCACAGCCTCCGGCATTCCGCCAATCAGCATATATTCAAAGAAATACTTCATACCCAGATCATGATATTCCTGATTGATTTCTTTTCTTTCCTTCCAGCTCGTTTGCAAAAAATTATAAAATGCCGTATTTCGTACAAACAGAAATTCAGAAAAGGTCATCGGATACAGGTCAATTTCATCAACCTTTCCGACCGGGAAAAGGAAAACTGTATCTTCCTGAATTTCCGGATCTTTCCTGATTGCGCCATCTTCAATCTGCTTCAGACGGATTCTCACCATAGAACCTGTTGCGATCACCGGTATTTCACGATAATCCTGACAGAAGTATTTCAAAGCCGTAATCAGCGGCATACATTCCTGAATCTCATCAAAAATCAAAAGTGTATCAGAATCAATAATTGTATTCTTTTGAATTGAGAGATATTGAATGATTTCTCCTGCATTGACATGATTTTTGATGAATCTGCGGGCCGATGCATCTTCTGCAAGATCAATATAAAGCACTTTCTGATAGTTTTCTTTTGCAAAGATATCCCGTACCAGATAGGTTTTGCCGACCTGGCGTCCACCGTAAATCAGCAGCGGTTTACGATACGGATCATTTTTCCATCTGATCAGTTCTTCTGCTTTTTTCCGGTACATATTCAGTCACCTCTCTGATATAACAATACCATAATATTTAAATAATGTGTAATTGTTGCACATTTTTAAATGCTATAATGTGCGGCACTTGCACATTTTTAAATGCTATAATGTGCGGCACTTGCACATTTTTTAATATAATTTTATCAGAATTTGCATTTTCTCAAAAAAAGCAGATACCTTTCGATATCTGCTTACTGGCCTTTGACATTGAGTCGGTTGAGAGCTTTCTGAAGAGCGATTTCCGCACGTCTGAGATCGTAGTTGCGGTCTGTGGCATGCAGTCTTCTTTCTGCTCTTGCCTTCGCTGCCTCCGCACGGTCAACATCGATGTCACGTTTGTTTTCAATGGCATCAGTCATGATCTCCGCCTGGTTGTCGCGGAAATAGAAGAGTCCGCCGGCGACGGCATATTCTTCTCTCTGACCTTTTTCCTCAGTGGTCATTTTCCCGATTTTCAGAGTTGTCACAATCGGCATATGCTCGGGAAGAATTCCCCTTGCACCGTCAGTTGTTTCAATGTTGATAATCGGTGTATCCATTTCCTTGTAGAAACCCTGCGGAGTTACAATGCGGCAATGGATCATGCTCATTTCAATGACTCAGCTTTCTTGACGACGTCTTCGATGGTTCCGACGCTGAGGAATGCGGCTTCGGGAAGATCGTCATACTTTCCGTCAAGAATTTCACGGAAGCTGCGGACTGTTTCCTGAACCGGAACATAGATTCCCGGAATACCGGAGAACTGTTCAGCGACCGCGAACGGCTGGGACAGGAAGTTACGGACACGTCTTGCGCGGAAGACTGTACGCTTGTCATCCTCACCGAGTTCTTCCATACCGAGAATCGCGATGATGTCCTGGAGTTCTCTGTATCTCTGAAGAATCTGCTGAACTTCACGTGCAACCTGATAATGTTCCTCACCGATGACCAGCGGATCTAGCATACGGGAAGAGGATCCGAGCGGATCAACTGCCGGATAGATACCGAGAGCCGCGATCGAACGGTCAAGGACAAGTCTTGCGTCAAGGTGTGAGAAGGTTGTCGCAGGAGCAGGGTCGGTCAGGTCGTCCGCAGGGACATAGATCGCCTGGACGGAAGTGATGGAACCTTCATCAGTTGATGTGATTCTTTCCTGCAGCTGACCCATTTCAGTTGCCAGTGTCGGCTGATAGCCTACGGCTGAAGGCATACGGCCAAGCAGCGCGGAGACTTCGGATCCGGCCTGGGTGAAACGGAAGATGTTGTCAATGAACAGAAGCACGTCCTGATGCTCGACATCACGGAAGTATTCAGCCATTGTCAGTGCGGAAAGCGCGACTCTCATTCTGGCGCCCGGAGACTCGTTCATCTGACCGTATGTCAGAACAGTGTTCTTCAAGACGCCTGAATCCTTCATTTCATGGTACATGTCATTGCCTTCACGGGTTCTTTCACCGACACCCGCCACAACGGAACGTCCGCCGTGCTCAATGGCAATGTTGTGAATCAGTTCCTGCATCAGGACGGTTTTGCCGACACCGGCACCGCCGAACAGACCGATCTTACCGCCCTTGGAATACGGGCACAGCAGGTCGATGACCTTGATGCCTGTTTCCAGGATTTCGCTGGTTGTCTGCTGCTGAGCAAAGGTCGGAGCCTCTCTGTGAATCGGCATGTATTTGCTTGCCTTGACTTCACCGAGTCCGTCAATCGGTTCACCGAGAACGTTGAACATTCTTCCGAGAACCTCATCGCCGACCGGAACCTCAATCGGAGAACCTGTATCCACGCAATCCATTCCTCTGACAAGACCGTCAGTGGAACTCATCGCGATACAGCGGACAATGTCATCACCGATGTGCTGAGCAACTTCGGCTGTCATGGTGACGCCTGTTTCGCTGTTCTTGATCTTGATTGCATTTTTAATGGAAGGTAAATGATCCGGCTCGAATCTGATATCAACGACCGGGCCGATCACCTGTACAATTTTTCCTGTTTCGCTCATACATTACCTTCTTTCTTATACCGCAGCGGATCCGCCGACGATTTCGGTGATCTCCTGCGTGATATTCGCCTGTCTGATCTTGTTGTATTCCAGCAGCAGGCTCTGACTTAAATCATCCGCGTTGTCTGTTGCGGTCTTCATGGCAACTCTGCGGCTGCCCTGTTCTGCCGTTGTGGATTCCATCCAGTCGGAATAAGCGACGTTCTCAATCATCATCGGAATCAGATTGTTGAGAATGGTCTCGGGATCAGGATCAAACAGTGTTTCCACATGCATGCCTTCCTTCTCCTCATCCATCTTTGTGTGTGCCAGCTCATCCGGTGTCAGTGTACACGGCAGCAGCACGTCAAAGTCGGGACGGAATGTCATGGTGTTGACAAAGCGTGTATAGAGAATCTGCAGTTTGCCGATCTCATTCTTTTCGTAAAGCTCAATACCCTTTTTGACGCATTCCTTGATATCAAGGAACTGCGCTCTGTCAGATGAAACAAGTTCTTCGTTGATGATATTGAAACCTTCTTCTCTGAACTGTCTCATCAGCGATGTTCCGACCAGCAGAACCGGATGGGACGGATCAAGATGCTCACGGGCGAACTTGAGAACGTTCGCATTGTAGCCTCCGCACAATCCGAGATCGGAACAGAAGATGATTGTCATCGTTCTTTCGTTTGTTCTTTTCTTTGTGAATCTGCTTTCAGCGTCCGGATTCTTGACGACAATCTCGTCGATTGTCTCCTGAAGCCTCTGCGCATATTCGCGGTTGGCTTCCATTCTGCTGCGCTGTTTGAAGAGCTTGGCATTGGCAATCATCTCCATTGCTTTGGTGATCTTCCGGGTGGAATTAACCGACTTGATCCGGACTCTGAGTGCCTGGGATGACTGTGCCATATCACTTCACTCCTTTAACCAGAGTGAACTGTTCCAGTGCCTTTGCAATTCCTTCCTTCATCTTCGCGATCAGCTCGTCACTGAGAATGCCCTTTTCCTCGATCTCATCACAGACAGCCGGATATTCGGCATGCATGATTCTGTGCATGGTCTTCTCAAAGGAGGCAACTTCGCTGATTTCGATGGTGTCGAAGTATCCGTATTTGGCCGCGAACAGGGAAAGAACCTGATCGGTCATGCTCATCGGCTGATACTGCGGCTGCTTCAGAAGTTCTGTCAGCATTCCGCCGTGATCCAGGATCTTCTTTGTCGAAGCATCGAGGTCGGAGCCGAACTGTGCGAATGTCAGCATTTCATGATACTGCGCAAGATCAAGCTTGAGCGAGGATGAAACGCTCTTCATCGCCTTTGTCTGGGCATTGGATCCGACACGTGATACGGAAAGACCGGAGTCAACGGCCGGACGCACACCGCTGGCAAACAGGTCTGTCTGCAAGAAGATCTGTCCGTCAGTGATGGAAATGACATTGGTCGGAATATAAGCGGAAATGTCGCCTGCCTGTGTTTCGATGATCGGCAAAGCGGTCAAGGAACCGCCGCCCAGTTCATCGGAAAGTTTCGCAGCTCTTTCGAGCAGTCTGCTGTGCAGATAGAAGACATCGCCGGGGTAAGCTTCTCTTCCGGGAGGACGTCTCAGAAGCAGAGACATCGTTCTGTAAGCCACCGCGTGCTTGGAAAGATCATCGTAGACGATCAGGACATCTTTGCCCTGTTCCATCCATTCTTCACCGATTGCGCATCCCGCATAAGGCGCGATGTACTGCAGCGGTGCGGATTCGGAAGCACCCGCGTTGATGACGGTGGTGTATTCCATCGCGTCATTTTCACGCAGCTTCTGAACCAGACGGGCAACAGTACTTTCCTTCTGACCGATGGCAACATAGATACAGTTGACGTTCTTGCCCTTCTGATTGATGATCGCATCGATCGCAATGGCGGTCTTACCTGTTTCACGGTCGCCGATGATCAGCTCACGCTGACCTTTTCCGATCGGGATCATGGAGTCAATAATCTTTAAGCCGGTCATAAGCGGCTGGAAGACAGACTTTCTTGTCATGACACCCGGGGCCACACGCTCAATCGCGCGGGTTCTGGATGTGACGATTTCTCCCTTGTTGTCAATCGGAACACCAAGGGCATTGATGACACGGCCGAGCATTGCATCGCCGACCGGCACCTCGATAATTCTTCCTGTGCGGCGCACCTCGTCTCCTTCTCTGATTTCAGAGTCGTTTCCGAGAAGTACCACACCAATGTGATCCTCTTCCAGGTTCATGACCATACCCATGACACCGTGGGGGAACTCCAGCAATTCGGATGACATTGCCTTGTCGATTCCCTGTACCATGGCAATTCCATCGCCGACAGAGATGACATATCCGACATCATCAGAATGAATCTTCTGATCATAGTTCTTGATCTGATTCTTGATCAGAGCACTGATTTCTTCCGGTCTAATCTGGCTCATGCCTGTCCTCCTTTCAGTAACGCTTCCTTCATGGAATCAATTTTTGTTTTCATTGTGATATCAGTCACATTATTACCGACGGTCACCTTGATACCCGCGATCAGTTCAGGATTGATCTTTGTGGTCATGATGATTTCCCGTCCGGTTTTCTTCACAAGCGCAAGTCTGATTCTTTCGATGTCCTCGGCTTTGAGCGCACGGGCGGACTCAACCACCGCGGTCGCAATGCCGAGCTCATCATCGGCAAGGCGGACATATTCCTGGAATATTTCCCGGAAATAACCGATCCTGCCTTTGTCGATCAGCAGCTTGATCAGATTGATTGTGTCAGTATCCGCTGCATCAGCGAAAACACTGGCAATCAGATTTTTCTTTTCATCTTTTGTAACTTTGACTGCTCTGAGAAAAACCAAAAGTTCAGGATTCTCTGCGAGTGCTTTGAGAATCAGAGCTGCCTGTTCCTTTTTTTCACGGATTGTATCGGTCTCTCTTGCGAGTTCAAAGAGCCCCTGCGCATAGCGCTCAGCGACCTCATTCGCCATAGCTTCCCGCTTCCTTTACAAAAGCGTCAATCGCATCACGGTCGAGTTCTTCCGGATTCTGCTCACCGAGCAGTTTACCGGCCGCACTCAGAGCAACTTCGACCATCTCACGCTTCATGTCGGCATACATTGCCTGACGTTCCGCTTCGATCTGCTCATGAGCTTTCTTTCTGGCTGCATCAGCCTCTTTGTCAGCCTGGGCGAGAATGCCTGCCTTTTCTTCCTTGGCCTGTTTGACAGCTGCGCTGACAATCTGTTCTGCCTTGTCGGAAGCTTCGTTCAACTGATTCAAAGCTTTCTGACGGTCAGACAGGGCTTCCTGTTTTGCCTGCTCACTTACCTCTAAATCGGACTGCATTTTTTCTGAGCGTTTTCCGAGGTACGCCTGTACGGACGGCCACAGAAATTTCTTTGCCAGCAAAAACAGGACTAAAGTACTGCACAGCTGTACCAGCATTGTCAGCGGATTTGGAATCAGCTGACCCAGTACATCAATATCAATCATTTAAATACCTGATTACTGGAAGACAAACATCAGCAGAATTGATACGAGCAGTCCATAAATCGCTACGGTTTCGGAAAGAGCGATACCGAGAATCATTGTAGAACGAACCTTTGACTCTGCTTCGGGGTTTCTTCCGATTGCGTCGCATGCGTGAGCAGCACAGGTACCTTCACCAAGACCTGTCATCATTCCTGCGCAGACTGCGAGACCTGCACCGATTGCAATTAAACCACGTGTGATATCCATATTAGATCCTCCTTATGCTTTCTTTATCTCTTCAGGTATATCATTACCAATTAAAACAACTGTCAGTGTGACGAATACGAGTGTCTGAATGAATCCTGCAAACAGATCAAAATATGCGTGCAGAAGCGGGGCGACGATCGGTGCAACGAAGTTGAACACGTAGATATCGCTCGATGTAAACAGACCGACGATTTTGCTTGAAACGAACTGTGTGAATGTGTAGATCAGCTGCATCATGATTCCGCCGCACAGAATGTTTCCGAAAAGACGCAGTGACATGGAAACCATGGTTGAGAACTTGCCGAAGATGTTCATCGGCAGCATCACCGGAATCGGTTCAAGGAATGAATGGAGATAGCCTCCGATTCCCTGGAATTTCAGTTCGGTGATCTGGATCAGCACCCATGTGATAAATGCCAGCAGCAATGTTACGGAAAGATTGGCGGTCGGAGATGAGAAGCCGAACAGTGAGATGATATTGGAGACAAAAATGTACACCCATAACGTGATGATATACGGGGTCAGTCTGTCTGCATATCTGTCACCGACATTCGTCTTCACCATGTTGTACACGATTTCCACACCCCAGAGAACCGGGACCAGAATACCTTTCGGTTTTTCCAGCGGATCCGCCTGATCAATCTTCTTTGAGATGAAGATCATGGCAGCTCCCAGTAAAATCGTGATCAGTATGATGACATAGACATCCGACTGAACTGTCAATTGAATCACTCTCCTTCCCTGTGAATCAACATATCAATTGTAACCGTTATTTTGATCAGGAACAATCCGACAGCACATGCAAATATGTTGAAATACTCCGGTTTCAGCGCTGATAACACCAATACGCCTCCCATCAGAAGGTAATTGACGATGAAGTGGAGAAAGCCGGTCCATTGTGTCGCCGATCTCTGATCAAGAACTCCTGTCCAGAACCATTCATTTCTTTTATAAAGCAGAACGGCTGTCACACTGCCGAGCAGCCAGCCGAATCCGACAGGTCTGTGAATGAATACGGAACAGGTTCCCAGCAGAATCAGTACAAGTGCGGTAATCCATGTCCGTTTCGTCATCGCAAACCTCCCGATATTAATGAAATTTTACGATTTTTTAAAATGCCGGGCAACAGTTCATGCATACATATACAAGGCAATTGTTTCATTGTCTGCCTACATATTGCTTTCTTCAATGCAGCCAAGCAGGTCAAGGATGCGGTTGAGATCCTCCGTATCCGTATACGAGATGGTGATCGATTTTTTCGAAACACTCACACCCGTGGAGAGCTTCTGCTGCATGCGGTTTTCCAGATCGCGGATCCAGGGATCCTTCTCTGTGTGAATCTTTTTCTTCTGCGGTTTGACCTCGGTGCCGGAAAGGTTATGGACATAGGCTTCCACCTCTCTGACCGACATCTTCTGTTTCAATACCTGCTGGGCCGCCTCATAGATCTGATCCTCATCCCTGAGGGAAAGCAGCGGACGGACATGGCTCATCGTGAGTTTTTTGTCCACGACCATCTGCTGAACTTCGGAAGGAAGCTTGAGCAGACGCATGATATTGGCACAGTATTCCCTGGACTTGCCGACTCTTTCAGCGAGTTTTTCCTGGGTGTAGCCGAGTTTGCGCACAAGCGAATCATACGCGGCGGCTTCTTCAATCGGGTTGAGATCCTCACGCTGAACATTTTCGAGGATGGAGATTTCCATCATCTGCTCATCCGTGAATTCCACCGAGATGGCCGGCACTGTTTCAAGACCTGCTATCTTAGCGGCTCTGAGTCTTCTTTCACCGGTGATCAGATCATATCCGTGCACACTCTTTCTGACCAGCAGCGGTGTGAAGATGCCGTGTGTTCGGATGGAATCAGCCAGTTCGTTCAGGGCAGCCTGATCGAATTCCTTGCGGGGCTGATACGGATTGGGTCTGATTTCCGAGATTTTGATCTCGACTTCTTTTCTTCCGGGAACCTCGGAAGCGTTGTTCTGAATATCATCGAGGAACTGATTGACATCCGTTCCGAAGATGGAATCCAGACCTCTTCCGCCAAGACCGGGTCTGTTTTTCTTTTCAGCCATTATCGCTTTCCTTTCTCATTCTGCGTGATGACTTCCTTTACCAGCTGCGCGTAGGCTTTGGCTCCCTCACTCCTTGTGTCATATTCGAAAATGGACTCTTCTCTGGATGGGGCTTCGGAAAGACGGACGTTTCTGGGAATATAGCAGCGGTAAACCTTTTCCTTGAAATATTTGCGGACCTCCTGCTGAACTTCCACTGAGAGCTTGGTTCTGACATCAAACATGGTCAGAAGAACGCCTTCGATGGAAAGACGGGGGTTCCATAATTTCTGCACAAGACGGATGGTGCTGAGCAGCTGGGTCAGACCTTCCAGTGCGAAGTATTCACACTGAACGGGAATCATGACCGTATCCGTTGCGGTCAGGGCGTTGGTGTTGAGAAGACCGAGCGCCGGCGGACAGTCAATGATGATGTAGTCATATTGATTGCGGACCGCTTCAAGCTTGTTCTTCAGCAATCTTTCTCTGCCCATTTCATAGGATGCCATATCCACATCCGCACCGGCCAGTCCGCTGGTTGCCGGAAGCACGTCCAGCGGCGGCATCTGCAGTGTGATCTTGCATTCATCCACCGTGGCATCGCTCATCAGCACATCATAAACCGTCTTTGTATATCCGACCTTGTTGGCCCCGATGCCATGGGTTGCGTTGCCCTGGGGATCAAAATCAACCAGAAGAACCTTCCGGTTGACATATGAAAGTCCTGCAGCCAGATTCATGGCTGTCGTTGTTTTTCCCACTCCGCCTTTCTGATTGGCGATTGCGATGATTTTTCCCATATCTTTTCTCCTGAATTACTTCGGGATCCGGATAATCATCCTGACTTCATCGTCGCGATCATCCATTTCCACGGTTGTTTTGATTCCCAGCTTTTCAATCATCTTCGCACACTGGTTGACGGAGTTGACAGCGATCTGGACATTTCTTGTAAAACCTTTTGTTTTCTGACGTTTGTGAACCTTCTTCGGTTCATTCATTTTCTCAATGTATTCCTCCGACTGGCGGACATTGAGATTTTTGTTCACGATGGTACGGAAAACCTCCTTCTGTGACTCAGCCGGGGCGGAAAGCAATGCCCTGGCATGACGTTCGGAAATTTTCCCGTCAATGACTGCCTGCTGGATTTCCTGGGGCAGGTTCAGCAGACGGATCTTATTGGCGACCGCAGACTGCGATTTGCCGATTTTTTTCGCAACCTGTTCCTGGGTCATTGATGACTGGCGCATGATCTGCACATAGCTCTTGGCTTCTTCGATCGCGCTGAGATTTTCTCTCTGCACATTTTCCACCAGTGCCATCTGGGCAGCCTGTTCCTCACTCGGTGACATGACATAGCACGGGATCTCCGTGTAATCAGCCATCATGCACGCGCGGAATCTTCTTTCCCCGGCGATGATTTCATAACCGTCGTCCATCTTGCGGACGGTGATCGGCTGAATCAGACCGTTTTCACGGATGGATTCCGAAAGTTCCTTCAAAGCTTCCTCATCAAACCTTAACCGCGGCTGGTAGCGTGACGGACGGATTTTTGAGGAAGGTATCATGACAATTCTGTTTGTATCCTGGCGGTCGAAGAGATCCAGGATACTTTTCGATTTTCTCATGTCTTATACTCCTTTATTTATAAAGGCTGTTTTTTGATCCGGCCGTAATTACGCGGATATTCGGGCGGCGTATCTGCGCTCTTGCGGTAAAAGAGATTCACCCTTTCATCTGATGAAGGAAGTGATGTCTTCTGCACTGTTTCAAGGCTAGCGCCGAGGATGTTCATGGCATGGACTGCCTTTGAAGCCTCATCCTCTCCGGCACTTCCTTTCATGGCCGCAAATATACCGTTCTTTCTGACAAGCGGGACACAAAGCTCTGCGAGCACCGGCAGATTCGCTACCGCCCGTGCTGTTACTGTATCAAAAGCCCCGCGTTCTTTTCTGACATAGTCTTCACTGCGCTGGTTGACGACACTGATTCCATTCAGGCCAAGTTCACGGATGACGGTATTGAGGAATGTGCACCGTTTGCCGGTCGGTTCGATCAGAACCATCTCAAGTTCCGGCTTCACGATTTTCCATACCAGTCCCGGGAATCCGGCACCGCTGCCGACATCGGCACATCTGCCATTGATCAGCCCGGATGAAAGAGGAAGAATGCAGTCATAAAAATGCTTTTCGATGATCTCTTCCGGCTCTTTGATCGCCGTCAGATTGATCTTCTCATTCCATTCAATGAGAAGATTCATATAAGTCTCAAGCTTTCCGACTGTCTCCCCGTCCAGGTCAATGCCGATATTTCTGCAGTTTTGAATGAGTTCTTCGATACTCATGTCGCCTCCGGTAAGTTATATTTTATCATCCCGGCGGATGATAACAAAGATGTAAATAATGTGGAAAACTATTTTGTCCACAATTTCATAATTTTACAGATTGTGGATAAATAAATTTTCCACATTTTTAGTTATTTCTGATTGGTGATGAATTCGCTGCGCGGCAATGTTTCAATCCAGTCGCAGAATGCCCGCCACTCGGGCAGACGGTGGTTCTTTCTGTAGTGATAAATGGTTCTGAGCTGTCTGTAGTTGGTGCTCAGACGCGCACTCATCAGAAAGCCTGCCGGATTGGAATAGATGATTTCAAGATACTTCTGGTTCGCAACATCATTGAGGGTTGTGACATCCTTGCCCTCTTCCTTAAGACGCTCGATATCCGCCTGCAGATCATTGTATTCAAGGACTTTTTCCTTCATGATCTCCACAATTCTGCGGTCGACATATTCATTGTAGGATTTGTCGAGATCGAACTTCGTGATCCGCTGGATTGTCGACTGTGAACTGACAAAATCCAGCAGCTGATAGCGTTCCGCCTGGACCCATGCCTTGTTGGTAAAGGTCAGATCAAACTGCACGATAATGCCGTTGAGAAAGCTGTCATTGGATGAGACCGGTGAAGCATTTTCGCCGGGCTGTTCCACCCTGACGGGATATCTGGAACCTCTGACCGATTCCTCCAGACCGTAAACATTCACATTGGAAACAACATCTTCATAATTCATAACTGCCTTCCTTTCATCTGCCTGATGGCAACTGCCAGTACTGCCAGATCCGCCGGATTGACGCCGGAAATTCGAGATGCCTGTCCCATTGTTTCGGGGCGGTATTTCATCAGTTTCTGTCTGCCCTCGATGGAGAGGTTGTCCACTTCGTCATAATTGAAATCAATGCCGAGTTTCATGTTCTCCATATTTTCGAGCTTGGCCGCTTCTCTGCGGGCCTTCTGGATGTATCCCTCATACTTGACCTCGATATCGCATCTTGACGCGAGTTCCTGATCAATCTCCTCATTGTTGAGTTTCATGATCTCCTCGGTTGTGATACCCGGTCTTCTCACCAGATCCAGACAGCTGACACCCTTGTGTTCACCGACGGAATAGCCTAACGGCTGCAGGTATTCCATCAATACGGGGTCATCCAGCTCCATGACTGTGTCTGCGAGATGTTTCTGAAGGTCTTCCAGATCTGCCATTTTTTGCAGATAAGCCTCATAGCGCTCATCTGAGACCAGACCGCAGTCATGTCCTTTTTCAATCAGGCGCACATCCGCGTTGTCATGTCTCAGAAGCAGACGGAATTCAGCTCTTGAAGTGAGCAGGCGGTACGGTTCAAGCGTACCTTTGGTTGTCAGATCATCAATCAGGACACCGATGTATGCCTCATCTCTTCCGAAGACAAGCGGCTCTTTTCCGTCCAGTTTGCGCACCGCGTTGATTCCCGCCATGATTCCCTGACCGGCTGCCTCCTCATAGCCGCTGGTGCCGTTGACCTGACCGGCGGTGAAAAGGTTTTCGATGATCTTGGATTCCAGGCTGCGTTTCATCTGCAGAGGATCAATCGCATCATACTCGATCGCATATGCGTATTTTTTGATCACGCAGTTTTCAAAGCCCGGCAGGGTATGTGTCATCTGTTCCTGGACATCTCTTGGAAGCGATGTGGAAAATCCCTGCACATAGGTTGTGTCCATGGAGAGGGATTCCGGTTCCAGAAACAGCAGATGACGGGGCTTGTCGGAGAATCTGACCAGCTTGTCCTCGATTGAGGGACAATAACGCGGTCCGACTCCCTTGACCACACCCGAATACATACTGGAGCGGTTCAGGTTTTTCATGATGATCTCATGAGTTGCCGCCGTGGTGTATGTCATATAGCAGGGAACCTGCTCGGAAAACGGACGGATGGATTTCGTTGTTTCGGAGAAACGCAGAAACGCATCGGTACCCGGTTCATATTTTGTTTTGGAAAAATCAATGGATTTTGTCAATACGCGCGGAGGTGTTCCGGTTTTCAGACGGAAGGTTTTCAGGCCCGCTTCTCTTAATGAGGCGGAAAGATCTTCCGTTGTCTTCTCCAGATCCGGTCCGCCCGGCTTCACCTCATCGGAGATCATATTGACACCGGCCATATATGTTCCGGTTGTGAGAATCACTATTTCCCCGGAAATAAATGTGCCGTCTTTCAAAGTAACACCGGTAACCTTGTTGTTGAGGGTGTTCAGTTTCACTGCCATTCCTTCCAGCACAGTCAGGTTTTCCTGATGCAGGCAGACCTCCTGCATCATCCGGCTGTAGGCAATCTTGTCAGACTGCACACGCAGTGCCCGCACGCCGGGACCTTTTGCGCTGTTGAGCATTTTGAACTGCAGAGCCGTACGGTCCGCGGTGATGGGCATCTGGCCGCCGAGCGCATCAATCTCACGCACGACGATTCCCTTCGCCGGTCCGCCGACGGATGGATTGCACGGCATCTTTCCGATGTTCTCAATGCTCAGTGTCAGCAGCATCGTTTTTTTATTCAGTCTCGCCGCAGCCAGGGCCGCTTCAATGCCGGCATGGCCGCCGCCGATGACGATAATATCAAATCTGTTCATTGTTAATATGTTCCGCCAGCTGTGTGACTGTCTCCGGGACGTTTTCCCCGAATGCCTCAAAATTCACCTTCTTATGAAGCTGTTCCTGTATTCTCATACGGTATATCAGCATTCTTCCCGCGATTTCCCGGATTCTGAGATCCCTGTCATTGATCTGCGCCACAAAGGGCAGTGCAATGACGACACGGTCATCTTCAATGCGCAATAGATCAGTCCGGCTCTGGCGGATCATCTCCCAGCCTTCCTCTTCGCATTTTTCCCTGGCCAGTTTTCTGGCTTTGATCCTTTCCTTCTCACTGCCTTCATCCCTGCCGAAGTTCTTGTGAATCACGGCAAGCTCATGGCGGATCTCATCCTGTGAGAAGATGATCTCCGGCGATGAATTCTCATCACTGCTCCAAAGATCAATTCCTCTCTCTTCGGCAATTTTCAGGATCCGGACTGTCACCGACGGATCCGAACGGTCAAGATAGCAGTAGCTTTCCAGGTTGTTCGGAATATCCAGTCCCGCCTCATGCGGATAGATCGGTGAGGTGAAGAACACCACGTCAGTCAGGTAAAGACAGCTCATCTGTTTCGGAATGTGACTGTCCTTCGCGGCTTTTTCAATCGCTTCCTTCAGAAGCGGTTCGGAATCGTAGCCGGTGAACTGTCCGTACCGGCTCCACATCTGTTTCAGGGAAAGTCTGACAATGGAGTCAAAATGCGCATACCCGATGAAAGCCTTCTTTCTGCTCTTATAGGGACGGGCAAAGAAGAAGAGAAGATCTCCCTTCCTGAAGTCGGTGAATTTTCGCTTGCTTGAAAGGCGCCAGAAAAGAATTGCCCGGTTGCGGCACAGGCGGTGATATTCAAGCATGCTTTCATCTGTTACGTACGCGATTGAACTCATGACATTTTCCCGGTTATTTCATTGAATCAGAAGAGACCGTAGGTCTTTCCGTTTTCATCCACGCCCATATTGACGGCTGCCGGTACCTTCGGCAGACCGGGCATGGTCAGAATACTGCCGGTCAGAGCAACGATAAAGCCCGCACCGGCGGAGAGGTTGAAGTCTCTGACATGGATTGTGAAGCCTTCCGGTCTTCCCTTTATATTCGCATCGTCAGTGATGGAATTCTGGGTCTTGGCCATGCAGACGGGCATCTTGTCCCAGCCGTTGGCTTTGAAGGTTTCAATCTTTGCCTTTGCCTCTTCGGAGAACTCAACATCCTTTGCGCCGTAAACGATCTGGGAAATCTTTGTGATCTTGTCTTCGATGGATTCATTGACATCATAGATCGGCGCGTAATGGGATTCCTGATCGGTGATTTCAACAACATGCTTTGCAAGGTCTGTCATGCCCTTGCCGCCGCTTGCCCAGCCATCCGCTTCTTCACAAGGGTGACCGTTCTCTTTGCACCAGTTGAGAAGCGCTGCGACTTCCGCAGGTGTGTCCTTGGCAAACTTGTTGATGGCAACGATATACGGAACGCCGAATGCCTGGATGGACTCGATGTGCTTCTGCAGGTTGGCTGCGCCGGCAAGCATCGCTTCGACATTTTCCTTTTCAAGATCTGCCACATCCACACCGCCATGCATCTTGAGCGCACGGACAGTTGCGACGATGACAACCGCGTTGGGAGTCAGACCCGCTGCGCGGCACTTGATATCCAGGAACTTCTCAGCACCGAGGTCGGCACCGAAGCCTGCTTCTGTGACAACATAATCACCGAGCTTGAGAGCCAGTCTTGTCGCGATGACGGAGTTGCAGCCATGAGCGATATTGGCGAACGGGCCGCCATGGATCAGAACCGGTGTGTGTTCCAGTGTCTGAACCAGATTCGGCTTGAGAGCTTCCTTCATGGTGACTGCAGCTGCGCCGGAAGCGCCGATATCCTTGACAGTTACGGGCTTGCCGTCATATGTGTAGGCAACCACGCACTTTGAAATTCTTTCTTCAAAGTCTTTGAGGTCATTGGAGAGGCAGAGAATCGCCATGACTTCGGTAGCGACCGTGATGACGAAATGATCTCTTCTTTCCACACCGTTTGACTTTTTCAGCTGACCGATTGTGATATCACGCAGAGTACGGTCATTCATATCCAGGCATCTCTTCCAGACGACCTGTTCCGGATCAATGTTCAGAGGATTTCCCTGATAGAGGCTGTTGTCGAGGATCGCCGCGATCAGGTTGTTGCATGTGGTGATAGCATGCATATCACCGGTAAAGTGAAGGTTGATGGATTCCATCGGCACAACCTGGGCATAACCGCCGCCGGCAGCGCCGCCCTTGAGACCGAAGACCGGACCGAGGGAAGGTTCACGCAGTGCGGCAATGACATTCTTTCCGATCAGGGAAAGACCGTCGGCCAGACCGATTGTGGTTGTGCTCTTTCCTTCGCCTGCTTTTGTGGGAGTGATGGCTGTCACAAGGATCAGTTTTCCGTCTTTTCGGTCCGCGCAGCTGTTGATGAATTCCTGTGAGATCTTTGCCTTGTCTCTTCCGTAAGGTTCCAGAGCGTCAGCGGGAATACCTGCTTTTTCTCCGATTTTATAAATGTCTTCAAGTTGTGCTGCCTGAGCGATTGCCAAATCGTTGTTCATACGTTTTTTCCTCCTGATTACGTATTTATTTCATACTGCGTCGGTTAGAAAGGGCATAGGCCAGAGTCATTTCATCCGCATAATCAAGCAGACCTCCGGCCGGCAGCCCGTGGGCGATTCTTGTAACAAGCAGATCCGGACACTGTTCCCTGAGAAGTCTGTCCAGATACATTGCGGTCGTCTCGCCATCCATCGTATTGCTGGTGGCAAGAATCACTTCCTCGCAATTTGCTGCCCGTTCAACGAGCTTATCAATTTCAAGGTCTTCGGGCATCACACCTTTGGAAGGCGATATAACACCGTTGAGCACATGATAAACACCTCTGTATTCCCCCGCTTTTTCCATCGCGATCACATCTTTGGGCGACTGCACCACAAAGATCTGCTTATGCGAACGGTCGGGATTGCGGCAGATCTCACATTCATCCTGATCCGAGAGATTTCCGCATACGGAGCATCTTTTCAGTTTCGTCCTGACATCATTGAGCGCCAGGGCAAACTGTTCCACTTTTTCCGGTTCCATTTCACTGACTGAAAGAGCATATCTTTCCGCTGTCTTTTCCCCGACTCCGGGAAGCGAGCGGAAGCTTTCAATCAGTTTCTGTATACTGGACGGGTACATTTCTTATAACCCCGGAATCTTGATGCCGGCTGTGGCCGAACCGAGTTTTTCCTCGCGTTCCTTAGCTGCCTTGGAAACGGCATCGTTCTGCGCGATCAGGATCATATCCTGAAGCATTTCCTTGTTGTCCAGGCTCATCAGCTCATCCGCAATCAGGATCTCCTGCATTTCGTTATTTCCGTTGACTTTTACAACCACTTCGTTATTTCCGCATTTTCCGGTATAGATTGTTTCAGCCAGTTCCGATTCAATGTCAGACAGGTTCTGCTGCATTTTCTGCGCCTGTTCCATGAGTTTTGAAAAATCCATGTCTATCCTCCGATAATTTCAACGTTTTCCCTTCCGAACAGGGCGATCACCTTGTCCTCGGGAGTATCTTCATGTATTTCCTCTTCGGAATACTTATGTACTTTATAAGCTTCCGGAAGACTGTTGTCACGCATCATAATTCTGAATAATGCCGAAGCTTCCTTCAGATCATTTTCGGTGATTGCAAAGATCACCTTGTCCGTATTCAGCTGTGTCTTTGTGAACTGATAGAGTTCACGGTTGATCTCCGGATCATTGATCCGGTTGGCAACAGCCTGTGCCCTGGTGATCAGCACGATACAATCCGCGCCGCTGGCGCCGATATAGGTATCCTGCAGCAAAGATATATACTTTCTGCTTTCCAGACTCATCATTGTCCGCATCTGCGCAAACGTTTTTTCATCTGCCACCTTGTGTGCCTTGGTGCACTGGACAAGAAGCTCAATGATCCGCATTGTGCTGATTTTTTCGGCCGGCTGTACAGGAGTGACCGGTTCAGGTTCAGGCTCTTTGACTGCTTCAGTTTTCACAGGCTGAACAGATACAGGCTGGGAAACAGCCGGTTCCGCCTTAACAGTTGTGATATTCAACTGATTGCGTGCCGGTGCTTCTTTTTTCACCGGTTCCTGTCTGTTTTCAGTTGCCAGTGAGAAACAGATCACTTCAAACGCGCTGACCGGAGATGTTGCGGTTTTGAAGTGCTCTTTTTCGTTCATTACCGTTTCAGCTATATGCATGCATGTTGATGAATCTGCGATATTGCTGATTTCTTCCGCTTCTTCCATTGTCAGAACCTTCATCAGCTCCGCTTTGTGGGTGTTCTGCCAGATCACGGTATCTTTGAGAATATCGATCATACCGTCTGTAAATCTCTGCAGATCGATTCCTCTTTCTTCGTACGAAGAAGTCTGCTTCAGTATTTTTTCCAGATCGCAGCTGATCACGTTCTTGATGAGATCGATTTTTTCACGTGTCGTTGCAAGACCGTAAATCTGATCGATTGCTTCAAGCGTGATCTGATCACCTGTGTATGAGGCGCACTGATCCATAATACTCAATGCATCTCTCATACCTCCGTCAGAAAGCACTGCGATCATTTCCGCCGCGCTTTCTTCCAGAAGAATGTTTTCTTTCTGTGCGATGGACATCAGATGTTTGCTGATCTGATTCTTTTTCACCTTTGAAAAATCAAATCTCTGACATCTGGAAATGATTGTGGGCAGAAGTTTCTGCGGATCTGTGGTAGCCAGAACAAAAATCACGTTTTCAGGCGGTTCCTCGAGTGTTTTCAGCAATGCGCTGGATGCGGCGCTGGAAAGCTGATGAACCTCGTCAATGATGTAGATTTTATGTCTGCCCATCATCGGCGCGAGTCTGGAACGTTCGATCAGATCGCGGATATCCTCAACGTGGGTTTCATTCGCCGCGTTGATTTCAACAATATCCGGATGTGTTCCGTTGTTTGCGGCTATGCAGTTTTCACATGTACCGCAGGGTGCGTGTTCAGGATCGGTGCAGTTCACTGATTTTGCCAGAAGTCTTGCCATTGTGGTCTTTCCGGTACCTCTGGGACCGCAGAAAAGATATGCATGTCCCGTTTTACCGGTTCTGACCGCATTTTTGATTGATCTGACAACATATTCCTGGCCGACCACTTCTTCAAATGTGGACGATCTGTACTTCTGATATAAAGCAGCTTTTGCCATAGTTTCGCTCCTGTGTTCCTTATTATAGCAAAAAAGCCATGCACTAGGCAGGCTTATTCATGGTTTGAAACTGTGTCTTGTCTTTTTTCGGTTTCTTTCTTTTTTCTCTGAAAAAATCAGACAGAATCGATGAACATTCTTCTCGAAGCACACCTGAAACAATCTCCTTCGGATATGTTTTCAGATGCGGTATTTCTTTTATTTTTACGAGTGTATCAACAGTGCCGCCCTTCGGATCGGCTGTTCCGTATACCAGCTTGTGGATTCTCGCGTGTCCGATCACGCCGGTGCACATCATACATGGTTCAAGAGTCACGTAAAGATCGCAGTCCTGCAGACACCAGGTGCCCAGTTTCTTACTGGCTTTCTGTATTGCGAGCATTTCCGCGTGCGCATTTGCCTGCTGATTCTTCTCACGGAGGTTATGAGCTTTTGCAATCACTTCTCCGTTGCGTACAATCACACATCCGACCGGCACTTCATCAGCTTTTGCGGCTTTTTCAGCTTCTTTCAAAGCCATCATCATGTATTCTTCGTCTGTTTTCATAAATATATAAAAAAGAGGCACACGCAGACAGAGGCTTTTATGGCTGCTACCTTCCGGTCCTGACCAGGTTCTATGCATGAGTGCTGTGCCGATAGTTATTGTAATCGATAACCGTAAAATATACAAGTTTCATTGATATGAAACATCCAAACTCCTGAATTGTTTCACGTGAAACAATAAAAAGCAGTGATTTTATGTTTCACTGCTTTTCTGTTATTTAGAAACTCTTTCTCTTTGTCGGAGGAACAATTACTTCCTGACCGCCCATGTAAGGACGGAGTGCTTCCGGAATACGTACGCTTCCATCTTCATTCAGGTTGTTTTCAAGGAAGCTGATCAGCATTCTCGGCGGAGCAACGACTGTATTGTTCAGTGTATGTGCGAAGTAATTGCCGTTTTCACCTTTGATTCTGATTCCGAGTCTTCTTGCCTGCGCATCTCCGAGGTTGGAGCAGCTGCCGACTTCAAAGTACTTCTTCTGTCTCGGTGACCATGCCTCAACATCGCAGCTCTTGACTTTCAGATCCGCGAGGTCGCCTGAGCAGCATTCCAGTGTTCTGACCGGAATATCCAGTGTTCTGAAGAAGTCAACACTGTTCTGCCAGAGCTGATCATACCAGTAAGGAGAATCCTCAGGTTCACAGACGACAACCATTTCCTGCTTTTCGAACTGGTGAACTCTGTAAAGTCCTCTCTCTTCAATTCCGTGAGCGCCGACTTCTTTTCTGAAGCAGGGGCTGTAGGAAGTCAATGTATAAGGGAGATCTTCCTTTTTCAGAATCTGTCCCATGAAACGTCCGATCATAGAATGCTCGGATGTACCGATCAGATAAAGATCCTCACCTTCGATCTTGTACATCATATTCTGCATTTCAGTGAAGCTCATAACACCGTTGACAACATTGCCATGAATCATGAACGGCGGAATGAAGTACTCAAATCCTCTGTTGATCATGAAATCACGCGCATAGGAGAGAATTGCGGAATGCAGTCTGGCAATATCGCCTTTCAGATAATAGAAACCGTTGCCTGAAGTTCTGCCAGAACTGTCGAGATCGATACCTGCAAGCTTTTCGATAATATCTGTATGATAAGGAATCTCATAATCAGGGACAACAGGTTCACCGTATCTCTGGATTTCAACGTTTTCAGAATCATCCTTGCCGATCGGTACTGACGGGTCAATGATGTTCGGGATCACCATCATTCTGTTTCTGATTTCGACTTCGAGTTCTTCTTCTCTCTTTTCCAGGTTTTCCAGCTCGGTTCCCATATCTTTAACCTGCTGTTTAACCTCTTCAGCCTTGTCTCTGAGTCCCTGCTTCATCAGGCCGCCGATTTCCTTGGAAAGTCTGTTGCGGTCAGCTCTCAGACCATCGCCCTTTGTTTTCGCTGCGCGGTACTCTTTGTCCATTTCAGCTACTTCATCGACGAGTTTGAGCTTTTCATCCTGAAACTTCTTTCTGATATTCTCTTTAACGATTTCAGGATTTTCTCGGATCATTTTAATATCAATCATGATATCTCCTTTCAAAAATAAAACATCATCCTGCAAAGGGACGATGTTAATCGCGGTGCCACCCTTCTTGTTCATAATTGTTTCACGTGAAACAATTTGAGCCACTTCATTGGATGATAACGGTCATCAGCCGGAAGTGATTAACTTCACTCAAAGGTGGATTCATTTTCATCAGTGACAGTTTACATCATCCACTGTCTTTCTGTTTGCTACATCTGAAAACTACTGGTCCTTATCAACGTGTTAAGCACATTTAAGCACCGGCGTTTTGGTTTGTCAAGAATCGAAATATCAGCGGTGATTATAATGTAAAAAAACAACAAATTAGTTGAAATGTCCTTTAATTTCATTTTTCTATTGATATAATAGATATGCATTAGTTGATATTATCAATAATATGTAGAAGGAACCGATATGCCTAACAAAGACCAGTACAAAAACAAATTAGAGTATAACAACACTTACAACAGAAACAATTATCGTTCATTCTCTGTTCGTTTCAACAACAAGAGTGAAACAAAAATCATTGAGTGGCTTGAGACCCAGGAAAGCATCAAGGGATATCTTACCGCTCTGATCGAAGCTGATATCAAAAAACAGGAAAAGAAAAAGAAAACAGCTCTTAAGAACCAGTGATCATGCATGAATGATCACTTTTTTTATTGTTCTCTGCAACAACAAAAAAATCATACCGGATGATGAATTCCGATATGATCTTTTCTTTTATCTAACAGTAAACAATTCTGTTGATAAAACTCAACTGGACTATAATGAAATAGCCAAATATAGAAATACTTAAGCAGCTATCCAGCTCTATGTT
>JNJQ01000038.1 GCA_000701725.1 Erysipelotrichaceae bacterium NK3D112
TCATTCCTCTTTGGGATACAAGCCTCCGGTTATTCTGGATGAATTCGATGAATATGACCTGATGCCCGACAAATGGCTCAAACTGATCCAGATATCCGGCAGGTTTCACAAAGAAGCTGTTCAGGTATAGTCATCAGATACTCATAACTCTCGAAGATGTTTTCATCATGCCTTCTTTTCGTTCAGAAAGGTTCTTTTCGTTCTGAATTTTCAAAGATCTCTAACATTGACAGTGTCAGTCCTGCTTTCAGCCTCGGAATTAATCTGCCACCAGGCTGCACAGGTCTCAGTTTTCATAAACTTTAGACACTATCTAAGACCAATGCGCAGATGCCAAGAATCAGCAGCGTGATCAGGGTCCACTTCACGATTTCAAAGACTGCCAGAAGCAGCAGCCAAAGCAGCTTCATGAGCAGTGCCCCGGAAAATACCGCGATCCATGCCAGCACGGGTGACAGCAGCGCCAGCAGCAGCCATGGTGCCCCGTTATATGCGCTGACATAGCGTTTTGAAGCAAGGTATGCCACGCCCCATCCGCAAAGCCCTCCGCATAAGGAAAGTGCGAAGATCACATAGCCGGCAGGCAGCCACCATCCGCAGAAGCGGCCGATCAGCGGAATCACACTGTTCGCCAGCAGCGGACTGATCAGCACACCGGCTGCGATGCAGGCAGCATGCAGAAGGCTGTCGTCACGGCGTACGTTGATCGCGACCCCACCGGGATTACTGATCGTGTTTGTGACATTGCCGACGGCTTTGGCCACTCTGCTCACCGGAGCCGGTGTTGAGAGTTTCGGAATGCTCACCGGCAGTTGCAGAGCCGTACTGCCGCCGGGCAGAATCCGTTTTTTGTTTTCCAGATCACACCATGGACATTTTCCGTAGGATCTGAGATATACATGCGAACCATGACGGCTGTAATCTGCATGAACCAGATGATCCATGGCACTGATCCATTCGGAAGCCTTCGGCCGTCTGGCGGCAGTGGAAGGTCTCGCCGCTTCGAAAGCGGTGTATCTGAATGCTCTGTCGAACAGTCTGCGCACTTCCTGCGGCAGGATCTTCACATCCGGTGCCAGTTTGCTCGGTTTGCCGCTGCCTCCGGTTACGTAGGGACAGATGCCGTTGACGATGTTGTGCATTTCCGAACCGTTGCTGGTGGAGGGCCCTGATCCCTGGAATGTTGAAACACTGCCGAAGGGATGAGCGCCGTTCATCAGTAAGGTGAAGATATGCACTGCAAGACCGAAGCGGTCGCTTTCCTGTGTGAAGACCGTGGTCGGTCTGGAACGGTCTTTGCCCTGCAGTTCAGGCGGCAGCAGTTCATCTCTTGCCACCGTGCATTTGTAAGTCTTGTTTGTGCGGGGATTGGTGATGTTGAATGAATCGGTGTCGATCACAGTAATATGTCCGTTGGAATCAACCAGGAAATTCAGCGGATTCATATCGCCGATCACATAGCTGCGCTCATGGATCAGATCCACCGCCGAGGCAAGGTTGTAGGCGATCACCGCTGCGGTTCTCCAGGTGTAATTGGGAATCAGCTTCTTCTGCATGGTAGAATCGATTGCTGATACCAGTGACTTTTTCGCATAAACCCGCGGCATGACATAGCCGGCAAAGGCACCGGACGCATCGTAAAGCAGATCACTCGGCCAGGTAATGACCAGCTGTCCGTTCAGATGCGTCTGAACCGGATAATCGAGCATTGTTTCAATTTTTTCCTTGAGATAGGTCCGCATGTCCATGATGTATTTTGTTGATTTGAACTTCCTGGCGGTGTACAGCTTGGCAACGCTGTCCGGATGTCCGCTGATTGTATAGACCTCGCCTTCACCGCCCTTTTTGATAAAGTGATCCATTGTGTACTTCCTGCCGTTTCTGCCGTAGTAAGTCTTTCCGGTTGTTACGTTTGTCATTTCTGTTCTCCTTCCAGGCTGCTCTCAGCCTTGTCAGTCTGACTGACTTATTCTTTTGTTCTGTTCTGGATGGCGCTGATGATGGCAGCACTCAGAGCACGCACGGAATTGCCGACTCTGATCAGTCCTCTGGAGGCTTCAGTACCTGTTTCCTTCAGATCCGTGATCACCTGCAGGGCTGCCTTCTGCAGATCCTGTTCCGTTTCATCCATGCCAGTGAATGGCTGCTGATCAGATCTGCTTTCTTCATCATGCCGGGTAAGAATGGTGAGTGAATCCGTTGCACTGGTTTCTTCAGCCGGATCAATGACAATCGGCCTTGGATGTGCATCGCTCTGTTGGGGAGGGCCGCCTCTACCCAGTTCAATGACAACTTCCGGGCCGTGTTTTGAGCTGTACAGGCTTTCCTGCGCCTTTTTGACGTATGCCTCCGTCTGCCGGTCCCATTCCTCCATGTCGAAGTGAATTTCAGGAAGCGCCGCGACCGCTTCGCTGTTTTGCACAACCGCGATGGTGATGTCATCGCTGACATGGTTTCTGAAGCGGCTGGGTGAAGCCGGATCATCTTTCAGATAGACGCCAAATTCCTGTTTCAGATGTTCCATCTGTTCATCGTCATTCATGGCCGATGCAAGCACAGGCTGAATGAACGGATAGAACACACGGTTGTCATAGAATTCGGAACCAACCACATAATCCAGTACGCCGTCCGTCATCAACGCGAATGATGCGAGCGGTTTGATGGATTTTCCGAACTCCCATTTGCCTGTTTCGCGTAAAGGAAACACGCTGGAAACAAAAACGCCCTTATGGCGCTGCGTGATCATTTCATAGGTTCCGTCCGTATACATGGCAACGATGCCGTCATCGCCGATGTGTCCGAACCAGATGGTTGTGCCGTCAAAAATTGATACGGTCAGGGTGGAATCCAGCTGCGTGAAAGGATATTCATGTTCATCCGCATACGCCGCAACCGCGTCATAGGCATCATCGAATGCCCTTTTCAGCAATTCCAGCACATACGTATCGTCCAGAACCGCCTCTTCGGTTTTCATTCCCGCCGAAACCGTTGCAAGGGCTGCCGTCACCGCCTCCCGGGAACCGTCCTGGCTGAACATGCATGAGCCGACGCCGTCTGAAACGGCGCTGATGACAATGTCCTGATTCAGACCATCCGCATGAATGCGCATGGATTGTGAATAGTCCTGACATGGTTTGTTGTTCTGGATGTGGCTGCTTCCCTGCTGGGTAATATTGAATGTTGTCAGCATAATCGAATCTCCTTCTCATAACCGTTGTTAGTGTACAGTACGCCCGGGCTGAATCAGCCGGGGGGATCAGAAACAAACAGCGCAAACAGCAGTGATCCGCTGCCGCTTTCCATGTGTTTCAGCCGGTTCATTCTGCTTTGTACAGGAGAAATCCCGTGCACTGAATCTCTCCGCATACTCAGTTCAGACATGTTCCTGATACTTTTCACATGGGCGCCTGATTACCGGGCGGATCGTTTTTACCTCAGGGCAGCTTTCGCCGCCCTGAGATATCCGCAGTTCATCAGTCAAAGTCTCCGACGTCAATCTGGATGTGCTTGCGCTGCAGTCCGAAGTCCTCCGGATCACTGAGTGTCACCGTACCTGATTTGGTGCCGGAAACACTGGAGAGGCTGTCCGAAAGCCACTGGAAGGCTTTCGTGATGCGGTCCCTGTCAATCGAGAAGATTTCATTATCCGGATGCAGGCTGCCAAGCAGCTTCTCATCAACCGTGTCGCCGATGGCCACCGGGAAGAAGAAGAGCTTCTGGTTCTCCTGACGTCTCACGAGCTCCTTGAATGACCCGTTGTCACTGTCATTTGCGCCGCCGTCCGTGAGCATATACATCCAGGGGCGATAGGATGACAGACCGTACTGTTTGTATTCCGATCTGCGCTTGTCGATGGTCTTAAGACCGATATCCACAGCTGCGTGCATGGCTGTCATGCCGTTGCAGTTAATGGAGGGAATGCAGAGATCATTGATCGGTCCGAACGGTTCGGCAACTCTTGCCTCATTGTCGAATGTCACAATGCTGACCTCAACGGATGAGCAGGCCATCTCATCATCACTGAGATACTTTTTAAGCTCTTCCATTCCATTCACAAGCTTCTGCTGATCCGCAGACATGGAACCGGAAGTATCAATGAGAATCACACAGGGAAGTTTCTTGGTAGCGCTGCTGATTGATTTGTTTTCGGGAATATTGATAGACATGTTATTTTCTCCTTCGCTTCTTTGAGCGTTATATCTTTTTTTGAAATGGATCAACCAGCCTCAGGCAAACCCGTCCATCGGATCTCATCGTCCGGAATAACGGTGTGCAGATATCTGCGCCGGTTGCGTGAATGCAATTCTATGAAACAGGGGAATACAGGCCGGCTTCTGTATCCGGATGCTTCATGAGCTGCGTTACGCAAGTGCCTGATGCGGTTCTGAATTGAAGACTCCCGGTCAGAAAGCAGACACCGTTTACGATGTCTGCCTTAAGCCATCTGAATGTTCATGTATGGGATATCACCGCCCTTCCATGTGCCGCGTTTATAATACTTGCTGCAAAAACGGATGCAGCTGGGGGGGAGGAAGCCTGCCCTCTTCCTCACTGCGAAGTCTTTTGAATCCGCCGCGCTGCCCCGCGACGGGATGAAGAAGTCATTTCCATCTATCACTTCCTTTCCTGAAACATCGGGATACAGGCCGCTTCTGTAAACAGATGTTTCGCAAGCAATGTCATGCATGTGCTGATCAGTGCCCTTCCATTTGCCGCATTCATAATAAAGGCTGTAAAAACGGATACAGCAGGGGGGAGGAAGTCTGCCCTCTTCCTCACTGCGAAGTCTTTTGGATCCGCCGCGCTGCTTTCGGCGGGATAAAGAAGTCATTTTCATCTATCACTTCCTTTCCTGATTTCCACGCATATTCTAAAACTGCGAAAAACACGGATCTCAGGGGGGGAACAGCCGGATGGGCAAATATAAAAAGGCCCCTCTGATCCGCATCAGAGAGGCATGAGTGGTTGAATCATTCGGTTTTACTGATGGTATAGCCGAGCTTGATGATGAGCTTCAGTGTTTCAAAGGCGGTATTACGGTCATACTCCTTCTCACTGTCCGGAAGCTCCTCATAAGGCACCAGCAGCGGGGTTGTCTTTTTCTGCGGATCCTTGACTGTTCCGTATGTCCAGCCTTCCGCAATTCTGCCGGCTGCCCAGACATCATGAACATTCTCGGCGATTCTCTCTTTCAGAAGAATCAGATCTTCCGGAAGAGCAATATCTCCTGTATCAACAGGGTTCGGTTTATATGTCATTGTTCTTTCTCTCCTTTTAGTATTTGCATTTCAAAACCGGCGGGGATTATTCTTCCGGCAAAGCGGATTCCATAATCTCTTTCAGTTTTTTTGCAATGTCAATGATTTCTTTCTGTTTGTGAACAGTTGTAATCGAAAGCTGTGTCCCTCTGGAACGATGCATGTCATTGAGTTTTCGGTAATACTTCTGACTGTCACGGTATGTGTTTCCGATCAGAACATTTGTGCATCCGATGGCAAAATGATTGGCCAGACTGTCAAGACGGAGATAGTACTGATAATCCAGGTTCTGAACTTCCTTGCATTCGGCTATGATGGTCCTGAAGCCTTTGGTCAGCACAAGATCAAGCTCATTTGAAACACCGTCTTTTTCCCATTCGTATTCAAAACCTGTTGCCACATCATCAAAATAACCAAGTTTAAGCACTTCATAGTAAGTATAGACTTCAAGGATTTCCCCTGCTTTGGTCAGAAGATTTCTGATCCGGGGAGCGGAATAATTGAAGCTCACAATCGAGGGTGCATTCTTGTCTCTTGTCAGTTGGTTGATATAGTTTTCTTCAGAAAGCTTGCTGAGAAGAGGCCAGAGTTTCTGATCATTCTTAAAACCACCATCATTCAGATCAAGCCTTTCGACTGCGAGGCTTTCATCAAGAATCACATAATAGTTATCATCCTTCTTGATCTGTTCATCCTTCTTGATCTGTCTTCTTTCCTTTATTGAACTGCCTTTCATCTCTTTCATTTCAAGCCCGTAATACGGATGAAGAAGCCAGGATTTCGCGGCGATGTTTTCAAATTCTTTGTGAACTTCCCCAACCCCGTCTATCACCGTTCTGCATTCATCACCATTGGCGATTTCAACATATGAGCCGCTGCCGATGATTTTCCTCTCAATCAGGTTTTCAATGATTTCTCTGAGTGAACGTATTCCGTAAGAAGGGAAATAATATGTTCTGAATGTTCTGTCAATTTTACCGGCTTTGAGCGGAAATGCAGCCAGCGGCTGTGTCTTTTTCCGCTTCTTTTCCAGCAGTCCGCTGAGTATGGTCCAGTTAAGAATTCCCTGTTCAAACTGATTTTTATCCAGATAGTTTCCTGTGCAGATGGCCCAGAGTTTTTCATAATCATCCGCGTAATCGGGCATCGTTGTTTTGTATTTAGTGACATTTTTCAATGCGAACATATCGCTGATCGTCAGATATGAGTCGTCACGCAGATAATTCAGATAAGCGCATCCTTCGCAGTTCTCAAATGTTTTGGCAGCGCGTCTGAACTCGAAGTACGGAATACCGCCATCAGATATTTTCCGCATAAAGTCCGCATTGCGCTTCTGTGAGGAGAATAGTGCGGTAGAACCGTCATAAAGACTGATTTCTTCTTTCTTCATATCATCCAGTATGAAAGAAGGAACACCATCCGGATCTGTGTATTCAAACAGATCCACGCGGCTCAGGCGGGCAGCCTTCTCTTCACCGGAGTGTGCGGCAATGATTTCATCCAGTCTTCGCTTCAGTTCGAACTTTTTCTCAGAGCTGACAGTTTTGTCGATGGTGACTTCAGCCGAAATATCACAATTCATACGGCGTGAATGGAAATAGCTGATTACATTGCGGATTCTTTCAGGAAGGGTTTCGGGTTTGCACTCCTTTGTGAAACAGTAATAATACCTCACACTGTATGGTCTCAGTACCGTTGCGGAAGCGACGTTGGCAAAGATTTCCTCACTTCTTCCGCCGGTCTGTTCGCCGTCCTCAAAAGCCATGGCCAGCTTGCGGCAGTGATGCCATGTCAGTATATACGGAATCTGTTCAATCAGATCCGCATCAATGGCTTTATAGTCATGGTAAAGATTCGCCTCGATGACGGGGATAAACGCTTTGTGAATCAGCGATGTTCTTTCTTTGATCAGTTCCTTTCTTTTATGATCAATTCCGCTCTTTTCCAAAGCGTCAAACAGTTCCTTTTCATAGCGTCCGTACTGCACGGATTGCGTCCTTACACCTTCGAGGATGTTTTTCAGGCAGAAAACATAATGGTCAAAAGCCTGAATCAGTGCCATGTTTCCGGAAGGCAGAAGATCGCGGATTACCCTGATGTCTTCTCCGTGAAGAAGATCTTCACGTTTCAGTCTGTCTGCCTCAATCTTGAATTTGTAGTGCAGCTGTACCGACATACGGTCAAGCTCATCCAGTTCCGGATCAATTCTTCCCGTATTCCACTTCGCATGATTATTCACCTGCCACGCCTCTGTCTGCAGCGGTGTCTTTTCCGTGCTGAAAACCATGCACGCGTGTTTACGGCCGTTGTTTACTCTTGCCTTGCCGGCCTTTACACATTCGCTCAGATCCAGATTTCCGCTTTTGTCGCGTGGTGCCTGCCAGCCGTCGGCTGCCATGTAAAGAACCCAGCGGCGGTGTTCCAGCATGGCCAGCGTGTTGAACATATTGTCCGCTTCCGGATCGGTAAAACGTTTTAAAAGTATCTTCTCATTAAACAGCTTCGCGGCCTGATCCGGCTGATCAATATCGATGCCGATGCTGTGCAGTTTGTATTTCAAAGACAGCACAAAAGCCATGGAAGACCCATAGTTTTCAAGGGAGGAACGGAACTGTTCCAGTTCCTCATCCGGATCATTTCTCTTTGATGAATTCCAGATGGAATGCGTATTGAAAGACATTCGTTCCAGTTCCGCCGAAATCATTTCCGGTGTGATTTCAGCCTTAACAGAAACCGGGATCGGTTTTTCTTCCGCAAGCGCTTTTGTCACTTTGCGGATTCTTTTGCTCACAAAGAAAACCGGTGTTTTCGCTGTCCGTTTTTCTGGTTTGAGAACTTTTGAAAAGACGGTGGCGACTGCCTGATTCAGTCTGTCATTGCCAAGCGCAATAAACACATAGCTGATTCCTTTATGCTTTTTCAGATAATTGCGGACCAGCTGCGTCGCAATCAATGTGTTTTCCATGCCGGAATTCTCAGACGATGACCCTCTGAACTGTAAAAGTTCTCCTTTGTAGCCTTTGGCAGCCTCGCTCAGCGGCACAAAACTGAGTGAGCCATACGCAATGGAGGGATCGGGCATTGAGCCGTCAATATTGACAAACCTTTGAATATCCGGACGGAAGCTCAGATAATCTTTTTTGTCCTCTTCAATTCCATTGGAAACCGCAGTAATGCCAAGCTTGTAATCTTTCATCTGGCCTGCCTGCAGGCAGGTGTCAATAAATTTCTGGCTGTATCCTCCACAGCCAATTACCAGTACATTGATGTTCTTATCTTTGTCTGCTGTTTCATAGAGCGGATAATCATACAGCAGTTTCTGCAGCGTAATACTGAGATTGGATCTGTCCTCCTTCTCTTCTCTGACGAAACGCATCTTTCTGCCGTTCAGCATTTCTTCATTCAGCGCATACGGCTGGGCAAAAGCTCTGGCTTTTTTCAGATCACCAAGCATCTGTCCGGCGCCGTCATATCTGTTTTTCCGGTTCGGTGCGAGACTCTTTTTCAGAATCTGAACCAGGCTTCTCATCAGAGTATAATCCGAATTCGCTTCCGCTTCTTTAAGCAGTCGGGAATGGCGGACCAGCTGTTCAATATCGTCATAATAAGCGTCATCATAAAGACCGTCCGCAATCTCATCATTGATCACGACCGCACTGAACAATACCGCTCCGAGTGAATAGATATCAGCCCGGTTGTCCGCTTTGCCTGTTCTGACTTCCGGTGCACGGTATCCCTTCGAGCCGGCAATCACCGGTACGGCAGAGTCGATGTGATAGAACGTGTCCACATCAAACAGCGAAATATTCGACGGGTTGATTTTCATGTCGCTGTTGTAGGCGACAATGAAATTGGAGGGTTTGATATCCATGTGAAGCAGGCCTGCCGTATGCATCGATTTGATGCCGTCAGTCAGGGCGATCATCACTTCAAGAATATCGTAGAGTTTGAAATCCGAATCCAGATCCGGCTTCTGACGGATTTCTCTGAGATAGTCGTCAAAGCTTCTTCCGGCCACTCCGCTTGACCAGACGTACACCGTCGGTTTCGGCAGACTGTCCGGATCTTTGGAGGAAGAGCCCACAAACAGTCTTGTCACAAGATTGTCCTTCGGCTGTTTCTGCGGACAGCCGTAAAGAATCTCACTGTTCTGAATAAAGTTCTTCAGAACCTCATTCTTCTCATTTGCGGCGATGAGTTTATTGAGTTCCCGATATGCACGAAGATAGTCTTCGCACAAAGACGGGAAGGTGCGCTCCATCCCCTTTCCTGAAACCAGCTGTCCGTTTTCCAGCCTTTTCAGGGAATAGTACATACCGGCTCCGGTATCCGACGGATAAAACTCTTTCAGTTTTCCTGTTTTGCCGTCTCTCAGACGCACTGCCTCATAGCAGACCGTGGAAGCGCCTGTTCCGATGACTCTGATAATCCGGTATTCAGACGGATTCAGACCGTCCGGATTGTCACAGAGCTGGATTTTCTGCTCATCTCTGAGATAGATTCTTCCTGTGTTGTCCATTTTCGTTCTCCTGGTTTTATGCGTGATCATGATCAGCTGCCGCTTATGGCAATGTAGCTGACATCATCCGCGCTGCTGCAAGTGTCAAGAATCGCATTCATCTTCTGAAAATCAAGATTTTTCAGAGCGCTTCTCAACCGGCTGTTTTCCGTATACGCATCCAGAAATCCGTCGGTGCATAAAACGATGGTATCTTCCGCACAAAGATCAAAATACCTGACCTGCATCTCGTCATGCGCTTTTGCGTCAGTGAGCAGACAGGGCTGGCCGCCCGTCCTTCTGGCACCGAGAAAAGTTTCGACATTCTGATTCCTGATCCGCAATACGGCACTGTCGCCAAGACTGATTGCGGCCGCTTTTCTTTCAGGTCTGTTCAGGCAGACGGCTGCCACTGTCGAGGCGTATTCATCCACCGGATTGCCCTGTTTCAAAGCGGTCTGTTCCAGACGGTACAGAAGATATTCGTTGAACAGCCATGCGAGTTTTTCATTGCTGAAATGATCCCCGATGACATCCTCTTCTGTCAGATAAGATATGGCTGCTTTGCAGGCGGTCTTCGCTCCTTCTCTGCCATATCTGCAGCCGCTGGCCCCGTCTGAGACGGCCGCGGCATAGACCCATTCATTTTCCTGAAACAGGACTGCATCCTGACACTTCTCATGTCTTTCCTGATGCACCTGTCCTGTCTTGCTGTAAATCCATTTGTTCAATCTCTGTTACCTTTCCTTTCTCTCACGGTAAACCCAGTCTAAAGGAAATAAATCAGAGATTTTGAGGGGGGAAGGCCGTTATTCGCGGTAATCCGCGAGAATATTGGCGTAAATACTGCAGATAACAAAGACATCGAAGATATTCTTTTCACTGATCTTCTGATATCTTGCCTCGGTGAGCTGTTCATTGGCAAAGGACGCGAAATTCTCATAGATTTCCGGAAGGCTGACATTGTCATCCTCATATTCGTTATAGATATAATCCATTGCCTTGGCGATGACCATCATATTGCGGGTCGGTCTGCTGCCTTCACCGCCCCGCATCAATACCAGATCGGAAAGCATGGCGGTTACACGTTCAATCGTTTCACGGTTGAAGTATTCCGGTTCATCAAATTCTTTCAGAACAGCATTGAGCAGCTGATCATCATATTTCTTCGCAGCCAGCCAGTATATTTTTTCAGGCTCCTCTCCCGGTTTTTCCTCTTCTGCTGCCATGGCGATATCAAAGCCGATGGCTTTAAGATTCTCAATCACCCTTCTGATATTGGCTGCCGGTATTCTGTCAAACCCGTATTTGTCACGGTTTATGATCGTCGTGATTTCTTTGCGGATTTCAATCACGCTCTTTTTCTCATTCTTCTTTGAAAGATAAAGCGTGCGCAGTACAGCAGCCATCAGCGGCATTGACCTGTTGCCGCTCATCGTATAGTCAAAGGAGATACGCTCTTTCATGCGCTCACAAAGGCGGACAAAATCAGTATCGTCCGGATGAGCGGCGGCAAGAGAATCCGCGAGTTTAAGCATATTGAGAATAAGAGGTCTCTCACTCTCACTGTCAGACAGATCGACTGTGTTTTCCAGGGTATCCGACAGCGCGGAATATGCGGTATGTTCTGACGAGGATATCCGGATCCTGGGTGATGTTTTGTTTTCGTGAGCGCGGATTGCGTAATTCATGACCATATACTGCGGAACTGCATCTTCTTCCAGATCCATCAGTTCAGGCAGTAAAGATTCCCTGTAAACCACCGTCATATTCGGGATATTCTCACTGAGCTCATCCATGTCTTCAGGTGTTTTTGCGCTGTAGACAAGATGGTTGTCAACGAGGAACTTATACTCCGCGTATTCCGGTTTTTCAAATTTCTTAATGGTGGCGGATGCACCGTTTTCCAGGGCGGTCTCATATTCCTGAATACGGTCCATATATGTTTCGCAGGAAGCGATCATATCACGGGCTTTGTCGATTCTCATGCCGGGAGTCAGACCCGGATCATCCTTTTTCAGATAATACAGATAAATCGCCTCAATATAATTCTTCGGGTTGATGCTTTCACCGGTAGGTTCGTTTTCAAAGACTGAAGCGTTTTTCTGTTCTCTGTAGCGTTCAGAAAACCAGCGCATCAGATTGTCGCAGTAATAATCCTCGAAAAGATTTTTTTCAATGTCCGTATCAGGATTGCGATTCTCCATGTTGCCGATGGCTGCGCTCATACCGAACATGATCGCAAACCAGTACAGTCTTTCTCTGATCAGACCGTTATCCGTTCTGAAAACACCCGACGCGAAATCATCGGCCAGCTTCGCAAGCGCGATTTCTTTCTGCTTTTTATTTCTGCTCTTGACGTCTTTTCTGGCTTCCTTATAAAGTTCGAAAGCCTTCTTCAGATTCCCCTTGCGGTCTTTGTACCAGAATGTATTCAGCCAGTTTTTGTATTCCGACTCAAGATCTTTCACGAGCGGCTCAATGGCAGACAGATCAGACGGATCATTTTCCAAAATGGTTCTGAGCACGGCAATGACGGTTTTTCCATCCTGGCTGCCGTATCCCTTCTCTTCACAATATTTCACGAGCCGCTCAAGTGTCTCTGTGCTCAATACAATGTCTTCAACAATATATGGATTGCCGGACGCATCTATAGTCTCCTGATTTTCACGGATGGATTCCGTCTTGTCAGCCATCAGTGTCACCGTATCACGGGGAGTGATTTCGGCGTTTTGACCGACGTTTTCAAAAATACTGTCATCAAGCGCAGCGATGATCATTTCCAGCTTTTCATCATCATTGCGGTTCTTTCTGTATTGCGCCGCGGTCTGCGCATCCATATGTTTTACCGCCCACTTTTCAGCTTCGCTGATATCAATGGTTTTGCAGGCAAACCCTGCACCGTTCATGAATTTTTTCAGGATGGCCAGACGCACGCTGTCATCCGCATATTCCGAAGCCAGTCTCCTCACAATGCGTTCCATGCTGTTCTCCGGTGAAGGAACAGTCTGGTACATTTCATAAATAATCTGATTGATCCTGCTGTAAATATCATCACGGGACGGGAAAACACCGAGAAGAGAGCGTTTTCTGATCAGCTCTTTCATATCAACACCATATGCATCACAGATTGTTTTCAGTTCTCTTTCCCTGAATCTTCTGGAATCGGGTTCGGCCTTCAGCACGGCATTTCTGGCGGCTTCCGCATCTTCACGGCTGTAAAGAATACTGATTCCGTTAAGCTCATTGCTGAACTGGGTTCTCAGCTTCTGAGTCAGATTATCCTTGTTTATCGTTTTACCCATGATTATTACCTCTTCATTTTGACTGAACGTATGTTTATAAAAAAAGATTAACACATATGTAAACCGGTAAACCATATAAAATCTTTCATTGAAAAACACCGTCCCATGCATGTTTGCATGATGATCCGGCGCTGAACAGATATAATAATGTTGACAGGCAGGTCAATTTATGAATCCAGAAATGAATCAGGAAATGAATTCCGAAAAGAATCCGGAAGTTTTTATCAGTTACAGTTCCTCGGATGCAGATAAAGCCATACAGGTCAAGTCGGTTCTTGAGGAAAACGGTTTTACATGCTGGATGGATACGGAAAGAATCAAATCCGGATCTGATTATACGGATGATATACCAACCGCAATCTACGGCTGCAGAGCCCTTGTTATCATCATGTCTGAGAATTCGCAGAAATCCAAATGGGTGAAAAAGGAAGTCACTGAAGCGATCAATCAGGACAAAAAGGTTTTTCCGTATATGATTGAAAACTGTCAGCTGAATAAAAGCTTCAAGTTCATGCTGACAAATGTGCAGCAGATCCCCGCCTACAAAGATGAGGAGGCGGCGCTTACGAAAATCATTCAGGATCTGCGCGATTATCTGAATACTGTCAGCGATGAGGAAATCGTGATTGAGATAAAAAAGAAGCCGAAGATCAGCCGCACCATGATCGCCCTGATTGCCGCGGCGGCTGTTCTGATTGCTTTTTTCGGAATCAGATATTTCAGCAATTCATCCATAGAGAATCAGCTCACAACACCGGCACAGGCATCCGTTTATTATTCGGAAGTGCTTCCCTATACGGAAGCTGGAAATTACGCAACCGTGGAAGAAACCTCCACAACAATCAGACAGTCTCTTGAAGCAAACCGTGCTTTCTCCCTGCTCAGTTTCATCCGCAACACAGGCGGCGAGTCAGCCTTTGTCGAATCCATATCCGTTGAACTGCCCGAAATGGAAACAGACACAAGCGCAAAGGTCGGTGTTGATGCATATATCACAGATGCCGGCATGCTCAGAATCTTTGCAATCAATGACGGATGGGGAGACTCACAGCAGTTCCATTACTCTGTATATACAGAAAAGCACGCAGACAGTCCCGAATTCTCAACGCTGAAAAACAATGTCAGGGATGAGGGCCACTTCATTGTGGAAAAGGAAAATGTGAAACTGATCGCGGAATTCCCGCTGGATCTGAGTGAAATCAGCAGCTGGGCAAAGGAACACGAGATCACATCTTCGCGGCAGATTGCCAATCTGTTTGTCAGTTATGATGACGGCGGTGAAACACGTGAATATGCGGGATATGTTATCTATCATCCGGACACAGATACTCTGTCACTTGATTACGGAGGCATCGGTGACAACATCAAATACAGTGTGACGCTTTATGCCATGCTGGATGTTGATCAGGCCCCTTCCTCCATCCGCTTCACCGGTGAAAATGCCGCCCCTCTGATTGAGGACAGATTCCGGATTGAAACTGTCATCATCCCGACAAAATCAGTCAATCTGAAATGTCAGGGCGTCTATTCCATTGACGGCAATGAGCAGAGAACCGATGTATATGACGTGCATGTCAGAGTGCCCGTATTCAAGGAAGGTTATTTCAGCCGCAGCGGTGCAGGAACCAGAAAACTGGCTGAACTCTCCATGGATGATGAGCTGGCTGTCAAAGCTGTCCTGGATGAGGCACGGTATGATCCGGAAATCATCCTGGAAGGCCATTTGAGCGACGGGGTATAAGATGATGTTCAAAAGAATTTTGATTGTATTCCTGATGATCGCATCTGTGCTGGTCCCTTCCGCATGTGGCACAAAAGATCCGGCAGAACTGATCTCATTCAGTCTTTATGCGCTGCAGTTCGATAAACCCAATCAGTTCCGGATGTATATCGATTATGTGAATCATAGCAAAGGCAGAGCAATCGAGCAGGCCGAGCTCACCCTGGAAGGCGACTTTGCAGAGACAGAGGCTCAGGATGGCAAAGCTGTCATCCGCCTGTTTGAAGAAGAAGGAATTGAAGAAGGCGCGCACAACCATGAACATTTCCAGGAGCTTAAGCTCCGTCTGAGTGATACGCCTTATACCGCATATCTCAGCAAGGTTTATTTCACCGACGGAAGCGTATGGGAAAATACGGAAAAGAAAGGTGCACGCACAGCCACAGTATGGGAGGGAAACAGCACAAAGCAGTCCCCTCTCCGGCTGATGGAAGCCAACTTCTACCGCCAGTATGAAGGCGCAAAGGATATCGAATTCAACCTTGATTATCTCAATACTTCAAAGACGGAAGCCATCAAAGGCATCATCTTTGAAATCAGAGGAAAGAATGCGGGCGGCTCTCCCTGTCTTAAATCGGATGGAAGTGAAGCGATCATCACCTATCCCGTCTTTCCTGAATATCCGGTGGTTGCGGAAAGCTCCAACGGTGAATATCACTACACGATTAATTCTTACGGCACCGCAGGTCTTGAGAATTCTGCGCTGTTTGAAATCAGAACGCTGCGTGTCCTGTGTGACAGCGGTGTGATCTATGACACCTCAGACAGCACACCTGTGCAAAGTGTCATGCTTGGAAAGAAAGGCTATGAATTCTCCGCAGACAATAAGCTGAAGAGTGTTGAGAAGCTGATCGATTCCCTTGAAAAGGAATTCGCAAAATATGATATGGAAGCGAAAGATCCGCTGATTCATATCCGTGAACATGATTTTGTGCTTCTGAGATATCCGGATTTTGATATCCGGGCGGAGCTGGATGAAAACAATGACGTTATATTTGATTCCGCCTCCTTCGCCTGTTATTACCTGCAGTCCGATTATCTGAATACTGATACAAAGCAGGATATTCTGGACCGGATTGACAATATTTTCCGCTGCGTGTTCTGCACGCTGATCAAAGATGTTCCGTATGAGACCATGCTTGACGCGGTGAATCAATATCTTGAAGATGATTCAGACACGATCACATTGGGTGATCAGTCCCTTCCCGTCACCATGGACGGCGGCCTGATCTATGATGAAAACGGCAGTCTTCTGCTCAATATCATCGCCGGCTGCGGAAACGGAATGGATTATAATCCGGCAATCAGCCTGCTTTGGGCAAAGAATACGATTTACTGATATATCTGTACAAAACCCGTCATGACACCCTTCATGGATTGTCTTCTTTCCGGCGGGTTTTCTCTTGCGTTTTCGATATAATGATTCCAGGAGATCCCCATGCATAAAACAAAATGGAAACCGCTGCGTGTGAACAATGATTTCATCTTTGCAAAAACAGTGCATTTCACATACGAAACCGATCCGCAATACAATGCGGCAATGCTTACTGAAGACCTGCTGGAAGCCGGAATCAGGGTTGTTGATATTTCCTGCGAAAAGGAAACCGGAACAATCATTTACACGCCGGAAACATTTCTTAAAGATTATGAACAGATCCGATCAGATGACACGGATTATGTTATTTCATGTGTATGGAATGATATTCCGTTTCAGGCATGTACTGCGGATGATACGTCCGGCAGATCAGATAACCGGATTATCATCTCTTCGGAATCACTTTGTTTTGATGTGAATCATCTTGTTTCGCTTCTTGCGGATAAAAAGGAAAACCATGAATAATTTATTAAAACCATATTTCACAATCAGCTGTGCGTCTGATCCGGGCAAGGACGATTCCAACCGTGATTATTTCGGTTACAGGCACAGAGACAATACCCTTCTCTATGAAAACCGGATTCCGTCCTGCCATGACAGAACGGATGAGCCTCTTCTTGCATGTGTTGCGGACGGGGAAACGGTAATCAGAAGACCGGACAATCCGGAAGAAGATGCCGGAGCTGTTTCCGTGCGTCACCTTCTGAATGAGGAGTATGAAAACTACTTTGATGATGAGCTGAAATATCATGCGGCTGATGAGGTCAATGACAGTGTGATCAGACAGGCCGAACTGCTTGGCTATGATCTCAGCGCCTCATTCGCTGCCATCGGTATCAAAGATCATATCGTGCGGATCATGTATTTCGGAAACTGTTCCGTTCTCCATATCCATGATGGAAAGCTGAACCGGTGTACACCATTGAAAATGTCAAACTTCATTAACACTTATGCCGGCAATGACACACTGCGCGGAAGTGAAATGGCGGTTTTCAGTGATTATCCTTTATGCAAGGGCGATACCTGGATCCTGACAACTGACGGAGTGAGTGAACCGCTCACTGACATTGATTACAATCTGTATGATGATCTGATCATGCGCATTGTGAAAAACAATCCGGTGAATCCGGCTGAAGTGCTTGTCAAAGTCAGCGGCGAAACATATTATCCCTTCTATACTACGGATCTGTGCAAAGACAGCCGCACAGCGGTTGTCATCCGCATTGAGGAATCCTGAATCACAATCTGCAATGAGTCTGAAAAGAAAGGAGGGCTGAACAGATGCTCGAACTGAACGGAAAATATGCAGCGGCAAAAGTCTTTACCGATGATATTGAGGAAGAAGCCATTTCCCAGATCATCAATCTTCTCAATCAGCCCTTTGCCAAAGACTCCAACCCCCGCTTCATGCCGGATGTGCATGCGGGCAAAGGATGCACCATCGGCACCACCATGAAGATCAGTGAATGCACATGTCCGAATCTGGTCGGCGTGGATATCGGCTGCGGCATGCTGGTGATTGAGCTGGATGAAAGAATTGATGATTTCAGACGGTTTGATGAGATCATTCATGAATATGTGCCGGCCGGAATGAATATCCATGACAAGGCAAAAGCGGATTATCCCATTGATGCTCTTTATTGTTATGCGAAACTGAGAAACCCTGATTATCTGATCCGCTCCATCGGTTCACTCGGCGGCGGCAATCACTTCATCGAAATCGATCAGTCCAATGACGGCAGACACTGGCTCATCATCCATACCGGTTCCCGAAACCTTGGCAAACAGGTCTGTGAGATCTATATGGATATCGCCGCCGAAAATATGGAATACAGCAATAAGGCAATGAATGCGGCATGCGACGAACTGATCAAAAAGCTGAAATCAGAAGGGAGAACCAGAGAGATCAGCACAGAACTCCAAAAGATCAAAGAGGAATACCGTAAAAAGAATGCGGCCGTTTCAAAAGACCTCGCAACTGTTTCGGGAAATGATCTGGAGAACTATCTCCATGACATGAAGATCTGCCAGGAATATGCAATGCTCAACCGTGAGACTATCGCGGATCTCATCCTTTCCCGTTACTTCGGAAAGAGACTTGATGAGTTTACGCACTGGCATTGCATTCACAACTACATTGATGTGGATCACCGGATTCTGCGCAAAGGCTCCATCTCCGCGCAGAAAGATGAAATGGTGATCATTCCGCTGAATATGCGGGATGGCTGTATCATCGGCAAAGGCAAGGGCAATCCCGACTGGAACTTCTCCGGTCCTCATGGAGCAGGCAGAAAGATGTCCCGTGCAGCCGCAAAGCACAACCTGAATGTGGAGTCTTTTGAGAAAGCCATGGAAGGCATCTATTCCACCACCGTCAACGAGTCCACTCTGGATGAGGCGCCTGCCGCATACAAGAATGCGGATGAAATCATTGACAACGTATCTGAAAGCATTGAAATCATTGAAGTCATCAAGCCCGTATACAATTTCAAAGCTTCGGAATGAATGCACAGTTATTTACAAAGGGAAAGTACGGATTCAATCTGTTCAGATGATTTCCGTGCTTTTTGTGTGCGAATTGGAAGAATCTATTGCTCGTTAATTGTTTTCAAAATTATCCCAAGAATCCGGCATATATCATCGGCATCAGAATTAACTTCTATGACAACTTCAAAGTCATTCTTCAGCTCCAATAAAATTCTTCCTTTTTTGGATGAATAATCCAGAATCTCATCATATCTGATCAGACGGTTCGCCCAGAATGAAGAATACAGCCCTCTATAAGTAAACAGGATGCCGTTGTTGTCATCTGTGTCAGGCTTAAGCTTTTTCCCGCGTACAAAGACAAACGGTTCCTCCTTATGCAGTTTCCCGGAGCGAATCAGTTTATTCATTTCACCGAGCGCGAGCCTGGAAACAGGATTACAAAGAATCACATTTCTGATCTTCCTGTTCTTGACTGTTTCTCTGACATTTCTCATCATTTCTTTTTTCAGTTCCGGTGTCGGTTCTTTCAGTAGTTCATCATATTTTTTCTTGATGATCAGCTTTAAAGCATCATCAATGATAAACGAGTGATCTGTCCCCGGATCAAGAACCATTTCTGAATCAAATGACTGATTCATCAGATCACCGGATAATATCGCATCGTATGAAGGATTCTTTGATGAGTCAATCTGCCCCAGCAGCAGTTCCACAGGTGAAGAGAAAACTTCTTTTACAGTTCCCTTCTGATCTGCCGGTATAAACACCGGATGATAAATCAGATATTCACTCAGTTTTTCTGTTCCTGCGGGTTTTCCAAGACGATACAGTCTGATGAATTCAACGAGATTCCGCCGGTTGTATTTTGTTTCAGCCGGCAGCCGCTCATTCTGCCACATGAGACTCTTGCGCAGTTCTCTGTCCAGTCTGATTTTTTTCCTGTGATTATTCACTGTCTGAACTGCCTGCTTGATATACTTTCTGCGCAGCGGGTGAAAGAAATCCAATGTTTCTATGATATCAGCCACTTTTACTTCTGTGCTGATCAGGGTTTCAAATATTTCCGCACTCTTTTGATTCTCAAATTCAGCGATTTTCAGATCAATTAACTGCTTTCCGTATTTGATTGCCATTGCCTTTCTGAGCGGATCGGAAGCGTTCTTATAAACATCGAAAGCTTTCTGTTGTATTTTTGCGGACATTGTTCCGCCTCTTTTTCCGTATCGCAGAGAAAATGAATGCCACTGAATAAAAACTTCCAGATTGTCTTTGTCTGCTGCTAAACATTGCTGGTACGCTCTGTCTATGTCCTTGATGATAATCACACCTTTTTTCATTCCGTTTTGCAGAGTATCAAGCGATCTGCAGATCACAGATACTGCGTCCTTGGAAGTTTTTGTCAGATTCATAAGATCTGCATATATCATTGTGATCCGGGCAGCTGTTTCATAAACTGATAAAGACGGATTGATTTTCAGTCTCTGAAGACTTCCGTTGAGCCATCTCTGTATATGGCCCTCCGCTTCCGGAAGGCCTGAAGGGTTTTCAGCCAGTCTTCGGATATACTCGTTCAGATTAATCTTGAGAATCGCAGCATCTGCTTCGGAATCAGTCCGGCTGACCTGTCTGATGCCGTCATCAATTGCTTTGATATTCCACATAAACATTTCCCGGACATCATCGGCCATGCCGTTTTCGGAAGACATTTCTTCCTTGCATGTTGCAAGATGCTCATAATTAAGAATCCGATCAGCCAGCTGTGACGGAAACTCCGTCAGATCATCATTCTCAACAGCCCTGACAGCAGCCAGTTTTTCATTATATAAGTTCAGAAGATACTCGATCTTTTTTTCTCGCGAATCATAATTCATGCCTCTTTTCATCAGCATTGCATTGCCGGCAGAATGATGAATCAGATTACGTGTGTATGCATTCAGCTTTGTAGGATGCCGCTTATACAGCTCTTCGGCCCTTGTCCGGAACTTACTGTTCGCCTGTGCCTCTTTCAGAGGTTCTCCGGCTTTTCCGTAAATAAATGCAAGAGTATAATAATAAATCGCATATAAACGGTTATTTTCCTCAAGCAGCTGACGATCTGTCTGTTTGTCAAAAAGTCTGTCTCCCTCTTCACCGATCCGGATTGCTTCGGTCAGTTCATTCTCATCTGTGGAATTACGCATCGACTGCATTGCACTGTAGTATGCATGCAGCAGCCCGACCCGATCTTTCTTATTATCTGAATCAAAACTCTTTTTTGCGTATTTCAGAAACTTAACTGAATATGCTTTGCAGTCATCGGTTCTTCCGGACCATTCACCAAGTTTTGCGATATTTGATGCACAGTGTATAAGAATCACTTTTTTTACGTCCCGGTCATCTTCGGGTGCTTTGGAGACGGTATCGTATATGTCTGTCAGAATGCTGCACATCATATTGCATGAGGATGATTCGCCGCTGAAAAACCGCGGCACACCTTCGCTCAGCATCAGAAGTGTGCCATTCGACTTTGTCTGTGTGACCAGTTCCCTGACATTTTCCGCCCCATAATCAATCATGAAGTCATATACAGCGTGAGCAGCTTTTCGGTACACGATGTCATTATAATCAAACCAGCGACTCATATAATTGCTGATATTATCGAACGATCTGCATCTGAGTGCATGGTAAATAAGTTCAGACTGCCGGATGGGATCATCCTGCGGCAGAGACTGCATCATTTTCAGAATTTTCTGATCAACACTGATAAATGCGGGTTTGTTCAGTGTATTGCGGATACCGGTACGGATGGACTGATGCATGAAATCATAGCGTCCGTCATCACGCACAATGAAATCATCCGCCAGCGAATGAATCAGGAGCGTAAAATCCGCCGCTTCCCAATTTTCTTTGCATAAAAGTGCCAGATCTGAAGGTCTTAGACCATACCTTGATACGGCGATGAACTGAAGAATCTGTGTACACAGAGCCGGATTGATACGCCTTCCCACATCCGTGAGCACCTGGGCTGCCAGTTCGGAAAGATTTTCAGATGAAGCGTGAATGATCTTTTTCTGCTGTGCTGCAATGGCCTCATTCGGTTCCAGCCCGGCGCTGTCAATCGCATTGAAATCCGAACTGTTCATAATCATCAGCCGTTGCATCATCAGACTGATGTACAGAGGCTGATCTGAACCTTTCATCTGAATGATCTCTTCTTTTACCGTTTTATGCAGTTCTTTGCCTGCTCTTTCAAGAACAGACCCTATGATCAGCTTCCGGTCTTCCGCGTTCAGACCTTCAGGAACGTAAACCGCTGTTTCCGGCAGACGAAGATCTTTTGTGCATGTAATGAAATAGTGGATATTGTGAGGCAGACCTTTTGGGATAAATCCAAGCCTGTCACGGTATCTGCTGTCATTGAACTGATCGAGAGCATCGATGATGATGTAAATAACCGTTCCTTCAGGCAAAATACCAGCCAGCTCTCTCATCCGCGCCTCATAGACTGCGTATTTATCAATTTCGCCGCTTTCTGTCTGGATATCGTCATTATGTATTTCCAGCAGGTTTTCCAGGAATTTAACGCTTTTACGGATAATCGCAAAAGAATCGGTATCTTCCGGGGTCAGACCACCGATCACCGGAAGCACCTGTGCCCGCTCTTTCAGAGCCAGCGCGATATGTGATGCCAGCGTGCTTTTTCCGCTGCCGGGATCGCCCATGCACACAAGCACCTGATCAGAACCCTTCTCAAGAATTTCCAGGCATTTTTCAGCGTCATGCATGCGGGCAGTGAAAAGTTTCCCCTTCTCTCGGATATAGTTCCAGGCAGCCATCTGCTTTTTCTGAACCTGCGGCAAAGCATCATAATGATCCCAGTCAGGTTTCATCAGCTCATTCAGATCATGAAAGACCATATCAGAAAAATTTCTGATATCCGCCTGCAATGGTTTTCCCCTGCGGAAGTGAACATCATAGGTTCTGATCTTTGAATCTGTCAGATTTCGTATTCTCTGTTTCAGCTCTTCCAGTTTTTCCTGATGTGCCGGATCTTCCGAATGATAAATCTCCGGATAATCCTCATTGACGATCACCCGTTCATAAACGAGTGTTTTTTTCTGTTTCAGAACGGATCCGTATTCGATTTCCAGCGCAGTAACGCTTTTTTCCAGCTGATCAAGCTCCATTTTCACTTCATCAGTTGCTTTCTTAACTGTTGCGGCGTCTGGTATCCAGCCATAGCGGTAGCCAAGCAGTATGATGAACGGTGTTTCGCACCGGTCGATTTCTCTGAAACAGACATTCAGCACTTTCCGTGAGCTTTCTTCCTCTTCCATATCGGAAGTGTCGATGCCCCATCTCAGATCACAGAATTCAATCTCATCCCCATGTTTTCTTGCCTCTGCATTGATCCTTGCACTCACATAATCGCGCAGCGCATCGCGCTCTGCCTGCATGTCTTTGAATGTGCTTGAAACAAACAGTTTTTTCATCTTCTTTCTCCTTTCCGGCTGTGACCAGGATCATACCGGATATCAAATGATTCATTTTCACAGCCGCTTCTTCCGGTTCTTTTATACCAGACCGTCTGAAGCGGAATTCAGGGGGGGAAGTATATCTTGCGATTGTTTTACTTCATAGTTTCTTTAACTAATGAGGATCTCTGCATGATCTTTTCATATATGAAACCATGTCTGTAAAGTTACTTTCATCATATCAAAAAGAGCAATCTCTGATCTTACGGATTGTGTGCTTCTCTGTTCAGCCTGAATTATTTTTGAAATCCCCTGTTTGCGGATTCTTCTCAGTGAAAGCCCCTGTTTTTGATAAATCCTTTTGAATGATCTCTTCTGAGTAAC
>JNJQ01000039.1 GCA_000701725.1 Erysipelotrichaceae bacterium NK3D112
CCGGCATTATTGGCGTAATACCGGCACGTCATGTTGTTTGATCAACAACCGAGTATTGATATTTTAACATGACGACTATTAAAAATCCATCCGCCTGTGATGGGGAAAGGAGGTCGTCATGTTAACGATTGTTTTCGAATTACATATCGGATAGTTTCTTGAGACTGACTTAATAAGACCATTAAGCTGGTCTTCAGGAGGAACAGAAATTGAAAAAGTCTGTTCTTAAGAAACCGTCTGACATTAAAGATGTCTTTGGAGCTTTTCTGGTGGAAAACGCACAGTTTTCCAAAGGAAAGTACGATATGCCGGTGGTCAGATCGAATATCGATGAATTACCAACATCACTGTTCTCTTACCAAAAGGTAGGCAAGAAAAAACTGGAATTGCAGCCGAAGACTGCCTTGCACTTCTATGTTTATGACTATATTTTTGACGGAGAACACGGGGTATGGAACGCACTGATTCGCGGTACAGAGTTTGCCAGAGGATTCAACCTCGGCAAACTGGAAGGGTTCGATTGCATAATCGTACCGGATTTCTCGCTTTATATGGATATGCCAGTTGAATGGCAGATCTGGAATGTATACCGAAGCAGAGTTGTGGCGCATGCGCTCCAGGAGCTGGGTTACAAAGTTATCATCAATGTCCGCTGGACAGATGAAACAAGTTATGAATTCTGTTTTGAAGGTATCGAAGAAGGATCGATTATCGCTGTAGGTAGCTATGGATGCTCCAAAGAAAGAATTGATCGAGCCTTGTTCGATAACGGATTGGAAGAAGCAATTAAGCGTCTCAGACCAAAATCCATTATTATATATGGTTCATTAACTAATACAGCCAAAGACATTCTTGAGAGCAACCATCAAGAATACATGGTTTTTAAATCTGATACTGCTACCGCTATGGAGGAATTCCGCCATGGGAATGAAAGCCAGTAGCGGTATGTTTCACGGAACAAAGGGAGAATTACGCTATAAGCTTGATATTCAATACTTTGCATCCGGAAAAATGCCTTTAGAAGGAAGGATCCTCTTAAAAATTTCATCCAATCAAACCATAAAAAACGTTATAAAAGAACTTTATCGACCTGGTGCAAAAGTTGGCAACGGTAGTACTGCGGCAGCCATTAAGAAAGAAATTAAAACCGGGGAATTGGTTGGCGGACGCAGTCATATTACCAAAGGCAAAGAACGCGCTAAGCAGTTAGAAAAGATCCTTAAAACTCAGAATCTATCTGCTACCGATAGAATGATTGCGAACAAAATGCTGAAAGATTTAAAGAAAGCGTTAGGTGTTAAGTAATGTACAATCCAGTAAAAATGAACAAATTGCTTCTTTTCCGCTTTCCTGAGTTAAGAGAAAGCTTCGAAAAAGAAACCTCATGGAATGAAGGAGTAGAAACCGGAAGTTATGTTGTATATGAAGACGTCTTCATGCCCTTTGTAGTAAAATCATTTGCAGAAAAGGACAAGGATAAAATCGCAAGAATCATGAGTTTCATAGAAGATTTAGCTTCAAGCGAAGATTTTGAGGAAAGAAACTTAATTGGTGTTGCTGTTATTGACAATGTTCGAATGTATGACATAGAAAAAGACTTTGTCCTCCTAATGGGACCGCACACCAAAAAAGTGTTTAATGATTGGTCCGAATAAGCATCCAGTTAACAAATCATATAGAAGTGAGATTGATATTCAGTCTCACTTTTTTGCGTACATGAGCAGCAATGAAGTACAACCATTTTAATCATCCAAAATTTACGAACTGGATGGCAAAATCATTTACTTTAAAATTATCTAAGTTTTGATAACATTCTGCTCTGTCCGGCAGAACCTCGATCCATGCGATTACGCTTTGACAGAACTGTTTGTCAAAGCGCAAGAAAAAACAGCCTGTTTTCACAAGCTGTTATCCATGGTGACCTCTGAGGGACTCGAACCCTCGACCCACTGATTAAGAGTCAGTTGCTCTACCAACTGAGCTAAGAAGTCATACTCGCTGTCTGCTCAATGATTATATAATCGACTGTTTCTTTTTGCAAGGACTATTTTGTTAAATTTTTCAGCTGAATTTGTCAGCGATTCAGGCGGACCGCCAGGGGAGAGAAGCAGCCCGCCCTGTTTAACTGACAATCTATGGGATGAATGTTTATGTCAGCGGCCGGACTTTACCGGACGGGGAATGTCAATCGGGTCGAAGCCTTCTGATAATCTCCGGTAAAGCTGTTCCTCTGACAGCGTGTCCACATCAATGGTGTGAGTCTCTTTCATCGCATCGTTCAGGAATTCATTCATTCCGTTCACCTTCTTTCCTTTCCCGGCCCTTTTTCCGGCCGCACTTATATTCTGAACTTTTTAAGCAATTGAGATGTGCGTTGCCATGTACACCCGAAGAGATTCATGCAAAAGATTTTTCAGTCTGTTTTCACCTGCATTCTTCTGATCTGGCATATAATGAATCCGGAGGATCATCATGAACGCAATTTCTGAAACACAAATCACATTACACAACGGCATTAAGATACCGCTGCTTGGCTACCGGGTTGATAAGGATCATAAGGAAAGCATCTATGCCAATATGATTCAGGCGGTCCAGGCAGGATTCAGACATTTTGATCTTCCTGCGGACAGTGAATCGGAAAAGATTGTCAGAAAGGCGATTGAGGATTGCGGTGTTCCCCGGTTCGAGCTGTTTCTGACGATGAAGCTGGGCAATGATGACCATGGCTATGATGCCGCTTTGAGGGCATGCAGAAATTCATTGCGCCGGGTCGGCACGGATTATGCGGATCTGTATCTGGTCAACTGGCCCAATCCGGTAAAATTCAGAAACGATTATGAGCAGAACAGTGCCGACACATGGAGAGCACTGGAGACACTTTATAAAAACGGTCAGGTCAGAGCGATCGGTCTGGCCAACTCGGAAGCAGTTCACATTGAGCATTATCTGGAAGTGGCATCGATTTCACCGATGGTCAACCAGATCCGGATGTACCCGGGTTTCCCTTCGCTTGGCAATTTCAACTGTGCCAATGATCATGCCATCCAGACGGAAGGCTTCCTGCCTCCTGATCATGATGCGATCCTGAACAGCCGGGAACTGAAAATCTTTGCCGAAAAATACAACACGACACCGCGGATTATATGCATCCGCTATCTGCTTGAGAAAAAATGCATTGCCTTATGCCAGGGCAGCGATATCAGGGAATTTGAAAGACTACCCGAGGTATTTGATTTCCGGATTTCCGAAGAGGATATGAAATATCTGGACGTCATGAAGAACTACGGTCTCGCCGATATCAACCCCGATACATGTGATTTCTGAAAAAGCGCTTCGGCGCTTTTTTCATGTTATCCGCAAAAAGAAAAAGGTGAACTCTCATTCAGCCTCTTCTTCGGTTTCCGCCTCGATTTCCTTGATGGTGCATTCATTTCCCTGCACCAGATATGTATGTTCGCTGTCGCAATACGGACATGTTCTTCCGTATTTCACGGTTTCATATTCCTTTCTGCAGTCTTCGCAGAATGTGACAGCCGGGATGGTTTCAATTCTGAGTTCAGCCTCTTTGAGAATCGGATGCCTCACCCGAAAATAATTCCAGCAGTCCACAAAATAATCGGTGATGATTCCGGAAACCTCTCCGACCTGAAGGGTGACAGAACCGATCTTTGTGATGCGGTTTTCCTCCGCCAGCTCATCAAGGGTTTTCGCTACGTGGGTAACAATGCCTAATTCATGCATATCCGCTTAATTCTTCCACTCCTTTGTCTCTTTCACAAGCCATGCCTCAAGAGCTTCCATTCCCTCACCGGTTTTCGCGGATACAGGGAAGATTTCAATCTTCGGATTGAGTCTTCTGACTCGTTCACGAAGTTTTTCCATATCAAAGTCAAAATACGGCAGCGCGTCTGTCTTGGAGACAACCAGCACATCGCTTGTCTCAAACATAAGCGGGTATTTAAGCGGTTTGTCGTCTCCTTCCGGAACGGAAAGAATCATGAGATTCTTCGAAGCGCCGGTGTCAAATTCCGCCGGGCAGATGAGATTGCCCACATTTTCCAGGAAAGCAAGATCGATTTCCTCGATTCCCATCGCTTCAATGCCCTGTCTTGTCATGCCCGCATCCATATGGCACATGCCGTCGGTATGAAGCTGAATGGATCTTGCGCCAAGCGCTTCGATCTTCTCGGCATCCACACTGGCATCGATATCCGCCTCCATGACGGCGATTCTGAGCTCATTCTTCAGATCGGTGATGATTCTTGAAAGCAAAGTAGTCTTTCCGGCTCCCGGTGAGCTCATGACATTGATCAGGAATGTTCCTCTTTCTTTGAGTTCATTTCTGAGTTTTTCCGCATCACGGTCATTGGATTCGGTTACGGATTTATGCAGTTCAATGATTTTCATGTTATGCCTTCCTCCATTCTTCGATTTCCTGTTTCAGCCATTCAATCCAGGCATCAAAGCCTTCACCGGTCTTTGAGCTCAGCGCAAAGATTTCCATATCCGGATTCAGTTTGTGAACCCGTTCTGCGCATAAGTCCTCATTGAAATCAAAGATTGCCTTTGTGTCGATCTTGTTGATGAGAAGACAGTCGGACACCTCGAACATGAGCGGGTACTTGAGCGGTTTGTCATCCCCTTCCGGAACGGAAAGAATCATGACTTTTTTCGCTGCGCCGACATCGAATTCCGCCGGACATACAAGATTGCCGATGTTTTCCAGAATGACCACATCGAGATCATCGATGCCCATTCTCATATAGCCTCTTGCGGTCATATCCGCATCCATATGGCATAAGCCGCCGGAATGCAGCTGAATGACCTTCACGCCCAGCTGATGAATGGTTTCCGCATCCACATCCGAATCCACATCCGCTTCCATGACGCCGATCCGGTACTGATCTTTCAGCGCATTGATCGTTCTGACCAGAGTGGTTGTTTTCCCGCATCCGGGAGAGCCCATGAGATTGATCAGGAAAACATTCTTTTCTTTCAGATATGCACGGCTCTTTTCCGCCTCTTTGTCATTGTCGGCGGTGATCCGTTCTTTTGTTTCATAGATTTCGTACATATGATCCCCTTTGTATTTCAGACAGTACAATCATTTTATCATACGTTGTTCCAGGAGATGCGATTGTTGAAGCACAACACTTTCCGCCACAAAAAAATCTGCCTGATCCCTGCGGCTGCGGGATCTGCAGATCTGTTTGGACGCCTGTTTCTTTTTGTCGGCGATCACGGTGTGACGGCGCGTACGCAAAGCCTTGTGCATTTCGGGATCGCTGAATCCGTAACTTACGACTTTGCCGCTTTTCAGCTTTTTCTGTTTCATTTCGCAAATCCTCCTGGAAAGAGATTATAACAGAAAAATGAACTCTTTTTTCAGATTTTAAAAAGAGGCGCAATGCCTCTTTCATCAGAACCCGAACAGTCCTTTTTTCCGGTACTCCTCAGAGGATATGGAAAGGTATGTATAGCCGGTGTCCTCCACCGCTTTTCTCACCTTTTCCTCATCGAGATCGGTTTCATTCAGAATGACAGCCTGTTTCTTCTTTCTGTCCGCACTCACCTTTTTCAATGCGGGAAATGCGTTTCTGAGGGCATCATTGATATGCGCCTCGCACATTCCGCACATCATGCCGTCAATGCCGATGGTGATCTTTTTCATAATTATTCAATCCCGCAGAACTTGTAATCTCTGTCTTCGATCGCCTTCTGAATCACATCCGCAGCCACATCTTTGGACAGGGTGATTTCAGCGGTTCCCTTTTCATGGCTGACAATTGCTTCATCGATACCGTCGATCGCTTCGAGCGCCTTTTTGACGGAAGCTTCGCAATGCGGGCACATCATGCCTTCAACTTTGACTGTTTTCTTCATACTGTTTTCTTCTCCTTTTTTTCCGATATATTCATAATCCTGATCCTCGACTGCCTTTCTGACTTCATCCGGATCAGTCTGTTTCACTGTTTCAATCACGGCTGTGCCGGCGGTGTGGTCCGCCCTGACACTTTTGACGCCTTCCAGCTTTGCCAGCGCTTTTTGAATTCTGGCTTCGCAATGTTCGCACATCATTCCGCCGATCAGATAGGTTTCGGTCATTGTTTCCTCTTCAATTGCGGGCCTGACCTCTTCGGTGTAAGGCAATGCCTTCTTTTTCAGCTCTTTGTCCTTTGAGGCATCATGCATATTGAAGAGGTTGAGCCGCAGCGCATTCATACAGACGGTGAAGCTGGAAAGACTCATGGCTGCCGCTCCCCACATCGGCTTCATCTGAAGGCCGAAGAGTCCGGCCGCCAGAGGGATGCAGATGAGGTTGTAGAAGAATGCCCAGAAGAGATTTTCATGGATGTTTGTAAGGGTAGCACGTGACAGTCTGACTGCCGCGCTGACATCGCTGAGCTTTGAGTTCATCAGCACGATATCCGCACTGTCGATGGCCACATCCGTTCCGGCGCCGATCGCGATACCGGTATCCGCCGCGGTCAGTGCAGGCGCATCATTGATTCCGTCGCCGACCATTGCGGTCTTGCCGCGCTTCTGCAGTTCACGGATCACCGCCTCCTTGCCATCGGGCAATACGCCGGCAATGACTCTGTCAACACCTGCCTGCTTGCCGATCGCTTCCGCGGTTCTCTGGTTGTCACCGGTTAACATGACCACCTCGATGCCCATGTGACGCAGTTCTTCAACCGCCTTGCGGGAATCTTCTTTGATCACATCAGCCACTGCGATGATACCTGCCAGTTTTCCGTCCGCCTCAAAGAAGAGCGGTGTCTTGCCTTCGGATGCGAGTTTTTCGGAAATGTTTTTTGTTTCGGGATCCATTGAAACAATGGAGGAAATATATTTCTGTGAACCGCCCTGAACGCTTCTTCCGCCAATCTCGGCTTTGAGACCGTTGCCGGCAAGCGCCTTGAAGTTCTTCGCCTCTTCCGCTTCATAGCCAAGCTGAGCGGCTCTGGAAACGATCGCTCTCGCCAGAGGATGCTCACTCTTTGCCTCAAGCGAATTGGCAAGTTTCAGCAGGGATTCTTCCGTATATCCGTTCACCGGCAGGATATCAGTCACTTCCGGCTGACCGGAGGTGATGGTGCCGGTCTTATCAAGTGCCGCAATCTGGATTCTTCCGGCTGTTTCCAGCGCTTCGCTGGTCTTGAAGAGAACACCGTTTTTGGCACCCATGCCGTTGCCCACCATGATCGCAACCGGAGTTGCCAGACCAAGCGCGCACGGGCAGGAGATAACCAGTACAGAGATCGCCCTTGCCAAAGCAAAGGAGAGTGTCTGTCCGGCAATCAGCCAGCCGATCATAACAACGATGGCAATGCCGATGACCGCCGGCACGAAGATGCCGGATACCTTATCCGCAATTCTGGCAATCGGCGCCTTGGTGGCAGCCGCATCGCTCACCATGTGGATAATCTGCGAAAGGGTTGTGTCTTCACCGACTCTGGTGGCTCTGCATTTCAGATAACCGGACTGATTGATCGTGGCAGCGCTGACCGTGTCATTGACCGCTTTATCCACCGGGATGCTTTCACCGGTCAAAGCGGACTCATTGACGGCGCTTTCCCCTTCGACCACAACCCCGTCCACGGGAATCGAGTCGCCGGGTCTGACCACAAAGAGATCGCCGCTCATCACTTCATCAATGCCGACTGTGACCTCCTGATCATCCCTGATCACAACCGCTGTTTTGGGAGCCAGTTTCATTAAGCTCTTGAGCGCGTTTGTCGTTCTGCCCTTGGACATCGCTTCAAGCATCTTTCCGACCGTGATCAGAGCGGGAATCATGGCGGCCGATTCAAAGTAAAGCTGACCGTGATAGAGTTCCATGAGTTCCATATTGGCAGCACCGTTTGTGATCATGCCGCACATCTGATAGAAGACAAACAGACTCCATCCGAATGAGACGGTTGAACCAAGCGCGACCAGGGTATCCATATTCGGCGCTCCATGGATCAGTGATGAAAAACCGCTGGTGAAAAATTTGCCGTTGATCACCATGACGATCAACGCCAGTAACATCTGTGTCAGCGTCAGTGCCAGATGATTGTGCGCAAAATACGAAGGCAGAGGCCAGCCCCACATATTGAATCCCATGGTGATGTACATGAGAACAATCAGGAAGCCGACCGAAAGAATCAGTCTTCTCTTGAGCTTCGGTGTTTCCCGGTCAATCAGCGCATCCTCTTCCATCGCCAGCTTTTCACTGGCGCTGAGGGTGTCTTTCTTTGCGGCGCCGGCTTTTGATGCGCCATAGCCGGCCTTTTCCACCGCTTTGATAATATCCGAGCTTGAGGCGGTTCCTTCCACGCCCATGGAGTTGGTAAGCAATGAGACCGAGCAGCTTGTGACGCCCGGCACACCGTTCACCGCTTTTTCCACTCTTGCCTGGCAGGCGGCGCAGCTCATTCCCGTGACTGTATACTTTTCCATATCACTTCACCTACTTCATCAGTTTCTGAAGCACATTGACAAGCTCATCAATGGCCTCATCCTTTCCTTCGCGGATATCATCCGCGACGCATGAGCGGATATGGCAGGCCAGCAGTTCCTTATTGAAACTGTTAAGCGCGCTGGTGACGGCGGATACCTGAATCAGGATATCCGGACAGTACAGATCATCCTCGATCATCTTCTGAATACCGCGGATCTGCCCTTCCGCCTTCTTCAGTCTCGTCAGAAGTTTTTTCTTCTCCTCATCCGTTCTTTCTTTATGTCTTGTGCCGCAGTGCGGACATGTCTTTGTTTCTTCCATGCGTTTCACCAATACCCCCAGGGGGTATTTCCTTTACATGGATGATCATATACCCCTCGGGGGTATGTGTCAACAAGAACACCCTCATCATAGCACATATAGTAAGTTATAACTAACTTATATGGATTTTAAAACCGCCTGTTCATTCAGACGGTTCATCGGTTTTAAACCATTTCCACACCGGTGTGACGTTCGCGTTTACGGATCGAGCACGCGGCGGTCAGGCAGACGATCAGTATGATCTGACAGCCAAGCGCCATCCAGAAATTGACCGTATATGTGCCGGTTGCGTCATAGAGCATACCGACCAGGGTTGCGGCTGCCGCGTTGGCTGCTCCGCCCACAAAGCTCAGAATCGGATAGACAGTGGAATAGTGATCCATGCCGAAGAGATATCCGGCAATCATCGCAATGCCGACCGCGCCGGTCGCAAATGTTGTCGCAAACATACCGGCTCCCGCATAAAGGGCAATGGGAGAGCGGAAGAACAATAACAGTGCGATCGCGATGATATTGATGATGGTCATGCACATGAACGTTTTATATGAGCCCATGCGGTCAGTCATGACGCCGGCCGCAAGTTTCGAGATGATATTGCATGCCATGGATACGGATAACATCAATGCGCCGACCTCAGCCGCAAAACCGATGCTGGTCGCATATCCCGGGAAATGCTGGGGAACCGCCGAGACAACGCTGGCGCAGACAGTCACCAGAACGGCGAGAATGAATTTGGGATTGGCAAAGTTGAATACCGCATTGGTGCCGGTCAGCTTCAATACCTTTCCTTCCTCTTTTGCCTTCATGAATTCCTCATAGCCATAAGGCTGGATGCCTTTGGTCTCCGGACGGATGCTGATGGGGAAAACAATGGAAGGAATAATGCAGATCAACGTTGCGATGGCCACCCAGACAAAACCCTGACGCCATCCATCCGTGGCGATGACTTTTGCGAAGATGGGCGAGAGCACAACGCCGGGAACACCCGAGAATGCCATGCACAGGGAAGTGAACAGACCGTGCTTTGCCAGGAACCAGTAATTGATGATCATCGTGATTGTGACAAAGCTGATGATGCCTGTTCCGATTCCTCTGATCACACTGAATGCATAAATCTGCCAGATGACATTGCAGATGGTATAGCCGAAGGTTGATCCGACCATCATGACCGCCGCAATGATCATCATGATTTTCAGATTTTTTTCATTCAGGATTTTCGGAATCGCAATGCCCACCAGTGCGGCAATCATGGAAAGAATTGTGATTGCCAGGGCAACACTGCCTCTGCCGATGCCGAGATCCTCCGCCACAGGCGCATAGAAAACACCGGCCGTATTGACGGTGACACCGATCGAGGCTGCCGCCAGACCGCACATGGCGATCAGGACCATGATATGTCTGCTTTTCATACTTTATAAATCTCCCGTTCGATAAATTCATTTTACATGAATCCTGACGTTCTTTGTATCATTCATGCATTAATCCTATAATAGTATCCGGAGGAATCTCATATGAAACTTGCGGAAGCGCTCCAGGAAAGAGCGGATACAAACAGAAGAATCGAACAGCTCAGAGTCAGACTGTCAAACAACGCCCAGAAACAGGAAGGTGAAAAGCCTGCCGAGGATCCGGCCGACCTTTTGAAAGAGCTGGATCAATGCATTGCAAAACAGGCGGAATTAATTGCCGATATTAACCTGGCCAATGCGAAGACAACAGTCAACGGAAAGACACTCACTGAAATGATTGCACAAAGGGATATGCTCAATGTGCAGATCAGCGCATACCGCGATCTGATCAATGAAGCCAGCGCGACTTATCAGAGGGCGAGAAATTCCGAAATCCGCATTCTCAGTGCGGTCAATGTAAAGGAGCTTCAGAAAAAAGCCGATGCCCTTTCCAAAGAGCTGCGGCTTCTTGACAATAAAATCCAGGAAACAAACTGGCTGACTGAAATGTAAGAGAAATGATGTACAGCTTTTCAGGGCGGACGTGATCTTTGCGGCTAAGAATGAGTCCGCACTCGTGCAGCACCACGGGCAGGTGCCACTTTCACATTTATGCCCCGATCATGCACAGAGGCATTGATACAATTCATATTTATCACCATAACGTCGGCTGATCAGCCAGGGCGGGTAAGGGGAGCTCTTACATATCAATGGGCGGGAATGATTCCCGCCTTTTCCATTTGAAAAACCGTCAGGTTTGCACCCGGCGGTCAGTCTGCTTTCATGATTTTTGCGAGAAGATGCGCACTGTAATCTCTTCCGAACACATCCGTGTTGAGAGCGATGTCATAAGTGTTCAGATCGCCCCATTCGGTATCGCTGTGGGCTCTGTGCCAGTTTCTGCGGATCATGTCCTCCTCATGGATTCCTTTGATGACCGCTTCATCATCTGCCACATTCTCATAAAGCGGAGAAACCCTTGCCTTGACGATCTTTGCTTTCATATCAACCGCATAGGTCATCGCGCTCACACATGTATATCCTTTGGCAATGACTTCCTCTTTTGCAACTCTGTCATGGATCAGACACGGTCCCTTGGCGAGCGCGATATCCACCGCTTTGTCAAAGGCTTCGGTAAGTTTTGCAAAGACAGGATCGCTTCTTAACTGTTCCCCTGTAAAGCTTTCATTGCGCAGCTTTTTCTCATAGACATCCACATCATCCTTGGTGAGTCCGTATTCCGGAACCAGTTCCAGAAGAACGGCAGCGTCATAATAATCATAACCGGCCTCCTGGCATGCCTTGTAGCCGATCATTCTGCCCATTGAGCAATAAGCGCTGTCAAGAACGACGCAATGGGGTTTTTCATAAACACTTTCAAATTCTTTGATACCAGCTGTGCTTTTTGCATTTCTGACATCTTCAGCCATTTTTAATGATCTCCTTTTGTTTCACACTGCTATTATTATAGCAGTATTCAACCTGTTCCATTGGAGAGTAAATCATGAGCGTATATAAATGCATGAGCATGAATATGCTGACAGACGGACTGTACAATTACGGTGACAGCCGTTTCAAATGCCGCGTTGAGGCAATTCACGAAATGCTGAGGCAGACCAAACCGGATGTCATCGGCGTGCAGGAGCTGACAGATGCCATGAAGCCGTACATGTATGACATCCTGAAAAAATATCAGCTGGCCGGCGAAAGCAGAGACAGTATGTTCAACGATGAATATTCCGCCGTTCTTTTCCGCAATGACCGCTTCACCCTTCTGGACCAGGGCACTTTCTGGCTGTCTTCAACACCAAAGAAAAAAGGCTCCAAACTGCCTTTGAGCCAGTTCCCGCGCATTGTCACATATGTTCATCTTTATGACAAAACAGAACAGAAGGATTTCACCTTCTTCAATACCCACCTTGACCACAACCTGAAACCGGTCAGAATCAGACAGGCGGAAATCCTGATTGATCTGATTGAGAAATACCAGAAAGGTTCTTTCACCGTTGTCACCGGTGATTTCAACGCGCCTTTGAAAGACCTGCCGGCCGATCTGATTCAGAAAAATCATCTCAAAGACACGGTTGATCCTTCCATCGGTTCCACTCTGAGAGGAAAGATCGGAACGTTCTTTCAGAAGAATCTGCCTATCGATCATATTCTGGTCAGCGATCATATGAAACTGATTGAACTGCAGAAACTGGATCAGAAATATGCCGGCTATTATCCGAGTGATCATTATCCGCTGGTCGCAACTGTTTCAGATTGAGTCTTATATTCTTTCAGGGTCAAATAAAAGAAGCGGACAAACCGCTTCTTTTCATGTTCATGCGTAAAGCTATTCAGCAGCGTATCAACCGTAAAACATACATACCGGAATTTTGCCTGTCTTATATTGTTTTCATGGTCAGTTTATAAAAGGGATTGAAATGTCTGTTTCAATCCCTTTTTGTTACTGATTCAGATATCTGCACGCCGCCAGAGCAGCCACAGCGCCATCCGCAGCAGCTGTCGTCACCTGTCTGATCTGTTTTGATCTGCAATCACCTGCGACGAAGATGCCGGGTGTCTTTGTGAGACACTGCTCATCGGAATCGAAATATCCCCAGGCGTTGAGATCGGCCAGATCTTTGAATCCTTCGTTTTCGGGAATCAGACCGATTGCCACAAACAGACCGTCACAGTCGATATTCTGTGATGTGCCGTCTGCTCTGTCCTCAATCGTGACGCCTTTGAATGTTTCATCTTCGGTTCTGAGCGCGGTGATTTTCACATTGGTGAAACTTGTGACGTTGTCCTTTGCGAACAATACATCCTGCAGTCTTGCCTCACCGGTGAACTTCGGCAGATCCTGCAACATGATCACCTTCTCGCACTTTTCCGCAAGCAGGATCGCTTCCTGAAGCGCCGAGTTTCCGCCACCCGCAACGCAGACGGTTTTGCCGGCATAGAAATCGCCGTCACAGACCGCGCAGAAGGAAATGCCCTCACCGACAAGATCTTCTTCATTTTCAAGACCGAGCATGCGGTGCTTGACGCCGGTTGCCAGAATGACGGTGCGTCCCTCGTGGGATGTGCCCTCTTCGGTTCTGACGATTCTCAGATCCCCGTCGCATTCCACGGAAGCGACTGTTTCGATTTCAAACTCCGCACCCTGGGCAATGATCTGATCAAACAGTTTGTCAGCGAATTCATTGCCGCTCACGGACACAAAGCCCGGAATGTTTTCGACTCTTGGCGAATGCGTGATCTGACCGCCGAAGCCTTCTTTTTCAATGATCAGGACCGTCTTGCCGTTTCTTAATGCATACAGCGCAGCTGTCATGCCGGCAGGACCGCCACCGACCACGATCACATCATAGACGCTCATCGATCAGCTCCTGGAAAGCCAGCCCTTGATATCGGAAACACCGCGGTATTTTTCAAAGCCCGCACCGTTTTCAACAACCAGTGTCGGAGCCTGTTTGATGCCGTACTTGCTTACAAGCTCACGCTCCTCATTGGCATTGAGGACTGTGTATTCCACACCCGCCTTGTCCAGCAGAGCGGCAGCCGCCTTGCAGTTGGGGCAGGTCGGTGTCTTGAAGAGGATGATGCCGCTGTCAGAGCGTTCCACTTCTTCCTTTACGGGAGCCTTGTCCGCAACTGTCTGCTCGACTGTGAGCGGCGCCTTTGTGCCTTCACGCACATCTTCGACAGATCTCGAAGCGAGGCCTTCGACCTTGTATGTTCTTCTGTCCTTGAATTCCTGGGACTTGCCGGCATTCCAGTTCTTGACCGGACGGTAGTAGCCGGTAATACGGGAATAGACTTCCGTATCCGCTCCGCACTTGGGGCACTTCCAGACTTCGCCGGCGATGTATCCGTCATATTTGCAGACGGAATAAGTCGGGCTCATGGTGTAGTAAGGCAGCTTGTAGTTTTCTGCGATCTTTCTGACAAGAGTCGCTGCGGACTTCCAGTCGGTCAGTCTTTCGCCGAGGAAGGCATGGAAGACAGTACCGGAAGTATAGAGTGTCTGTAGCTGGTCCTGAACATCGAGGGCACTGAAGATGTCATCGGTGTAGCCGACCGGCAGATGGGAGCTGTTTGTGTAATACGGAGTACCGTTCATGTTGGCTGTGATGATGTCAGGATACTTCTCCTTGTCATGCTTGGCCAGACGGTAGGATGTGCTTTCGGCGGGAGTTGCCTCGAGGTTGTAGAGGTCGCCGTACTTCTCCTGGTAATCGGAGAGTCTTTCACGCATGTGGTTGAGAACCTTGACGGCAAAGTCCTGTGTTTCCTTGTGGGTCAGGTCAGCTTGCAGCCACTTGGCATTGAGGCCTGCCTCATTCATACCGACAAGTCCGATGGTGGAGAAGTGGTTGTTGAATGTGCCGAGGTATCTCTTTGTGTAAGGATAGAGGCCCGCATCCAGCAGCTGGGTGATGACCTGTCTCTTTGTCTTCAGGGAACGCGCGGAGATGTCCATGATCTTGTCCAGTCTCTTGAAGAAGTCATTCTCATCCTTGGCCAGATATGCGATTCTGGGCAGGTTGATGGTGACAACGCCGACAGAACCGGTGCTTTCACCGGAACCGAAGAAACCGCCGCTCTTCTTTCTCAGTTCACGCAGGTCGAGTCTCAGTCTGCAGCACATGCTTCTGACATCGCTCGGCTCCATGTCGCTGTTGATGTAGTTGGAGAAGTAAGGTGTTCCGTATTTCGCGGTCATTTCAAACAGAAGCTTGTTGTTTTCTGTTTCGGACCAGTCGAAGTCTCTGGTAATGGAGTAAGTGGGAATCGGATACTGGAAACCTCTGCCGTTGGCATCGCCTTCGATCATCGTTTCGATGAAGGCGCGGTTGACCATATCCATTTCCTTCTTGCAGTCCTTGTACTGGAAATCCATTTCCTTGCCGCCGACAATCGCATTCAGGTTGGCAAGGTCATTCGGTACAGTCCAGTCGAGGGTAACGTTTGTGAACGGTGCCTGTGTGCCCCATCTGCTCGGTGTGTTGACACCGTAGATGAAGGACTGGATACACTGCTTGACTTCGGAATAGCTCAGATTGTCCGCTTTGACAAACGGTGCCAGATAGGTATCAAAGCTGGAGAAAGCCTGGGCGCCTGCCCATTCATTCTGCATGATGCCGAGGAAGTTGACCATCTGGTTGCACAGTGTGGACAGATGCTTGGCAGGAGCGCTTGTGATCTTGCCCGGAATACCGCCAAGACCTTCCTGGATCAGCTGTTTCAGGGACCAGCCTGCGCAATAGCCGGTTAACATGCTCAGATCATGAATGTGGATATCGCCGGATCTGTGGGCCGCGCCGATTTCCTCATCATAAACTTCAGAGAGCCAGTAGTTGGCTGTGATTGCGCCGGAGTTGGAAAGAATCAGACCGCCGACGGAATAAGTGACAGTGCTGTTCTCCTTGACACGCCAGTCAAGAGCTCTGAGATAGTTGTCGACAAGCTTCTTGTAGTCGAGGGTTGTCGCATTGATGTTTCTGATGTTTTCTCTTGTTTTACGGTAGAGGATATACGCCTTGGCGACATCCGCATAGCCCGCTTCGGAAAGAACCTTTTCAACGCTGTCCTGAATGGCTTCAACGTCAATCAGATCTTCCTTGATCTTCGGTTCAAAGTCACTTGTGACTCTTAAAGAAATGAGATCGATGATACTGTCTGTATACTGTCTCTCACATGCGTCAAACGCTTTTTTGATTGCTCCGCTGATTTTATTCAAAGCGAAGTCAGCGATTTTACCGTCTCTTTTGATTACCTTGTACATAGTACTACCCCTCTTTCACTCCCCTTAACTTGACATTCGGCACCAGGGCTGCGACCTGGTTTCTGAGATCTTCCATCTCAGCGGCTGTATATGCGCTGTATCCGGGCTGAATCACATTGCCCGAATCAACGTATTGCTGGAGATAATAAGTTTCGTTTTCACCGAGCCATCTGCCGATTTCCAGCAGATCCTCAGCAGTGTGGAGCTCCCTGACCACGGTTGTTCTGAATTCATGTTCAATCTGTGAGGATTTCAGGAATTCAACTGATTCCCTGATCGGATCCAGACTGAATGATTCCGGATTCATGCCCAGTGTGCGGGCATATTTGTCAGGGCTGTTCTTGATGTCCATGGCGACATAATCGACCAGTCCCTTTTCAACGACTTCCTTAAGCCTCTTGGGATAGGCGCCGTTGGTGTCGAGCTTGACCTGATAGCCGAGCTCACGGATCCTTTCGATCAGTGTGTGCAGGTTCTCCTGCAGCAGCGGTTCGCCGCCGCTGATCGCCACACCGTCCAGGATTCCCTTTCTCTTTTCCAGATATTCCATGATGTCATTGACATCGAAATATTCATATCTTTCCGGAATAAAGACGAGATCTCTGTTATGGCAGAACGGACATTTGAAATTGCAGCCGGACAAGAAAATCGTGCATGCGGCCTTTCCCGGATAATCCAGAAGCGTCATCTTCTGAAGTCCGCCGATTTTCAGACTCTGCAGATCGCTTTCCGCAAACAGTCTGTTTCTGGCGTTGTCCGTAACCGCACTGAGTGCCTGTTCAAAGGCCGGGAAATCCACATCCGCCGCCAGGATGGTTCTCATCTGATTGCGGAACTCATAGACCGCCGGCATGATTGCCGAAGCGTTCTCGGTTGTATAAAGCCGTTTGACGCGGTGATCCTTCTCATCCGTGCGGGACTGCACATAGCCCTGGTCAATCAGGCGCTGAATGCTCTTGGTGGTTGTTCCCTTGTCCACTTCGGACAAGGCTGTCAGCTCCTGCATGGTGATGCCTTCATTCTCATTGATGCATAACAGGAAGATCAGCTGACCGCTGCCGATGTCATAAGGCACCAAAGCCCGGTCAAAATACTTCTGCGTATTGCGGTAAAGGACTGATAGATTTAATAAAAAGTTGCTTTGATCCGCCATTCCGAGCCTCCGGCTGAGTACTTTCCGATAAAAGTTGGATTTCCTACAATTTCATACAGTATTTATGATACCGCATGATATACCCGTGTCAAACGAAATCATCCCGTTTTCTCAATGAAAGCTTCTTACATTGCCGCAAGAGCATTTCTTTACATTTTCAGCCGTAAAAAAAGACACCGGGATGGATTATATCACAGTCCCGGCATCTTTTCCGATATTACTTTCTTTTCAGGATCACTGCCTCATACGGACGCAGAACCATATGATTCTTCACATCAGTATCGGCATAGTTGGAAAGGTATACTTCGTAATTCTCAAGATCGAGATCCGCTTCCGCATTCTCCGCATAGAAGTTGCTCAATACGATCAGGGAGTCATTTTCATCTCTGCGCTCATAGGCATAGATCTTCGGATGATCCTGCAGAAGCGGGATGAATCTGCCTTCCTGCACCACATGCATGGTCTTTCTCATTTCGATCAGCTTCTGATAATGGCGGTAGATGGAATCCGGATCATTCAATGTACTTTTCACATTGACGGTATGATAGCTGTCCGCTGCCTGGATCCAGGGTTTTCCATCCGTGAAGCCGGCGTTGTCCGTATCATCCCACTGCATCGGGGTGCGGGCGTTGTCACGGGATCTTTCCTGGAGAATGTGAATGATTTCCTCTTCACTCTTTCCCTGTTCCTTCAGCACTTTGTAAATATTGGTGCTTTCGACATCGACATACTGACTGATATCGGTGAAGTACGCATTGGGCATGCCGATCTCCTCACCCTGATAGATGTAAGGTGTTCCTCTCATCATATGCAGGGCGGTGGCGAGCATTTTCGCGCTTTCCTTGCGGTATTCTTTGTCATTGCCGAATCTTGAGACAGAGCGTGGCTGATCATGGCAGTTCCAGAAGAGCGCGTTCCATGCGCCTGCCTCCTGCATGCCGATCTGCCAGTCGGTGAAGAGCTTCTTGAGACTCATGAAGTCCATCGGTTGCAGTTCCCACTTCATCTGGTTCTTATAGTCAACCTTGAGGTGGTGGAAGCTGAAGACCATGTCCAGCTCTTTGCCGTTTTCATTGGCATAGCGCACACAGTTGGCGATCGTGGTGGAACTCATTTCACCGACGGTCAGATGATCGTCATCCTGACCGAAGCTGTTTCTGTTGAGTTCTTCCAGATATTCATGTTCTCTCGGACCGTCCGTGTAGAACTGTCTGCCGTCATAGTTGTTGGGATCATCTTCAAATGATGATTTGGAAATCAGATTGATGACATCGAAGCGGAAGCCATGGACGCCCTTGGAGCGCCAGAAGTTGACGATATCCGCACATTCCTGTCTGACTTCGGGATTGGTCCAGTCCAGATCGGCCTGGGTCACATCAAACAGATGGAGATACCACTCATCAAACTTCTCGACATATTCCCAGGCGCTGCCGGCGAACTTGGACTGCCAGTTGTTGGGCGGCAGTCCAGGTCCTTTGCCTTTGCGGAAGATGTAATACTTCTTGTATTTCTCATCTCCGGCCATCGCCTTTTTGAACCATTCGTGTTCCGTGGATGTATGATTGAAGACCATGTCGAACATGATGCCGATGCCGCGCTTTGCGGCTTCCGCGCTTAAGAGTTCGAAGTCTTCCATCGTGCCGTAGCGTGGATCAAAGCTTCTGTAATCCGCCACATCGTAGCCGTTGTCGCGCTGCGGTGAGACGGTCATCGGGTTGAACCATATATAGTTGATTCCAAGATCAGCGAGGTAGTCAAGCCGGGAAATGATGCCCCGGATATCACCCCATCCGTCGGAATTGGAATCCTGGAATGATTTCGGATAGATCTGATATACCACTTTATCTTTGAATCCCATATACGTTCTCCTTAACCTAACTTGACAGTGCCTTTTTCGAGTTTATCGACAGAACCTGTTTTCAGAACTTCAACAGCTGTTCCGTCTGTGAAGATGACGGGAGTGATCACCGGCTTGCCCTGGCTTCTGATATAGTCCAGATCAACTTCAGTCAGCAGATCGCCCTGCTTGACTGTATCGCCCTGCTTGACATGCGGCTTGAATCCCTTGCCATTTAATTCTACCGTATCCATGCCGATATGAATCAATACTTCTTTGCCGTTGGCAGCTGTGATGCCGTATGCATGGCCGGTCGGGAATGCGACGGAGATTGTTCCGGAGAACGGTGCATAGATCTTTCCATCTGCCGGATCGATCGCAATACCGTCGCCCATTGCCTTGGATGCGAATGCCTGGTCGGCAACTTCTGTGACAGGCATGAGTGTTCCCTTGACCGGAACAGCGAATTCCTCATTCATCTGCTCAGTTGTGAATGCGGGTGCAGCTTCTTCCTCTTCTGCTTCATTTTCATAGAGATCGCCCGTTTCCGGATTGATCTTCTTTCTGCCGATGGCGACAGTCAGAACGAACGGAACAACCAGAGCAACCAGCATCGCAATAGCGAAGATGAGCATGTACTTCGGGAAGATGGAGATGATGCCCGGCAGACCGCCGACACCGATGGAAGCTGCTGTGACACCGAACATGGTGGAGATGACAGCTGCGAGGCAGGAGCCGATCATTGCGCAGTAGAACGGCCACTGATATTTGAGGTTGATACCGAACATTGCAGGTTCTGTGACACCCAGCCAGCAGGAGATCATGGAAGGATAGTTGACTTCCTGAGCCTTTGCATTCTTCTTCTGCAGAAAGGACATGCCTGCGACTGCGGAACCCTGAGCGATGTTGGAGAGAGCGATCATCGGCCATAACATTGTGCCGCCTGTGCTGTTGATCAGCTGCAGGTCAATCGCATTGGACATATGATGAAGACCTGTGATAACTAACGGTGCATAGAAGAAACCGAAGACAGCGCCGAAGAGAACTCTCAGGTTGCCGGAGATACCTGCCATAACGAATGCGGATACCCATTCACCGACCTTCCAGCCGATCGGACCGAGAACGAAGTGCGCAGCCATAACCGCCAGAAGCAGTGAGCAGAACGGAACCAGAATCATCTGCAGAACCTGCGGGACGATCTTCTTGAAGAATCTTTCCAGATAAGCAAGTGTGAAGGCAGCCAGAATTGCAGGGATGACCTGTGCCTGGTAACCGATCATACGGAAGCTTGCGAAGCCGAAGTTCCATACATAGTTCGGAGCCCATGCGTCAGCAGCCATGCCGGCAACACCGTATGCGTTGACCAGCTGTCCGGAAATCAGTGTGAGACCGAGAACGATACCGAGCATCGGAGTGCCGCCCATCTTTCTCTGGACGCTCCAGCAGATGCCCACCGGGATACCTGTGTGGAAGACCGCCTCACCGATGATCCACAGGAATTTATCAAGACCTGCGAGGAATGTGCCATCCTGCAGTACAACCGCAGTCTCGAGAATGTTTCTGAAGCCGAGGATCAAACCTCCGCAGATGATAGCAGGAATCAGCGGTGCGAAGATTTCAGCGATGTTGGACATGACCTTCTGAAGCGGTGTCTGATTATCTTTTGCAGCATTCTTGGCCGCGTCCTTAGAAACGCCTTCGATACCTGCGATCGCTGTGAACTCCTTGTAGAAGTCAGCTACTTCATTGCCGATAATGACCTGGAACTGGCCTGCCTGGGTGAATGTGCCCTTGCAGGAAGGAAGTGATTCGATTTTCTTGATGTTGGCTTTTTTCGGATCGGCCAGAACGAAACGCATTCTGGTCACGCAGTGTGTGATGGCATTGATGTTTTCCTTACCGCCGACGTATTCGAGCAGCTTGGCAGCATCTTCCTGAAATTTCCCCATGTTTTCCTCCTTAAGTTTTTAAACTTGTTTAAACATGTTGCAATTTCAGTATAACAACACGTTTAAACATGTCAAGTGGTTTTTGCAAAGTTGTTTAAACAAATTTTGTTTTTTGGAATTTTTTCGTTTATGCTATAACTGTCGGATGATTTATTGTGCAGCCAGTCATTTATCTGTTCTGATTCATGTACTTTCCCATTATAATGATTGTGCAAAAAACAAGCAGAATCGTATCAATTCCAGACAGCCGGAGGAAGACAATGCCCAAAGCCAAGTACGAGCCGATTTACAGAATGATTCGTGAAGACATCGAAAGCGGAAAATACGCCTACGGTGATTTTCTGCCTTCCGAAAACACATATACGGAACTTTTCGGCTGCACGCGCAATACTGTGCGCAGAGCGCTCTCCATGCTGAGTGCGGACGGCTTTGTGCTTCCCCAGCACGGACGCGGTGTTCAGGTGATCTACCGTCCCGATGCAAACCGCTCCATCTTCACGATCGGCGGAATCGAGAGTTTCGCCGAAGCGACGCGGCGCAATCAGAAGAAAGTGGAAACACGGATCAATACCTTCCAGATCATCAAAGCCGACCGCAAGCTGAGCATGAAAACCGGCTTCGACATTGGCGATGAACTCTATTACATCGAGCGTGTGCGACTGTTCGATTCAAAGGCGCTGATCTTTGACACCAACTACTTCCTGAAATCAGAGACCGAAGGTCTGAGTCCGGATATCGCCTCAAAGTCCATCTACCATTATCTGGAAGATGAACTTCATATGACGATCACCACCAGCCGCAGAAGAGTCACCGCCGAAAAGGCAAGCCAGAAAGATGAGGAACTGCTTGATCTTGGCAGTTATGACTTTGTGCTTGTCGTCAGCGGACAGGTCTTCAACTCCAAAGGCGTCATGTTTGAATTCACCCAGTCCCGCCACCGTCCGGACCAGGTCTGCTTTGTTGAATCTGCAGTCAGACAGAAAGTCTGATCCGATATCTTGAAAGGAACACAAAGTCAATCACCCCGCCTAAGATCTAGCGAACTATAGGCGAGGCTTGCAAGCAGGAAAGAATTACATTCAGTTCTGCTGTCAAGCCTGATTGATAAGCCTGAGTGCTTCGGGCACTACGTTATACAGGAATATATAGGTACCGTTGGATACTCCACTAGTCCAACGCTCTACGGATACGGATTAAACATCCTTTATGGGTATGAGGAAGTGTTCGTGTCATTTAAAACCCTGT
>JNJQ01000040.1 GCA_000701725.1 Erysipelotrichaceae bacterium NK3D112
CGGATCTGCCCGGCTGCGTAAGACACTGTTCCAGATCATGAGCTGCCTGCTTCAGAATATGCCGGAGGATGATCCGGTGTATCAATTCATTGATAAGAAACGTTCCGAAGGTAAAGAGTATTACGTTTACATGACCGCTGGTGCGAACAAATTCCTTCGCATTTACTACGGCAAGGTCAAGGAATACATGCGTAATCTACAGGCTGAGCAATCCCAGGGCAAATGAATGAATGTCCTACTTATTACCATCAGGCCGTTAAATCGGTCTTTTCATCATGGCTCCTACCACATCACCGTCCTTCCTGAAAGTTTCTGCTAATTTACTATTGACTTTTTATTAGCAGGCTTTCCATGCACTGTCTGAGCGCTTTGATATGTTTCGTTTTGATAAAAGATACTTCTATCGTAAATGGGCACAGATAAAAGAACAAATTATATTTCTTAATACCACTAAAAGAAATCATTATAATGGTGACTTTCCCGGAAATAATAAAAACCCGGCCTCATGTGAGCGCCGGGTCTGCATCATTCAGAAACAATGATTATTTGATGATGGATTCGAGCCAGTTGGGATCCGGTTCGTAGCCGAGCAGCTTGACAACTGTGGCAGCCACATTAGCAAGACCGAAGCCGTCGCCTTCCTTGACTTCTGTGCCTTCCGGTCCGTTGTATACGGCAAACGGAACGACTGCGAGTGTATGGCTTGTCTTTGCCTTCGGTGTGCCGTCCTCGTTGAAGCCCTTGTCATACATCTGGTCGGAGTTGCCGTGGTCAGCAGTGACAACAAGTGCATAGTCCATCTTCTTGCATGCGTCCATGATTCTCTTCAGCATGAGGTCAACGGATTCAACACCGATCAGGGTTGCTTCATAGTTTCCGGTATGGCCGACCATGTCGCCGTTCGGATAGTTGCAGCGCAGGAACTGATATTTGCCGGATTCAATTGCTTCCACCATATGATCTGTGATCTCGGTAGCCTTCATCCACGGCTTCAGTTCGAACGGGATGACATCGGAAGGAATCTCTTCCCATGTCTCGAGTTCATCGGAGAACTTCTCGGATCTGTTTCCGTTCCAGAAGTATGTGACATGTCCGTACTTCTGTGTTTCGGAACATGCATAGCTGCGGACGCCTCTGTTTACAAGGAATTCGCTGAGTGTGTGCTCAATGTGCGGCGGTTCAACCAGGAAGTGCTCAGGGAGCTTGAGGTCTCCGTCGTACTGCAGCATGCCTGCATAATACACATTGGGCTTCTTGACCTGATCGAAGGAGTCAAAGCCGCTGTTCATGTAATCGAATGCCTTGGAGATTTCAACCGCGCGGTCGCCTCTGAAGTTGAAGAGGATCACGGAGTCGCCGTCATCGATTGTGCCGACCGGTGTGTCGCCATCCGCAACAACGAAGCCCGGCAGGAACTGGTCGGTTCCGCCGCTTTCCGCATAGAGCGCTTCGATCGCTGCTTTAGCGGACGGGAACTTTCTGCCGTCACCCATCACATGGATGTGCCAGCCTCTTTCAACCATGGACCAGTCAGCTTCGTAACGGTCCATTGTGATGACCATACGGCCGCCGCCGGAAGCGATGCGGGCATTGAATGTGTCATCGTTGAGTTCAGCCATGAGTTCTTCAACCTGGTCAACATACTTCGGAGCGGATCCTTCCGGTACATCACGTCCGTCGAGCAGAACATGAACTCTGACTTCCTTGAGACCTTCCGCCTTGCACTGTTTCAGCATAGCGAGAAGATGGGAGATGTTTGAATGAACGTTTCCGTCGGAAAGCAGGCCGAGGAAATGCATTTTGCCATCGTGTTCCTTGGCGAAGGCAACTGCGTCCTTCCATGCGGCGGATTCATAGATCTGTCCGCTTTCGATGGACTCGTTGACAAGCTTCGCACCCTGGGAATAAATCTGTCCGCAGCCCAGCGCATTATGTCCGACTTCGGAGTTTCCCATATCCGCATCGGAAGGCAGACCGACTGCTGTTCCGTGCGCCTTGATTGTGGTATGCGGCCACTTTGTCATCAATTCTTCAATCTGAGGTTTGTAAGCGTGGAGAACGGCGTTGCCCATGTCCTTTTCGGTCCATCCGACACCGTCCATAACAACCAATACTACAGGTTTTGCCATTGTGTTTAATTTCACTCCTTTTTATGTTCTTATTTTACACCAAGCATTCATGCTTAACTACGCATAAAGTGCATATTTTGCTTTTCATGAATAAAGAAAACGGCAGATGATTCTGCCGCTTGCATTTCTGATCAGTCGCCGGAATTACTTTCCGGAAGATAGAAAATCTGTTCACCGTCCTTGGAAAGAATGTAATTTCCGCGGGCATAGCTCTGAACATAATCCGGATCCTTGAGCTTTTCCTTTTCATTGTTCAGACGCTCATTCTCCTCCTGCACCTTCTGAAGCTTTTCTTCCACTTCCGCAAGCTGTCTGCGCAGTTCGATGGTTGTCATGACTTCTCTGCCGACTGAGTAAAGAAGCCATACCGAAACGCCGATCAATACCACACAGATCAGTTTTGTGACCGGTGTCAGACGGCGGTTTTTCTTCTTTTTGGTTTTCTTTGTGTTCGTCTGTGTCATGTTTCACTCCTGAGCACTATCATTATATATCACTGGTGCTTTGAATTCTTTTATTTTTGTTTAATATGCAGGATCTTCAATCCTTGTTTCACTTACGATTTCGTAAAGATCCGCCGCTTCCTGCTTTCTTTTGACTTCCTGCACGGAAAGCACACGAACTTCAAGCTTTCTGTTTCCGAATGTGATGCCGACAACATCGCCCGCATTCACCTCGTGACTCGGTTTGACAATTCTTCCGTTGATCTCAATCCGCTCATTAACGGCCAGTTCCTTGGAAACCGCCCTTCTTTTCAGAATGCGCGATACTTTCAGCCACTTGTCAATTCTCATTTCTTTTCAGCCTTTCCCGCCTCATCGATGACGCTGATCGCCAGTCTGAGACTGTCTTTCATATTGGGTATGGTTGCGATGATCATACCGCCTTTATAGCTTAAGGCGATATCCTTTGATAATTTTGTAAAGCTCTCAAACAGGCGCACACCGTCCACATGCTGGGAGAACAGCGTCGAGAAGGTGATTTCCGTATTTCCTCTGATTTCGCGGTAGCTCTGCACAATCGGCAGTTCCAGTCTGAGATCGAGTTCTTTCTTTTCAAACAATGCATTGACCTCTTTGGGCAGTCTGCCATACTGGTCAATGATATCCGTCTTGTATTTTTCCAGTTCTTCCGCGGATGAAATCCTGTCGATTTCCTGATACATATCCAGCTTGTCGAAATCATTCGATGTGAAGCTTTCGGGAATGTAGCTGGTTCTGTTGACATTGGCACGGCCGGTGATGACCTGTTCCTCAACCGGTTTGCCTTTCTTTTTCGCTTCAATCGCGGATTCCAGCATATCGATATACATGTCGATACCGACCGTATCAATGAATCCGGACTGATCCGGACCGAGCAGATCGCCGGCGCCGCGGATCGTGAGGTCTCTCATCGCAATTTTGTATCCGGAACCGAGTCTGGCGAATTCCTTGATCGCCTGCAGACGCTTGGCGGCGACTTCGGACAATTGCTTGCGCGCAGGCACAAGCAGATACGCATAAGCGATGCGGTCGCTTCTGCCGACTCTTCCCTTGATCTGATAAATCTGGGACAGTCCGAAATCCTGGGCATTCTCAATCAGGATGGTGTTGACATTGGGAATATCAATGCCGTTTTCCACGATGGTCGTGCAGACCATGACATCCAGTTCATGATCGCTGAATCTCATCATCGCATCCTCGATTTCCTCGCGGTCCATCTTGCCGTGCACAATCCCGATTCTTGCTTCAGGCAGAAGATGTCTGAGCGTGCGGGCCGCGTTGTACATTTTGTTGATGTCATTGTAGAGGTAGAATACCTGTCCGTCCCTGGCCAGTTCCTTTTCAATCGCCTCTTTGACGATATCCTGATTTTTTTCAACCACGTATGTCTGCACACTGTACCGGTTGAGCGGCGGGGTTTCCAGCTGGGAAAGCGAACGGATGCCGATCAATGACATCTGAAGCGTTCTGGGAATCGGTGTTGCGCTGAGGGTCAGAACATCCACATTGTTTTTCAGTTCCTTGATCTTTTCCTTGTGTTCCACGCCGAAACGCTGTTCCTCATCCACAACCAGAAGACCGAGATCTTTAAACACCACATCTTTTGAAAGCAGACGGTGGGTGCCGATCAGAATATCGATCTTTCCCTCTTTCAGATCAGCCAGCACCTTTTTCTGTTCGGATACGGGCACAAAACGGTTCAGCACACGGATTTCCACCGGGAAATCACGGTAGCGCTCCGTAAAGGTGCGGAAGTGCTGCTGGGAAAGAATGGTGGTCGGGCATAATACGGCGACCTGCTTGGAATCGCAGACTGCTTTGAATGATGCACGGATGGCAACCTCTGTCTTGCCGAAGCCGACATCACCGCAGACCAGACGGTCCATCGGACGGTCGCTTTCCATATCCTTCTTGATATCTTCCACGGCGTTTTTCTGATCCGGTGTCAGTTCATGCAGGAAGGCATTCTCAAAGCGGATTGTCTCCTCGTTGTCCTTTGAAAAGGCATAGCCGATATGCTGCTCACGGGTAGCATACAGGGAAATCAGTCTGTCCGCGATGTTTTCAACATTCTCCTGAAGTCTCTTTCTGGTTTTCTCCCATTCATTTGTGCCGAGTTTGTTCAGTCGCGGCACAACCCCTTCACGCGAGATGAATTTGCGCACCAGTCTGAACTGTTCCAGCGGCACAAGCAGCTCCGCATTGCCGCGGTATATGATTTTCAGGAAATCCCTTTTGACATCGCGGATTTCCCTTGTCTCAATTCCAAGATACTGTCCGACGCCGTACTGGGCATGGACAATGTAATCCCCCGGCTGCAGATCATCGTAATGCTGGATGACTTCCGCATTGCGGAATTTATTTTCATATCTTCCCCGGCGATGATGAATTTCAAACAGTTCAGAGGAGGAATAAACCGTCAGATCTTTTTCAGACAGATAAAAGCCCTGGGGCAGCTCAAACAGAGTGATATTGATGCCCTCTTTGATCTCCCCGTCTTCTCCGAGAATGGAATAGCGGATGCCGTATTCATTGCATAATTCGACGGCTCTGCGGATTTCCTTTTCTCCGAGGGCAATCACAGACCTGTCCTTTTCATTGATCAGTCTGAGCCTTGTCTCAATGATTTCATTGGGCAGATGAACTTCCTCAATGCCGGCAATGTTGTTTTCAAACGGATCCTCTATGACTTCCCTGCTGTTCGGGGCGATTCTGGAAATATCATGATACATCGTGAACTTCGGAACCATTTTGCCTTCCTGCACCATTTCCTGCACATAGGCAATGGTTTCCTCATTCAGTTTCTTCGCGGATTCCATGATCAGGTCTTTGTCTGACCAGATCACAAGCGGACGGTCCATGTAATCCCATAATCCCGCCGCCTCATCCAGAAGCGCCATATACGGATAGAATCTGCGGTCAAAGACATGTTCCTCCATGGCCATCAGATCCGATTCCACGGATGAAGGAAACTGTTCCATCTTTTCCGCCAGTTCATGCGCCTTCCGGCTGATGGTTTCAATCTGGGAGTCGGTGAAAATGATATCGGAAGCCGGCACGATATCCACTTCATCCACAGTCTGGATTGTTTTCTGGGTAACCACATCAAAGAAACGGATGGATTCTATCTCCGTATCGAAGAATTCAATACGGACGGGATTTTCATAATTGATTGAAAAGACATCGATGATGCCGCCTCTGTACGCATAGCACAAAGGCTGGTCAATATGGGCGCTCTGCTGATAGCCGCCGGCCATGAGCTTGCGTTTCAGCTCATTCATATTCATTTCATCGCCTGTTTTCAGATGAATGCAGCCATCCCTGAAATCAGACGGGAACGGCAGCTGTCTGAGCAGACCGGAAGGACATGTGATGACAACCTGGTCCGGATTCTTCAGAAGCGATGCCAGCGTTTCGGTTTTCACCGCGGTCATTTCCGGTGAGGACGCGATCGCCTCCACACGCAATGACTCATCCGCGCCAAAAAGCGCACATTCATCTTCATTCAGGAGGGATGAAATCCTGTCATAAAGACGCTGTGCGTGATAGAGATTCTGTTTTATGACGATCATGCCCCGCGGTTTTTTTATATACGCGGATGAAATGACAAGAGCTTCCTCTATCAATGAAGTCAGGGGAATATTCTTTCCCCTGTTCAGTGCTTCGGATGCAGGATTGTCTTTCATTTCCTCATACAGCCATGAGGGCATGCGGTATCTTTCTGAAGAAATGATCACTCCTCCTCTTTGGTTTCCTTAACTTTGATGTTAAATTCGGACATTACCTTATCTATATCTTTATATACCCACGCATAAGCCGCGTCGGCGGATGCCTGAAGCGCTGTGTCAAACACTTCACGCTCAGCCTTGGGCACCGGAGAGAGAACCCAGTCCGGGACAATCTTATGATCTCCCCTTGCACTGTGTCCGACTCCGATCCGGATGCGGGCAATGTTATCCGTATTCAGACAGCTGATAATGGATTTCATTCCCTTCTGACCGCCGGCGGAACCCTTTTTGCGGATTCTCACTGATCCGACGGGCAGATCCATATCATCATGAATCACCAGAATGTCTTCCGGCTCGATTTTGTAATAGCTGACCGCCTGGGAAACTGCGCTGCCTGATTCATTCATATAGGTCAGCGGTTTCATCAGAAGAACCGGTTCCCCTTCAATTCTGACAAGGGCGGTCAATGCGTTCCATTTGTTTGTTGTGATGGAAGTCCCGAGTTTATCAGCCAGCCTGTCAATGGCCATGAATCCGCTGTTATGACGGGTGTTCTGATATTCCTTACCGGGATTGCCGAGTCCTGCGATCAGTTTCATTCAGACTCTTCCTTCTTTTCTGTTTCAGCTGTTTCAGTTTCTTCCGCAGCAGCTTCAATTACTTCCGGCTCTGTTGTTTCTGCCGGAACTTTTTCTTCTTCAGGAACGGTTGCTTCGACATCGATGATCTCAGGTTCAGACTGTTCCTTCTGTTCAATCTGCGGAACTTCTGTCTCTTCTGCGACTTCTTCCGCTGTTTCCACTTCTTCCTGAGTTTCCTCACCGGGTGCCTTGATATCCAGACCTAACGCCTTGATCCATCTTTCGCCGATGCCGGTGCTTGCGAAATTCTGCGCGTAGACTTCAAATTCGGAATAGTCCTCATTTCTGTCGGCAAGAATTCTGCATAACATGGTGTCGCAGATATTCTTGTAAATACCGATCATCTGTTTCGAATAGCGGAATCCCGGATATTCGCCCGCATCGACGTTGCGGAAGAATGTCTCACCGAGATCATCCTCTTTCTTATAATATTTCACACAGTTCTCAGCGACTGCCAGATTCATCTGGTCTTCCAGTTTATCACTGTAAGTGCTGACTTTTTCCATGACCTTGTCGATCATTTCAATTTCGCCGTGACCATAGAGCATATTGGGAATCGCAAGAAGAAGATAGAAGAAGGAATCCTCATCGCCTTCAATGTTAATCATTCCCTTTTTCTCGGCAAACAGCGGATTGATATCAAGCTCATTGAGCTGTTCCTCAAAACGGGCCATTCTGTTATGGTAGACAAGTCCCCACAGACGGATTACCTTTGTCTTAGCCTGGATCACCGGATCGCTTTCACTCTGAATCAGCTGATCCGCAGCTTCAAAGAAAGCCTGCTCATCCGCTACCTGTCTGAGCACATTGATGACCTTTCTGCGTCTGTTGACAATCCGGTTGGTTGTGATCATTCTGAAGATCATGAAGATCATAAGGGCATATAATAATACGTTGAAAAGCATATTGAATCCTCCTGCTGACGAAAAGTATTATAACCGATTCTTTTAAAATCCCATGTCAATCACATTATTTTTGTTTATTATAATGAGTATACTCCGGTAAAGGTGAACTATGAGCGAAGAAAACAAGGAAATCAATGAAGCGCCTCAGAATGAGGAAACTTCCGTCAAACAGAAGATCGTAACAAAGGGACTGTCCGACCTTTCCCCTATCAGAATTGTCAGATATGCCCTGATTTTCCTGTGCGTTCTTCTGCTGATCGGTATCTGGTTCAGAATCAAACCGGCATCCTCCCCTTCCGTCACACCTAAAGAAGAGGAAACAGCCGAAGCATCCGCCGAACCGGCTCCGCTGCCCACGGAACTGACTGATCCCGCCAGCGTGACGGTACTTGTCAACAAAACCCATTCCCTGCCTGCGGATTATGTGCCCGCCAATCTGGTCACTCCGTATGTGCTTAGTATTTCCGATGTCATTCAGGTCAATGAACTGGCTGCGGATCAGCTCAAGGCGATGGTCAATGCGGCCAACGAGAGCGGCGTCACACTGTATCTGACATCCGGTTATATCTCCTATGAAACCCAGGATGACTACTTCAATGACAGAGCAGGCATGGTTGGTGAGGCAGAAGCCAACAAAGTCATTGCCAAAGCGGGATACAGCGAACACCAGACGGGACTGGCCTTTGACTTCAGTGACAATGCGTCAGGCACTGCCACCACCGTTGCCTTTGCTGAAACGGAAGCAGGCAAATGGCTGATTGAGCATGCATGGGAGTATGGCTTTATCATGCGTTATCCGGATGGAAAGGAAGCCGTCACCGGCTATTCTTACCAGCCATGGCATTTCCGTTATCTCGGAACCGATGTGGCAAAAGCGATGCATGATATCGCGCCGGATCTGACGATGGAGGAATATTATCAGGTAAATTAACAGGAGAAATCCTGTTTTTTTTACGTATTCTAAAATAAATGCCTCAAAATGATCTGTTTTTTCCGGTTCTGATTGACTTTTCAATCATTAAACCGTAATATATTTACGCGTTGTTTTCTACATGTATAAAGACTGGAGGTGGCATGTATTATGAAGAGAACATACCAGCCAAGCAAGAGAAAAACCAAAGCTAACCACGGCTTCAGAGCCCGTATGGCTACACCCGGCGGACGTAAGGTCCTTGCAAGACGCCGTGCAAAGGGCAGAAAGGTATTATCTGCTTAACAGCCACCTTATGGTGGTTTTTTTTAACCGGAAATCCATATTATGAAAAAGAAGAACAGAGTTAAAAAACATGAAGAGTTCCAGAAAGTGATTCACGGCGGCAAAAAAAGCACAAATCACTCTTTTGTTCTTTATGTGACGGAAAAAAAGGAAGCGGAAGCGAGAATCGGTATCACTCTTTCCAAGAAGATGGGAAATGCCGTGAAACGCAACCTGATCAAGCGGCAGGTCCGGATGATGTGCCAGGATCTGATTTCCTTTGAAAACTGTCCGTTTGACGCTGTGCTGATCGTCCGTTTCGGTTATCTTTCCAATGACTTTGAACACAACAAAAAGAGCTTGGAAAAACTCTTTTCAAAGGCTACAATGTAGGAGTTATACATTAATAAGGAGAAAATATGAAGCTTACCCCCAGAAGGAAGAAGATATTCATGGTGGCAGCTCTGGTGTTCGCCGCGGTATTGCTGACAGGCTGCTCCATTCCGCGTGATGCAGACAACAACATTATCTATATCTGGAATGAACAGGTATCCGGATATACTGTCCGCACATCCTTCGCGGATGTCATGAAAAACGAAAACTGGTTCAATGCGATCTTTGTTTATCCGCTTTCCTCGATTATCAACAAACTGGCACCGGTACTCAGCGTCGGCGGCGCCATCGTCGTAGTAACAGTCATTGTCAACGCGATTCTCGCAGCTGCGACAATCAAATCATCCATCGCCACTCAGCAGATGCAGATGATTCAGCCGGAACTGGAACGGATTCAGAGAAAGTATGAAGGCAGAGATGACCAGGCCTCCAAGATGCGTCAGGCACAGGAGATGCAGGCACTCTATCAGAAGTATCAGATCAATCCCGCATCCGTGATGCTGGTCACATTTATCCAGCTGCCGGTCATCATGGCAATGTATATGTCCGTACAGCGCTCCTTCGCAGTCGCAACCGGAACATTCCTCGGAATGGATCTGCAGAAGACTCCGATGGAAGGATTCAAAGCACTGTTCGCCGGTGATTCGAGCGGACTCGCACTTGCACTGTTATGGATCGTGATGGGTCTCTGTCAGTTCCTCTCCATGAGAATCCCGATGATTCTTCAGAAGAAGAGAGCTGAAGCAGAAGCAAAGAAACATCACCGCAAACCTGAAACTTCAAAGAGCGGCCAGAACATGGTCATGCAGATTTATATGATGGGTATGATCTGTGTATTCGGTCTCATGTGGCCGGCTGCCATGTCCCTCTATTGGGCAATCAGCTCCACAGTCAACATTGTCAAAACATTGGTTGTTCAGCAGATTATTGACAAACGGAATGCAGCGATGGGAGGTAACCGCAGATGAAGACTTACACAGCGAAAACATTGGAGGATCTGCTCGCTGCAGCAGCTGAAGAAAAAGGCTGCGCGGTTGAAGATCTTCATTACACCGTAACAGAAGAAAAGAAAGGCCTTCTCGGCATCGGCAACTCCGTCAGCGCGGAAGTGTTCAATATGGATGACGTCAAGGAATTCCTGTTTGATTACCTCGGAGATTTCTTCACCAGCATTGATCAGGACATCGAAGTTGCCATCGAAGAGCGCACCGATGGATTCATCGTCAACCTCAACGCTGACAACAATGCGGTTCTGATCGGAAAGATGGGAAAGACACTCGCAGCTTTCAATACTGTTGTCAGAGCGGCTGTCAATTCCGAATTCAAGAAGAGAATTGATATTCTGATCGATATCAACCACTACAAAGAGGAACGTTATGCCAAGCTGCGTTCCATGGCAAAGAGAATTGCCAAGCAGGTTCAGAGATCAAAGATCGATGTCGCCCTGGATCCGATGCCCAATGATGAAAGAAAGATCATTCACAAGACACTGAATGACTGGAGAAACATCAGAACCGAATCCGAAGGCGAGGCAAGTGCCCGTCACGTATGCATCCGCTATGTGGACAACAGCGAACCGGCACCGGCACCTGAAACAGAAGAAGAATAAGTACTGAAAGACACCTGTGATACACGGTGTCTTTTTTTTCATACCTGAAACTGTTTCAGATGATGTGAGGCAAAGTGTTGTTGTTTTCCTGATACATTCTGAATTTCCATGCGGATATTTTTCCACACGTGTTTAAAGAAGATTTGAAATACATTAAAAAGCCGGCAGTGTCATAACAGGATGTATTGAAAGCAAATCTTATCACTTAATGAAAAGCGGTTTGAAATCATTGATTTTTCCACTGATCAAAAACACTGAAAACATGGTATCTTCCGCAAAGATCATTTTTTTAAATCACATATTATCCACACTCTCTGCACATCTGTTTAAAAACAGTTTTCCACAATTGTTGAAAACTGTTGATAATCTCAAAAAGTCTTTATTTTATTGACATTTTTACCTGTTGATAAATGTGTGTTTCAATTTTACATTCCGGAGTTTTCAACATTTTTCAGAGTTATTCACAATGTGGACTAATTATCCACTAATTATCCACTTTCTGAAAATTGTGGAAAATTGTGGAAAACTCTTTTATACACAATATATAAAGGTTTTTTATACTTTTTTCTGATTGTGGATAAATTTTTTGTCAACAATTTTCATGTGGATTTTACATATCCGTGGCTCTAAAATTGATAATGCACCATAGTGCACCAACCGGGGAGCAACTAGTATTTTTATGAGTATTAACAGGGATCAGTATCTAGCGGACCTTTGGAAGAATCTGCTGGATTACATTACAACAAACAGAATACTGGAACCTGAGATTATCACCAACTTCTATGAGCCGTGTTCGCTTTATGAGCTGACCGATGAAAAGGTGATCATCCTGGCTTCAAATATAGTATCAAAACAGATTCTCAAGAGTCAGTCCGACATTATAGGCAATTCTTTGATTGAACTTCTGAACCTTGATCATTCTTTGATCGTGGAAATTTATCAGAAGTCCGAGCTTCCTGCCCATTCCGATCTGATCAGACCGATTCCGCTTTATGATGAGAGTGATTTTCTGTCCATGCCGATTCAGAAGGACAGAACCTTCGATAACTTTGTCGTCGGCGACTGCAACAAGGAAAGCCATGCGGCTGCGCTGGCATGCGCGATTAATCCGGGCAAATTCTTCAATCCGCTGTTCATTTACGGCAATTCAGGACTCGGCAAAACCCATCTTCTGATGGCGATTGCAAATCATGTCCTTAAAACCGATCCGAACAAGAAGGTTTATTACACGGAATCACTCAAATTCGTTGAAACGGTCGTCAATGCGATCCGCGATAACAAGATCGATGCGTTCAAGCAATACATGTACAATGTTGATCTTCTGTTAGTCGATGATATTCAGTTCCTTGCCGGCAAGGAGAAATCGCACGAAGTCTTCTTTACGATCTACAATGAGCTGGTCAACAACGGCAAGCAGATCTGCATTGCCTCAGACAGACAGCCCAAGGAAATCAAAGGCCTTGAAGACAGACTGATCAGCCGCTTCTCCAGCGGTCTGCCGGTCGGTATTGATTCCCCTGAATTTGAAACCAGTCTTGCAATTTTGCAGATGAAGATCAAACAGAACGGCTATGGTATCGATGAGGTTGACCAGGAAGGTCTTTCCTATATCGCTTCCAACTTCTCCGGCAATGTCAGAGATCTTGAAGGCGCCTGGAACCGTGTATTGTTCTATGCCATCCAGTTCCAGCAGGACGGCGGCGCGATCCGTTTTGAAACGGTTATGAACGCGTTGAAAAACCAGGCAGTTGTTTCGGATAAAACCGGACTTTCCCCGAAGAAAATCATCAAGGCCGTCGCTGATTATTACGGTCTGACCAGACAGCAGATCACATCCAAGACACGAACCAAGAACATTGCCAATGCCAGACACATTTCCATCTATCTCTGCAGACAGCTGCTTGACATCTCCTATATCAAGATCGGAGACGAATTCGGCGGCCGCGATCATTCCACGATCATGAGCGCCTGCGCCAAAGTGGAAAAGCAGATCGTCGAGGATCAGGTGTTCGCAAATGCGGTCAATGAGATCAAGGCTCAGATCAGCAGCTAAGATATCCACATTTTTTACCCACTATTGTTCAACACCTGAAAATGGTACAATATTCAGGAAAAATCATGGTTTTCATGAGTTTTCCACAAAATCCACAGACTTAATAGGAATAACAAACAGAAAAAGAAATATTACATAAACAGGGAGGCATCGCCATATGAACTTTACAATCTCCAAAAATGAACTTCTCAATGCGCTGCAGGACACAGCACATGCCATATCACCGAATTCTCCTCAGCCTTCACTCAGAGGAATCAAGATCGATGCTTATTCAGACAGTCTCGTGCTGACCGGAAGCGACGCTGATATTTCCATCAGAAGACTTGTTGAGAAGGATGATAAGAACAATCTCAATGTGATTGAGACAGGAGCCATCCTGATTGAATCAAGATATCTTCTTGAAATCGTCAGAAAGATTGATTCAGAAGAAATTCAGATTGAAGTGATCGACGGCGCTTTGACCAAGTTCTCCGGCGGATCCGCCGTATTCAAGATCAACGGCATGAGAGCGGATGATTATCCTGACATTGACTTCACAAAACCTTCCTCATCCGTGAATCTGACAGCCGCGCAGCTGTCCTCAATCATTGAACAGACCGCATTCGCCGCATCTTCAAAAGACACAAGACCTGTACTGACCGGTGTCAACTTCCGTCTGGAAAACGGTGTTCTCAACTGCACCGCCACCGACTCCTACCGTCTTGCCAAAAAGAAGATCAGTATTGATTCCACCGATTCATTCAATCTGACCATTCCGGCGAAGAGCCTTAACGAAGTCAGAAACACAATGTTACAGGATCTCAATGCAGAGATTGAAATCTCCCTCAGTGACAGAAAGGTTCAGTTCACAAACGAATCTATGACACTGCAGAGCAGACTGCTCGATGGAGGTTATCCGGAAACAGACCGTCTGATCCCGAAGGAATTCAATTATGAGCTGTCACTGAGCAGAAACGATCTGATTCATGCCATCGACAGAACAACCTTCATCAAGAATGACAATATGACGATCAACCGTCTGTCCATGAGCGAACATGAGGTGATCCTCTCCAACCGCAGCCAGGAGATCGGTGAATCCACCGAACATCTCGCAGGTGTCTATACAGGTGAACCTCTGGATATCAGCTTTGCCGGAAACTATGTACTCTCCGCTGCCAAGGCACTCAGGGGAAACAACATCAAAATTCGCTTCACAGCCGAAATGAAACCGTTCATTCTGACAGGTGATGACGATGATTCCGTGCTTCAGCTGGTACTCCCTGTAAGAACATACAATTAAGTTTAAAAAGGCATGAAAATGCCTTTTTTAAATGCCCGAAAAGTGGCTTGTATAAAGGGAAAATGAGACTTTTTATGATATAATAAGGAAGGCACTTTTTTAATGTGCCCTTCAGGGAGATTCCGATGGCAAAAATCACGACGGATTACATTACACTTCAGCAGTTTCTGAAACTGGAAAACATCGCATCCTCAGGCGGTGAGGCAAAGATTCTTGTTTCACAGCTTGATATTGCCGTAAACGGTGAAAAGGAAAACCGCCGCGGAAGGAAACTGTATCCCGGTGATGAGATTGTGATCTCGGGTAAAAGGTATACGGTGGAAAAATGATCGTCAGAAGTCTGCGCCTGAGAAACTTCCGGAATTATGAGAACGCATATCTTGAATTCGGCAGCGGCATGAATCTGATCACCGGAAGAAACGCGCAGGGAAAGACGAATCTTCTGGAAAGCCTGGTTTATCTTTCGCTGACCAGATCACACCGGATCAGTGATGAAAAGCAGCTGATCCGTTCGGATATGCCGTTTGCGGATATCCTGTGCCGGATGGAGGATGATTCAGAAAGAGAACTCCATGCGATTGTGCACAACCGCGGAAAAACACTGATGATCAACGGCACACCGGTGAAAAAAAGCAGTGATTTCATCGGTAAGCTGAATGTTGTTCTGTTTGCGCCGGATGATCTTTACATCTTCAATGATCAGCCCCGCGAAAGAAGAAGGATCATGAACCAGGAGATCACCAAGGTTTCCCCGCAGTATCTGATCAGCCTGAATCAGTATCAGCAGCTTCTGAAAGAGAGAAACATCATTCTCAAGCAGGAACAGGCTGATGAGCGGTATCTGGATGTCATTGATGAGAAGATGGCCGATGCGGAAACGATGATCGTCTCCATGCGGGATGAATTCGTCACAGCCGTCAATGAGCATATGGGAGATCTTTACCGGGAGCTTTCATCCGATGATATCCGCGTCTCACTCAGATACCGCTGCTGTGTGGACAATAAAAGCGATCTGAGAGCTTCTTTGCTCAGGATGCATAAAGAATCAAGGCAGAAGGATATCGAGCGCAGAATGACTTTAAACGGCATTCACAGAGAGGATCTCGTCTTTGAGATCAATGATATCAACCTGATCCGCACCGCTTCACAGGGACAGAAGAGAATGACAATGCTGGCGTTCAAGATGGCATTGCTCAGATATATCCGCATGAAAACCGGAAAGAAACCGGTTCTTCTTCTGGATGACGTGCTGTCCGAACTGGACGGATCAAGACAGAAAAAACTTCTGGAAATGGTCAGAGAGCCTTATCAGTGTCTGATCACGGCCACTGAGGTTCCGGAAGAAATCAGAAAAGGAAACTACCGTGAGTTCCGCATTGAAAACGGAAGTGTGCGTGATGTTTCGGGAGGCAGGAAATGAGCGAAGAAAAAGAAATGACGGAACAGGAATCAAATGCTGTTCTTGATGAAGAAATCGATATTAAGGTAACTCATACATACGATGACTCTGATATCCAGGTCCTCGATGGTCTGGAGGCGGTCAGAAAGCGTCCCGGAATGTATATTGCGTCAACCTCATCAAAGGGTCTTCATCACCTTGTCTGGGAAATCGTTGACAACGGTATCGATGAGGCGATGGCAGGCTATGCAACCACAGTTACGGTCAATGTCGATCAGAACAATGTGATCACGGTTGAGGATGACGGCCGCGGCATGCCGACAGGTATGAACGAGAAAACCGGAAAATCCACAATTGAAACGATCTATACCGTTCTTCACGCCGGCGGAAAGTTCGGCGGAGGCGCATACAAGGTATCAGGCGGTCTGCACGGTGTCGGCGCATCAGTTGTCAACGCGCTTTCCGAATGGCTGGAAGTATTTGTTTTCCATGCGGGAAATGTGTATTTCATCCGTTTTGAAAACGGCGGACACGCGGTTGAACCGCTGAAGATCGTCGGCGAATGCAGTCCTGAAAAACACGGCTCCAGAGTCAGATTCAAAGCGGATCCCACGATCTTTACCGAGACAACGGTTTATGATCATGACACACTGCGTGACAGACTCAGACAGCTTGCCTTCCTGAACAAGGGCATCCGTCTTGTTTTCAATGACGAACGAGAGGAAACTCCCGAAAAGCGTCATCATGAATTCATGTTCGAGGGCGGTCTGAAGGAATATGTGGAATTCCTGAACAGAAACAGAACAGCCGTCCATCCGGATATCATCTATTCTGAAGGACATGAAAAAGGTATTCAGGTTGAGGTTGCCTGCCAGTACAATGACGGATTCAATCCGAATGTGTATACCTTCTGCAACAACATCAACACAGCTGAAGGCGGCACCCATGAGGAAGGTTTCCGCATGGCGCTCAACCGCATTATCAACAAATACGCAAGAGAGAATAACTTCCTCAAGGAAAAGGATGACAACCTGACTTCTGATGACTGCAAGGAAGGCATTACCGCCATCATCAGCGTCAAGCATCCGGATCCCCAGTATGAGGGACAGACAAAGACCAAGCTCGGAAACAGCGAGGTCAGAAAGATCGTATCCGATATCTTCGGAACCCAGCTGGAACGCTTTCTGATGGAAAATCCCGATCAGGCAAAAGCGATCATGGAAAAGGCAACCCTTGCCTCCCAGGCAAGAATGGCTGCGAAAAAAGCCAGAGAGCTGACCAGAAGAAAGAGTTCGCTTGAAATCAGTTCACTGCCCGGCAAACTGTCCGACTGTTCCTCAAAAGACGCGTCCATCTGCGAAATCTATATCGTCGAGGGTGACTCCGCCGGCGGTTCCGCTAAGAACGGACGTGATTCCCACTACCAGGCGATTCTGCCTCTGAGAGGTAAGATTCTCAACGTTGAGAAAGCCAGACAGCACCGTGTATTTGAAAACGCGGAAATCAGATCCATGATCACTGCTTTCGGATGCGGATTCATGGATGAGATTGATGTCTCCAAGCTGAGATACAACAAGATCGTCATCATGACCGATGCCGATGTTGACGGATCACATATCAGAATTCTTCTTCTGACATTCTTCTACAGATATCTCAGACCGGTTGTTGAGCAGGGACATATTTACATTGCCCAGCCGCCTCTGTACAAAGTGCAGAAAGGCAATACCGTCCGCTATGCATATACAGAGCAGCAGATGGAAAGACTCAGAGCGGAACTGGGAGACCGTCTGGCCATTCAGAGATACAAAGGTCTTGGTGAAATGGATGCGGAACAGTTATGGGAAACAACCATGGATCCCAAGAGCAGAACTCTGATCAGGGTCAATATTGATGATGCCGAAAAGGCTGATCAGTACTTCTCAATCATGATGGGAGAAGAAGTCGAGCCGAGAAAGAACTTCATTATCGAAAATGCGAAGTTCGCCGAGCTTGACATCTAACAGGAGGTCTTTATGGCATTAGATGATTTTATGGAATTTGATGAGGAAAACTTTGATCCGGGTCATATTACCGAAACAAATCTGACCAGGGAAATGGAACGTGATTTCATTGACTATTCCATGTCGGTTATCGTTTCCAGAGCCCTTCCCGATGTCAGAGACGGACTGAAACCCGTTCAGAGAAGAATCCTCTATTCAATGAGCGAAATGAACAACGGACCGGACAAGCCGTACCGCAAATGCGCGCGTCTGGTCGGTGATACGATGGGTAAATTCCATCCCCATGGCGACAGTTCAATCTATGGCGCCCTGGTATATATGGCACAGCCGTGGAATATGAGAAAGACTCTGGTCGACGGTCATGGAAACTTCGGTTCCATGGATGGCGACGGTGCGGCTGCCATGCGTTATACCGAAGCCCGTATGGCAAAGATTGCCGTGGAAATGCTGAGGGACATTGACAAGGAAACAGTCAACATGGTTCCCAACTATGACGGTGAGGAAGTTGAACCTTCCGTTCTTCCCGCGCGTTTCCCGAACCTTGTTGTCAACGGATCCACCGGTATTGCGGTCGGTATGGCGACCAACATCGCTCCTCACAATCTCGGTGAGACCATCGATGCGGTGATTGCCTTAATCGACAACCCGGATCTGACTGTCACGGAAATGATGGAATATCTGAAAGGTCCGGACTTCCCTACAGGCGGATATATTCTCGGCCGCTCCGGCATCAGAAAGGCTTTTGAAACCGGCCGCGGAACGATTATCATGCGTTCCAAGACCAGAATTGAGGATATGCCCAACGGCAAATCCAGAATTGTTGTCTATGAGATTCCCTACATGGTCAATAAGGCAAGCCTTGTGGAAAGAATCGCGGCGCTGGCAAGAGACAAACAGATTGAAGGCATCACGGATCTTCGTGATGAATCCAATATGAACGGTGTGCGCATCGTTATGGAACTGCGTAAAGATGTGCAGCCGGAAGTGCTTCTCAACCAGCTTTACAAGCTTTCTCCCCTTCAGTCCAATTTTGGTGTCAACAATGTCGTTCTTTTCAACAACACACCGCGTCTGGCGGGAATGAAGGAACTCCTGCAGGGATATATTGCCCATCAGGAGGAAGTCATTGTCAGAAGAACGCAGTATGATCTGAAAAAGGCAAAAGACAGAGCTCATATCCTGGAAGGTTTGAGAATTGCGGTCGACAATCTGGATGAGGTCATCCATACCATCCGCGCTTCAAGAGACGCCGCGGAAGCGATGAACAGACTCATGAGCAACTTTGCGCTGGATGAAATCCAGGCCAAGGCGATTCTTGACATGCAGTTCAGAAGACTGACCGGACTGGAAAGAGACAGAATCGAAAATGAATACCGTGATCTGCTTGTAAAAATCGCAGATCTGGAAGATATCCTCGGACATCATGAACGTGTTATGACGATCATCAAAGAGGAACTCCTTGAAATCAAGGATAAGTACAATGATCCTCGCCGCAGCGAAATCATCGATGCGCCGGCTGATATGGAGGATGAGGATCTGATCCCGGTTGAAAACGTTGTGATCACCCTTTCCGCCAACGGCTATATCAAGCGTATGACTACGGACAACTACCGTGTTCAGAACCGCGGCGGCAAAGGAATCAAGGGTATGGAACTCAACAAGGATGATTTCATCGAACAGTTCGTTTCCATGTCCACACATGATTTCCTGCTTGTGTTCACTGACAAGGGACGTGTATTCCGTATCAAGGGATACAATGTGCCTGAATTCAGCCGCACCAGCAAAGGAATTCCGTCAATCAACCTGATCCGCATTGACAGAACCGAAAAGATCAAGGCGTTTGTGCCGTATTCCAAGGATGACAGCGCAAGCTATCTCTTCTTTGCGACAAGACAGGGTCTGATCAAGAGAACAGCAATCAGCGAGTTTGAAAACATCAACCGCAACGGTAAGATCGCGATCAAACTCAATGAGGATGATGAACTCGCATTCGTCAAAGCAACCAACGGTGAAGCGGAAATCATCATCGCCGGATCCAACGGCAAAGCGGTCAGATTTGAGGAAAGCACAGTCAGACCTCTCGGCAGAAGCGCACGCGGTGTGAAGGGCTTCAATGTCGACGGCGGTAAAGTCATCGGCATGGCTACCAGTGAGGAAGGAAACTATATCCTGACCGTAACCGAAAACGGATATGGTAAGAAATCACTGCTGGATGATTACCGTATGACTTCCAGAGGAGCCAAGGGTGTCAAGACAGTCAATGTCAGTGAAAAGACCGGTAATCTTGTATGCATGAGAGCGGTCAACGGAGATGAGGACTGCATGATCATGACAGACTCCGGAATCATCATCCGTATCTCTCTGACGCAGGTCTCAATCTATAACAGAGCTGCCCGCGGCGTGCATCTGATCAATGTCAAGGATGAGGCGAAAGTATCCACTGTAGAGATCCTTGATGCGGAACCGGAAGATGAAGCTGAACCCGAAGCAGCTGAAACTGAACAGGCAGAACAGACAGCAGAAGAATAAAAGAATCTAACAGTAAACAATTCTGTTGATGACAAACGCGATAAATACTAGCGTTTCCGCTTGTGTTGAACGTCAGTTAACACCAAATGCCGCAAAATCCGTTCCATCTTGGGCCATCGATCTACAGCACCTTTGACTCTGAACAGATACACAAACCAGTTCAGGTATGACTGAAGATTATCCATTCTCATACCTATAAAGCGATAGATATACCTCTTCAACCAGGAACACATGTTGTTAATCAAAGCCATGTTCTCCAGATAGTTCTTATCTTTGGTGTCAGCTATATACGCTTCACCGACAAGTTCCAGCTTCTCAATCAGCATGTTATGTGCTTTCTCACCGTCGTGAACTATTGTT
>JNJQ01000041.1 GCA_000701725.1 Erysipelotrichaceae bacterium NK3D112
CAAAGCTTCACATCCGAGCTTTCTGTTACGTGTAAATGCGATGCCGGGATCTGTACAATAGCACGCAATATTGTCTGACACATAGCTGACAGCACGATCCAGACCGGCGCGTATAGATGAAGGCGAATAATAGTAATTACTGGAAATCATAGTCGTTTTTTCCTCCTACAATTTCCTTCGGATTGTCTAAAAACCGCCCGGATTCTCTGTCAAGTGTTTTTTGCGATTTTCTTAAGAAAAAAAAGGCCTCAACATATTGCTTGTTGAAACCTTTTCATGGCCCCGTTATTCAATGTTTTATCTTAATGACATTGGCCGCTGGCAGCTGAATCTTTTTGAAAGACTGACAGATCAGACTTCCGTCGCTTCCGACTTGAGCAGTCTGGCATTCTCCTCGATGTCTTCCTGACCGTGCCAGACATAGGTTCTGGTCACTCTGCCTGAAATCAGACAGATGATTTCATAGGGAATGGTATTCAGATCCGCCGCCATATCCTCAAGATGGATATGGGGACCGAAGACCTCAACCGGCGTGTTCAGGGGCACCTCGTGTTCCAGACGCACCATGGTCTGGTCCATGCAGATGTTACCCACAACCTGACAGAGCATGCCGTCGCACCATACGCTTCTGCCTTTGTTGGCACGGATGAATCCGTCCGCGTATCCGATCGGAAGGGTGGCGATGATTTCGTCCTTCATTGCGGTATAGGTGGAACCGTATCCGATCTTCTCGCCGGCTTTGATTTTCTTGACCATTGTGACGGTTGTGTGCAGCGATACCGGATGGCGAAGCTCATCGGTGTAGGTGTTGATGCCGTAGATCGAGATGCCGATGCGGCAGGCGTTGGACAGATCGTCTTTGAACCATACGGTGGCATCGGAATTGTCGCAATGAATCCATTCAAACGGATAATCAAGCATTTCAACCGCCTCACGGAAACGGTCATACTGCATGTTGGTGAAGACTTCGTCAAAGTCAGCACAGCAGAAGTGGGTGAAGATGCCTTCCATGACACAGCCCGCTTCTTTCAGCCTGTCAAAGGCGGATTTCAGATCGTCATTGTTTTTGAAGCCGATCCGGTTCATGCCGGTATCGACTTTCATATGAACTTTGAGTCCGGCGGGATGGTTGGCAAGAACCGCGTCAACCCATTCCGGGCAGTATGCCGGCACCGAAATATCATGTTCGATCATGGTCGAAACATCGGCCGGATCAGTGGCGCCGAGAACCAGAAGACTTCCGGTATAGCCTTCATTGCGGAACATCAGTGCCTCATCCAGGCTGGATACCGCCAGCATTTCCGCGCCGGCTTCAAGAGCCGCCTTGGCAACGTGGCTGTCACCGCAGCCGTAGGCATCCGCCTTGAGAACGGCAATGATCCGTTTTCCGCAGATTTCCTTCAGTCTTTTTATATTGAACGCGACCGCGTCCAGATTGACTTCCATCCATGTGTTTCTGTACATAATGCCTCCTTACAGAATGACGGACTGCTGATAGCCGATATAGATGCCGAAGGCCTTGAGCAGCAGACCGAGCAGACTGTTGATGTTTGTTCCGAAGTTCATGGAAATCCAGGTTTTGAATACTCCCGGCCACATGGACGGTGTGATCAGCAGGGTGAAGATGCCGCGGATGCCCACGATTGCCGTGAAATCGCCGATGATGATGGCGAGCAGCGTGCAAAGGGCACCGACCACGGCAAAGCGTTTGTGCACACCGCGTCCGTACTGTCTGACTGCCTGTCCGACTCCGTATCCGATACCGATGTAGAGAACAGACATGATGATATGGAACATGCTGATGATGATTCCGTAGGAAAGACCAAGCACAACCGCGCTGATCAGTCCGGCTATAATGGCGGCGATAAACCGCTGATTGTTATCCAGTGAGCGTGAATTCCAGATTTCCATTCAGAAAACCTCCATGCCAGTATTGTAGCACTTTTTGCAGTTCATGATGTGACACAGCGGACACAGTAAGCCATTGTAAGACGTTCAAAATTTTGAAAAAAAGATTATTGACGCCAAAATATCCGTATGCTAGTATATGTAAGCACTCTTTGAAAGAGGCATGGAGGTTTAGCTCAGTTGGGAGAGCATCTGCCTTACAAGCAGAGGGTCAGCGGTTCGAGCCCGTTAACCTCCACCATACGAAACGCCGACTTAGCTCAATTGGCAGAGCAACTGATTTGTAATCAGTAGGTTGTAGGTTCGATTCCTATAGTCGGCACCATTGTGGAGACGTAGCGAAGTGGCTAAACGCGGCAGACTGTAAATCTGCTCCCTCCGGGTTCGGTGGTTCGAAACCACCCGTCTCCACCATTTTTTGACAAATCTCACCAAGTGTGATGCATATACATAAGCCCGGCAGATTGGGGCATAGCCAAGCGGTAAGGCAACAGACTTTGACTCTGTCATTTCGCTGGTTCGAATCCAGCTGCCCCAGCCTCTATTGTTTACCACTGATGACTCGGTAGCTCAGGTGGTAGAGCAACTGACTTTTAATCAGTGGGTCGAGAGTTCGAGTCTCTTCCGAGTCACCACCTTGTTGTTGTGCGAGTGTAGTTCAATGGTAGAACGTCAGCCTTCCAAGCTGAATACGGGAGTCCGATTCTCCTCACTCGCTCCATATAGAAAGTGCGTAATGCACTTTTTTTGTTTTTTCGCGTTCTGAATCATGAGATGATAGTAAATGTGGAATAATGCATGACAATCATGCACGGAGGCAGGGCATGGAAAACAAAATCACAAAGGAACGGGTGATCGACGGTGTGTTTTTCAACTCGTTCGAGGAATTCTTTGATCTGATCAAGCTGCTCATTCATGATGACTATGAAGCGAAGATCGAGCCGTCTCTGGAAAATCTGCTCATGATCATGGAAGGGCAGAAGGACTACTATGTCCTTCTTACCTGGGAAAATGCCGATCTTTCCAAAATCACTTTCGGCTATGAAATGACAGCGCAATACTATGAAAAACGGATGGACACCCATCCGGAATACCGTGAGCTTGCCGAAATGGCGCATAAACAGCTCGGCAGAACCTTGTTCGGCCTGATCACGGACATCTTCATGGACAAGGAACACGGATACAACTGTGAGCTTCTTCTGGTTGACGGTCTGAGAATGGCCGATTACGACTTTGATTATCATAAGCTCTCAAACACATATGATGTTGAGCTGATCAATGAGGACAACTATGCGGATGTTCTGGAGCTGTATCGGGACAATATGCAGTATTTTGAACAGCTTGGCATTGAACCGGATCTTGAGCTGGTGAAGAAAGATGCGCAAAGATGTCCGAAAGACTGCGATCCGAAGAATAAATACTTTGTCGTGTTAAGAGATCCGGATGTCGTCGGCGCGGCGAGAATCTATCTGCACTATCCCAGACAGGATGCGGTATGGATTGACTTCATCATGATTCCCAATGAGATGCAGGGTTTCAGCTATGGCTCTGAAATGCTCAGGGACATGCTTGATGAATTTGCCCGCTGCGGCTTCATGTGGGCGGAGGCCGGCTATGCCAAAGGCAACCGTCAGGCGGAGAAGTTCTGGCACCGCAACTGGTTTGTGGATCTTATGAGTGAAACACGTGAAGAGGACGGCCTGGTCTATCATCATATGATCCGCGGTTTACAGTAAGAAAAATAAAAAGGGAATTCATACCGGTCAGTCCATTGACAGGATGGATTCCCTTTCATATTTCTTCTCAGGCTTCGCGCATGACGCCGTTCCAAAGACGCCAGTAGATGCCTTTCTTTTCAAGCAGTGCCTCGTGGTTTCCTTCTTCCTCAATGCCGTTTTTGCCCAGAACGATAATTCTGTCGGCATTGCGGATGGTCGTCAGACGGTGGGCGATGGTCAGGGTTGTTCTGCCGACGGAAAGATCCGCCAGGCTCTTTTCAATCAGAATTTCACTCTCATTGTCCAAAGCGGAAGTGGCTTCATCCAATAACAGGACAGGCGGATTTTTCAGGAAGACACGGGCGATGGAGATGCGCTGTTTCTGACCTCCTGAAAGCTTGACACCGCGCTCGCCGACATAGGAGTCATATCCGTCCGGAAGCTCATTGATGAACGCATCCGCACCGGCCAGTTTCGCCGCATGCACAATCTCCTCACGGCTGGCTCCGGGTTTTCCATAGGCGATGTTTTCAAGCACGGTTCCGGAGAAGAGGTATACATCCTGCTGAACAATGCCGATCGCGCTGCGCAGACTTTTGAGGGTGACATCCTTCACATTCTGCCCGTCAATCAGAACGGAACCGGCGGTTGTGTCATAGAAGCGGGGGATCAATGATGCAAGGGTTGTCTTTCCGCCGCCGCTTTCACCGACCAGGGCAAGGTTTTCACCCGGTCTGATATCCAGACAGAGATCGTGGAGAACACGGTTATGATCATCGGGATATTCGAAGGTGACGTGGTCGAAGGTGATTCTTCCTTCTTTGATTTCAAGCTCTTTGGCATCCGGAGCATCCTTGATGTCAATCGGTGTGTCCATGATTTCAAGGAAACGCTCAATGCCGGTGATGCCGCTCTGGAACTGTTCCGCAAATTCGACGATTCTGCGGATAGTTGTAATCATTGTTGTAACATAAAGGATATAGGCTACCAGCTCACCCGCATTGATCAGTCCGTTGACCAGAAAGAGGCCGCCGGCAATGATTGTGGTGACGTACATCAGGCCGTCGAACAGTCGGGTGGACATGCTGTAATTGGCCATGGCGTAGTAGCGCTCGGTTTTGATCGCCTTGAACTTCTGATTGTCCCTGGCAAATTTCGCGATTTCCATATCCTCCGCGGCGAAGGCCTTGACGACCTTTTCACCAAGCAGGGAATCCTCAACCTGGGCATTGAGCTCACCGATCTGCACACGCTGTTTCTTGGTGGCTCTTCTGAAGCGTCTGTTCAGTTTGATGGAAGCGTAAATGAGAAAGGGAATGCAGGAGAAGATGATCAGGGTCAGCACAACCGATGACTGGCAGAGAATGATGAATGAGACAAGGATCTTGATGCCGGCAATGAAGAATTCCTCCGGGCAGTGATGGGCGAATTCAGTGACATCGAACAGATCGCTTGTGATTCTTCCCATGACCTGACCGATCTTGGTGTTGGCATAATAGCTGTCCGAAAGTCTTTCCAGATGGTCAAACGCATCAGTGCGCATATCCGTCTCGATATGGACACCCATGATATGGCCTCTTGAACTCATATAATAATAAGCTGCCGCATCGACCAGTCTCAGAATGGTATATACAAGTGCCAGCTTCAGTACAAGCTCCACGGTCAGCTCGGCAGGACTGTACATTGCCGTATTGGTCAGGGTGGACATGATTCTGGGCAGAACGATATCACACAAGGTGGTCAGCGCCGCGCAGAACAGATCAAAGAAGAGAAGTTTTCTGTATTTCATCAGATACGGTGAGAACCGCTTCAGCAGGGTTACCGTATTATATTGCTTTTCAGCTGTTGTGCTCATATGATCTTCCTCCGAAAGACCATGACATGATAGCATAACCGCCTTCACTAAGCTTTTGAAATGCTGAAAAAAAGGCTTCTTGCATGGAAATCAGCGCAATGCTAATATGAACATGCATCACAGATACATGAATACCGGTACGGAAAACTGAGAAGACGGGGCAAGACCGTCTGATCGGAATCTGTACCGGTTTTATTTTTGCAAAAGCCCGGGGGAAGCAGGCCAAGATCCTTTGGAAAAAGGGGAGCGTGCCAACGGGAAAGACAGCCGGACATATGAAAAGGAGGAAGTTTAATGACTTGTATCTGTGCAATTGCGGTTTACGCCGGAGGTGAACTGGCCGATATCACCCTTTACAGGGAATGGAAAATGAAAGATCTGTTTGTTGAGGCATCCGCATTGATGGCTCTGTTTTCCGCTTGCCGAAACAAAAGGGAATATATGGAAAAACGATATACATTCGAAGAAAGAATCGCCCGCAATACAGGCGATGAGAAGGAAGTGGCGCAGTGGTGCCTTGAAACCGCGGACTTCATACTGGCTGCGGATCTTGACAGGATGAGTCTTTATCCGCTCAGTTCCGCTTTCCGCCCCGGCACCGTGAATCTGCTTCATGAACCATCTGAGCCGTATACAGTGCTGCAGCTGTTTGCGCTCTTTCAGAAATCCGCTCTGCGTGATGCCGGAGAAATGAAAGAATTCTGCCGGCGGGCATGTCTCATCAGAGATCATCACTATCTGGAAAACCTGGATACGGTTTTGCGGTGCTGCCGGGTATCGTTTGAAAAAGCCGTCTGCGAGGCAGTCGTGAATCTGATTCTGGATGATGAGCGGCTGATGGAAAGACTGTCAGGAAAACTGAGGGCTTGTTATATCCGCAGGCAGAATCAATGAGGTTTGCCGGGATCAATGGTATGATGCATGAAAGAGGAGAAGTACAGTCAATGGAAATCACATTTGAAGTGCTCAAGGCAATTCTGGATGCCTACCCGTATGAAGTCGTGTTTGTCGACAGGACACATACCGTGCGCTGGATGAACCGTACCGCCCTGACAAGATACGGTCAGAGAGTCATCGTCGGAAACAGCCTGTTCAACTGCCATAATGAAAGCACAAAACCCAAGATTGAGAACTTTCTCAGACGCGCCGATGAGGGCGAGGATGAGATGTTCGAAACCTACAACCGGAAAACAGGAGAGCGCGAATTCTTTGTTCCGGTCAGAGATCAGGACGGAAAGGTGATCGGCTACTTCGAACGCCATGAGGTTCCCTGGACACCTGAGAATGCATCAGAGCCCGTCGGCGAATACTGGCTGCGCAGACTGGCAAAGCCTGAATAATACGAAAAATGCAGAGTGATCTGCATTTTTTCATGGCATCCGCATTTCCGCAATGACTTCCATGAGCTCTTCCTGGCTCAGAGGTTCCTTCTTTTTCTGCTCTTCCATTCTGTTTTCCCCCTATGCCGTTTTCATCTTAAACGGAAGGATAAAAAAAGGATGTGCATGACAGTGCACATCGCTTAAAAACAATCTGAACCGCAGAGGATTATTGGTCATCCTCATGAAGTCTTTTTTGGAATGTCTGTTTCAGTTTTTCACGGAACGCGGGCGGATCCATGATTTCAATGGCATCGGCGAACTGCTGGCCAAGGAAACACGCGCCGTTTTCGGTTGTCTGCACCCTTGCGGTGAAATAGCCCGGCGCATCCGGCAGAATTCTCAGCTTCGGGCCGAAGATATCGATCATCTGATCCATGATGCGCTCTTCACAGCGGAATGATACCCATTCTGTTTCGCCGGCAAACATGAACAGCTTGTTTGAGGCATAGCGGTAGGCTTCCGTTTCCTCCGTTTTCTTCAGTCTGCGCACCGGCTCATCCTGGCAGACGATATTGGCCATCTTGTCAATGCGCCAGTGGGTGAAGCCGGGATGGCGCTCACTGGTGGTGATCAGATACGGCCTTGAATCGTTATAGACAATATAGCGGGGCTCGGCAGTATACGGATCTTTTCTTCTGGGCACAAGCTTTTTGTTTGCGTTGTAGTGCATATAGGTAAAGGAGATCTTCTTTCCTTTGTGAATGGCGGCGGAAATGCTTTCGATGTTTGAAAACAGAAGGTTGCCGTCGGTTTTCAGCTGGTTGGGCATGTATACCGTATCCCTGAATTCTTTCCGCTCCTCACGGGAGAGGGTGTTCAGCAGCTTGCGGATCAGGATTTCACTCTGTTCGTGATCGATAAAATGCGAGGCGTGGATGGCATTGCATAACAGCAGAATCTCACCCTTTTCAAACTGCCGCTGTTTCAGGTAATAGCCTTTCTTGTTTTCGTTGTAATCGGAAATCTCATATCCCGCCTGGCGCAGAATATCGATATTGGAGTAAAGCGTCCGCCTTTCAATGCTCAGATCGAGCCGTTTGTTAAGCTTTTCGAGCAGTTCGCCGGCACTCAGAATATTGTTTTCATCGCTTTCCTCCTGCAGAATCTGCAGCAGCGCGAAGGAAATGTGTTTCTTTTCCGCCATGATGTTTCACCTTTGTTTTTTTCATCATATCACCAATGGCGTGTTTTTTGTCATGAGTGCGAAGTGATAATGCGGATGTAAAACAGACAGGGATGAATGCCATTCAATGATTCGGGGGAGTCATGGAGGTTTTTTATGGAAGAGAAATATTACATGAGTATCGTGCATATCAACTCATTTGCGGGCAGCGGCATGTTCAGACCGGGACTGATCCTGCGTCTGAAAAAGGACCATGACAATCCGTATGATGACGAGGCCATCGCTGTATACGGAAACACCGGCGCGAAATTCGGCTATGTCGCCAACAGCACCCACTCGGTATGCCGGGGCACCCATTCGGCCGGCTGGTTTCAGCACCTTTTCAAAGAAGAGGCAGAGTGTCAGATCATGTTTGTGGCGGATGATTTCGCGATTGCTCAGTTTCTGTCAGAAGATCAATAGAGAGAATCCTCTGAATGCCTGCGGGCATTCTTTTTCGTTATGGGAAAGTATGCATATGCAGTATTAGATTTATCAAAAACGGTTATGTATAATATGCATGGCTTAAACAGAACGGAGAATGCGGTTATGAATGATGAAGTCATCCTGAAAACAGTCAATCTGAAGAAAGTGTACAATCCCGAATCCATGAATGCGGTCACCGCGCTTCACGATATCAACGTTGAAGTGCGCAAGGGGGAATTCCTCGGTGTCATGGGTCCTTCCGGCAGCGGCAAGTCCACCTTTATCAATATGATTTCCACGATGGATTATCCGACCGACGGAAAGGTCTTTATCAACGGAAAGAATGTCATGAACATGTCCGCCAATGAGATCGGGCGTTTCCGCTATGAAAACCTCGGCTTTATTTTCCAGGATTTCAATCTTCTGGATACCCATACCATGTTTGAAAATATTGCCATGCCGATGACTCTGGCAAAGCAGGATCCGAAAAAGATCGAAGGCCTGGTTGAGGATATTGCCGCAAAGCTGGGCATTTCCTCATTGCTCAACAAGATACCGCCGGAATGCTCGGGCGGTCAGAAACAAAGAGCCGCGATCTGCCGTGCGCTGATCAACAATCCCGGCCTGATCGTCGCCGATGAGCCGACCGGAGCCCTGGACTCGGAGAATTCCGAGGAACTCATGGAACTGTTTGAAAAGATGAACCGCGAAAGCGGATCAACCATTGTCATGGTTACCCATGACTCCTTTGTTGCCTCATTCACTTCCCGTCTGATCTTCATCAGAGACGGAGCAATCAGTCAGGAAATCAGCAGAGAGGGAATGGATCAGGATACCTATTTCCGCAAGATCGTTGAAATCAGCTCCTCAAACCGCACAAGGAGAAAAACCGCATGATTTTCAAAGAAGCGCTGCGCTCATTGCGCAACAGCATGTCCAAGGCGGTCTTCTTTGCGTTGACCTTCTATATCACCACGGCATTGCTGTTTGTCTATTTCAATATGGCGGAAGCGGCTTCAACCGGACCGGAGGTATATGTGACCAACAACAATCTGGCCGATATCATCGAGCTGCTTTCGAAGGGAAACATCTCCAATCTGATGATGGTGTTTGTGGTTGTCATGTGCGCGATTGACCTGTTCTTCTGCAATGACTTCTTCGTTAAAAACAAGGCGAAGGAGCTCGCGGTCAGACTGATCTGCGGCGCCACCTATATCCAGATGGCCATGTATCTTCTGATCCAGACGGTTCTGTTGATGCTGGTGTCGATTCCGTTCGGAATCGGAACAGGATATCTCATGCTTGGCGGACTCAATGCCATTCTGGCTAAGAGCGGTGCGGATATCGTCGTGGGTATTTCATCATTTGCAATGGTGGAATTCTGGATGGTCATGCTGTTTGTCATCAGCGTGATCACGCTGCTCAACTGCTCCTTTGCCTACAAGAGCGGAGCGGTATTGCTTTCCGGCGGAAACATCGCCGCCATGAAAAAGCAGGGCGGATACGGTGTCACCAATACAAAGATCTTCCAGCTGCTTCTCAATCTGGCCGGCATCATCGCCGCGCTCTTCCCGCTTTACGGTTTCTTCAAAGGCTCAGGCGGCCTTGCCATCATGGCTTTGATCGGCTGTGTCGGTCTGGACCGCACGATCAATTACGTGCTGCTTCCGGCACTGACCGCATACAACCGGAAAAGAGGTACCGCCGATACGGTCAAAGCGGCTGCCAACGGCTTTGTGCGCAGGGATGTGCAGTTCTCCAAAATCACCGTGTATCTTCTGATTGCGGATCTGATGGTCATGATGTCCATGCTGTTTGCCAGAGAGAATTCACCGGTTGAAAAACTGCTGATCATCTTCTCTTATATCGCCATAGCGATCCTTCAGTCACTGACCATCATGTTCCGTCTGGAAACCGATCTTTCCTCAAGAGGGAAGGAATATGCGATCCTTTCCCAGATCGGCTCGGAAACCGGCATGCGTCATAAGATCATGCATACAGAGCTGCGCAGGTATTATCTGTTTGTGCTGCTGCTTGTCGTCATCTATGTGGGAATGGCATTGGTATCCGCCGCATTTACCGGCGGCGCCACAATCGGGGAGGTCAGTCTGCTTGGCGCTTCTGTGATCATTCCGCTGATTGCCGTCTGGCTGATCACGGTTCTCTATTACCAGACCATTCTGAAAAAGGCATAAGAAAACCCCCGTTTTACGGAGGTGTGTACCGGGACATGGCGTTCCGGTTTTTTAATCGAGCAGGTTTTCAAACAGCTCTTTGTTTTTCAGCGATTCAAGCCAGTTCTGCGGGATCGCATCCAGTCCGTAATAAAGACCGCCGAGTCCGCCGGCGATGGCGGCCACGGTATCCGTGTCATCACCGAGATTGACCGCTTTGAGAAGTGCCTCTTTGAAGCTGTTGGTTGTGATGAGACTCCATACTGCCGCTTCAAAGGCATCGACGACATAACCGCTGCTTTCAATCCGGTCCGCCTGTGTTTTTGAAAATGCGTCCAGATCAAAGAGGCGGTGATAGGTTCTGAGCTCCGCGGTATCCGCAGCTTTGTAATATGCGATACCTCTGTCCATTCCTTTCTGAAGCTTCTCTTTCAGACTTCCTCCCTCATGGATCAGGGCATTTACCATGAAACCGTAAAGACCGCATGCGGTTTTCGCTCTTTCCGTATTGTGGGTCAGACCGGAAACCAGATCGATGAGTCTTACAGCTTCCTTTTCATCCGGAACATTCAAAGCACACCAGACGCAGACGGGAATGATCCTCATCAGGGAACCGTTGCCGTTGTTGTATTCCGCCGTGCTGCCGCAATGATACACGTCCGCACCGTTATGGTACGCATTGATTGCGTTGCGGGTGCCGTTGCCGATGTCATAGGAGAAACCGTATGGCGTATAGGCACCGTCATACATCCAGTCGCAGAAGCGCTCCATGATATCATCCGCGTCAATTCCGTTTTTCTCTTTGATGGAGGCAAGGGCGGCCAGGGTCAGGCTGGTGTCATCCGTCCATGATCCTTCAGGCAGATTGAATGTGCCGTAGCCTCTCATATCCGTCACCGGGTGTCTTTTGACTTCCGCTCTGCTTTCAAACTGCACCGGACAGCCCAGCGCATCACCGACGGCAACCCCGTATACAGCGCTTTTCATGTACTGATTCATATCATCCCTCCTCCTTTTCGTCTCTTATTTTCTGCTGAAATGTTCGCGGATGGGAGCCATGAGCGCCTCATCATCCAAAGCCGCATCCATTTCCTGATGTGTTGCGGAAGATCTGACTCTGTGGACGATCTCCGACATGACCGCATAGTTCAGGGCTGTGCCCTCGGCATCGCTGCGGTAGTTGACCGCCCGTTCCTTACGGATGCCGAAACGCTCTGCGGTTTCGATGGCGTCGATGTTGGCACCCATGAAGATGAATTCCCAGTTGTGCTTTGCCTTCTGCTTTTCAATCATCTTCTTGACTTCTGCATAGGTGTATTCCCGGCTGGCATTCTCCATGCCGTCGGTGGTGATGATGAACAGTGTCTTTTCAGGCACGGTATCCGCAGGGCTGTATTTGTGGACCCTTTTGATATGTCTGATGGCGCGTCCCACCGCATCAAGCAAAGCGGTACATCCGCTGACGCAATACTGTCTGTCGTTCATCGGCTCAATGGCGCGGATATCCTTTCTGTCATAGATGACATCGGCCTTCTCATTGAAGAGAACCACCGAAACAAGGACCTCGCCGTTTTCCTTCTTCTGCTTTTCGATCATCGAATTGAATCCGCCGATCGTATCCGCCTCAAGCCCGTGCATCGAGCCGCTCTTGTCGAGAATCATCACAAGTTCTGTCAATCCTTTTTTCATTTTCTGTTTCCTCCTTGTTTTTACACTTTGAGAATAATCCGGAAACAGAAAGAAAAGGTCGCTTCAAAAGCGACATTTTCAGGCATCACCAAGCAGCTGCTGATCGTATTCAAAGAGAATGGAATTGATCTCGATGATGCTGTATTTCTCATGGCGGATGCAGTATTCAATGATCAGATCAAAGGGACTGGACGGGGACAATGCCAAAGAGGCTCTGGCAAGAAGATCCTTCGTCTCATCAATGTCCAGCTTCAGCGCGATCGCCAGGGCAAGCGCGGTTTTCTTTTTCGGTGTGTAGTTTTTATTGGAGCGGATCTTTGAGAAAAGCTTGCGGTCAAGATTGGCCTTCTTGTACACTTCCACATCACTCAATCCTCTTTCATCAATCAGATGAAGCAATTGTTCCTGGAAAGTCCTCTCATGGCTGCGCAGCAGGTCTTTGAGGGAAAAGGAGGGAGCGGCTGAAGGCCGTAAGGCAGATTCTTTTCTTCTTCCGGGTCTGCGCACTTCATTGGGCGGCAGCTGATTCTTTGCGGCATCATAAGTGGAAAAGACGGATGAGGTTTCCGATATTTCCGGAAGTGAGGCGCCGTAAACATGCATGGCACCTTCTTCAGCCTGGCGGTCATTGATATATTCCCGCACGGATGTGTTCAGGGAGGCTGAAAGCTGGTAAGAGGAGCGGTCATAGACGACCAGGGTCACATTCATTTCATCTTCCATCAGGAAGGTTTCAATTTCTTTTAAGGCGGTGCTCAGGGCAAGATCTTTCGGAAAGCCGTAGACACCCGTGGAAATCATCGGGAATGCGATGCTTTTGCACTTGAGCTGTTTTGCCAGCATCAGTGACTTCCGATAGCACGAAGCCAGGGTTTCCATTTCACGGTGAGTGCCGCCATGCCAGACGGGACCGACCGTATGGATGATATATTTCGCATTCAGATCAAAAGCTTCCGTCACCGCAGCTTCGCCCGGCTTGATGGAACCGATCTTTTTTCTTTCTTTGAGCAGTTTTTCATAACCGGCCGCCTGATAGACTGCCATGTCGGAACCTCTGCCAACCATTGGTTCGGGATTGGCGGAATTGACGATGGCATCGGCCTTCACTTTTGAAATGTCATTGCGGATCAGCTGAAAGGGCATAGATTTCTCCTTGTTGGTTCCATCATACTATTGCGGGACATCAGAAAACAGATGAATTGTTAAGAGTGGGGGCATAACACATTTATAAATCATTTCAAACGATTATAATATTTCCGTCCGCTGATGCGGAGGAAAAGAATTTTTATGCTGCAGTTAAAAGATATATGCAAGAAATATGTGACCGGTGATCTTGAACAGACCGCCCTGGACCATGTCTCGTTAAGCCTCAGAGACAATGAGTTCGTGGCGGTGCTGGGACCGTCCGGTTCAGGCAAAACGACGATGCTCAATATCATCGGCGGCCTGGACAGATATGACAGCGGCGATCTGATCATCAATGATATTTCCACAAAAAAATACAAAGACAGAGACTGGGATTCATACCGCAATCACACAGTCGGTTTCGTATTTCAGAGCTATAACCTGATTCCTCATCAGACCATCCTCTCCAACGTTGAGCTGGCCCTGACCATTTCCGGTATTTCCGGCAGTGAGCGCTCCAGAAGGGCGAAAGAGGCCCTGGACAGAGTGGGACTTGGCGAACAGGTGCACAAGAAGCCCAACCAGCTTTCCGGCGGTCAGATGCAAAGAGTCGCGATTGCCCGTGCGCTGGTCAATGATCCGGATATCCTTCTGGCGGATGAGCCGACCGGAGCCCTGGATACGGAAACATCCGTGCAGGTCATGGATCTGCTCAAGGAAGTCGCCAAGGACCGTCTGGTTGTCATGGTCACCCATAACCCGGAACTGGCCGAACAGTATGCGACACGCATTGTCAGACTCAAGGACGGACGTATCATTTCAGACAGTGATCCCTATGAGAGCAATGAGGAGCCCACACGGTTTGACAATCTCGGCAAATCATCGATGTCGCTGCTGACCTCGCTGGCCCTTTCATTCAACAACCTGCGCACGAAGAAGGCGAGAACCTTCCTGGTTGCCTTTGCCGGCTCCATCGGCATCATCGGCATCGCCCTGATTCTCTCGCTTTCCAACGGCGTCAATGATTACATCCGCTCGATTGAGGAGGATACGCTTTCGGAATATCCGATCGCGATCCAGACAAACGCGGTCTCCCTGGCACAGATTGCCGAGCGCACCGATACCACCGAAGTCAATTCCGAGGATTCGGTTCTGGAAAGAAGAACCATCACCAGAATGTTCTCGGGACTCAATACCAATGATCTGATTTCCCTGAGGAAATTCCTGGAAAGCGATCAGAGCGGCATTGATGAATATACCAAATCGATTGAATACAGCTGGTCAATCACCCCGGAAATCTGGCAGATCACAAACGGAAAGGCCAGACAGGTGAATCCGGACAGGACATTCAGCGCGATGGGTCTTGGATATTCCGGGGGCTCATCAACCCTTTCCGCTTTCATGAGCACGGATACCTTCCATCCCATCCCCGAAAATGAGGATCTGTATATCAATCAGTATGAGGTCAAGGCGGGACACTGGCCCGAGCATTTCAATGAATGCGTTCTGGTGCTTTCCCCGACCGGAAGAGTCACTGACTATACCCTGTATACAATGGGACTGCGCGATCCCGAGGAACTGACAGACATGCTCAAACAGTTCTCCGAGACGGACAGAGTCACCGTTGATGACACCAGCCTCATGGAATTCTCCTATGAGGATTTCCTGAATGTCACATTCCGCCTGATTTCCAGCGCTGACCATTATGTTTATGATGAGGAATTCAAAGTCTACAAGGATAAGAGCGAAGACGAGAAATTCATGAAGTCGCTGGTTGAAAACGGCACGGAGATCCGGATTGTCGGTGTTGTCAAACCCAAGGACACCGATTCCGCCGCCATGCTTCTTTCGGGCATCGGCTACCCGTCCAGCCTGATTGAGCATGTTGTGCGCGACGCCGCGGACAGCACCATCGTAAAGCAGCAGCGCTCAGATCCGGATATCAACATCATCACCGGCAAACGCTTTGATGAAAGACCGGACGGACTGGATATGTCAAAGATGTTCAGTGTGGATCAGCAGGCCCTTCAGAATGCCTTCAACTTTGACATGAGCACCATGAACATGAACTTCTCGGGAATCGATCTGGCTTCAACGGTGGATTTCTCCGCCCTGAACTTCGATGTGCCCCAGGTGAACATGGATCTTGGTTCTCTGCTTTCACAGCTGCGCTTTGATATCGATTCTGAAACGCTTCTGAATCTGGCTTCCGATACAGTCAAAGGATATGTCGATTACAGCGCAAAGGAAGAAACAACCGACTGGGCTAAACTCGGCCGGTCATTCTTCGAATGGATGCAGACAGAGGAAGGCAGAACAAGCCTCAATGACGAACTGAAAAAACTGATCGAGGAAAGCGGCATGGCCTCCATTGATCCGGATGTTTTCCGCCAGGCTCTTGTGCATGTCATGGAAGGTTATCCGAAATGGCTTGTCGATCATGAGATTCCCACCACTGATCCGAATGCATATGCGCAGTATCTCAATGAATATCTGAATTCCGAAGAGGCGCAGAAGCTGCTGAACGAAGCCCTGGTCAATGTGCAGACGGAACTGGGCAAAGTCGAATTCACTGAGGAACAGCTGTCGAACTTTGTCACAGCCCTCAATGAAGGCTATACGGCATATGCAAAGGAAAAGGGCGATATCCCCGATCCGTCGCTGTTTACGGATTCGCTGAATCAGTATCTGGCCCTTGAAAGCACACAGAGCACTCTGACTTCCGGCATCGCAAAGGCGATCAACGCGGATGATCTTTCCGCGCAGATCAGCACACTGATCAATCAGCAGACCGGCGGTTTTGTGAACTCCCTGCAAAGCTCCATTCAAAGCGGTGTGCAGCAGATGATGTCGCAGATGTCAGCCGGACTGACTTCGGCGATTTCATCGCAGCTCTCCGGTCTTGCCAATCTCTCCAACGCCTTCAAGGTGGACGCCAATGCCTTCTCGGAGGCAATCAAGGTGACCATGAGCGAAGAGGATATGAAGGCGCTGATGAGCTCCATGATGTCATCCAACCAGTATTCCTATGATGGCAATCTGAAAAACTTCGGATATGCCGATCTGAACAAGCCTTATTCCATTTCCATCTATCCGAAGGATTTTGAATCCAAGGCGGAAATTCTGAAAATCCTGGATCAGTACAACGCGGACATGCGTGAGAATGATCCGGACAAGGTGATCGAATATACCGATGTGGTCGGAACACTGATGAGCGGCGTCACCAACATCGTCAATACGGTCAGCTATGTTCTGATTGCCTTTGTGGCGGTATCCCTGATCGTTTCGTCGATCATGATCGGCATCATCACCTATATCTCCGTGCTTGAAAGAATCAAGGAAATCGGTATCCTGCGTGCCATCGGCGCCTCCAAGCGGAATATCTCGGAAGTGTTCAATGCCGAAACATTCATCATCGGTCTGCTTTCCGGTCTGCTTGGCATCGGCATCACTTACGCGCTGCTTGTGCCGATCAACGCGGTGATCCACAATCTTACCGACAACTACGCGATCAACGCCTTCCTGCCCGCCCATAACGCGGTGGTGCTGGTCATCATCAGTGTGATCCTCACCCTGATCGGCGGTCTGATTCCTTCCAGACAGGCTGCCCAGAAGGATCCGGTCATCGCGCTGCGCTCCGAATAAGAGCTGCGAAAACTCAGTCATCACAAGCTTCCGCACGTTTGCGGAGGCTTTTTGTTACAATGGACAGGAAAGAAGGTAAACAACAATGCTTGAAACTGGCACAAAAGCCCCGGATTTCGAACTGTATGACCAGAACGGGGAAATGCATAAGCTGTCCGATTATCTCGGACAGAAAGTGATTCTTTATTTTTATCCCAAGGACCAGACCGCGGGCTGTATCAAAGAGGCATGTTCATTCCGCGACCGCTATCCGCAGATCCGTGAAAAGGGTGCGGTGATTCTGGGCATCTCCAAAGACAGTGTGAAATCCCATAAGAATTTCGAAACAAAGCAGGAGCTTCCGTTCACGCTTCTGGCGGACCCGGAACATCAGGTGCTGGAGCTCTATGATGTGTGGAAGGAGAAAACCATGTACGGAAAGAAAGTCATGGGAACCGAGCGCTCCACCTATCTCATCGATGAAAACGGCATCATCATCAAAACCTATCAGAAGGTCAAGCCGCAGCCGCACGCGGATGATGTGCTGGCGGATCTTTCATGAAAATCATTCTTTCCCCGGCCAAGAAGATGGTCAGGGCGGATGATGATTTCGCATATCATGATCTGCCTGTTTTTCTGGCTCAGACAGAAGAGCTTCTGAAAGAACTGAAGTCTTATGATGCGGCGCAGCTGAAAAAGATCTGGAACTGCTCAGATGCACTGGTCAGAGAAAACATGGAGAGACTCGCAGATATGGATCTCAGAAAGGGTCTTTCCCCGGCGGTGTTTTCATACAGCGGTCTGGCGTTCCGTTATCTGGCACCGGGTGCCATGACCGCAAAACAGCTGGAATATCTTGAAAAGCATCTGCGGATTCTGAGCGGTTTCTACGGTGTGCTCAAACCCTTTGACGGCATCGCACCTTACCGGCTTGAAATGCAGGCGGTTCTTCCTGAGGCAGGAAGTCTTTATGATTACTGGAAGGACAGCATTTACAAAGAGGTCCGGGATGAGGACGGCATCATTGTGAATCTTGCCTCAAAGGAATATTCCCGCTGTGTGCAGGAGTATCTTGGTGAGGATGACACGATGATCACACCTGTTTTCGCGGAAATCAGAAACGGGAAACCCGTGCAGAAGGCAACCATGGCAAAGATGGCGCGCGGTGAAATGACCTGGTGGCTTTCCGAAAATCAGGTGGAGGATGTGCGGCAGATCGTAAACTTCAATCTGGGCTATGAATACAGCAGCACACTTTCGGAAGAAACAGAATATGTGTTTGTGAAAAAGGGGAAATAACCATGGATGAGAAACAGATCAGATCATACAGAATTGTGTACGGATCCATCGCCGCTTTATTTCTGCTCATCTTCGCATTGACGGGAAGATTTCTCTATGTGTTCTTCACATCCGTCTGTCTTTGCATCGCAATCAATCCGCAGATAATGAAAAAAAGAGACCGATGAAAAATTCATGGGCGATACATGCATAAAGAAAGCTTATAATAATTCTTATATTGAGGAGACTTGCATATGAAAAAGGAAACCAAGTGCGTCCAGGCCGGCTATGTTCCGAAAAACGGCGAGCCGAGAATGGTGCCGATCATCCAGAGCACGACTTTCAAATACGATACCAGTGAGGATATGGGAAAACTGTTCGATCTGGAGGCATCCGGATACTTTTATACCAGACTGCAGAACCCGACCAACGATCACGTTGCGGCAAAGATTGCAGCGCTTGAGGGAGGCAGTGCGGCGATGCTGACAAGCTCAGGCCAGGCTGCTTCATTCTTCGCTGTCTTCAATCTGGCTTCCTGCGGTGACCATGTCGTCGCTTCGGCAGCCATCTATGGCGGCACATACAATCTGTTCAATGTCACCATGCGCCGTATGGGCATTGACTTCACATTTGTTGATCCTGACTGCAGCGATGAGGAGCTCGAAGCTGCTTTCAAGCCCAATACCAAGTGTGTCTTCGGTGAGACCATTGCCAACCCGGCACTGACTGTGTTTGATATTGAGCGCTTTGCCAACGCGGCTCATGCCCATGGCGTACCGCTGATCATTGACAACACATTCGCCACACCGATCTTCTGCCGCCCGATTGAATGGGGCGCTGACATCGTCACCCATTCCACCACAAAATACATGGACGGCCATGATTCCGCGGTCGGCGGCTGTATCGTTGATTCCGGCAAATTTGACTGGATGGCCCACAAGGACAAGTTCCCGGGTCTGACCACACCGGATGAGTCCTACCATGGCATCACTTATGCCGAAAAGTTCGGTCTTGAGGGAGCCTTCATCACCAAGGCAACCGCCCAGCTGATGAGAGACCTCGGTTCCATCCAGGCGCCGATGCATGCCTTCCTGCTCAACCTCGGCCTTGAGTCGCTGGCTGTGCGCATGGAGCGCCATTGCGCCAACGCGCAGAAGGTCGCTGAATTCCTGGAAAGCGATGACAGAATCGCATGGGTCAACTATCCGGGACTGCCTTCCAACAAATATTACGAAAGAGCGAAGAAGTATATGCCCGAGGGCACATGCGGCGTTGTCTCCTTCGGTGTCAAAGGCGGCAGAAAAGCGGCTGAGGAATTCATGAAGCACCTCAAGGTTGCGATTATCGCCACCCATGTCGCGGATGCCCACACATGCGTTCTGCACCCGGCAAACAGCACCCATCGTCAGATGAGCGATGAGGAACTCGTCGCGGCGGGCGTCGGACCGGATCTGATCAGACTTTCGGTCGGCATCGAAAATGTCGATGATATCATCGATGATCTCAGAAACGCGCTGGATCAGCTTTAAGCATTGATCTTGCAAGCAGATAAATTTCGGTTTTACAATAAATGTGTAAAGCGGAGGACAGTAACATGAAGAAGATCTTACTTCTTTGCGGTGCCGGCATTTCCACAACCATGCTGCTGAGCAAACTGGAAGAGGCAGTTGCCGTAAGCGGAAAAAACGAGTATGAGTTTGAGGCAACAACCATCGAGCAGGCGGATAAATATGTTCCCGAAGCGGATGTTGTGCTTGTCGCTCCACAGATCTCATTCCAGATCGGTTCATTGCAGAGAAGGTTCCCGGATGCGAAATTCTCAGCCATGGATATGCACATGTTCGGCATGATCGACGGGGATGCAATCATTGAGCTGGCAGAAAGAACCATCGAAGAAAGCGAATGACACCCATCAGGCAGTACTGGAAACAGTGCTGCTTTTCTCTGCTCAATTTTCAGTGAAAGCCCCTTATCAGTGAAACCGCCTGTTTTTAGGCGGTTTTAATAACGCATAGGTCTTCCAGTAAAGCGAGAAATATGGTAAACAGGTATTGTAGATCAATATTTTGAGCGCATGAAAGCTCGTTCACTGACAATGATTTCACGAAATTATCAGTGAAAGCTCCTGTTTGGAATATAGGATATGCGCCGGATTATTGATTATCTGGTAATAGGTATTAGCTTGACCTGATCTGGTGGGAGATAGGAAAGGTTATTGAGAGCTAATACTTTTTTTGGCAATAAATTGACTGACAGTTCATAAGGACTCTTGTAATTCAGCTT
>JNJQ01000042.1 GCA_000701725.1 Erysipelotrichaceae bacterium NK3D112
ATGTCCATGTCATGGGAAAGAACAATTACGTTTTCTTCTTCTCAGATCCCATCAAAAAGATCATCACTTCCTACTACATCTTCTCAAACAGAGACACTAAGAACGCTGTCATCTCCATGTGGAATGTCATGCGCAAGTTCATTGAATACCCCGATGATCTCACCTTTATTACTGACGGAAATCCGATCTACAACGCTGCCCAGCTCTTCTTTGAAATGCAGGGTTTCAAGTTTGATCTTCACCAGGTCATCGGCGTAAAGAATATGGACGATGTATCAAGGAAATACCGTCCATGGAAGCAGACAGAAGAACGTCTCAACAGAACATTCAAGGAAAGCTACCATCCGACCAATGGATATGCCTCTCTTGATCAGGCTAACTCCTATATGGTCTGTTATGTAGCTTTCTTTAATTTTCTCAGACGTCATTCTTCACTTGGATACAAGCCGCCGGTTATCCTGGATGAATTCGATGAATATGACCTGATGCCTGACAAATGGCTCAAACTGATCCAGATGTCCGGCAGGTTTCACAGGGAAGCTGCTCAGGCATAATCATCAAACACCATTTAATCCTCAAAGATATTTTCATCATGCCTTCTTTTCGTTCAGGAAGGTTCTTTTCGTTCTGAATTTTCAAAGATCTCTAACATTGACAGTGTCATGTCGTCTGTCAGCCTTCAATTCCCTGGTCGCAAGGCTTTCATTACCTCAGTTTTCATAAACTTTAGACACTATCGTATCGCTGCCACTCATATTCCGCGCCGCTGTCTGTTTCCTGTAATAAAATGAATCATGCCGGGCACGATTCAGTTTGTTTATTTGATTTCGATTTTTGTCTGCAGGATTTTTTCCGCCTCTTTGATGCGGTATTTTTCCTTCGGATCAAGAAGGAAGACAGCTTGTGATGCCTGCATGTTACGGGAGGAGCGTGCGGTTCTGTGAAGCACAGCGGAAACCTCTTCGGGATAATCATAAAGAATCACCCGGTCAAGAAAGCCGATGTCAATTCCTCTTGCCAGAACATCCGTCGCGCAAAGCACCGGCAGTTTCTTCTGCCTGAAAAGGGCAAGAATCTCAGTCCGCTTCTTTCGGTCCATCTCACTGTGGACGGCCTCTGAAATCAATCCGCGCTTACGTAATTGTTCATTGACAAAGTCGGCGGTTTTGCGTTTGTTGCAGAAGACAAGCACCGGATCCTTTTTCTTTCTGATCAAAGAGGCCAGCGCATCCAGCTTCTGATTGTTTCTGACAATCCGGGCAGAGACACTGATCTTCTGTACACGGACGGTTTCCTCTTTGACTTCGATGGTTCTGTAATCATGAAGCAGATCATTGCAGAGGGTAAGAGTCTTCTCATCCAGGGTGGCTGACAGCAGAACCTTCTGCACATCATTCCCGGCTTCGCATACCGTGCGGATATCATTCTCAAATCCCATTGTCAGCATCATATCCGCCTCATCAATGACGATGGTTCTCAGCATCTTTGTCTTGAATGTATGACGGCGCAGATGATCGCAGAGTCTCGCCGGGGTGGCAAAGACAATGTCCGCGCCTTTGGAGAAGGCTTTGACCTGCGCGTTCATATCTTCCCCGCCGCATAACAAAGCGGTGCGGATGCCTTCGGTTGTGCTGAGCAGATCCCTGCATACACGCGCGCTTTGCAAAGCGAGCTCACGGGTGGGCACAAGCACAAGGACCACCGGAAAATGCTTTCCTTTGCCTTGCGGTGTCAGATCCTGCAAAAGGGGAAGCAGATATGCATAGGTCTTTCCCGAAGCGGCAGCGGCATGGATCAGAACATCTCTTCCGCTTTGAACCGGCATAAAGGTGCGTCTTTGCACATCGGATAATTCCCTGACGCCAAGCTTTTCAAGGGCTTTTCGAAGCGCTTCATTCAGATTTTCAAGCGTGATGGTTTCCTCATTCATAACCGCGAATTTAGCACAAAGAAAGCATATTGTACAGAGTCAAATCGCTTGAAGAGATGACAGGCTGTGATATGATATCACACGTGAACAAGGAGTGTGATAAAGATGAGTACACGTTATGAATACCGCCCCAAGGGTGTATGCTCCACAAAGATGATCTTCGATCTGGAAGGAGACATCATTGAGAACCTGACTGTTGAGAACGGCTGCAACGGCAACCTCAAAGGCATCTCCGTTCTGCTGAAGGGAAGAAATATCAACGAAGTGATCGATCAGCTTGACGGCATCACATGCAGAGTCAGACCGACCAGCTGCCCCGATCAGATTGCCCAGGCTCTCAAGGCTTACAGAGCAGAGCGCGCTTAAGACATACACCGCACCGCGAGGTGCTTTTTTGTTTGTTTGAGTTTTGCCTATGTTACTGGTACAATCAGCTTGTTTATAAGAAACAGAGGTTCATTATGATCTGGATTGTAATATGTGCCGTGATCGCCGCCGATCTGATTTCCAAACACATGATCGCAGCTTCCGGCATCACTGATATTGTTCTGATTCCCGGCTTTTTCCATATCACCTATGCGGAAAACACCGGCATGGCCTGGTCTTTGCTTTCGGGACAGACCGGTCTGCTTGCTTTGATTTCAGCGGTGGCTATCGGCGTCATGCTGAGATATCTGCTGGTGAACAAACCCGACAAACTGACATCATTCGCGCTGGCGCTGATGATCGGCGGGGCAGCCGGCAATCTCTATGACCGGCTGTTTCTCGGCTATGTCAGGGATTTTCTCAATTTCTATATATTCGGGTATGATTTCCCGGTGTTCAACATTGCCGATGCGGCTTTGTGCATCGGCGTATTTCTGCTTGTGATCGCATCATTTACGGAGGATCGGAAACATGGCTGAGGAAAAATGGATTGTCGAAGAAAACGAAAACCTGCGCATTGACCGCTGGCTCAGCGAAGTCAGCGATCTTTCCCGTACCAGAATCCAGGAACTTGCCAAAAGCGGTCTGATTTTCGTCAACGGCAAAGCGGTGCGCAGCAGCTATAAGGTTGAGCTCAACGATGTCATCACATGCGATGTGCCCGATCTTGAGCCGATTGATGTGAAGCCGGAAAATATTCCGCTTGATATCCTTTATGAGGACAGCGACATTATCGTTATCAACAAGCCAAAAGGCATGGTTGTCCATCCCGCCCCGGGTGTTTACAGCGGCACACTCGTGAACGCTCTGCTTTATCACTGCAGGGATCTTTCCGGCATCAACGGAAAGGTGAGACCGGGCATTGTCCACCGCATTGACAAGGATACCACCGGCTGTCTGGTTGTATGCAAAAACGACGCTGCCCATGAGGCGATTGCCCGCCAGCTTGAGACCAAGACATGCCACCGTGAGTATCTTGCGGTAGTGGCCGGCAATATCGTCCATGATGACGGACTGATTGATGCGCCGATCGGACGGGATCCCAAGGACCGCCAGCGCATGACCGTTACTGAAAAAAACAGCCGCGAGGCCCGTACACGCTTCCATGTGCTGGAGCGTTTCAAGAGCGCGACTTACATTGAGTGCGAACTGGAAACCGGCAGAACCCACCAGATCCGCGTTCATATGAAATATATCAACCATCCTGTGCTCGGTGATGAGAAATACGCTAAAGCATGCAGATATATGGATACGCAGGGGCAGGTGCTTCATGCCTATAAACTCACTCTGATCCATCCGCGCACCAATGAGGAAATGGTGTTTGAGGCGCCGCTGCCGGATTATTTCAAAGAACTCCTTGAAATCTTACGAAAGGAGAGTGCAGCTTGAAAAAGATGCGTAACCCCGTTGCGACCTGGGTGATTCTTGCCATCTGCATTGCGATCCAGATGGCAATCACCTTTCTCGGCAAGGAAAACACAACCGAAACAGCGATTCTGCTTGGGGCATACTACAAATCATTCATCGTGGCCGGTGAATACTGGCGTCTTTTGACATGCGGCTTCGTGCACATTTCGATTTTCCATCTGTTCATGAACGGCATGTCATTATTGAATATCGGCTCCGCCTATGAACAGCGCTTCGGCGTGATCAGATATCTGGCCATTCTATTTGTGTCGATCATCGGCGGCTCCCTGTTTTCCTTCTGCATGCAGGGCAACATTGTCGCGGTGGGTCTTTCCGGCGGTCTTTATGGATTGATGGGCGGGTATATATTAATGCTGATCACATCCGGTCTTTATAAAAATCCGGCGGTTCTTTCCCAGCTGATGCGTGTGCTGATCATCAATGTGATGATCAACTTCATGCCCGGGGTTGCCGTATCGGCACATCTTGGCGGCTTTATCGCAGGCATGATCATGACCGCGTTCTTTCTGGAAATGGAGAAGAGCTTCAAGATCCGCATGGGTATCTGCGGACTGGTGTTGTGCGGTGTACTCGGCTATTATGTGACGCAGAACACAGCCATCCGCACCGATCAGGTTTATCTTCTGAGCGATTACCGGATTCTTTCCATGGAAAAGGAGCTTGGTTTTTCATCGCATGCGTATCATATGGCTGAAAAACTTGATAAAATATATGCAACCGGAAGTATGCTTCAAACAATGCTGGAGGATGGAGAATGAGTACCAAACGGGAAGATGTCCTGAACTGGGATGAGTATTTCATGGGCCTTGCCCATCTGTCTGCCAAACGTTCCAAAGACCCCAATACGGCGGTCGGCGCAGCCATTGTGGATGAGAACCACAGGGTTGTCTCCGTCGGCTATAACGGCTTTCCCAAGGGCTGCTCGGATGATGAGTTTCCCTGGGCAAGAGAAGGGGACACACTGAATACCAAATATGCCTTTGTCGTGCATGCCGAGCTCAATGCGATTCTCAATTCCAAATGGCCGGTCTCCGGATGCACCATCTATGTATCGCTGTTTCCGTGCAATGAATGCGCCAAGGCGATCATCCAGTCCGGGATCAGAAGAATTGTCTATGAATCAGACAAGTATGACGGGGTAGCGACCAACATCGCCTCCAAGCGCATGCTCAAAGCGGCAGGGGTTGAATTGTGCCGACTGGAAAACACCATCCATCTGGAAGTGCATAAAACCCGCAATCCGGAAATGGGTCCGAAAGAAGAACAGTGAAATAACAGACCATGAGCACAATGATGAACAGCGCAAACAGAAAATCTGTTCCGAAAAACTCACTTGAGAAAAAAGTATTCCGGGTGAGCATGATCGGATCTTTTCTGCTTGGCATCGTCCTCATGGTCATTTTTTTAGGCATCTACAGCCATTCCCTGGCGACGCAGTATATTGTCGAATCATTTGCGCTTTGCAAAAGCACAAGACTTGCGGTGCGCGACCAGGGTTATCCGGACGGTCTGATCAAGGACATCATTGACCGCTATGAAGGACTGAGCGATGCGGAAAGGGCAACCACCGGTTCGGCGGGCTACCGTGAGAAATTTGCGGATTTCAGCGAGCAGGAAATGTATCTGATCCTGAGTGAGACAATCAAACTTCAGAATACGGACAGCCCGTGGAATGACATCTATATCGGTGTCTTTGACAGCAAACGAAACGCACTTGTTTATGTATGCGATCCTCCGATCGGCGGATCAGTCACATACAAGCCCGGCGAGTGGGAACCGATTGAGCGCAAGGAAATCGATAAATTCATGACCTGGGACGGAAACGGCCGTCTGTATGATTTCAGCGATACCAACCTTTACGGCTGGATGTGCACCAGCGGCGTTCCGCTGGGCCAGTTCGGCGATGATTATATCGCGTTTGTTTTCAGCGATGTGCTGCTGACGGATGTGGTCAAGGGCGTTCTGCAGATGGCGGTGCGTGTGTTTGCGGGTCTGCTGATCGGAACGCTTGTAATTGGTCTCATCACCGCCAGACGCATCCGCAGACAGTTCATTGAACCGGTCAACCGGATCGCGGCCGCAGCCGGTAAGTATCTTGAAGACCGCCGCAGCGGCATCACATCCGGCAATCATTTCAGTGCGCTGGGAATCACAACCGATGACGAAATTGAAAATCTATGTGAAGTGATGGGGCAGATGGAAACCGGTCTGAATGAATATGAGGCTAACATCACCAGAATCACCGCGGAAAAGGAACGCATCTCAACTGAGCTTTCCCTGGCGGCCCGCATTCAGGAGGATGCATTGCCGAACCACTTCCCGGCTTTCCCTGATCGGGATGAATTCGATCTTTACGCCTCGATGGATCCGGCCAAGGAGATCGGCGGCGATTTCTATGACTTCTTCCTTGTCGATGATGATCATCTGTGCATTCTGATCGCGGATGTCTCCGGCAAGGGAATTCCCGCATCGCTGTTCATGATGGCTTCCAAGATCGTTTTCGCCGACAATGCGAAAATGGGACGCTCACCGGCTGAAATCATGGAGGCGGCCAACAATATCATCACCCGTGACAACCAGGAGAAGATGTTTGTCACCGCCTGGGTGGCAATCCTTGAAATATCAACCGGTATCGTCACCGCGTCCAATGCCGGCCATGAATATCCGATGATCATGAATGAGGAAGGCCGCTTTGAACTGTACAAGGATAAGCACGGCTTCATTCTCGGCGGACTTGAGGATATGAAATACAGCGAATATCAGTTCACGCTCAAACCGGGCGATTCTCTGTTTGTTTACACGGACGGTCTGGCCGAGGCATCAAATACTGATAATGAAATGTTCACCACGGACAGGGTGCTGGATGTGCTCAATGAAAACACAGACAAGAACCCGCAGGAGATTCTTCATGCCATCAGTGATGCGGTTGACGCATTCACACAGGATGCGGAACAGTTTGATGATCTGACCATGCTGTGTCTGAAATACAACGGTGTGAAGAAACAGGATGTCCATGAAATCGTTCTGCCCGGAGTCACGCAGTCCATTGATGAGGCAACCGGTTTTGTCAATGCGCTTCTGGAAGAAAACGGATGCTCACTCAAAGCGATGACCCAGATTGACATTGCCATTGATGAGCTTTTCAGCAACATCGCCCTTTACGCATACAAAGAACAGCAGGGGGATGTGAAACTGAAATGCTCAGTGAAAGACGGTGTGATGAAACTGACCTTCATTGACAGCGGACCGCCGTTCAATCCGCTGGAAGCGGCATCTCCCGACACAACACTCAGCGCGCAGGAGCGCAAAATCGGCGGACTGGGTATCTTCTTAGTTAGAAAGACGATGGATGATATGCAGTACTCTTATGAGGATGCCAACATTCTGACCATTACAAAAAAGATTTCCTGAGTCAAAAAGGAGCGTCATATGGAACTTGAGAAAGAAATTAACGGCAGCCGGCTCACGATCAGACTTGGAGGCAGACTTGATACGAACTCCTCACCCCAGCTTGACGCGGAGATCGCAGATCTGACCGGTATCACGGAACTGATCTTCGATTTCAGCGGACTTGACTACATTTCCTCATCCGGACTCAGAGTGCTTCTGGGCACGCAGAAGAGAATGAACAAAGCCGGAACCATGAAAGTGATCGGAGCCAACGAAACGATCATGGAGGTTTTTGACATCTCCGGATTCTCAGAGATCATCGCAATCGAACCGAAACAGGCATAATGCAAAGAAAAAGATCTGCCGGCACACTGATATCTGTGCCGGCAGACCGTATTTTCAGATGATTATTCACCGGTGATTCTGCCGGTGTTTTTAAAATGCAGCTTGGCGACTTTATACAGTTCGTCCTTGCCGTACTTTGCAACAAACTGTTTTCCGCTTTCATCCGCCTTGGCGCCGCCTCCCTTATTGAATTTCATCTGCCATGTTTCCTCGAGCTGATCCATGCATCTGAGGAAGGCATAGCGTGCGATTACGCTGGCCGCCGCAACGGAAGGATAATGATCCTCCGCCTTTGTCTCAAAATGAATGCCGCGCATAATGACCGGCTCATGTTTCAGATAATGGTAATACATGCCTTCCGGGGCAAACTGATCAATGATGCGGAATGCGGGAAGCTTTGCTTTTCCGGCAAGATTGATGTATGCCTGATTATGCAGCTTTGCCTTGATCGCATTCATATTGTTGAAATCATGCACGCGGTTGTAGCGCTCATTGTCCACGATCAATAACGAATAGATCAGCTGACTCATCAGCTGCGGGGCAGCCTTGCGGATCAGCTCATCATTGAGCTGCTTGGAATCGCGGATGCCAAGCTTCGTGATCAATGCCATATCCTTCTCGCTGACGATCGCCGCGCAGACGCAGACCGGTCCGAAATAATCACCGGTGCCGACCTCATCGCTGCCCGCCTGGGGAAGAATGAGATCAGATGGAACTTCGGTTTCTTCTGAGAGAGGCCCTTCATTCATAAATGGGGAGGCATACACATCCGCATCACTTCCCTGGAAAACGGTTTTGCCTGATTCATAGCAGGTGATCACACAGTTTTCAGGACGAAGGCAGAAACGCGCATAAGCAGGTGTTTTTGCCTCATATTCACGCCATGTATCCAGGAGTTTCTGTTCCTGTTCACGGCTTAACTTTAATGTTCTGACTGTTTGTTTGCTCATATGGTATAATTTTATCAATCTGAAAATAGAAAGCAATGTGTGTCATGCATATTGCGGGGGGCAAACGATGTTTGAAGTAACTCAAAGCTGGATGATGCCGGTCAATATCGGCGTGATTCTTATATTCCTTGGACTGATTCTCTGGGGAGCACATCAGGGATTTCTGCTGATGATCGTCAGTCTGCTCGGAACCGTCGCATCTTTCTTCGGCGCCTGGTTCTTAGGCGGCATTCTGGCTGATTATATCCGTTTATGGCCGCGTCAGTGGGCGGTATTGCAGAATACACCGCTTGCGGCGGCGAGCTGGCAGTTCATGAACCAGGTCTGCTGGTTTCTGGCGCTGTTCGTTGTTCTGCGCATCATCTTCATGTTCATCACGATGATGGCCAAGGGCCTGCAGGATGTTCCGTTAATCAAACAGATTTCACAGGTACTCGGCGGTGCCGTCGGAGCTGCGGAAGCGATGATCTTTGTGCTGGTTCTTTCCATCGCATTCAATTCACCGCTGTTCAAAAACGGTGAGACGGCAGTGCAGAACACCCTGATCGCCAAGGTCAATGAAATCAGCGGCAAAGTATATGATAAACTGCTTGACCCGATGATGGATGCGGACGCATTCAACCGCGCTTATGAAAATGCGGCGGAAATGACAAACGAGCAGCGCGACAATCTTCGACGCTGGCTGGAAGAGAAAGGATATGTCTCCGATGTGGAAGGCTACACGGTTGTGACTGAACCGGCAGCGGAAGCGGAAACGGAAGAGGCGAAAACAGAAGGTGACTGATGTCTGTTGAAAACAGCCTTGAACTGAATATGATTCTGGCACAGGTATCCGGACACTGTGCCTTTTCACTTTCAAAGCAAGCGGTTCTCAATACCGTTCCTTCCTTTGATCCATTGATCATCCGCCGTGATCATGCCCGTATGAAAGAAGCCCTGACGGCAGTGGTAAAATACGGAACCATTCCGATGGCGGGCATCCGCGATCTTGGTGAAATGCTGAAGAATGCGGAAAAGGGAAGGATTCTCAGCGCGGGTGATCTGATCAATGAAATCCGCTTCATCCAGGGAATCCGCAGCATTCTCTCTTATGCGAAGGAACTGAATGATTTTGAACATGCCTCGCTGGATGATCTGTTTTCATCTCTGATCGTCCACGATCATACCGAAAAGGTCCTTTCCCGCTGCATCAACGAATACGGCGAGGTTATGGACAGCGCTTCTTCCGAACTGGCGTCAATCCGTCTGTCGATCCGCAGAAGCGAACATGACATTGCCCAGGCCGCAAACCGCTTTGTGGCAAGCCACAGCGACAGCGTCGTTGACGGCATCATCACGTACCGCGGGGGCAGGGCGATGATCCTTGTGCGGGCAAGTGAGAAAAACCAGTTCGGCGGTCTGGTCTATGGCGACAGTGCCAGCGGGCAGGCCTCCTATATTGAACCGGCTCAGCTGGTGACATTAAATAACCGCCGTCAGGAATATCTGAACCGGGAACAGCAGGAGATTGAGCGCATTCTGGACATGTGCTCCAAAGAGGTGAGCAAAGTTGCTTACGAAGAGCTCGCCAATCTTGAAACATGTACGATTCTTGACACGGTGTTTGCCAAGGCGGCATGGGGCGCAGCCAATGATGCCTGCGCGCCGCAGCTGTCTGAAACCAAAGAGATGCACCTGATCAAAGCGAGACATCCGCTGATTGATCCGCTGAGAGTCGTTGCCAATACCTACCATATTGCAGATCCTGTACGGATTCTTCTGATCACCGGTCCCAACACCGGCGGAAAAACCGTCTCGATGAAAGTGATCGGTCTGTTTACCCTGATGACCTATTGCGGTATTCCGCTGACATGCGAAAGCGCCGTGATTCCGTTTTTTGACCGTGTGTTCGCGGATATCGGCGATGATCAGTCGGTGGTCAGTTCTTTGTCCAGCTTTTCCGCCCATATTTCCAAACAGGCGGAAGTATGCCGTGAGGCAACCGGCAGCTCGCTGGTATTGCTGGATGAAGTGGGCAGCGGAACCGATCCCAATGAGGGTGAGGCGCTTGCGATTGCCATCCTCAACACATTGCGTGAGCTTGGCTGCGTGGTCGTGGCCACAACCCATTACGGACGCCTGAAGGCCTATGGCAAGCGGCACAGTGATATTCTTTGCGCTTCGGTGGAATTTGATATGAAGAATCTGATTCCGACCTACCGCTATATCGAAGGCACCACCGGCAGCTCCAATGCCTTTGAAGTGGCGCAGCGCTATGGCCTGCCCAAGGGAATTGTCAAATATGCGCGCTTTCTGAGAAACCAGGCGAAAACCGAAGAAGACACTCTGATTGAAAAGCTTGAGGAACAGCTCAATCAGACCAGAGTGGAACGTGAACTGCTGGAAAAGAAGCTGGCTGAAAATGAAGCATTGCGCGCAGCGCTTGAAAAGGAAAAGATCATTCTTCAGAAACAGAAGGATGAGCTCCATGAAAAAGCCGAGAAGGAAGCGGCTGCCTATATCGAGGAAGTCAAGGCGGAGGCCGATGAGATTCTGGAAAAGCTGCGCAGTTCGCAGACCAGCATCAAGCTTCACGAGGCGATCGGAGAAAGGGGAAAGCTTTCGAAAATCGTCAAGACGGAAGAGCCTGAAATCCCTTATGATCCCGATCATGTCTACAAAGTCGGCGACGCGGTGGAATTACGTTCAAGCGGACAGGTATGCGAAGTGACCGAGATCGGCAGAAGGGATATCCGCATTCTGCTTAACGGAAGAGAGATCCGTGTCAAAAAGGATCAGATCCGTCCTTCGCTGCATGTGATTCCGAAAATCAAGGATCAGCAGACAACCTCCATCCACATCGCATCGCGCAATATCTACGCATCCGTTTCGCTGGAATGCAACCTGATCGGACTTCATGTCGATGAGGCGCTCATCAAAATGGGCGATTACATGGACCAGGCGAAAATCCATTCTCTGAAAACATTCCGTATCATCCATGGCGACGGTACCGGAAGGCTGCGCAAGGCGGTGCATGACAAACTGAAGAATGATAAGGATGTCAAGGAATTCCGTCTCGGCATGCCCAATGAAGGCGGCACCGGAGCCACCGTTGTTGTTATGAAATAGGAGGAGAAATCATGGCATTTGCATTATGGTGTGCCGTATCCTGCGTTATGATTGTGATCGGCATTATGGACATCCGCTCTGACAAGCCTGCGGGCTTCTGGGCGAACGTGGATATGACTGATGACATTGAAAATGTCAAAGCCTACAACCTGGCGGTCGGCAGGATGTTTATCATCTACGGCATCGTGCTGATTGTTTTCGGACTGCCGCTGCTGCAGGAAAAACCCGGGGCCATGATCATTCTGACCATGATGGGAACAGTTTTCTCAACGCTTGTCCTCATGGTGGTCTACATGGTCTTCATCCATCCGAAATTCTCAAAGAAAAAGAAATAAGCAATTTATGGACCGTGAATATATCAGGGCAAAACTGAGCAATCTTCCCAATGAACCGGGAAGCTATCAGATGAAAGATAAAAACGGCGAAATCATCTATGTCGGAAAAGCCAAGAATCTTCATAACCGCGTCAACCAGTATTTCACCGGCGCGCACGATTTCAAAACCACGAAGATGGTCTCCAACATTGAGGATTTTGATTTCATCGTGACCAAAACAGAGAAGGAAGCGCTTGTTCTGGAAATCAATCTGATCAAGAAGTACAGACCGAAGTATAACATCCAGTTCATCGATGACTCCTCCTATCCGTATATCAAGCTGACCCGTGAGAAGTATCCGCGTCTGTTGATTGCGCGCGATATGAAAAAGGATAAGAAAGCCAGATACTTCGGACCGTTCCCGGACGCATCCGCCGCCCGCACGACCCAGAAGCTGCTGCAGACACTTTATCCTTTCAGAAGATGCACGCAGCTGCAGCCGAAAGTCTGTCTCTATTATCATCTGGGACAGTGTCTTGGCCCCTGCGAATTTGAAATTGAGGAAGGCACATATGAAAAGATGGCCGACCAGGTCACAAAATTCCTCAACGGGGATACCAAAGAGGTCGAGAATGATCTGAAAGCCAAAATGATGGCGGCCAGTGAAAAGCTCGAATTTGAAAAGGCAGCCGAATATAAAAACATGATCGATTCGATCCACGCGGTTGTGCGTGAGAGCCAGAATATCGAAAAGGACAACCGGGGCAGCCGTGACGTGTTTGCGTGGTATGCCGACAGAGGCTATATGGCGATCACCGGCTTTCTGGTCCGCAGCGGCGTCATTCTCAACAAGGAATTCCGCCTCAGACCGCTCTATGGCGATGCCGAGGATGAGTTTGTCTCTTTCCTGATCCAGTATTATCAGGATCATCCTTCCGCAAGGGAGCTGGTACTGCCTTCGGATATGGATATCAGCGCTTTGCAGGAAGTGCTTGATATGCCTGTCTTCCAGCCGCAAAGAGGCTATAAGACACGCTTGATTGAAATGTGTCTTGAGAATGCGAAGAAACAGCTTGAACTCAAATTCAACACCGTCGAAAGACAGGATACGATGACCGATGAGGCGGTTGCCGAACTCAACCGGCTTGCCAGCCATCCGATGAACCGGGTCGAACTGTTTGACAACTCGCACATTTCCGGCACCTTCACCGTCGCGGCCTGCGTTGTGTATGAGGACGGCCAGCCGGTCAAAAACGATTACCGCCTGTATCGTCTGCATACCGGCAACAGCGATGTGGATTCGATGAAGGAAGTCGTTTACCGCAGATATTTCAGACTGCTCAAGGATGAGGGAAGAATGCCGGACGGCCTGATTGTGGACGGCGGCTGGACGCAGATCGAAGCGGCCAAAAGCATTCTGGATTCACTGGGGCTTTCGGAAAGAATCAAGCTGATGGGCCTGGTCAAGGATGACCATCATAACACCAACGCATTGATGGATACGGACGGGCAGGTGTTTGAGATTGACAAGAGTTCCGGCCTGTTCTTCCTGCTCACTAGAATGCAGGATGAGGTGCACCGCTCCGCCATCACATATCACCGCAAGCTTCGTGCCAAGGCGCAGACCAAATCGGTGCTTGATGAGGTGGAAGGCATCGGCCCGAAAAGAAAACGTCTTCTGCTGAAGACATTCAAAAACTTCACCAATCTCAAAGCGGCAAGTCTTGAGGACATTGAGCAGGTGGTGCCCAAAGAGGCGGCCCGCAATGTCTATGAGGCATTGCATGCGGATGAAAATGAAAACGATGAGTCATGACCCATCGTTTTTTTGCTAACGGATTGCGGCGGAAATCTTCTTGACGAGTTTGGCTTCCTCGCTGCGGTTGTTCATGACTGTGCGGGCCGCCTTGACGACACCCTTGGCACCGACCGCCTCATCATCATCGCGGTAGGCCTGATAGACAGCCAGCAGGACGGGAAGGGCGAGCATGATGTATTTGTTCTTCTTCGCATCGGCTGCCCGTTTCTCATTGATGACTTCCGTCTTGATCTGCATCAGCTTCGCTTTCTTCTGCAGAACATCCGCTTTTGGCTGGATGAATGCGATCATACTCTTCGCCATTTTCGCAATCTGCACCAGTGAGACAATCAGGGTGATTATGAGCGCGGCGATGGCCGCGTAAAGAATCCAGTAATTATAGGGATAAATATTGGGCATATCGGTTACCTCTTTCCAATATGATAACATGAAACCTTAAGAAATAATCAATACTGATTGTCATGGACAAAAAAGAAAGCCCGTGTTTTAATATGCCCATGAAGAAGAAAAGCGTGCAGATTGTGCTGGTCTCTGATAACCATGGCAGCCGTGAACCGCTGGAATATGTGCGCCGCACCCATGCGGATGCGGACAGTTTTATCCATTGCGGCGATGCCGAGCTGCCGACCTATCTTGTGGACGGGTTTGCGGTTGTGCAGGGCAACAATGACAATTATCAGCAGTTCCCGGCCAGAAGGATCATTGAACTCGGTGAGCACCGCATCTATGTGTGCCATGGCCACCGTGACATGTTCTTCGGTCATTTTGACATGATTTCAGAAAAGGCAAAGGCGGAAGGATGCGACATTGTTTTCTTCGGCCACACACATATTCCGTTTGATAAAACCATCGGCGGCGTGCGGGTGATCAATCCCGGATCAATCTGGATGAACCGCGACGGATCCGAGCCTTCCTATATGATTGTCACACTCAACGGAAAGTCCGTTGAAGTGGAACGGAAAACATTCCGAAAATCGGACTTGAAAAAGTAATTCGGGTTTGATATATTATTAGAGCTGTCGTGGTAGCTCAGCTGGATAGAGCTTCCGCCTTCTAAGCGGACGGTCTTGGGTTCGAGTCCCAACCACGACGCCATTGATCGGCTGAAATCCATAAGGACTTCAGCCTTTCATTTTTTCCAAACCGTTATATATTCAGTTACAGGAGATCATAAGTATATGAATAACTATTATGATGAACTGATTGAGGAAATAGAGCAGCTGATTGAAGAAGGCCATATAGATGAGGCCTCCTTTACGGTTGAAAAGGAATTGAGAATGCCTTACATTCCGCAGGAGACTGAAACAAAGCTGAGAAAGTTCCGCCGTGAGCTTGCCGCGATGAAAGCGGAGAAAGCTTCCGCAAAGGAAGACAGCATGGATGAATTGCTGAATCAGCTGAAAGGGGATGACCTCTCACAGCTAAGAGCTGCATCCGCGCTTTCAAAACGGAGTCTTCGTGAATGCATCGATGCAATCAGTGATTATCTTTCTTCGGATCCCTGTCCGGAAGCGGCCGCTTTGATCATTGAGGCGATTGCGCAACAGCAGATCAAAGAGTCATTCGTTTATATCCATGACGGCATAGAAGCGGAATTCTATGGCGACAGTCTGGTTCCATGCACTGAGAGCGCCGGTTTCCGCTGTGCCCTGAAATATCTGGAAGACTGGGTGAGCAATGATAATCCGAGCATGTTTGTGATGTGCAGGACATTATTGATCAGAGAAGTATATATGTTTCTGCCGCTTTCCTATGAGGCGGATGAGGGCAGGGATCTTGCCCTGCATATCCTCGAACAGGTATCCATGCTCAATGATGAGGGGCTGACTTACCGCGAGGTTTTATCAAAATACGGAAAAGATTCAAAGGTTGATCTCAAATCTTAGCACTTATCGCTTGACAGTGCTAAAGGCTGAATGTATGATTTAACAGTCTTAACAGAACGTTGAGAAGGAAATGATAGTTTTAAAGCCTGTTATTTGTTATAATAGACCGGCAAAATATCAGAAGGAGACAGCAAAAATGGCTACATGGACATTAAAAGAAAAGTCAGTTGGTGACATGATCGTCACAATTGAAGGCGAAGAATGGAAAAAGGCGGTTAACAAGGCATTCAAAAAACTCGCAAAGAACCTTGAACTGCCGGGCTTCCGCAAGGGCAGCGCACCGATTTCTCTGGCTGAAAAGAGAATCCCCGCTGCAGAGCGCTTCCTGGAAGCAGTCAACGACAACGCAAACGAATGGATGCGCAATGGTCTGAAGGAACTGGGTCTTTCCCCGATCACTCAGCCGCAGCTCGACATCAAGGATGTCAATGAGGAAAAGGTTGAACTGGTTTACACATTCACAGTTGAACCGGAAGCGAAGGTCGGCGATTACAAGGCTCTCGAATACAAGGTTGAAGACTACACAGTCACAGACGACGAAGTGAATGAGGAAATCGGCAGAATGCAGAACCAGTATGCCGATATGGAAGTCAAGGAAGGCGAAGCTGAAAACGGCGATACCGTCAACATTGACTACAAGGGCCTCAAGGACGGCGTTGCCTTCGATGGCGGCACAGCAAACGGCTACGATCTCGAACTGGGTTCCGGTTCATTCATTCCGGGCTTTGAGGAGCAGCTCATCGGTGTCAAGGCGGGCGATGAAAAGTCCCTGAACCTGAGCTTCCCGGCTGATTATCACGCTGAGGATCTGGCAGGCGCCGAAGTTGTCTTTGAAGTCAAGGTCAACGAAGTCAAGACCAAGAGCATTCCCGCACTGGATGATGACTTTGCAAAGGAACTCAACATCAAGGGCGTTGAAACAGTTGAGGACCTGAACAAGAATGTCAGGGAACGTCTTGAAACAAGAAAGAAGAATGACGCTGAGAACAAGGCTCAGAATGATCTGATGGAAGCGTTCGCCGAAATCGTCGACGTTGATATTCCGGATGTCATGATTGAGGATGAGGTCCAGGGTCAGATCAACCAGCTGGCCAACCAGCTGCAGCAGTACGGCATGAGCCTGACAAGCTACCTGCAGATGATGGGTCAGAGTGCTGATGATCTCAAGGCTTCCTACAGTGATCAGGCAGCCAAGACAGTCAAGATCAGACTTGGTCTCGAAGCGGTTGCCAAGGCTGAAAATCTCGAGCCGAGTGCTGAAGAAATCCAGAAGCAGTACGAGGAGATCGCTGAACAGTACGGCATGAAGGTTGACGAGGTCAAGACATATATCAGTCAGGATATGATCAGAACCGATGTCCGCAACATGAAGGCCATGGAACTTCTGAGAGGCGAAAGCGCAGCTGAATAAGTGAATTGAAAAATAAGACGCCATGCGTCTTATTTTCACAAATATGAACAGAAAAGGAGGATTGCATATGAGTCATAACATGACAGTCATTGCACCCGCTGTATGCACCAGGGGAATCATCCTGTTCCCCGGTCAGGACGTTACGATCGAAGTCGGCAGAGCCAAGTCGCTCAACGCCGTCAACACCGCTCATGCCGAAAACGACGGAATGGTGTGGATCGTATGTCAGAAAGATATTATGGTCGACGATCCGAAGGAAACGGATCTCTACCGCATGGGCACACTGGCAAAGATCAAGGTTGTCCGCCGCAAGGAAGGTTTCATGCGTGTCACCTTCACCGGCATGAAGCGTGCTGAAATCGTCAACCTGACGGATGATGGCCGGATGATGAGCGCCGAAGTCAGACCGGTTGATGAAATCCAGGGCGATTCCCAGGAGGAAATGGCGCTGGTCAAGAAGATCGTCAGTGAATTTGAAAACATGTCCAATGTTTCCCAGGTGTTCCCGCCTGAGATGATCCAGCAGATGAGCAGGGGAATCAGCGCGATTTCCCTGAGCGATCAGTTTGCACAGTATTTCATGTTCGACCAGAACACCAAGCAGAAGCTTCTCGAAACACCGGAAGTCAATGAGCGTATGTATATCATCATTGCCGAAATCGAGAAACAGCAGAAATACACACAGATTGAGCAGCTGATCAACGAAAAGGTCAAGGAACGCATTGACGACGGTCAGAAGGAATACTACCTGCGCGAAAAGCTCAAGGCGATCAAGGAAGAGCTTGGCGATGTGACCAACTTCTCCGATGACACCGCCCAGCTGCGCGAGCTGATCGAAAAGAATCCCTATCCCCAGCACGTCAAGGAAAAGGCGCTGGAGGAACTGCAGAGATATGAGATGCTGCCGCCGGGAAGCGGTGAGGCAAGCGTCGAAAGAAGCTATCTAGACTGGCTGCTCAAGGTTCCCTGGTGGCAGGAAACCGATGACAACGAAGATCTCAAGGCGGTCAGAGGCGTGCTTGATGCGGATCATTACGGACTGGAAAAGGTCAAGGACCGCATCATGGAGTACCTTGCCGTCAAGCAGATGACCGGCAATCTCAATGCCCCGATTCTGTGTCTGGTCGGTCCGCCCGGCGTCGGCAAGACATCCCTTGCCAAATCCATCGCCAGAAGCCTTGACAGAAAGTTTGTCAAGATGAGCCTTGGCGGTGTGCGTGATGAGGCGGAAATCCGCGGTCACAGAAGAACCTACCTCGGCTCACTGCCCGGACGTGTCATCCAGGGCATGAAGAAGGCAGGCGTCATCAATCCGGTCTTCCTGATCGATGAAATCGATAAGATGGGTGCGGATTACAAGGGCGATCCGAGCGATGCGCTGCTGGAAGTGCTTGATCCGGAACAGAACAGCGTCTTCTCCGATCATTATCTGGAGGAACCGTATGATCTGTCCAAGGTCATGTTCATCGCCACCGCGAACTATCTCGAAAACATTCCCGCTCCGCTCAGAGACAGACTGGAAATCATCCAGCTGCCTTCCTACACGGAGATTGACAAGCTTCATATCGCTCATGAGCATCTTGTCCCCAAGCAGCTCGCAGCAAACGGTCTGAAAAAGAATCAGTTCAAGATCAATGATGCCCAGGTGCTGGACCTCATCCGTCACTACACAAGAGAAGCGGGTGTCAGACAGCTGGAAAGAGTGATTGCCTCACTCTGCCGCAAGAGTGTCCTGGCCATTCTCAATGACGGAAAGAAGTCCGTCTCCGTGACCAAGAAGCTCACATCGAAATGGCTTGGCAAGGAAATATATGAATACGGCGCCAAGGAGCGCAATGATCAGATCGGCGTTGTCACCGGACTTGCTTATACCGAGTTTGGCGGCGATGTCCTGCAGGTCGAAGTCAATCACTTCGAAGGCAAGGGCAAGCTGATCATGACCGGACAGCTTGGCGATGTCATGAAGGAAAGCGCTGAGATCGCCCTGGACTATGTTAAAGCCCATGCCCATGAGCTCGGCATTGATCCCAAGTCGTTTGACACCAATGACATTCACATTCATGTGCCCGAGGGAGCGGTTCCCAAGGACGGACCTTCGGCCGGTGTCACGATGACAACCGCACTGGTTTCCGCATTAAGCGAAAGACCGGTGAGAAGCTCACTGGCAATGACCGGTGAAGTCACCCTGAGAGGCAATGTCCTGCCGATCGGCGGACTGCGTGAAAAGTCACTGGCAGCGCACCGTGTCGGCATCACGAAGATTCTGATTCCGAAGAAGAATCTGCGCGATCTTGACGATGTGCCGCAGACAGTCAAGGATTCCATCGAATTTGTGCCGGTTGAAAACGTGGCGCAGGTTCTGAAGGAAGCTCTGGTATAAGTATGCAGTACCATGAGGCGAAGCTTCTTGCGACTGCTGCCAACGAAAGCCAGTGGCCCAAGAGCGATCTTTGCGAAATCATTTTCGCAGGCCGCTCCAATGCCGGCAAAAGCACACTGATCAACGGACTGGTCAACCGCAAAAACCTGGCTTACTCCGGTAAGACGCCCGGTAAAACACGTCTGCTCAACTTCTTCATCGTCGATAACAGAGTGGTGTTTACCGATGCGCCGGGATACGGCTACGCGACCAGCGATGCCAAAAGCGCGCTCGCTTTTGAAAAGCTGATCGATCCGTATTTCCATAACCGCAGACAGCTCAAGGGAATGATCCTGGTTGCCGATGTCAGACGGGTGCCAAGTGAAGATGATATCACAATGGTTGAGTACGCCAGAAAGGCGCATCTTTCCATCATCGTCGCCTGCACCAAGGCTGACAAGCTCGGTCAGGGTGCCGTCAAGGCAAACATGAAAAAAATCGCTGAGACACTCGGCGTCAATGAAAGACTGCTCGTGCCGGTCGCTTCCCTCAAAAAGACGGGAATGGATCAGCTGTGGCAGATGATTGACCGCCTGGTGGAACAGGGACAGTAATCATCAACGGACATCCGGTTGCATTAACCGGGTGTCTTTTTTTTAATCTTTAAGGGTATTGTTACTATTCACAGCCTGTTGAAAACAGCTGTGAAGCCAAATGATTAATTATGAGAAATGAGAAGATCGCAGAGGCCTTTGACTGCGGTCTTTTCTTTGAGGGATAACTCTCTGTATTTGAGAAGAAGATCATGTTCATCTTCTGACAATGTAAAGCTCTTCCTGCTGTTGTCTTTCTTCTGGGAATATCTGTCATCCCCTTCAGTAAGTTCTTCAATCGGGCACTCAAAAATAGCGGCCATCTGATTGAGCAGTTCCTGCGGCACATACTTAACAGAACCATTCTCATATCTGACAATGGAGCTTTGAGAAATACCGAGCATT
>JNJQ01000043.1 GCA_000701725.1 Erysipelotrichaceae bacterium NK3D112
CCGATATGAGAAGATCGATTTATTCATCAATATGGCACTAAATTCGACACGAGTGGTGAAATATCGCGATGTGATGTCTAAAAAATCCAGTAAATAAGCGGTTATTCACCAACGCAGTGCAAATTACCACCTTTAATGAAAAAATCACTTCAGATTGAAATCACGGAAGAAATGAACGGTCTTGCCATCAAGACCGTTTTATCGCGTTTTCTCGGACTTTCCAGACGTGAAATCTCGAGACTCAAATTCTCCGGCGGAATCATATACAAAGGGGAAAATGCCAGGGTCACCCAGCCGGTGGAAACCGGAGACCTGATTGAACTGACCTTTCCCGACCAGGATACGGCCGCAGCCGTGGTTCTTTCCGGAAAACCGGAAATCCTCTATGAAGACGCCGATCTTGTGATCGTGAACAAACCGGCCGGCATGCCGTGCCATCCCAGCCATGAACATCTCGATGATGATATGGGAACGGTCTTGCAGAATTATTACGGCGGCTCTTTCCGGGTGCGCCCGATAGGCAGACTGGACAAGGATGTCAGCGGCATCATGTTATATGCGAAGAATCAGCCTTCAGCCGCCCGTCTTTCCAGACAGCGCGCAGAACTGGTTCTGCACAAGGAATACACCGCAATCGCAGAGGGTATTTTTGAAAACAAAAAAGGCACCCTGACCTATTCACTGGCAAAGGTATCCGGACACCGTGACCGTAAAGTGACTGAGGATGGTCAGCAGTGCGTCACCGATTATGAGGTGATCGGCGAGTATGGAAACCGTTCGCTGTTAAAGATTTCGATTGTCACGGGCAGAACCCACCAGATCCGCGCCGGCATGGCATATGCGGGACATCCCTTATGCGGGGATAAACTGTATGGCGGAGATACGGAACATATCCGAAGGGCAGCCCTGCATTGTTCGCATCTGCATCTGAGACAGCCGTTCACGCAAAAAGAGATCTCTCTGGATCTGCCTCTGCCGGATGATATGAAAGCTCTGCTCAAATAAAAAAGACCTTTTAAGCCCCAACACCCTTATTATAACGAAAATAAATTTTGGAAAAAAGCCTGTAAATGAACTTTGTGGCAGTTATATTAAAAGTGTAAAGAGAGAGAAGTACCAACTGAAAGACAAGGAGGTACAGGTCATGAAAGAGGTATTGCTCGAATATTAAGAGCCGTCCACTTCAATTGTGCAGAAAGTTGAAGAGGGGCGAAGAATCCCGGAACATCCGGTCACTTGAATCAGGAAAGTGAAAGTCTGCATGAGGGCAGACCAATGGACAAAATTACCTGACAATTGAATATCTAAACCAAACAGTGATAACTGTTGCCATTGAAATCGATATTTCATGACGGTGGTGAAAGCACCGGACCATTGATAAAAAAAGAAGAAATTGCTTCACCGGAAAAATCAAACCGGAAATTTAAAAAAACGCAAAAAGAAAGAATTCCGAAATACAGAGACTGTCGTAGAGAATCAGCAGAGTCTCACCGGAATTCTTTTTTTGTTTTAATGACAACACACAGCGCCGCGCACGCACAGATCAGTGCGATCACCGGAGGCAGAGGGAAGGAGAACATCGCCGGCAGGATGAATCCGAACAGCAGAACCGCCGCCGCATGATAAATCAGGATGGCCAGCTGTTTGCGGGCGATTCTCTCATTGAGCAGCTTGGAAAGCCGGAAGGCATAAAGGAAATCCGACAGGCGGCTGCGGGTCAGAAGGATTCCCGCTTCGGGAATGTCCGTTTCCGCGCCGGTGCCGATCGCCACGGTGATATCCGCGTCCTCCTGAGAGACTTCTTCAGGGGAGCGGCTGATATAAGCGGTGATTGTATCCTCAAGATCAAGCTCCGCCAGCAGCCGTTCCTTCTCAGCTTTTTCAGGCTGAACCAGCACATGTTCAAGACCGAGCTTTTCAGAAGCTGACTTTGTTTCATATTCTCCGGCATCGGAGAACATCCATACTTCCACGCCGGCATTTTCAAGTGTCTTCAGAGTATCACCGACCCCGGGAATCAGCGGCCGCACTGCCGCGATCACACCGATAATCTGATCATTGTCTGTGAAGATGAGAACCCGTTTTCCCTCATTTCTCAGGGAAACAACTGTTTTCTCCCACTCGGAGTGCTCAATATTCTCCTGGGTGACCTGTTCCCATGTCAGGGCACGGTAGGAGCTTAATGACTGAACGGCATGTCTGCCTTTTCTGGAGAGACGTGTGAATTCCGCGATGTCCGTGGCATCCATGCGTCTTGAGCGCAGATAGCGCGTGATCGCTCTGGCAAAAGGTCTGTCGCTTCTGCTTTCGAGCGCGTATGCGATATATTCCAGACGGCCTTGGCTCATTCCTTCGGCACAGATGAAATCACTTACTGTAAGATCATCCTCACTGATGCATCCGCTCTGTTCAATCACGGCATAGTCTGTTTTGCCGACCATTTCCAGAGCTTCCACGCTGCGGAAGATGACATGGTTTTTCATCGCTTCCCCGGCCGCATTCATGACTTCGTTTTCAGAGGAGAGGGCAAGCGTTCTGAGTGAGGCGCTGCATAACACACCGATCAGCACATTCAGGGCAAAGACCGTATCCTTTCCTGAAAACAGCCATCCGCCTGCGGCGATCACGGCCGCAATGGCGATGTAGACCATCAGATATCTGCCGAAGCTTTTGAACGGGGACTGGAAGGAGTCATCATAGCCGGTCTTCTCCGCCAGTGAGGCCAGCCGCATCATGGCGGTGGCGCTGCCTGTTTTCTCCGCACGGATTTCAACCGAACCCGACAGGCAGACGCTGTTGGCATAGACATAGGAGCCTTCGCTCTTCTCGACCGGCGTTTCCATGCCGGTCAGGGCTGCTTCATTCATCGTCGCAAAACCGCGCACCACTCTGCCGTCTGCCGGAATCACATCATCCGGCCGGATCATGATGATCTGGTTTTCGGTGATCTCATTGACCGCGGCGATCGTTTCCCGGCGGTTCTGATATACCGAAGCGGTTTTGGGAAGGGACTGGCGGATGTCGCTGACGGATTTCGCGGCGCTTTGGCGGCTGAGTGAGATCAGCTTCTTCTCAAAGGCGGAAAACAGCACAATCGCACATCCGGAGAACAGGAACATCACACCGTTTCTGTCTCCCCGTGCGCCAAGGATGATTCCGCATACCAGCGTAATCAGATAGGCGCTTAGACGGATCGAAGCCGCACCAGGCAGTTTCTTCTGGATCAGTTCCGCGAAGCTTTCGGAGATCATCGGGAAATTGAGCCAGAAGGCAACGCCGCTGACGGCCAGACTTACCCAGAAGGTATGAGGCACGAAGGAAAGAATAAAAAGAACAAGGGCACACACGGCACTCAGAATCAGCTCTCTGGAAAAGAGTGATTCCGAGGCAAGAGGATTCTCCTCACTGACTGCCGGCATTTCCTTGGTATAGGCATCATAGCCGCAGGAGCGCACGGTCTGGATGATCGTCCGTTCATCACAGATGTCCGGATCGAATTCCACGCTCATGGTGTTGCTGGAAAGCGTGACGCTGACAAAGCGCACACCGCTCAGACCGCCCACCCGTTTCTCAACGGTATCAGCGCTTGCCTGGATGGAAATATTCGCGATTGAAAATACTTTGGTGATAACTGCCATGCTTTCCCCTTATCCATACCATTCTATCCCAAAAAACGGCGGGGTAAAAGGACGGAAGCGTGCGGCTGCATGCTTTCTGCCGATGTAAGCGCTTTTGTTTTGTAATTAATTCAGCAGAATGATTTCAGCAGTGGAGAATAACCATGAAACTCAATATTATCCGGGAATTTCTGCGCCTGTGCGAGACGAAAAACTATACCCGTACGGCGGAAGAACTGTACATTTCCCAATCTGTGCTGAGCAGACATATCGCCGCTCTTGAGGAGGAACTCGGGGTGCAGCTGATCAAGAATATCCGCGCAGTCATCACCCGCTATCCGTTTATGAAAGATGTCGGCTCAAATCAGAAGTATGACATCTCTTCCATTCCTTCCGGTCTGGAGTAAACACTGATTCATGGTGTTCCGCTGATTGCGGAACATCATTTTTTTCTTCGTGCAGGTTGGGCATTCATACGTATCTCAGCTGAAAAGTTGAATTGAAACAGGTATAATAAACACTTGTATAAGAGGTAACTTCCATGAACGTGAATGAAAGAATTGAAGCATTGCGCGCTTTGATGCGTGAAAAGGGAATCGATGTTTATTACATCCCCAATGAGGATGATCATCTTTCCCAGGAATACACCGCTCCGTATTTCCAGTGCAAATCCTATATCTCCGGTTTTTCAGGTGAGGCCGGATGTGTGATTGTCACAAAGGATTTCGCCGGACTGTGGACGGACGGCAGATACTTCACCCAGGCAGAACATGAGCTTGAAGGCACATGTGTCGAACTGATGAGAATGCGGCAGGAGGGCGTTCCGGATGCGATGGATTTCCTGGTTGATGCCCTGCCTGAAAACGGCACCCTCGGCTATGATGGCAGAGTCGTATCCGCGGCTGACTCGCTTGGTCTCAAGAGAAGAATCTCCTTCAAGCACGGTAAGCTGGTCACAGAGTATGATCTGGCCGGAAGCGTCTGGGGTAAAGAAAGACCCGCGATGCCCAAAGAGCCGCTCTTTGTGCTGGCAAAGAAGTGGACCGGCGAAAGCTGTGAGGAAAGAATCACCCGCGTGCGTGAGGCAATGAAGGAAAAGAAAGCCGATGTGCTTGTGCTCACAGCGCTTGAGGATCCCTGCTGGCTGCTCAATCTGCGCGGCAATGACATCGCCTGCACACCGGTCGCCTATGCGTTTGCGATGGTGACAATGCGTTCGGTCAGCTACTATGCGGACGGCGACAAGGTCACAGAGAAGGTGAAAGCGTATCTTGATGAAAACAAGGTTACACTGAAGCCTTATGACAGACTGGCAAAAGACCTCGCGAAACTGCACGGAAAGAGAATCTGGGCTTCCCTGAAACAGCTCAACACCGCGCTTTACACAAATCTGGGCGAAGACAATTCCATCATCAATGAAACTTCGCCGATCACCATGTTCAGGGCGATCAAAAACAGCACAGAGATCCGCAACCTGCGCAATGCGCATGTCAAGGACGGCGTTGCCATGGTGCAGTTCATCCACTGGGTCAAGGAGAATGCTTCAAAGGGAGATATGACCGAGCTTTCCGCCCAGAATTATCTCTATGACAGAAGAAGCGAACAGAAGGATTATATTGAGCCTTCCTTCCATACAATCTGCGCCTATCAGGCCAACGGCGCGATGATGCATTATTCCGCCGATGAAAACAATTATGCCGAGATTAAACCCAGAGGCGTCCTGCTTGTCGATTCCGGCGGAACCTACAAGGACGGCACAACCGATATCACCAGAACCATCGCTCTTGATGAGCTGACGGAAACCGAAAAGAAATATTACACAATGGTTCTCAAGGGACATCTCGCCCTCTCCAGAGCGAAATTCCTCTACGGCACAGCCGGCTTCAACCTGGACATTCTGGCCAGAGGACCGATGTGGCAGATGGATATCGATTATCAGTGCGGCACAGGACATGGCGTGGGCCATGTGCTCTCCGTGCATGAAGGTCCTCATGGCATCCGCTGGGGTATGCCCCGCAAGAGCGAGGGAGAACGGTTTGAGCCGGGCATGATCGTGACCAATGAGCCGGGCATCTACCTGCCTCATGAGATCGGCATCCGCATTGAAAACGAACTTCTGGTTGTTAAGGGCACCAAGAACTTCTACGGCCAGTTCCTGGAATTCGAGAATGTGACATACTGCCCGTATGATCTTGACGCTATCGATGTGAAATATCTCAATGACGAGGAGATTGAGCAGCTCAACGCATACCATGAAATGGTTTATGAAAAGCTGGCTGACCGTCTGGATGAAAGCGACAGGGCATGGCTGAAAGAAGCCACCAGAAGGATTTCACGCGCATGAAGCTGATCTCCTGGAATGTCAACGGCTTAAGGGCGTGCATGAAGAAGGGCTTCGCGGACTTCTTCAATGAACAGGACGCGGATATCTTCGCCATTCAGGAGACAAAGATGCAGCCGGAACAGATGGAGGATGCCATGAAGTTTGAAGGCCGCCATCTGTACATGAACAGCGCTGAAAGAAAGGGCTATTCCGGCACGCTGGTTTATACAAAGGAAGAACCGTTAAGCGTCACTTATGAAATCGAAGGCGACACCACGAAGGAAGGCAGGGTGATCACCCTGGAATATCCGGATTTCTGGTTTGTATGCGCCTATGTTCCCAATTCCAAGGACGGTCTGGCAAGACTGCCTTACCGCTGTGAATGGGAGGATCTTCTCAGAAAGCATCTGAAGAAGCTGGATGAGACCAAACCGGTCATTTATACCGGCGATCTCAACGTTGCCCATGAGGAGATCGATCTGCGCAACCCGGCTTCCAATCATATGAACCCGGGCTTCTCCGATGAGGAGCGCGCGAAGATGGGCGAGCTGCTTGGAAGCGGCTTTACCGATACGTTCCGCACCCTTTATCCGGAGAAAGTCCAGTATTCCTGGTGGAGCTACCGCTTCAATTCAAGAGCGAAGGGAATCGGCTGGAGAATTGATTATTTCCTGGTTTCAGACCGGTTTATGGATCATGTCAGAGATTCCATGATTCTTGATCAGGTCATGGGCAGCGATCACTGCCCGGTACGTCTTGATATTCAATTGTGAGAAAAAGTAGTATAATTTGCCTTGTTTTATGGAGGAATCATTCATGGATGTCAGATCTATGGTAGAAGGATACAGGAATGAGCTGGTCGAAAAGCTCGGCCGTCTTGTTTCAATCAACAGCGTGGAAGGCACACCGGCACCGGACGCACCGTTCGGGGAAGGTCCGCGCAAGGCGCTGCAGACAGCTCTTGCCATGCTGGAAAAGGACGGCTTCAGAACAGTCAACCTGGATAATTACGCAGGATATGCGGAAATGGGCCACGGCGCTCAGCTGATCGGCATTGTCGGTCATCTTGATGTCGTGCCGGCCAGAAAGGAAGACGGATGGGACACAGATCCGTTTACCATGGTTGAAAAGGACGGCGTTCTTTACGGTCGCGGTGTCAGCGATGACAAAGGCGCAATCGTCGCTTCCATGATCGCGATGAAAGTGATCCGCGATATGGGAATCGATGTGAACAAGCGCGTCCGTCTGATTATGGGCACCAATGAGGAAACCGGTTCAAAATGTCTTGCCCACTATGTGGAAAAGGAAGGATCGGTTGACTATGGCTTCACACCGGACGGAGATTTCCCGGGTGTCCATGGTGAAAAGGGAATGATCAGTGCGGTCTACCGTTCCAGAAAGACCGGCATCCGCGCGATCGAAGGCGGCACGGCAAGAAATGTTGTCTGCCCCAAGTGCACGGTCAGTGTTGACCGCTGCAGTTTCTCCAGAAAGAAGCTGGAAGACTGGTTCACAAACAACAATCTGGAATATGACATTGAGGAAGGCGAAAACACCGTCACGATCACAGTCGTCGGCGTTGCCGCTCACGCAAGTCTGCCGGAGCTTGGCACCAATGCGATCTCCTGGCTGATGTGCGGACTCAAGGAGGCAGGCTATCAGGATCCGTTTGTGGATTTCTACTGCACACACTTCGGCACGGAGACAGACGGAAAGAGCGTCGGCGCAAAGTGCTCCGACCAGTATGGCGGCCTTACTCTGAACAACGGCGTGATCTCCATGAAGGACGGCGTGATTGAAGGCTCCATCGATATCCGTTTCCCGGTCACCCTGCATTCAAAGCAGATTGTGAAGATGATGAAGGAACACATGGAGGATGACGGCGGCGAGATCGAAATCCTCTCCACAACGGAACCGCTCTTCTTCGATCCGGGAAGCCCGCTTGTCAAATCCCTTCTGGAAGCCTATCAGGAAGTCACATTTGACACAAAGACTCAGCCGATGGTCATCGGCGGAGGCACCTATGCCAAGGGCATTGACAACACGATCGCCTTTGGCTGCGCATTCCCCGGCAAGGACTACCGCATCCACAACGCCAACGAGTTTGTGGAAATCGATGAACTGCTGCTGCAGGCTGAGATTTACGTTGCGGCGATCCTCAAGCTGTTAAGTCTTTAAGCAAAAACAAGACGTTTCCTTCTGTCAAAGGGCAGACAGGAAACGTTTTTGTATGCATGCACTCCGTTTGCGAATGGATTGGGGAACGAATCTGAACGGGCGTGCTATAATACTTGGTATGAAAAAAGCAGCGATTGTTTATGACTTTGACAAAACACTCTGCACGAAGGATATGCAGGAATACAGCCTGATTCCCTCGCTTGGCTATGACAGCCCGCGGGTTTTCTGGGATGAGGTGACCGAACTGACCGTGCGTTACAGAATGGACGGCATCAGCGCGTATCTTTACCATCTGCAGAAGAAATTCACGGAACAGGGAAGTCCCGTGAGCAAAGATATGTTCATCAGACCCGGAAAGGAGATCGAACTCTATCCCGGCGTTGACACATGGTTCAGGCGGATCAATGACTACGGCCGCAAGGCAGGTCTTTTCATCGAGCATTACATCATCTCCTCCGGCATGAAGGAGATCATTGAAAACACCGCGATCGCCGATGAATTCCGCAAGATCTACGCGTGCTGCTATTACTATGAAAACGGCAGGGCGGTATGGCCTGCCCAGGTTGTCAATTACACAACCAAGACACAGTACATTTTCCGCATCAACAAGCAGGTGCTTGATGAGAGCGATGACCGTTCTCTCAATGAATATACGGATCCCAAACACAGACCCATCCCGTTCTCACGCATGGTATATGTGGCCGACGGCATCACCGATGTGCCCTGCATGCGTTTGGTGAAAGAGTATGGCGGCAAGTCCGTTGCCGTTTACAATCCGCAAAGCGAAAAGGCGGTCAGTGTCGCGAAGAAGCTGATCGATGACGGCCGTGCCAATTACATGGTGAAAGCGGACTACAGAGAGAACAGCGATATGGATCAGCTGATGAAGCGGATCATCGACCATATGAAAGCGGACAGTGAACTTGAGGATCTGGAAGGAAAATACAGATGAAACAGAAAAAACTGAAATACAGCCTGGAAGATCCGATGGTCGGAACGCTGTGCGGACTTCTGCTGTTTCTGACTGTAGGCTGCCTGTTTGCAGGCGGCGCGCAGAGCAGAACGGCATTTAAGATCGGAATTGACGCTGCCTTCGGCGGTGCAAACAAAGGCTTTACCGGATATATCGCCGAATCGGATATCAATGAAAAAACCGTCAACGCGATTGAGGAGCTCTTAAGCAAGGATGACCGTTTCACTGTGATGAGAACCCACGCGGCGCAGACGGAAGCGGCGGTTCTGGATACAGCAGCGAAAATCAATGAGGAGCAGCCTCAGCTTGTTCTCTCCATTCACGGCGGCTGGGATCCGGATGAGACAGTAAGCGACACAAGAGTCTATACCAATCTGCCAGAGCGCAAAGGCGAAAGGGAAGCGAACAAATTCGCCGAAGAGATCGTTGCCGCATTCAGCGCGGAAGACTGGAGTGCGACACAGAATTATCTTTACTATCACGAGCAGCCCACCGGAACCTATACCGTTGAGGTGGTTGATGCCGATGCCGAGCAGCCCGTATACCCGGAAGGGGAAGTTCCCGTCACATGGACACTGATGGAAAATACGGAGATCCCGACCGTTATCGTGGAACAGTTCTTCGTTTCCAACAAGAGCGATATCAGCCGCTGGGACAATCCCGAAGGCTATCAGCTGATCGCTGAAAAATACTATTCCGCTTTGTGCAGATATCTTTCCATTGAGGAGAGAACATTCGAAGAGGAGACAGAGGAAAATACCGAAACACAGCCCTGAGCATCCGGTATCCGGATGCTTTTTTAACGCGCGCATACGCGGATAACTGATATAATTTTCATATGAAGAAAACAGTATATTCAGGCACATACACAGGGACAGGATCCCAGGGAATCTACAGATTCTCTTTTGAGGACGGCATTCTTTCCGATCCTGAACTCTTATGCACAATTGACAATCCCAAATACATCAATCTTCAGGACGGAATCATTTCCGCTGCGGCCGATGTGAAGGGCGGCTCGGGAATTGCGCTGGTCAGCCGGGAAGGAGAAATTCTTGATGCGATCAGTTATGAACAGCGCACCTCCTGCTATATCGGAAGAAACGGAAACAGACTCTATACTGCCAATTACCATGATGGAACAGTCAGTGTGGCAGAGATCAATGAAGATAACACTCTGAAATTCATTCACACTGAAATCATCCGCAACGGGGCAGGATGCCACCAGGTTCTCTTCCATGAGGACAAGGTGCTTGTACCGTGTCTGTTCCTGGACAGAGTCATCATCTTTGATCAGGATCTCAACAGACTCGGCTCCATTCATTTCAACCACGGCACGGGACCCCGTCACGGCATCTTCTCCAAAGACGGAAAATATCTCTACCTGGCCAGTGAATTAAGCAATGAGCTCTTTGTGATCTCATCTGAAAACTGGGAAATCCTTTCCTCGATCTCCATTCTTCCGGGTGGTGAGAAGAACAGACGCGACACCGCGGCGATCCGTCTGTCCGATGATGAAAGCAAGGTTTATATCTCCACCAGAACCATGGATATCATTTCGGTTGTGGATCTCAAAAACCATGTGCCGACCCTGATCCAGACGGTATCGTGCGGCGGCAGACATCCGCGTGACTTCATCCTTTTGGACGGTTACCTTCTTTCCGCCAACCGCTTCACCAATGATGTTGTCTCATTCCGCCTGAACGAGGACGGCACCGTCGGTGAAAAAGTCAGCTCGGTAACGGTTCCCGAAGCGGTTTCGCTTGCGGCTGAATAATCCCTTGACCTGTCAGAGATGGCAGGTTTTTACATGCGTGAAAGGTTTCAATCATCATAAAGACACATTCGTCAATCATGACTGTTATAATGAAAAGTAATGATAGAGAGGTAATCACATGAATAATTTTGAGAAAGTATCAGCAGCGATCAGCAGTGATCCGCAGCTTCTGGAACGCCTTTACAAGGCGCCGGCAGAAGCACCGACCCGTTCCATGCCCTGGGGCAGTGCGGCTGAGGAAAACACCGAACTGAAACAGATCCTCGGCGAAAATGTCAGCGAGCAGGAAATCAACGATGTGCTCAACGAGCTGAATGACAACCAGCTTGTGCAGCTTTACAGACAGTCCGAAGGCGCGATCGACGCGAAAGAACTGATGGAATTCGCAGGCGATCTTTCCGCTTCCAAGGCGGCTGATCAGCCGGCGGTACGCGCACTGTTTGACGGAAAACTGCAGCTGAAGGAAATCATTCTGATCATCCTGCTGCTGAAGCTGTTCAAAAAGAAACAGCAGACATCCTATAACAGCTATTCCTCCGGCGGTCTGCTGAATTCACTGCTTGGCACACAGCAGCCTTCCGTCACGAACAATCTGTTCTCAAGTCTCTTCGGAAACAGCCTGGGCAGCACAAACTACGGCTACTACCAGACACCTTCCCAGAACAGTTCCCTGCTCAATCTGTTCGGCCTTGGCAATTCGTCCAATTACAATTACAACAACAGCTATGGTCTGCTGAATAACTTCCTGGGCGGATCAAACTTCACCCAGCCGCAGTCCCAGTCACTGTTCAATATTCTGAGCGGTCAGTCAGGCAATGCCGTTTACAGCAACGGCCAGGTCGGAGTCAATTCACTTTTCTCCATTCTGAACACGCTGCTTGGCGGCAGATAATCCAATGAACGTAACCCGGTGAATGCCGGGTTTTCTTTTATTCTGCATGGTTTAAGCACTCATAAGAAAAAGCACATGATTTCCATACTTGACTTAGAGTGGACTATAACTTTTATGATAATTCCGGAAACAATCATGAAACGAAAGGAAGAGAAGATATGAAGTATACAAAGCTCGGTAACAGTGACATTGAAGTATCAAGAATCTGCCTTGGATGCATGGGTTTCGGAAATGCCGAAGCAGGCTTTCACAAATGGACACTTCCCTATGAAGACACAAAAAAGATCATCGATTACGCCGTTGCCCAGGGGATCACATTCTTCGATACCGCGATGGCTTATCAGGGCGGCACAAGTGAGGAGTTCATCGGCAGAGCATTGAAGGATGTCAGGGATCAGGTTGTCATCGCGACCAAGTATACGCCGCGCTTTGGCGAAGCGCTGAATCAGTACACAGGTGCGCAGTGGATCAATAAATGCATTGATGATTCGCTGGCAAGACTTGATACAGACCATATCGATCTCTATATCATGCACAGCTGGGATTACAATACTCCCGTGATTGAATCCCTGCGCGCGCTTGATGATGCGAAAAAGGCCGGAAAGATCCGTGCGATCGGTATCTCCAACTGCTGGTCATGGCAGCTTGCCAAAGCAAACGCGCTGGCAGAAAAGGAAGGGCTGACACCTTTTGTCTCCGTTCAGAGCCATTACAATCTGCTTGCCCGCGAAGATGAAAGAGAACTCAGAAATCTCTGTCTGCAGGACAATATCGCAATGACACCTTACAGCGCACTGGCTTCCGGAAGACTTTCCAGAAAGCCGGGTGAAACATCAAAGCGTCTGGAGCTGGATGCCTATGCGAAAACAAAATACGACGCAACCGCAGAGCAGGATGCCGTGATCATCAACCGTGTATATGAACTGGCTGAAAAGAAGGGCGTATCCATGACGGAAGTCTCACTTGCATGGCTTTTGACAAAGGTGACTTCACCAGTGGTCGGCGCGACCAAGGTTTCCCATATCGACGGCGCTGTCGGTGCAGTGAATCTTGAACTGACAGAAGAGGAAATCAAATATCTTGAAGAACCGTATGTACCGCATGCAGTGGTCGGCGTGCTCGGCACTTCCGCATGGAAAAAGCAGGCGGTATAAGAAAACAGGCTGATCCTGATTATCAGAATCAAAAAGAAAGGGAGATCTGAACGGTCTCCCTTTGATATGGTGGAGCATACGGGGATCGAACCCGTGACCTCATGATTGCGAACCATGCGCTCTCCCAGCTGAGCTAATACCCCAAACGGAACGTATCTATTGTAGCACGTTCCATAGAAAATGCATCACTTTAATGAATAATTCAGTTCAGCTTTTTTCCCCTCAAATGAAAGATCAAGCAGTGCTCCGTTGATCATGGTCATGGAAGGAATGGTGTGTCCGACATCCGCCTGATAAAGAACCGGAATATCAGGCAGGGCAAGCTTCACCGCATCCTCATAGCTCATGCCGGTCTCACTGGATTCAAAGAGAACCCGGCCGACGATGACCGCTTTTGTATAGTCAAACCAGCCTGCGTATTTCATCTGCACAAGGGTGCGGTAGAAGACTTCCGCGCTCTGGGAGAAGTTGTCAAAATACCAGATGGTTCCGTCATCCTGATACTTCTTCACAAACTTCTTCGCGCCGTCAAACTTTGTGCCGATCAGATCTTTCAGAACGTCGATGCATCCGCCGATGCAGCGGCCATTCACGTGGATATCACCCTGTGTGGACTTCCATCTGACGGGAGTATCGAATTCGATTTTCTCAGCCAGGAAGCCGGGTGTTTTCATATATCTGGAAAAGCTTTTCTGAATGATGAGATTGCCGGAAATGATCTCCAGATTGTTTTTCAGATATTTCGGCAATGGTTCAATATCAAAAGAGCCGGCATTGGCGCCATAGATGGTGGCGACATCATAAAGCGTGGTATAAGGGAACAGAAGACCGGTCGGATCCGAAGCGCCCATGAGCCATTTCGGATTCTTCTTCAATACATTCCAGTTCACATATTCCAGCATCTCATTGAGGAAATCTCCGCCTGCCGCAACCATGACGAAATCAACCTCATTGTCTTTGAACAGGGAAGTAAGCTCCTCACCGCGGGTTTTCGCGTCTCCGCCTCTGACATCATTGAGACGGACGGATGCGGTTTCTTTGATCTGCCAGCCTTTCTTCTTCAGAAGTGAAAGGGAACGGTCAAAATCCTCAAGCTTGCGTCCGACCCCGGCGCTTGGCGCGCTGATGCCGATGGTGCTTCCTTTGTGCAGAAATTCAGGATAAATCATATTGTTAAATCCTCCAATGCAATCATACACAAAAATACGCCGGAGCGCGATGAGGGGGGGATGGCACTCCGGTGTATTTTCTGTATTACAGATTGAATTCCGGGAAAGGGATTTATGTTAAGGAAGAATTCAACCGTGTCTGTGGTTCCTGCTCCTTTCTGTTTACAACTGTCAGTATAGGGGAGAAATGGAAAGAAACCATGAAGGCTGTGTGAACATTGTCTGAACAAAAATGTGAAGATGATGTGTGAAGTTTCATGAACGGGCAATGTTATACTCATTATATGGGTACGGTACTGATCACGGGCGGTTCGGAAGGAATCGGCCTGGAACTTGCAAAACTGTATGCGTCTGCGGGAAATGAACTGATTCTCTGCGCCAGGGACAGAGTGAAACTGCACGATGCGAAACATGAGGTGCAGAAGCTTTATCATGTGCGCTGCGAAACCGTCTCACTGGATCTTTCCGGACGTGATGCCGCAAAGACGCTTTATGAGCAGTTCAAAGACAGGCGGATCAGCACACTCATCAACAACGCCGGTATCGGCTTTACCGGAAAAAGCTGGGAAATTCCGCTGGAAGCGGAAGAGACCATGGTCCGGCTGAACGATGAAACCCTGATGAGTCTGACCAAGCTGTTTCTGAATGATTTCATTGAGCGGAACGAAGGCACAATCGTCAATGTGGCAAGCACAGGCGCCTTTCAGCCCGGTCCGTATATCGCCGGCTATTATGCCTCCAAGGCCTTTGTGCTGAATTATACAAAGGCGCTGGCGGAAGAAACCAGGGGAACCGGCGTGCATGTTTGCTGTCTTTGTCCCGGACCGGTGGATACGCACTTCTATATGAAGTCAGGCGGAAAGAAACCGCGGTTTGTCATGAGCGCGGAAAAGACCGCACGGATCGCATATGAAAAGATTCAGAAAGGCAAAACAGTGATTGTGCCGGGGCTGATCAACAATCTTGTGAGAGTGCTGCCCTTATCCATGCGGATCGCATATGTGAAGAAAACCAAACTGAAAAACCTGAACAGAAAGACAAAACGGTGACATCCGCGTTTCACATGGCGGAATCAGCCGTTTTTTTATTTTCCGGTGTTTTCGCAGCTGCTGTGCCATGCATCAGAAAATATCTCCCGGAATCCTGCGGAAAGTGCCCGTGCAGATGCCGTTTCGGCGGCATTGCATGCATATTTCTGAAAAATGTTTCATGATTGCCTGATTTGATTGATTCTTTGAATAAAAAAGAATGGAATAGAACTAAATAACTCAACCATTCTGTATTAAAATAAATTATGTTAATTGTGCAAATGCCCAATTATAAATTGCATAATTGGTCGAATTGTGCAAATACAGCAAATGAAATCGTAACAAATAATGGAGGAGACTTATGAGGAAGCGCTCAATGATCGCTGCCGTATGCATGCTGATGCTGTGTGCATGCGGCCAGCAGAAGGAAAGTCCGGACAGTTCCGCTGCTCCGTCAGAGGAGGAAGCGGGTGAGGCTGTTCAGGTTTTCCCGAAAACAGATATGGCTCTGATCGGTGACACGATGCCTTTCTTTGATGACGGGAAAATGAACATCTTCTATCTGGCTGACCTGCGTGACGGAAAAACCGGCTATCATCCCTGGGGACTGCTTACAACGGAAGACTACTGCACTTTTGAAGATAAAGGCATCGTTCTTCCCTATGGTGAAACTGCTGATGATCAGGATATCGCCCTGGGTACCGGCTGTGTGATCAAAGATAATAACGGTCTGTATCATGCATTCTTTACCGGACATAATGACTACCGTGCTCCGGCGGAGGCGATCATGCATGCGACAAGTCCCGATATGCTGAACTGGACGAAGATCCCGGAGGATACCTTCCTGGCAGCGGAAGCGTATTCCCAGCAGGATTTCCGTGACCCGTATGTGCTTTATGTTCCTGAAGAAAGCCAGTACTGGATGCTTGTGGTCACACGTTCGGAAGGAACGGGTGTCATTGTCAAATACACCTCCAAAGATCTCAGCAAGTGGGAAGACGGGGGAATCTTCTTTAAGGATGACCTCGGATACGGAACCAATATGGAATGCCCGACCCTGATCAGATTCGGCAGCAAATGGTATCTCACATTCTCTGATCAGTGGCCGGACAGAGTTGTTCATTACCGGATTTCCGATTCAATGAGCGGCCCGTTTGTCAAGCCTGAACATGACACCGTGGACGGAAACGGTTTCTATGCGGGTAGACTGGAAACAGACGGAACAAATCTCTACTGCGTCGGCTGGAACGGAACCAAGGTCGGTCATGATGATGCCAATGAGTATGACTGGGCGGGAAATGTTGTGGTTCATCAGCTGAAACAGGAAAGCGACGGCACACTGAGCGCGGTTGCCAATGAAAGCGTGATCGCAAAGATGTCCCGTCAGCTCCCCGAGAAACCGGCTGTGATGACAGATACAGTGAAAAAACTTGACGACGGATGGCAGTTCGCCGGTGATGAATATGAACTTGTTCAGTTTGAACCCTTTGAAGAGGCAGGCAGAATCGAGGCGGATATTTCCGGCTATGAGGATGACGATAAGTTCGGAATCGGATTTGCATCGGATTTCAACAATGTCAGTTCTCTGAACTATGTGTTCAACATTCCCGAAAACAGAATCGAATTCTATAACACGGACCGTCTGATGGACTCTGATCCGCAGTCATTTATTGATTTCGACTTCGGCGGTCGTGATTCCATTCATATCAATATCTTCGTAGACAGCGGTGTCGTCAGTATGTATGTCGATGACGAAGTGGCCATGACCGCCAGAATGTATCTCTCGCAGGGATTGAACTGGCAGCTCTTCGGAATTGATTCAACCGCGGCATTCGATCATTTCAATCTCTATCAGTAAGACCATGCGGAAGGGGTAATACTATGGCGGAAAACAATCAGAAAAAAGCGGGAATTGCCGCATTGATCTCGGCATTGTTCGCAAAACACAAAAAGGGTGCACTCGCAGCGCTGCTGGTCCTGCTGGCAGGCGCAGTCGGCGGCGTGGCTCTGCTGTCAGGCGGCAGCGGCAGCGGCGGTGAGAGCGGAACCGAAATTATTGAAAAATTCTGGCCGGATGCGTTTATTGCAAAAGCGGATGACGAGCCTCCTTTTGAAGATGATCCGAACCGTACCAACGACGCGTTCAATGTCATCGATTTCGGCGCGCAGGGCTCAAACGGCTGGTTCTACCGTTACGGCGATTACAGAAAGCCTGAACGTTCACACCGGCTTGAGCGCTTCAATGGAGAAGCATATACCCAGACCGGCGCAAACGGCCTGGAAATCAAGAACAACTTTGTCCATACCGCGCAGGGCGTATCACCGATTCTCGAATGGCGTGCGGCCCAGAACGGCAAGGTCAATGTCACGGTCGCATATGTGAAGAATGTCAACGGCGACGCGAATCCTTCCTATCCGGACGGCGTTCAGCTGCTTGTCTATAAAGGAAAAGAACTGCTGAAGCTTGAGAATGTTCCGATCAGCACAACCGAAGAAAACTTCGCTCTGATCGAGATCAATGATCTTGAGGTCAAGAAGCTGGACAGTCTTTACTTTGTCGTCAATCCGAATACGAACAACGCATATGACGGCGGCAGTCTCTATGCGGCGGTTTCGGATGTGAACAAGAAACAGACCATTCCGTCAATGAGCGGCAGAACAGACAACAATGCCAACAGCACAAACGACTTCGGTGAACAGGGTTCCAACGGCTGGATGTATATGTATGGCAATGAACCTTCTGACTGCCATCCTGTTTCCCATGAGAAGGACGGCGAATATATCGACCGTATTTCACCTTCCCTGACAATCAAGAAGGACTTCATTCATCCTTCTCTCAACCATAACGCGGTTCTGGCGTGGAACCCGGCGGTGAGCGGAAACGTGGATGTGCGTCTGCGCTATACAAAGTTTGAGCAGAACGACGGTATGCCTGACTTCCCGGATGGCGTCCGTGTGAAGATTTTCAAGAATGACACTGAACTCTATAACGAGCATGTGGATGTGCCGGATTCCGGTGAAATCCTGATCAAGAAGCGGATTCCCTCCATGGCAGTCACACCTTTGGACATGCTGTATTTCATGGTGGACGCGGAAGGCAACTCCTCCTATGACGGCGGTGCCCTGGATGTCACGATCATTGACATCAACGGAACAACAGATGAATCTTCCGTTGCGACCGAGACGGGTGATATCCGCCAGAACATCGCCGATGTCAAGAATGACTTCGGTCCTCAGGGCTCCAACGGCTGGATCTTCCAGAGCGGCTATGGCGATGATCCGTTCAATGCCCGCAATATGGCACCGTTTGATCCGGTTCAGGACAGATACTTCTCTGACAACTGGCTTGAAATCAAACGCGACTATGTCAATACAGGTGAGCATGACAGTTCCGCAATCATCAAGTGGAAGGTTGCCCAGAACGGAACAATCTCCATCCGCGCATCCTATACAAAGATGAAGAACGAGGACAAAAATCCTGCATGGCCGGACGGCACAAGGGTTTCCCTCTACGCAAACAATACACTTCTTGCCCGTCAGACATTTGAACCTCTGACAAACCAGGAAGTCACCAAGCGTCTGGACATCGCTTCCCTGAATGTCCGCCAGGGCGACTACATCACTATGGTGGTCAACGGAATCGACAACAACGCCTATGACGGAGGCAAGTATGAATTCGCGATCAACAGCCTGAGCGGCCTGGTCGGCAATACGGAAAAGAGTGTTCCCGCAACCTATAACGGAACAAGAACAAACTTCGCATCCACACTCGATGATTTCAGCGGCACACAGGGTTACAACGGCTGGTATTACCAGTATGGCTTCAACAGAGATCCGTTCTGTGCGGTGAATATCGAAAACTGCGAAAACAATGAGAAGTATTATACAACCGACGGTGTTGAGATCAAGAAAGACTATATCGTTCCCGCCCGCAACGGCAAGAGCGCAAACGTCAAGTGGGTCGCGGCTGAAACCGGTGTGATCAATATTGATCTGCTTTACAAAAAGCTCCTCAACGAGGATGCCAATCCTTCATGGCCGGATGGCGTCACTGTCCTGCTGATGAAGAACGGCACAGTTCTCAAAGAACAGTACTTCGCACCGCGCACCGACGTCGTAGTGACAGGAGATCTCTCCGTATACGGTGTGCCTGTGAACAAGGGCGACTGTATCACAATGATCGTCGATCCGGGTGAAAACGCGGCATATGACGGCGGCAATTATCTCTTCGTCATCGAAGATGCGGGCAAGACCCCGACTGTCGCAGTCGGCAATAACGACAATTCCACAATTCTCAATGACCTGTCTTCCATGACACAGGGAACAGACGGCTGGTGGTTCCTTGAGGGAACAGAGCCTTCCAACGCAAAAGTCCTGACAAAGAAGTCGGATGACGGCCTCGGCTATGAATCCAGAAGATCCGAAGGCCTTGTCATGAAAAAGGATATGGTTCATACAGGCAGCTATCTCGATCCGATCTATCAGTGGCTGCCCGGTGAGGACGGACAGATTGACATTTCCGGAACCTATGTCAAATGGGGACAGGAAGATGCCAATCCTTCCTGGCCGGATGGCGTAACAGTCAAGATCTGGCGCAATAATCAGATGATTTACAGACAGAAAGTCGCCGTCAGACGCGGTGACGGAAATGACAATGTCATTGATTTCAACTTTGAAAAAATGAATGTCAAACGCGGTGACAAGTTAAGCTTCCAGATCTGCCAGGATAACAACTGGGCATGGGACGGAGGCAGACTCTCCGTGGTCATTGAACCGACAGCGACAATTGATCTGAAGCCGGGCGATGATAACAAGACAGTGCTTGCAGGCCTTGAATCAATCGATCAGGGAACAGACGGCTGGTACTTCATGGAAGGTACAGAAGTTGCCAAGGCAAAGCCGCTGACCAAGAAGAGTGATGACGGCAGCGCATATCTGTCCGTAAGAGATGCCGGTCTGGAAATGAAGAAAGACTACGTCCATACCGGAGGCAAGCTGAGTGCGATCTATAAGTGGGTCGTCAAGGAAGATGGCAAGATTGATCTGAGCGGAAGCTATGTCAAGTTCCCGCACAACGATGCGAATCCTTCCTGGCCGGATGGCATCACGCTGACGATTTATCAGAATGAAAAGGAAATTCTGAAACAGAAGGTTGAAGCGAAACAGGGAGACGGC
>JNJQ01000044.1 GCA_000701725.1 Erysipelotrichaceae bacterium NK3D112
TCAATGAGTTCAGAGAGTTCAGGATTGTTAATGAGATTTGCCAGATCTTCCGGGACATTCTGAATGAGGGTTAAAGGTTCAATATTCGTTCTGAAGACAAACAGCTGAGCCGAAAGAGACTGTATTGCCTCGAGAATATGTGATATATTTTCCACGGGTGATAGTTCTCCTTTCTATGGTTTGGCGACTTTAAGATAACACAGAACTACCACCTTTTAAATTTGGGTGGAACAAACAAGGATTTGGGCGGCTGAAAAGCTGCTTGAAGATATAAAAAAGAGTAGGTCAGAAATCTATCGAAAATGACGATTTTTGACACTACCACCGGAACCGGCAGGTGAAAAGAATGGAAAATTGTGAATGGTGCAATCTGTCTGAAGAAGACAGACAGTTTCAGATATACGAAAGCAGATCATGGTCTGTTTTCCTTTCCGATGAACAGGATTATATTGGACGATGTATTCTGGTTTTAAAGCGTCATTGCGGTTCAATGTCAGAACTGAGTGGTGATGAATGGGAAGAGCTGCATAAACTGGTTTGTAAAGTAGAGGCATGCTTAAAGACTGTTTTAGGGGCAACCCTTTGCAACTGGAGCTGCCTGATGAACAGCTTTTGTAAAGAGTCCGATCCTCATCCTCATCTTCACATTCATGTCCGGCCAAGATACGCTCGGTCAGTAATCCTGAACGGCAGAACTTATACGGACAGTGAGTTCGGACACCATTATGCGCTGCACAAGAGCGGGGCAATTCCTGCTGAAGACAAGGATGAAGTATTTAACCGCCTGAAAAAATGGCTGAATTCAAATGAGTCAGGAAATTAATGAATCGAAGATTGCATAGATTCCGATCAATCGGAATTTGTGAAGAAATGAGGAACGTGTAAAGGAGAAATATCCCAATGAAAAAAATGATGGCAGACCTTGCAGTATTATCGCCGCTGCCTACCGGATGCAGTACTGAGAATGATAAAAATGAGCATGTTTCAAGCGGACAAACCGCAGCAGTACCCGGTACAGAAGGAGCTGATGACAGATGCTGGTGACTATACTTTCCATCATCGCAAATATTGCATATTGTGCTGTTCTGAATATGAATATTTATACTGACAAGGCCATGATGCCAAACGGGGAGATCCGGGAGTGGCATCGCAGTCCGATTGCAAGACTGAGAATTGCAGATCAGTCATACCTGATATATCTGCAGATGATTCTTGCAGCCATCAGTATTATTTCATGTGTCCTGTTTCTGCTCGGAGTCCGTGAAAGAATAATCAGAACAATACAGCTGGTCAGTATAACAGGCTCTACAATCGTATTTATCATAATCATGATTGTCACCTCTGATTCGTATGCCAATTATGCCTGAGGTGCACAATGAAGAATTTCAATTTGCAGAGGTAAAAAACATGTTGGAAACATTAAGAGAGAGATTTCAGGCAAACAAAAATCTTCATACAGAACTGAACTGGCCTGATGTGGAGAAGCGTCTGCTTGAAAATCCTGCATCCCTGGAGATATTGAGAAGGATGGAGGAAAGCGGCGGAGAGCCGGACACCATCGGCATTGACGAAAAGACGGGAAAGCTGATTTTCTGCGACTGCTCAAAGGAATCACCTTCCGGACGCAGAAGCCTGTGCTATGACGAAAAGGCATTACAGGGGCGTACCAAAAACCCGCCGTCAGGCAATGTGGAACGGAAAGCAAAAGAGATCGGCATATCGATCATGACCGAAGAGCTGTATCGCAGACTGCAGAGTCTTGGTGAATATGATTTAAAAACTTCAAGCTGGATCGCTACGCCTGATGATATTCGTACCAAGGGCGGTGCGCTCTTTTGCGAGAGACGTTATGGAACGGTGTTTACATTTCACAACAGTGCTGACTCGTACTATTCCGTACGCGGATTCAGAGGTTATATTCTTATATGAATTCATATTTGCAGAGCACTGATATATCGGGCTTTGAGGAGATGTATCGTGAACGATAATAATAACAGGAATCAAAAACGCTCATTCAGTCTTCCAATCGGAATGTGGCTGCCTGTCGGGCTGTGCCTTGGAGTCGCATTGGGAAGCGCATTTAACAGCAGCGAAGATTCAGAAGATTCCGGACCCGACAAAGAAGAATGACAAAGCCGGATTTGCTGAGATCCGGGAACCGGTTTGCTTAACCGAAGGAGAATACAATGAACATTCATTCACTGAACATACTGGCAGACGCAATATCCGATGCCGGCTCATGGTACTGGTGGCTGACCGGGGATGACATGGTTCAGGTACAGTTCTGTGATGTCATGCTGTATGACGAAAACACATCTGAGAAAGAACCGCACAGCACTGATATCCTGGCAGTCCGTTTCCATGGCAATGCATTTGCGGTCTTTCTGGATAATCTGAATGATGAAAAATGGTATGAGCATTTTCATGATGATTCTGTTATTTACGAGATCGACACATACAATATGGCATTTGACGATGTGAAAGAAGCTGAACGTATCATGAATGATTTTCAGCATAAAACAGTGATCAGGGATTTCAGCGGTTCGGCAGCACTTTTGCGTGCAAAGCATCTGCTCTGTGCCGGCTGCGGTGATGTTGGTTTTGTCGTCGGCGCAGATGAGATGGAAGTCGTCGGGAGAAAGGGAAAATACACAGAAGAAGAAATCGAAACCGCTTATCAGAAGTGGTTTGATTACTGGAAAGCATATTGGAAACTGAGAGGAACAAAGGACGCAAATCCAAAGGATTATGTTTGTGAAGTATCGATTCCTGTCAGGGAGATATAATTGACAAAGATACGGTACATGGTTTTCTCTCATGCCGCAACATCTGCAAAGAAAGGAGTATGCATATGATCCATATTTCTGAATTCAAACAACTGACATTGATTATTTTCCTGGCACTGACGGCAGGTCTTTCGGGCTGCGGTGCAGAACAGAAACCCGCAGAAACAAAGCCTGCCGGCTATCAGCTCACGTCTGTTCATCAGGTAAACGGACGGCAGGGTATCTGCACCGAGGGCGGCTATTACTGGGTCAGCGGTTCGGGCAGTCTGACGAAATATGACAAAGACTGGAATGTGGTGGCTGAAAACACCGACCCGTTTGCCGGCTATGAACTGGAGGTCAACCATATCGGCGACATCGATGTATGGCAGAATGAGCTGTACCTCGGCGTTGAATACTTCATGGACGGCGAGGGGAAGAACATCCAGGTTGCGGTATATGACGGCGATACGCTCAAGCTCAAACGCGTGTTTCCTTTCCGGGCTGATACCGGTCAGCTGGAATGCTCGGGAATTGCGGTCGATCCGGATTCCAAAACAGTATATATGTGCTCCTGGATCGATGATGAATCCAGTGAGTATCTTTACATGTATGATCTGGATTCAGGGGAATATAAAGGAAAACTGCACATGGATCCCGTACCGAGATGGATCCAGGGTGTCGCATATAACGACGGAAATCTCTATGTAACATGCGATGACGGTGACGCGGAAGAAGATGCGCCGGATCATATGTACCGCATCGAGCCTGATGAAGATAAGCAGAACGGCAAAGTCTTCGACGAAAAGACATTCGATGAAGTGACAAGACAGGGAGAGATTGAAGGCCTGTGCTTCGACAGAGAGAGCAGCCGTTTCCTTCTGCTTTATAACCGCGGTGCACGCATTATCCTCGGCATGCCGAAAGGATTCTACGAGGGCTATACCGAAGAGATCCACGAAGTGTTTGTTTTCGATGTGATCAGATGATTTGAATGGATTTGCGCAGACTGTAAAGCGGAATCAGCGATTCTGAACAGAGTGCGGCAAATCGGTATTTGTGACAATGCTTGCGTGATTCACTTGAAGGAAGGAAATGTTATGGTCCGGACACTTACAGAATTTGATACTTGCTGGAATTTTATCAACGAGATCAACGCTGATCCCGATTTTTCGGAGCCGATGTTTCAGACAGAGGAGCAAATGGAAAACAATCTGAAAAGCGCGCTGACATCTCAGGATCAGGTTCCCTTGGGAGTGTTTCTCGGCGATGAAATGAAGGGACTGTTCGTTTTCCTGATTCTTAAGGACGAGCAGTATATCGAGATGCTCGTCGGGCTTTCGCGGGAGCCGGATGCCTATGAAGAGATTGCGGACTGGTTGCAAGCGCACTACTCCGGTTATCAGGTCGATTTCGTGTTCAATCCCAAGAACTGGGCGATTCGCCCTACGCTGCAAAAGCGCGGTGCAACCTTCTTTTCAGAGCAGTTGAAAATGGTGCTCACCAAAAACGCGATGTTCGTCGATACCACCGGAATTGAACCGCTGTCCGAGCAGTACCGGGATCAGTATGTAGCCATGCACAGCATGGACGGTTACTGGACCGGCGACAAGGTCGCAAACGCTTTAGATACATTTCGTGTCTTTCTCGCCGTGGATGACGGGACCGTCGTCGGTTATATCGATGTGACCAAGAACAACGAGGAAAACGAACCATTTGACTTTCTGGTCAGAGAGGATCGTCGAAGACTTGGCTGGGGCAGAAAGCTGCTTGCGAAGGCAATTGAAGTGAACAAGCCGAAAGGGATGATGTTGATTGTCGACGTCGACAACGCCCCTGCGATTGCTCTCTATCGTTCCATGGGCTTTTCGTTCGACCCGGAACCGGTTAATCAATTGGCGACATGGAATATTGACTGATTCAATCCTGGCGGAAATCTGTCCAAATAACAGGGACAGTATATGAAAGGCATTTTGATACGTCGATAAATTCCAGTTTGCAGTGAGGACCAAAGTATGGAAATATTTACCGGAAGATTCTTGCCGCAGGCAGCTTCCCTGATCCTCAAAGGAAACAGGAAGCGCTGCCATGATATCATTATGGATAAGCGTAAGACCAATCGCTGACAATAACAGCCTGCAATCGTGATGATGGTGAAGAGCAGGAATTCATGCTGCATGCAATTTGCAGAATGAAACCCGGCATCTCAGATGAATCACGCCATCAGCGCTGAGTCAGCACATTTTTAAAACAGTATTTGCAGCATGGAGGTACAATCATGCGCAGTCTTTTATTGAATATCTGTCTGCCCGCAATCTGGGCAATTGTGATCTGTGAAACTGTCATCGCGGTATTACTGTTCAAAAGGTGGCAGAAAACGAAGCAGCCGCTTTCACTTCTGACACTTCTTGTGTCGGCAGGTCTGATTCTTGATGCCGTGATCATCGGACTGGGTTCGTGGATCGCACCGGACGTGCTTAAGACAATCAGTCCCATCCGTTTTATCGCGCACGGTGTGCTGATCCCGCTGCTGTTTCCGATCTGCGGATATGCGCTGGATCTCAAAAAGCCCGTGATGCGTGTGCTTTGGATTGTTACCGCAGTGCTGATGGCGGCAGGTGCGGCACAGGCATTCTTCACAGTCCTAGAACCGAAGGAAATCGCCGGTGTTGTCCGGTATGTTTCTGGTGCTGATACGCCGAAGTGGGCGGATATGATCAGCAGAATTCTTTCCTTCGGCACGGTTATTCCGATGATGATTGCCGGTGTGTTCGTATGGATCAGACAGAAAACACCGTATCTGTTTCTGTCCGCTTTCCTCATGTTTGTCTTTTCCGCCCTTGGTCCTGCGACAGGCAATATGGATCTGATTTTCTTTATCTCCATGTTCGGAGAGCTGTTCATGGTGCTCTTCCTGTATCTGTATGCGGAAAGAAAATGATCATCACATCGCCATAGGGGAATGTTCGTGAACAGAAAGACGATGAAAAAAAGAATATCTCTTATCATTGCGGCAATTGTCATACTCATGACGGCAGGCTGCTCAGGCTACATCTCCAGCTACAAAGCGGCCGGTTTTGTGCGCTCGAACACTTCCTCCTCGGTTTTCATGAACTTCTGGTCATTTGAAGGCAGGATGGTGTTCCGGCTTCGCGCCAAAGCGGAAGGGGAACTGAAATATACCGCTTCTTTGGAAAAGGGAAATCTGACTGTGTTCTATGATAATGACGGCACAAAGTCAGAACTGTTTTCTCTGAAAGACGGTGAGACGGCCGATTCTTCCGGCGGCTATGTGGAGGAAGGAACGGTATACATCATTGTCGAAACAGACGGCAGGTGCGAAAACGGCGAACTGCGGATCGGACTGGAATGAACGGTCCGGTCCGCTTTTGTTAAAGCGTAAAAACAAAAGACGCTTCCGTCTTCATGTATAATTTTCATCATGAGAACAAAGCTTTTAAAAAGGAAACACAGATCATTGCTTCATATGATGATTCTGTGTCTGCTTCTGTGCGGATGCGCGGGTGAGAAGAAAGATATGAACAATCAGGATACAGTCAGACTCATGGTCACAAGCGACCTTCATTATCTCTCAAAAGAGCTCTATGATCCACAATCTCCGGTGTTTCAGCTGCTGATGTCAAAGAATGACGGCAAGCTGGTTGAAGAGGGGGCTCTCATTCTGGAAACACTGAAACAGAAGGCAATCGAGGAAAAACCCGATGTGCTTCTTTTATGCGGCGATATCACCTTCAACGGCGAACTGATCTCACTCAAGGAGGTCAGTTCCGTGCTTAAGGAAATCGAAGACGCAGGTATTCCGGTGCTGGTGACCACCGGCAACCATGATATCTTCTATCGTTCATGCATGACCTATTTCGGCGATGTGCCCGGTGTGACGGAAGATATCTCCGATACTGCCTTTGCGGAAGTGATGGGGGAGTATGGTTATGATGAAGCTCTGTACAGGGATGAGAATTCGCTTTCGTATATCTACGCACTGAATGAAAGTCTCTGGTTCCTTGTGCTCGATGCCAATCAGGTGACAAGCCCGTGTTCAATCGGCGGCGAAACCCTGGTATGGATGGATGAGAAACTAGCCGAAGCGGAAGAAAAAGGCATTCAGGTCATCACCATGTGCCATCAGAATATCCTCATCCAGTCAGAGATGATGTATCAGGGCTATGTGCTCTACAACCATGAGACCGTGGAGAAGATTCTGAAATCCCACGGTGTCTATCTTTGCCTCTCGGGTCATTCCCATCTGCAGCACACCAGTGTATCGGACGGATTGACGGATATCTGCAATGAATCCATTGCCGTCTATCCTCTGCAGTACGGCATGATCGATGTGAATCCCGGACAGAGAACATTCAACCATGAACTGAAAACCCTGGGCATTCTCAATGAGGAATCCTTTGACATGTTCTCTAAAACCGTATTGAGAATGGTAACGGCCCAGGTGGAGGAGAATGTGGAAGATCCTGCTGTCCGCGAAAAAATGATCGACTACGCGCTGCGTATGAACGCCGCTTATTTTTCCGGCAACAGGGAAGAAATGGAAAACCTCAGCCAGGCGGAAGAGCTGTCCCTTTGGAAAACATACTGCGGCGATTCCTTCTGGGGAATGTATCTGAAAAACATTATTTCAGAGCTGGAAAAGTCATGATTTTCATGTATAATGGACATCGTTTTCAGCGGTTTTCATAAAAACAAAGGTAGTTCATAACTTCACAATGTTTTTGATTCAAACCACTTGCATACCTGTGTGAAATCATATAATCTGTAAAATGTCAAAAGGTTGGAAATCCAACCTTTCAGTACGTAAGGGGTATTTGAGCATGAACGTAATCAAAAGAAGCGGTGAGGAAGTCACCTTCGACGCATATAAAATTGAGAATGCGGTAAAAAAAGCAAACGCGGCAACAGAGCCTGCAAAGCGCACAGATGAAAGGATGATCGAAGAGATCACCCGCAAGGTCGTAGATAAATGCATGACACTGGGCAGAGCGGTATCCGTCGAGGAAATCCAGGACATGGTTGAGAATGAGCTGATGGCAGCACAGATCTTCCAGGTCGCCCATAACTACATCACATACCGTTATGAGAGAGCTCTTGTCCGTAAGGCTAACACCACCGACAAGCAGATTCTCACCCTGATCGGCCGTGTCAACGAAGAGGCCAAGCAGGAGAATTCCAACAAGAATCCGACAGTCAACTCCACGCAGAGAGACTATATGGCAGGTGAGGTTTCCAAGGATATCACCCGCAGATTCCTGCTTCCGCAGGACATCTGGGATGCGCATACAAAGGGCATCATCCATTTCCATGACGCGGACTATTTCGCCCAGCCGATGTACAACTGCTGCCTGATCAATCTTGAGGACATGCTGCAAAACGGCACAGTCATCTCTGAGACAGCGATTGAAAAACCGCACAGCTTCGCAACCGCATGCAATATCGCCACCCAGATCATTGCCCAGGTCGCTTCCAACCAGTATGGCGGACAGACCATCACCCTGACCCATCTGGCACCGTTTGTCGAAGTATCCCGTCAGAAGCACAGAAAGGCGGTTGCCGAAGAACTCGCGGCTGCCGGCATTGATGTGGACAATGAAAAGGTCAACCTGATGGCTGAAAAGAGAGTCCGCAAGGAAATCGAAACCGGCGTGCAGACCATCCAGTATCAGATCATCACTCTGATGACAACAAACGGCCAGGCTCCGTTTGTGACTGTCTATATGTATCTGGATGAGGCTGAGGAAGGCCAGACCAGAGACGACCTCGCACTGATCATTGAGGAGATGCTCAAGCAGAGAATCCTCGGTGTCAAAAACGAGAAGGGTGTCTATATCACACCTGCGTTCCCGAAACTGATCTATGTTCTGGATGAGGACAACATCCATGAGAATTCCAAATACTGGTATCTGACAAAGCTTGCGGCAGAGTGCACTGCCAAGAGAATGGTTCCGGACTACATTTCCGCTAAGATCATGAGAGAGCTCAAGGGCGATGTCTATGGCTGCATGGGCTGCCGCTCCTTCCTGACACCGGACAGATTCACCGATACCGGAACATTCGGCAATCCCGAGCACGCGCTCAACTACAAGCCGGGTGTGCATAAATACTACGGACGTTTCAACCAGGGCGTTGTGACCATCAACCTGGTTGACATCGCATGTTCCTCAAAGAAGGATATGAAGAAGTTCTGGGAGATCTTTGACGAGAGACTGGAACTCTGCTATAAGGCGCTGATGATCCGTCACAACCGTCTCAAGGGCACACCGAGTGATGTTGCACCGATCTTATGGCAGAACGGCGCCATTGCCAGACTGAAGAAGGGCGAGGTCATCGATCCGCTTCTTTACAACGGCTATTCCACCATTTCCCTCGGCTATGGCGGACTGTGTGAATGTGTGAAGTACATGACCGGTCTTTCCCATACCACCGAGGAAGGCGAAAAGTTCGGCCTTGAAGTCATGCAGCACATGAACGATGCCTGCGCAAAGTGGAAGGCAGAGACAAACATCGACTTCTCCGTATACGGAACACCGATGGAATCCACCACATACAAATTCGCCAAGTGCCTGCAGGAGCGCTTCGGAAAGATCGAAGGCGTCACTGACAAGAACTACATCACAAACTCCTATCACATCCACGTGACAGAAGAAATCAACGCATTTGACAAGCTGACCAAGGAAGCACGCTTCCAGAAGCTTTCCCCGGGCGGAGCCATCTCCTATGTCGAGGTTCCGAACATGCAGAACAACATCCCGGCGGTTCTGGCCATCATGAAGCACATCTACAAGACAATCATGTATGCCGAGCTCAACACCAAGAGCGACTACTGCCAGGTCTGCGGATACAGCGGCGAGATCGAAATCAAGGAAGACGAGCATCATAAGCTCATCTGGAGATGCCCGAACTGCGGCAATACCGATCAGAACAAGATGAACGTCGCAAGACGCACATGCGGCTATATCGGAACGCAGTACTGGAACCAGGGCAGAACCCAGGAAATCAAGGAAAGAGTTCTTCACCTCTGATCACACTGACAATTTCATTTCAAAACAGACCGGATCCCATAATGAGGATCCGGTTTTGCATTGGAATAATGTCTTCACGGATTGTTTTATTTTTTTGTCACAGATTTTTTGCTGTATCGTTTAGTTAACAGAAAGGGGAAGGTGGGATCAGATGGCAAGCCAGAAGAAAAATGATCAGATCGCTGAACTGTACCGGCAATACCGGCATTCTCTTCTGATCATTGCTGTTTCATATACCCGCAGCCTTGCGGATGCCGAAGATTTAATCCAGTCCGCATTCACAAAGGCGATTCTTTCTTATGAAACAAACGGAAGCTTTCTGTTCTGGGTGAACAAGGTCATGCGCAACGAATGGTACAGCATTGTGCGCAAGCGGCAGAAAGAGCGAAGTCTGGACGGACTGCCGGAAATCAGTTCACCATCGCCGGATCCGCTTGAAAAACTGATTCAGGATGATAACCGGCGTATGCTTGCCATAATGATCGCAGATCTTCCTGAGCGGTACAGGGATATCATGATCGAATATGTATATCTTGGCCGCAGCGATGAACAGATCGCCGCAGATCATCATACCAACGCTGCCAATATACGCAAAATCCGTTCAAGAGCGAAGAAAATGCTGGAAGACAGGAGGAAAGAACACAATGAGTGAAAACAAAGAATTAATTCCGAAGGATACGGATGATTCACTGGATACATTGCTTGAAAACATGAAACTCACCCAGCCGGAAGATCTTGATGAGCTGATTGAGAAAAGAGTGAACCGCAGGATCAGACAGATTGTACTGAAGGTATTGGCCGTGATCCTGATCCCTGTCATTATGATACGGATGGTGATCAGTCCGCTCATGAACGCGATGAATATCAATCCTGATCAGATGAACAGGGACTTTGAGACGGATGAGAGCGGCAATATCATATTGGAAAGCACACTGTACAGAACACTGGACGCGTGGATAGAAACGCAGTTCCCGTATACCGAGCTTGACTGGGTAACCGTTGAAAAACAGGGATTCGGAAATTATTCGATCGATGCGCATGTGCTCGATCTCAAACAGCCAGTGGCGATCGGTGATTCCGCCAATGTGCGCTTTTCCATGAAAACAGGAACGCTTCTGTTCGAACAGAATTTTTCCAATATCAATAAGTTCCGCAGGGATTTTGTGAGTGCAGGCTGGGATATCCCGATCGAAAAGGGAAAAGAGGAAATCGCTGCTTTTCCCGACTCCTCCTGGATCTTTGCGGCGGTATCTTTAAAGGCGCCTGCAGAAATCAAAGCACTTCTGGAAATGGAGAACGATGATCTGTCCATCGACTGGGCACAGGTATACGCAAAAGGAAGTGAGTTGGCCTGCGGCATCAATCTGAACCATGTCATCCGCAATGATCCGGAAGGAGTCAGAGATCAGCTTTCTTCAGAAGAACTCAAACAGCTGTTTCTTGCACGGCTTGCGCTGCTGAAATCTGAAGAAAACATCTTCACGCAAAGACATGGAATCGGCAGTATGAACGCATCGGGCGGCGCAACGATTTACAGCCCGCAGACTTCAGTTGCACTGATCGCTCAGTTTATGGAAACAATTGAAGGAACAGAGGGCTTCGCAGCACAGAATTTTTATGTATCCGGCACGAAAAACGCCATTCTGAAACTGCTGGATTCTCTGGATACAGCAGGTGTCAGAATCGTTGATGCCCGCCTGTACAGAGGATGAATCCCGTCCGGCTTGCAAATGAAATTTCAGAGAGACCGCACAGGTCTCTTTTGTATGCAATACAGAGCTTTCAGACATTATCATATGCCGGAAAATCCTGTGCGATGTATAATAGACAGGCTGCTTCAAAAACAGGTATTACAGTATGAATGAAACAAAGAATTATCAGAAAACCAAAACCGCATGTTATCTCGGATTTGTCACCCAGGCGATCTCGGCCAATTTCGCGCCGCTTCTGTTTCTGACATTTTACCGGACATACGGAATCACATTGGCGGATCTGGCGATGATTCCGCTCGCATTTTATCTGACCCAGCTTTGCGTTGACTTTCTCTGCGCAAAGTATGTCGACCGCATCGGTTACAGAAAGAGCATCCTCATTGCCCAGATCACTTCCGCGGCGGGATTAGCCATGCTGGGGATTGTGCCTGATCTCTTGCCGAATCCCTTTTTGGGAATTCTGTTATGCGTCATCATCTATGCGATCGGAAGCGGACTGATCGAAGTGCTCTGCTCACCCATCATCGAGGCATGCCCGTTTGAAAACAAGGAAAGCATGATGAGTCTTCTGCATTCCTTCTATTGCTGGGGAGCGGCAGGAACAATTGCGCTGTCAACGCTGTTCTTTGTGCTCTTCGGTACACAGCACTGGCGCATCCTGGCATTTCTATGGTCATTGATCCCGCTCTACAACGTCTACAACTTTGCCGTCTGCCCGATTGAACCGATCGTTCAGGAAGGGGAAGGCATGACCATATCGCAGCTGCTGAAGAATCATCTGTTCTGGCTGTTTGTCGTACTCATGATCTGCGCGGGAGCCTCTGAAATCTCCCTGGCGCAATGGGCAAGCGCATTTGCGGAATCCTCGCTTCATATCTCCAAGACCGCCGGTGATCTGCTTGGCCCGTGCGGATTCGCGCTGTTCCAGGGACTCAGCCGTATGATCTACGGACGCCATGGCGCGCATGTGGATCTGACGGGTTATATGATCGCTTCAGGCCTTCTATGCGTCTGCAGCTATCTGCTTGCGGCTTTGGCAAAGATTCCGATCTTCGGCCTGATTGCGTGCATGATGTGCGGCTTCTCGGTCGGCATCATGTGGCCCGGCTCCATCAGTATTTCCTCATCCAGACTTCCTACCGGCGGCACCGCGCTGTTCGCGTTTCTGGCTCTGGCAGGGGATCTTGGCGGCTCGATCGGCCCCGCTTTGGTCGGGGAGGTATCGCAGATGTTTGGCGAAAACATCCAGGCAGGCATTCTGGCAGGTGTCTGTTTCCCGCTGATTCTTGTCATCTGCACGGCAATGCTGAGAAGGAAAGCTTAAAACAACTGATACGAAAAAAGGCTGCAGGGGAATGTTCCTCTGCAGTCTTCGTTTTCTGAGATTACTTTTTGTCAGACTGTTCTTCCGCAGCCTTGACTGCTTCCTCTGCAGCCTTGATCTTGGCGAGCTCCTCTTCCTCAAGCACACGGTAGGCAACCTTGCCGACCAGTGTCTTGGGCAGTTCCTGACGGAATTCAATGTCCTTGGGCATTGCGTATTTGGCAATGTGGCTTCTGCAGTAGGACATCAGCTCCTGCTTGGTCTCCTCATTTGCCGCAACACCCGGCTTCAGCATGACGAATGCCTTGACCGCCTGCATGCGGTACGGATCGGGAATGCCGATGATGCAGCTCATCTGAACCTTCTCATGGGCATCCAGGATGTTTTCCAGCTGGGCGGGATAGATGTTGTAACCGGAAGAGATGATCATTCTCTTGGCGCGTCCGCGGAAGTAGATGAAGCCTTCATTGTCCATCATGCCAAGGTCGCCTGTATAAACCCAGGTGAGACCGTCCTCATGCGTGCGCAGTGTTTCAGCTGTTTCCTCGGGATTGTTCATATAGCCCTTCATGACAGTCGGACCGGCAAGCAGAATTTCACCTTCCTCGCCATACGGCACTTCCTCATCGGTGCCCGGCTTGACAATCTTGATATAGGTGTCCGGGAAGGGCAGACCGATACTGCCTTCCTTGTAACGGTCGCGCGGTGTCAGGCAGCACGCGGTGACAGTCTCGGTTGTGCCGTAGCCTTCACGCACCTGGATCGCCGCTTTATGATCGGCCAGGAACCGGTCGAATTTCTTCTTGAGCTCAATGGACAGGGAATCGCCGCCGGAGAATACACCCTTCAGGGAAGAAAGGTCCGCGTTGTCCATGGACGGCAGTCTCAGCAGTGCTTCGTAGAGTGTCGGCACGCCGGCAATGAAGTTGCACTTGTACTTGGTGATCAGCTTGGCATAGCTCTTGGCTGTAAAGCGCGGCACGAGAATGCATCTGCCGCCCTGGGAAAGCATGGTATGAACGCATACACCCAGACCGAAGCCATGGAAAAGAGGCATCGCCGCCAGCATTCTGTCACCCGGTCTGAACATCGGGTTGGCTGCCACGACCTGCTGGCCCAGCGCATTGAAGTTCTTGTTTGACAACATGATTCCCTTGGTTGTGCCGGTGGTTCCGCCGGAATAGAGAATAACGGCGGTGTCATCAGCCTTGACCGGAACCTTGTAATTCCAGAAACAGAATTTACCGAGATTCATGAATTCATTCCAGCGGATGACCGGTGCGTCGGCAGGGATCTTCTGGATTTTTCTGCCTTCGGTAAGCATGTATCCGGTTCTCAGCGGCTGAGAAAGCTCATCCTTGACGGAAGCGATGATGATGTTCACGATCTTTGTGTTCGCCCTGATCTTTTCAAACTTGTGGTAGAACTGATCAAGCGTGATGGCGGTGACACTTTCCGATGCGTTGAGATAGAATTCAATTTCCTTCTCAGCGGAAAGGGGATGGATCATGTTCGCGATGGCGCCGATCAGGTTGACCGCGTAGAACATATAAACCGCCTGGGGACAGTTGGGCATTGCGATCGTCACTCTGTCACCCTGACGCACACCGATGGTGCGCAGGGACTTCGCGCAGCGGTTGATCTCCTCGATCATGCGCTTGTAAGTGGTGGAGCGGCCCATAAAGTCAAAGGCGATGTAATTGGGGTACTGATTGGCTATTTTTTCAACAGCCTCATACATGGATCCTTCAAAATAGTCGAGGTGCGCAGGCACATCGCCAAGATGAGCGATCCACGGTGTTTTCACTTGTTTCAATGTCATTTCTTTATATCTCCGTGTCTGATACAACTGATAATTATACTACGAAAACAAAAACCGGTGACGACAAATGGTGCATTTGACAACAAGGCGGAAGTTTTTGAGGCTTATTGAGGAGACCGTGCACACCCGTTATACGGATCATCCACGGATTGACAAAACCGGGAAAATCATCGGAAAATGAAAAGGAAGGAGGGTAATACCCATGGCAAATGAATTCAATCTTGATAAGGCAAAGGAAGTGCTCGATGCCGGTATGAACCAGGCACAGGAGCTGATCCAGGATCCTTCAAAGATCAATGACGTGCTTGACCAGGTTCAGGAGAAGATCAAGGACATTCCGGTGGTGGGCACGGATCTCGCCAACATCCCGACCATGATCTCCATGGTCAAGAGCTATGTCACCAAGGAATACACTGAGGTTTCACCCAAGGTTGTGGCAGCGCTGGTCAGCGCGCTGCTGTATGTGCTCAAGGGCAGAGATCTGATCCCCGATGCGATTCCGATTCTCGGACAGGTCGACGATGTCGCGGTCATCGCGGTTGCGATGAAGCTGATCGCGCCGGAAATCGAAGCGTTCAAGCAGTGGCAGGCCGCAAAGGAAACCGCATAAGGCAGTCAGGGAAGGAAGAGCGATCTTCCTTTTTCTTTCGGACAAATCATGGTTGTGTGTTATCCTTTTAGGCAGAGAGGAAACGATAATATGGGAATAACAGTATTCGGAGCGGTATTTGTTGATGTGAAAGGATATCCTCTTGCACAATACATCCCCGGCGGACGCAACGTCGGCTATGTGGTGCAGACCCATGGCGGCGTCAGCCGCAATGTGGCGGAAGACATCGCCAATGTGGAGCTGAGACCGACCTTTGTGTCAGTGGTTGATCACAGCGGCATGTCAACCGATGTGATCGCAAAACTCAAACGGCATAAGGTCAATACGGATTATATCGTCAGAAGCGATGACGGCTTAGGCACATGGCTGGCGGTGTTTGACAACAACGGCGATGTGACGGCCTCCATTTCCAAGCGCCCCGATCTGACCCCGATCGGCGACGTTCTGAAGGAACACGGAAAGGAAATCTTTGAGAAAGCGGATTCCATTGCCGTGGAGATCGATATGGATGTGCCCATTCTCAAGCAGATCTTCGCCCTGGCAAAAGAGTATAACAAGGATGTTTACGCGGTGGTTTCCAATATGAGCCTGGCCATGGAGAGAAGGGATCTTCTGCGCAGCTGCTCATGCATCGTATGCAATGAACAGGAAGCCGGCATGCTTTTCAGCATTGATTACGAAAACCGCACACCGGAGGAATTCCTTGAATTCCTGAAACAGGGCATTCATAAAGCCGGATTCAAAAAGATGGTAGTCACCATGGGCGAAGCAGGCGCGGTCTATGCTTCGCAGGATGGCGAATGCGGCGTCACACCTGCACAGACGGTCGATGTCATTGACACCACCGGTGCCGGCGATGCCTTCTTCGCGGGCTGCACGATCGGTCTGACCTATGGCAAGACAATGGCAGAATCCTGCGAAATCGGCACAAGACTGGCCGCCAGCGTGATCTGCACCAAGGAAAGCGTCTGCCCGCGTTTCCAGCCGCAGGAATTCGACCTGCATGTGAACGTGGAGTGAGTCATGCATTACGGAAATATCAAACAATACGATATCGCCGACGGAGAGGGAGTCAGAACAACGCTCTTTGTATCAGGCTGCACAAACTGCTGCAAAGGCTGTTTCCAGCCTGAGACATGGGATTTCAATTTCGGAAAGCCGTATACCGAAGAAACGGAAAACCGCATCATGGAAATGCTTGCGAATGAGAATATCCAGGGACTCACACTGCTTGGCGGAGAACCGTTTGAACCCGAAAACCAGCGGGTTCTGATCAATCTGCTCAGACGTGTGCGCAAAGAGCTGCCCCAAAAGGATATCTGGTCCTATACCGGATTTGTATATGAACGCGATCTGCTTGCAGGAAAACGCAAACATACCGAAGTCACCGACGAAATGCTTTCACTGATTGATATTCTGGTGGACGGTCCCTTCATCGAAGAGAAAAAGAACATCTCACTGATGTTCAGAGGTTCGGAAAACCAGCGCGTCATCGACATGAAACAGACGCTTGCGCTCGGTCACGTCGTCCTGTATCTGCAATAGGAGGAAATCATGGCAGAACTGAAAGATGTTATCAGAAACAGAAGATCCGTCCGGAAGTATACCGAAGAAATAGTACCCGAAGAAACTGTCAATGAGATCATCGAGGCAGGTCTCTGGGCCGCCAGCGGCATGGGAAAACAGGCACCCGTCATTCTGGCCGTCAGCGACAAGGCAGTCCGCGATGAGATTTCAAAACTCAACGCCGCTGTCATGAACAGCACAAACGATCCGTTTTACGGCGCGCCCCAGGTGCTGGTTGTGCTCGCTGACAGAAACGTCGGCACTTATGTGTATGATGGCGCACTGACAATGGGAAACATGATGCTGAGAGCTTACGACCTCGGTGTTTCCTCATGCTGGATTCACCGCGCAAAGGAAGTCTTCAATACCGAAGAGGGAAAGGCAATCCTCAAACGCGCCGGTCTTGAAGGAGACTATGAAGGCATCGGCAATCTGATCATCGGCTATGCGGACGGCGATATTCCCGCACCGCGTGAAAGAGCTGAAGGCAGAGTATACAAAATCTGATCATTGAAAAGGCAGCCGCCAAGGCTGCCTTTCAAATGAAAAAAACTGACCAGGAATCCTGATCAGTTGTTGATGCCGTGATGAGGCGCGTAGCTGCCCGGTGTCAAAGCGGCGAAGGTATATCCGTTTTCCAGTCCCCACTCGATGATGTCCGCAACTGCCGCGACCGAGTAGGATTTGACATCGTGCTGCAGAACAACCGCCGGCACGCCGTTGTTTGAACACCATTGGATGCCACTGATCACATTCTGGTATACAACCGAAGTGCTGGTTGTCTCACCGGCGTCGCCGCTGGAAACATTCCAGTCAAAATAGGTGTATCCGTACTGGCCCGCCTGGGCTGCGAGTCTGCTCATGATGCCGGTGTTGTAACTGCGGCTGACCGTATTGGAGCTGCCTCCCGGGAAGCGGAACATCGTGGAATACGAACCCGTCTGAGCCGCAATCACCGCGTTCTGCGCATTGAAGTCCGCCCAGTAGGCTTCTTCGGATGAGTAGATCTGCGCATAGTTATGCGTCTGTGAATGCACGCATACGGTATGTCCGGCCGCCGCAGCCTTTCCCATGCAGTAGGCATAGGCAGGATAAGCGCTGGTGGTGAAGAAGGTTGCCTTGACATTGTATTGATCAAGAATGCCAAGCAATTCATCGGTATAGGCGCCGGGGCCGTCATCGAATGTCAGATAGATGGTCTTGGATGATTCACCGCTAGGCGCAGGATTGTTCTTCGGTTTTTCCTTGACGGTCACGGTACGGGTGGCGGTTGCCTCGTTGCCATGGCTGTCGGCAATTGTATAGGTGACGGTATAGGTGCCCGGTGTGGATGTGTCCACATTCTGTTCGACTTTGACCTGCTCGCTGAGATCCCCGTCGCAGTCATCCGTCGCGAACCATTCATGATAGAACTTTTCGCCGACATAGAAGGTGACTTCACTGCCCCCGGACAGTTCGATCACCGGCGGTTCACGGTCATCGTAATTGATCGTCCGCACCAGCTTTACGGAATTGCCCGAGGAGTCCGATACGGTATAGATGACTTCCCCGTCTGATTCTTCGGAAACCACCTTGTCACTGAGATCTCCGTCATAATTGTCCGAAGCGCTGAATCCTTCTTCTTCATAAGGATGGTTGAACGGGGTATAGGATTCAGGATCGGATTTCAGCACGATCTGCGGAGGAATGGTGTCCTCCACAATGACCGTCCTTGTGATTTCCTGATGTTCGTTTTTATAATCCGCTTTGTAAGTGATGGTATAGGTGCCGGTCTTTTTCAGATCGACGTTTCCTTCAGTTGTGACTTCCACTTTCTCATTCAGGAAGGGAAGAACCGAAGCGCTCCACTCAGCATCTGCACCCTCATCCGTATAGGTATCACCGTATTCGACATGCACGGTTTCCTCACCGATGAGCTTCAGCTCGAGCGACCATTTGTTGAGAAACAGAACAGCACAGGCAACCACTGCCGCAAATGCGGCGATGATCGCGATGATGCCGGTCACGGGAAGTTTCTTTTTAGCGGTTTTCTTTGTTTTGGCCATAATAAAAATCCCCTCTTGGCAATATCATACATGATTATCTGACTGAGATTTCAGAATATTATGTTTTATCTAACAGTAAACAATTCTGTTGATGACAAACGCGATAAATACTAGCGTTTCCGCTTGTGTTGAACGTCAGTTAACACCAAATGCCGCAAAATCCGTTCCATCTTGGGCCATCGATCTACAGCACCTTTGACTCTGAACAGATACACAAACCAGTTCAGGTATGACTGAAGATTATCCATTCTCATACCTATAAAGCGATAGATATACCTCTTCAACCAGGAACACATGTTGTTAATCAAAGCCATGTTCTCCAGATAGTTCTTATCTTTGGTGTCAGCTATATACGCTTCACCGACAAGTTCCAGCTTCTCAATCAGCATGTTATGTGCTTTCTCACCGTCGTGAACTATTGTTGA
>JNJQ01000045.1 GCA_000701725.1 Erysipelotrichaceae bacterium NK3D112
CATAAGAAGGAAAACCATATCCGTCTGTTTGAGATGTATGCGGAAGTATGTCCCATCACATCAGCCGTACTTGAAGTCGGACAGTTTGATCCGGCTGCTATGCAGGCTTTGGAAGAAGGAACTGTTCTTAAAGGCATTGATTATCAGAGCGGTAAGAAATATCAGCTTGCCAACACAAGAGAAGCGGTCTTTGTAAGAGACAGATATACCTGTCAGGTATGTGGCAAGTCTGTCAAAGACGGTGCTGTACTGGCAGTGCATCACATTATCCCCCGTTCAAAGGGAGGCACAAACAGACTGAACAACCTGCTGACTGTGTGTACAGGATGTCATACATCCAGGAATCACAAGCCGGGAGGAAAGCTATTTGGCTTAAAACCTGTAACCGGAACATTAAAGGATGCAGCGTATATGAACATTGTGCGCTGGCAGATGATAAATGCCTTACGGGAAGAGTTTCCTGAAATTGAGATCTTTCATACATACGGATCCTATACAAAGGTGCATCGCAGAGAACTTGGACAGCTTGCCAAAACGCATGCGAATGATGCATATGCAATGGGAGAGTTTCATCCAAAGCACCGGCATCAGGAGGAGCACTTCAAAAAGAGAAGACGCAATAACAGAATATTAAGCAAATTCTATGATGCAAAGTATCTGGATGTAAGGGACCATACCATCAAAAAAGGAGATCAGCTTGGCTGTAACCGTACAAAGAGAAATGTGCCAAGGAACAATCCCAACAGTGGAAGGATGTTCAGAGGACATAAGATCTCAAAAGGCAGAGTATCTGTCAGAAAACTGAGGTATGATTTACAGCCTGGAGATACGGTTCTGTATCAGGGTAAAAGGTATATAGCAAAAGGTTGTCACTGCAATGGAAACCGCGTCATGCTGGATAACGGGAAATCAGTGCCGATCAAACAGATCAGAATCGTTCGCTTTACAGGCGGATGGATAACAATATAAGGAATGCAATATATGAGGAGAAAAAAGCAGGAACGCATTCCTCCCCGCCCAAATCAGAGATTATGGACGGGGTCTCCTGCGTTCACTAATGAATCACATTCATGAGTCTCTGATCATCTCTTGAAACAGGAGCTTCAATGGCAGGCTCCTTTTCAATATGGAGCAGCACGTCTACGCCGCATGCCTTCGATCCGCTGCAGACATGCAATGCATGAGACTGTCCTTTAGCGCACATATTATTTTTTTTGTCAATGGAACAGGCAATTTTCAGTCGCTATCATATAGATGAAGAAAGTATTGAATTCATTAAAATTGTCAATTACCGGTGAAACAACACTGCATGCATAAAAAAGAAGGAGGACATCTTTATGCGTTTCAACAACACTTTTTCACCGTACAGAATCGGCTCAGTGGACATCAAGAACAGACTGATCATGCCGGCAATGGATTCCGGTGTATTCGATCAGAAGGGCTTTGTTTACCAGCCGACACTGGACTACTACGGAGCACGCGCAGCCGGCGGATTCGGATTGATCATCATTGAAATCACAGCCGTCGAACCCACTGGCGTCGGTATGCCGTGCGAACCTGCAGGATGGACCGATGAGTGCATTCCGGGCATGACAAATCTGGCCGCGACCATTCATGAACATGGCGCGAAGACAATTGTCCAGCTCCACCATGCCGGCAGAGAAACAGTTTCCGCAATGGCGGGAAAGGTTGTCGCACCTTCATCCGTTCCGTGTCCGACAAACAGAGAAACACCGCATGAATTCACAACCCAGGAAGTATATGATCTGATTCAGCACTATGTCGATGCGGCAGTCAGAATGAAGAAGGCAGGCTTCGACGGTGTTGAGATCCACGCTTCCCACGGCTACATGGGCGGCCAGTTCCTCTCTCCGAGATCCAACAAGCGTGTCGATGAATTCGGCGGCGGCGTGGAAGGAAGAGCATACTTCATGAAGCTCGTCGTGGAAGGCATCAAGAAAGCATGCGGAGAAGACTTCGCAGTCACAGCTCGTCTTTCCTCGAAAGAAAACAGAATCGGCGGCATTGAGATGGAGGAAACCATCGTATTCGCTGCCATGCTCGAGGAATACGGATATGACGCACTGCATATCTCCGCAGGCACTTATGAAACATGGGAGACCATCGTACCGCCTACCGCATGGCCAAGCGGATGGAACCTGGCAAACGCAAGAAGAGTCAAGGAAGCAGTTGATATTCCTGTTATTTCCGTCGGTCTCTTCCATGATCCATGGACCATTGAGACAGCCATCAGAAGAGGAGACTGCGATGCGGTTTCCCTGGGACGTCAGTCCATCGCTGATCCGGCATTCCCGAACAAGGCAATCGGCGGAGCCGTTGAGGACATCATCCCCTGCATCGGCTGCACACAGAGATGCATGGAATTCAACTATCCTGAAAACCTGATGCCGGGCGACTGGGGTGTCGGATGTATGTACAATCCGCAGTCCAGCCACAGAGCGGACAGAATGCTGACAAAGACAGACGCGCCTAAGAAGGTTGTGGTCGTCGGTGCAGGCCCTGCAGGTCTCACAGCTGCGTGGATGAGTGCATACCGCGGACATGATGTCACACTGCTCGAAAAGAACGACAAGCTCGCAGCCGGCGGACAGCTGCGCATCGGCGCCTTCCCGCCGTTCAAGCAGCCTCTGACAAGAGAAATCAGATACATGCTGCACATGTGCGAAAAGAACGGCGTTGACATGAAGTTCAACTGCGAGGCAACACCCGAAATCATCAAGAGCTTCAATCCGGATGTCGTCATCGTCGCAACCGGCGCAACTCCTTCCGTACCGCCGATCAAGGGACTCAAGGAGACAGGCGTGGTTCTTGCCAATGACGTACTGCAGGGAACACCTGTATTGCAGAAGAGCTGCCTGATCATCGGCGGCGGTGAAGTCGGTGCGGAAACAGCTGAATTCGCAACAGACTACTGCTCAAGAGTTGCGATTGTGGAGATGCTGCCGGAAATCGTTCCGACCCTGTATCTGACCGTGCGCAACGCAATGCTTAAGAGAATCAAGGAAGAGGAAATCGAAGTCTACACCAATACCAAGGTTCTCGAATTCATTGAGGGCGGTGTTAAAGCAGAAAGAGACGGCGAAGAGCTCACACTCGACGGATTTGACACTGTCATTCTCGCCCTCGGTTCCAAACCGTATGTGCCGTTTGAAACAGAAGGCCTTGCGGAGAAGGTCTGTGTCATCGGTGATGCGGAAGCTGTCAAAGATGCCAAGTGGGCAATCTACAAGGCATACCGCACAGCGATGGAAATCTGATCATTTCATTCACCAAATCAACCTCTGATATCACAGAACAGTGGCAGCCGCCTGAATCCAGGCGGCTGTTTCTGCGTTATGGGAACATATGTCAGTTATGCACATGCTTGCTATAATGGAATCAAGTACTGAACACTCTTTTAACGAATGAAAAAGAGAAAGGGGAAACAGGTATGATTGCACAATTGAACAGTATCCCGCTGTATCTCATCTGCGGCATCATCGTCGCCTTTGTGGCGGCGGTGTGTGTTGTTTTCATGGTCCGTGCCTATAAAGCCGGCAAAGCCATCGGCATGGATGAGGCAAAACTCAAACGCACCCTCACATCCAGTGTCACATTCTCCATATTGCCAAGTGTGGGCATATTGCTTGGCGTCATTGCCTTAAGCGGCAGCCTTGGCACACCATGGCCATGGTTAAGATTAAGTGTCATCGGCGCGCTTCATTATGAGACCCAGGTTGCCCAGGCCGCCGCTGAACAGGTTGGCTTACACACACTCAGCGCTGCGGAAATGACCCCGAAGGCATTCGCCACAATTGCCTTATTAATGAGTGTATGCATCATGTGGGGAATGATCCTTTCCATCTTCTTCAACAAAGGCTATCTGAAAAAACTGTCCGGTTCAAAGAAAGCGGAAAACAAAGGAAAACCCGGATTCGGCGATCTGGCAATGACCGCCATGTTCATCGGTCTTGTGTCCGCCTATATCGGCAGCTACATCGGCGGCTTTGTTTCAGGAGAAGGCGTATTCACATTCAAAGGCGATCTGACTCCGGTCATTGTGGCATGTGTATCCGCATTATGCATGTCCGTCTTCATTTATTTCTCTGAGAAAAAGAAGATGGTCTGGCTGGAAAGCTTCTCGATTGCGTTATCCATGCTGGCGGGAATGCTGGCGGCTATATTGCTTTAGGAGGGAATCATGGACAGAGAAACATATCTTGAAAAATATGACCGCTCCACCCATATTCTCGGCAGAGCGGCTTCCGCAATTACACTGGTCATGTTAGTAGGTGCACCGTTTCTGATCGGTTTCATCCTCGGCGCTCTGCCCGATCTTACCGCCGCCGCGAAGGGCTTCCTTTCCGTCGGTATCATCTGGACGGTTTCAAGCGTGGTGGAATTCCTTGTCTATACACCGATGCTCGGGGCAGGGGGAGGCTATCTTGCCTTCATTACGGGCAACCTCATCAATATGAAAATTCCATGTGCCATGAATGCCCGTGAAATCGCAGGCACTCAGGCCGGCACACCGGAAAATGAAATCATCTCAACCCTTTCCATCGCCGCTTCCTCTCTGACCACCATTACCGTACTGGCGCTTGGTGTATTACTGCTGGTGCCTTTACAGCCGGTATTGCAGAGTGAGGCATTGCAGCCGGGCTTTGCCAATGTGGTTCCCGCACTGTTTGGCGCCATGGCTTATCAGTATTTCAGAAGGAATATCAGACTGGCTCTTGTACCGTTAACCATCATGACTGTGCTGTTCATTCTGGTGCCTTCACTGATTTCCCAGACCAGCTTACTGATTCTTCCTTCCGGTGCGATCGCCATCGGACTGGCATATCTCTCCTGGAAAAAGAAGGGGGCACAGGTATGAAATACATCGGAATGATTTTACTGGCACTCATAGGTATTCTTCTCTTACTGGTATTGATTGCCCTGATCCGCACATTACTGATCCCTTCAAAAGTTTCAGAATACAAGGCACCGGAAAACAATGACCGCTCCCTTGCCTATGCGAAGAAACTTTCAGAGATGATTCAATGCGATACCACATCCCATGACAGTGTGTATGATTATGAGCGCTTCGCGAAATTCCATGCACTGTTAAAGAAACTCTTTCCGCTTGTCCATGAACATCTGGAAAAAACAGACATCGACGGCAATCTTCTCTTTTACTGGAAAGGAAAGAAGCATGACAGACCGATCGTTCTCATGAGCCATCAGGATGTCGTCCCCGCCGAAGGCGAATGGATCCACGAACCGTTTTCCGGTGATATCGCCGATGGCAAGGTATGGGGAAGAGGCGCTTCCGATACCAAATGTTCCGTCTTCGGTTTCTTTGAAGCGGTGGAGGAACTTCTGAAAGAAGGAGTCACACCGGAACAGGATATTTATCTTTCCTCCTCCTGCACGGAAGAGTGGGCAGGGGACGGCTGTCCGAAGATTGTGGCGGAACTGAAACGCAGAGGCGTGAAACCGTGGCTGGTATGTGATGAGGGCGGCGGTATCATAACCGAACCGGTGGGAGGAATCCCGGGAAATTTCGCAATGGTCGGTGTCTTTGAAAAAGGAAAAGCGGATGTTCGCTTTATCGCAAAGTCAAACGGCGGCCATGCCTCCGCACCAAAGAGGAACTCACCGATCGCAAGACTTGCCGCATTTGTAAACAGCGTGGAAACCCATGATCCTTTTACAAAGAAAATGGCACCCGAAGTGCGCTCCATGTTTGAACAGCTCGCTCCCTATGCCAGTTTCCCCTTAAAGCTTGTCTTTACCAATTTATGGCTGTTCGGTCCACTCCTCAACAAGGCGATGCCTGCCATTTCCGCCCAGGGAGCGGCAATGCTCAAAACAACGATTGCCTTTACCATGCAGTCGGGCAGCGACGCATACAACGTCATGCCCCAGGAAGCAACCCTTGGCGCCAACATGCGTTTCATCCCTCATCAGGGAATGAAGGAAAGCCTGGACATCATCCGTGAGAGAGCACGGAAATATGATCTTGAAACGGAAGTGCTCCATCCCGTGGATGTTTCAAAGGCTACCGATATCCATGGCGATGCCTTCGCATATGTGACGGAAAGAATCAGGGAAACATTCCCCGGTTTACCGGTATCTCCCTATGTCATGACCGGAGCCACCGATGCCCGCTTCTATCAGGACATCACAGACAATATCGTCAGATTTGCCCCGGTCATCTACGGGCCTGAGCAGATGGCGGGAATGCACGGACTCAATGAGAACATTGAATATAACTGCCTGCCCGGATGTGTGGATTTCTATAAGAATATGATCCTCAGAGCAAAGTGATTCCAAACCTCATATTGCAGTTGAAACGGCCTTCTGAAATTTCATCGGTTTCAGGAGGCTTTTTCATCAGGATCTGTTTTTGGAAAACTGTCGTTTGGGTGATGAGTTTAAGTGGAAATATTGCTAAATATATTTCTATAGATTTTAAGTAAATTATTATATAATCAGACTGGAGGATATCAATATGGCAATCATTAAACCGGTTTCAGATCTGCGCAATTACAATACGGTTCTTGAAGATGTGTCTGCGGGCTCACCGGTATATCTGACAGTGAATGGCCGGGGCAGATACATTATCCGTGATATTGAGGATGATGAAGAATACGAAAAGACAAAAGCAATGCTCAGGCTCATGTGTGAGCTCAGTGAAGGTAAAAAAAGCGGTGAAGAAGAAGGATATATGTCACCGGACGATGTCAGAGCATATCTGCGCAATAAACAGTTATGACATACAAAACTGTATATTCCATGGCTGCTGTGCGGGATCTGGATCATATCCGGACTGAAATCATGTCAGCTTCACAGGATACCGGAACTGCTGAAAAGTATATAGCCTCATTAATGGAACGAATTGAGGAAAAGAAGTTTTTCCCTAAATCCGGTTCGCCGCTTTACTATATGGACGGCTTTACGGGATATTACTATGTTGTATATAAAGCATATATTGCATTTTATCGCGTGGATGAGAACAAGGTTTACATCGATCGTATTCTGAGCACGAAAAGTGACTATATGAGAGTCCTGAGATTCAGACCGCAATGACCGCATTGCGATGACCATTCGCAGACAAGATTGGTTTTTTGCGCTGAAAAAACCGGCCTTCTGAAATTTCATCGGTTTCAGAAGGCTTTTTCTATGCGCGTCTGTTTCAGAAAGAGACAGCGTAACGGTATGGATATTCTGAAATCATTAAGAACACACAAAGACATTTGACCGTTCCGGCGGGAACGGGATTACGGTGAAGAAAAGAACGGAAACCGGTGTTACATGATCATTTTGAAAACGCACGGATAAAACATCATGGCGGGGAATATATAAGCTGTGCGTATCCGTGAAAACAATTGTTTTTCAATAACGATTACGTGAACACACAAAAGGGAGAATCACATGAAAACAATCAGATCTTTTCTTACACTTGCAATGGCTTTGAGCATACTGAGCGGATGCTCACCTGCCCATGAGCACACATGGACCGAAGCCACATGCACCAAACCGAAAACATGTTCAGAATGCGGAGAAACAGAAGGGGAACCGCTTGGCCATGACTGGAAAGAGGCCACATGCTTAACGCTCAAAACATGCAAACGATGCGGACAGACAGAAGGAAGAGCACTCGGCCATGATGTCAGGGAATACAAAGTGACCCTGGAGCCCACCTGTGTGGACCCGGGCAAGGAGGAAGGCTACTGTTCCCGCTGCGAAAAAACAGTCTGGCAGATGATCGAGGCAACCGGTGAGCACAGCTATGGAGAATGGACTGTCACAAAAGAAGCCTCATGCACAGAACGCGGCAAACAGGAGAAAGAATGTACCTTATGCGGAAAGAAAGTTACAGAAGATATTCCCCAGCTTGCGCATGTCGATGACAATGAATGGGTGATCGTCACCGCCGCAAGTGCCACTTCAGCCGGTAAGAAGGCGACCCATTGTGAATTATGCGGACGGGAAATGCAGACGGAAACATTTGAACTTTCCATGGAGGAAAAGAATGCGATCCGCAAAGCTGAATCCTATCTCAGTTTCATGGCATTCTCGAGAAAAGGACTGATTGAGCAGCTTGAATTTGAAGGCTTCAGCACGGAATCCTCAACCATGGCAGTGGATGCACTGAATGTGGACTGGAACAAACAGGCAGCTCTCAAAGCAAAGTCCTATCTGGATATGATGTCCTTCTCGCGCGCAGGTCTCATCGATCAGCTTCTGTATGAAGGCTTCACCAGAGATCAGGCGGAATACGGTGTCAGCGAAGCCGGCTATTAATACTGAAATCAGACATCATTCAACACGGATGGTGTCTTTTTTCGTGGCGGGAATGCCAATGCGTCAAAAAAGCCTCAGGGTGAGTGTGTTTTCACCTTAAGGCTTTTTGTTCACTGCCTCTTTTCATTAAAATTCTGTAGTGTAAGAATACATGTCTCCGTTGTAATAGGTCTCAATATATTCAAATGGCTTAAGAACCTGATCAATCATTGTATAGGTGACATGGGATGAAAGCAGAAGGGCTGAATGATCGATATGAAGCAGCTCCTTTTTTTCTTTGTCGGGAAGCACAGCTCTGATTTCCATATCCGTACGGTCGCGGGTGATGCCGATCTGATCCAGATAGGCATAGAATGATTTGCTCAGACAGGAGATATCTATGGCCGGAATGATCTTTGCGGAAATATATGTATAGCTGACCGCGATCGGCTTGCCGTTGCCGGTTCTTAAACGGATGAAATAATGCACAAAGTCATCATCATTCAGACCGAGCATTTTCTTCGCCTTGGGATATTTCGCCGCAACATCCGCCTCATAGGAGATCAGGCTGGATCCGGCTTTGAGACCGATGCGTTCCATATCATTGGTGAAGCTTTGATGATCGCCGGTTGTTTTTCTGACCTGGGGGGTGCTGACGAAACTGCCTTTGCCCGGTGTTCTGGTAATATAGCCGCCCTCACTGAGCCGGTTGAGCGCTTTGTTCACAGTCATTCTGGAAAAGCCGAACTTTTCGCACAGCTGCTCCTCGGTCATGATCTGGTCGCCGGTTTTCAGATTTCCTTTTTCGATTTCCTTAATAATATATTGTTCCACCTGACGGTATTTAGAACCATTTGTCATACATGAACTCCTCATATACTGCTTACATTCCGATTATAGCATAAATGTATGCTTTTTCCATATAAATGTATATACAAAATGATTTCTTTTACAAAAATAACATTTATTTGTGTTGACAAATGTATATACATTGATTATCTTAAATGTACATACAAAGTATCGATTGCATATACAAATGGAGGACACATGGAAAAACCTTCAATGATCGGCTATATCAACGATCAGCCCCGGGCACTTCGCAGCACATTCGACAACAGACACATCTTCACCGGCCCGTTTGAAAAGATCTTTGAACAAAGAAGATTCCGCAGGATTTACATCCTGGGATCGGGCACCAGCTATCACGCTTCCATCGCAGCTTCCCGTTACTTTGAAAAAAATGCGGGTATTGAGGCGGTGGCGGACATCCCGACGCATTTCACCAACTATACGCAGCTGAAAGGGGATCCCGAAGAAATCCTGGTCATCGGCATCTCCCAGTCCGGCACCAGCGTTTCCACCATTGAGGCGGTCCGCAAGGCTGAAAAGGCCGGATGTGTCACAGTGGCTATCACCGATGCCATGGACAGCCTGATCACAAAGGAAACAGACAATGTGGTCAAGCTCACCTGCGGGGTTGAAGAGATTCCCATTGAGACCAGAGGCTATTCGGTCACCGTTCTGGAAATGTATCTGATTGCATTATGCGCTGCACATACATGCGGAAAACTGAATGATGAGGAATACGCACAAGTGCTCAAACAGACTTCCGCAGCTCTTGATCTTCATGAGAAAGAACTGGCAAAGACAAAAGCCTGGTATGAGAGAAACAAAGAAGAACTGCTCGCAATGAGACATGGTGTCATCGCTGCCTATGGACTGAATGAGTGCACCGCGAAGGAAGGCGTTCTCAAGATGTATGAAACATTCAAGCAGCCGATGAACAGCTATGACATTGAAGAGATGATCCACGGGCCCCACATGGCATTCAAGGACAGCACCTACGTGTTTATCAGCGCTTCGAACGAAACGGAATATCCGAAAGTCCCGAGATTCCTGCAATGGTTCAAGGACAACGAAGTGACTGAGCATGTCTTCCTGTTTACAAACGGAACGATGGGAACAGACGAAAAGGGAATCAGCTTTGATCCATCCATTCCGGATGATCTGACGCCGCTCTTCTTCACGCTTCCGTATCAGATCACAGCTGCTGAAAACTGCATTGCCTGCGGCATTGACACCAGCGTCAGACCTGCCCGCAGAAAGGCATTCGCACATATATACAGGGAGGATCAGGAATGAACAGATTCATCATCGCGACACACTCCACACTTGCCGAAGGATTCTGGAATGCATTGAAATTCTTCAATCAGGACATCGACAATGTGGAATTCCTCAATTGCTATGTCGAAACCAATGAGGTTGAAAAAGAACTGCGGGAAAGACTTGAACAGTACCCGGATGACAATCTCATTGTGCTGACTGACATTGCCGGAGGCAGTGTCAATCAGACAGCTTCAAAACTGATGAAGGAGTATTCCTTCCACCTGATCACAGGCATCAATCTGGGACTGCTTCTGGAACTGGTGTTCACCGGCGATGAACTCAACGATGAGATGATTGCCGCATCAGTCAGCCAGGCGCAGAGCCAGATGATCTATATGAACCGGGCAGCCGCGTCAGAAGCGGACGATGATTCAGATGATCTTTAAAAAGGAAAGGAGAACACAATGATTGTAATGGTAAGAGCAGACGACCGTCTGATCCATGGCATGGTGGCTGTTTCGTGGACATCCCACCTCAAACCGGAAACGATTCTGGTTGCCAACGATGACGCCGCCGGGGATGACTTCAAGAAAATGACAATGAAAATGGCACAGCCCGCCGGAGTCAAGCTGATCATCAAGTCAAAGGATTCGGCAGTCAAAGCACTCAACAACCCGATCAATGACAACAAGAAAATCTTCCTTGTCGTTGAATCCAGCGAGGATGCGTACTACATGTTCGAAAGGGTCAAGGGAATCAAACGTCTCAACATCGGCACTGCGGGCGTCAACCGCAAACCCGGACAGGAATACATCTCAACACTGCCGCAGGTCTATATGACACCGGCCGATTACGAATGCGCCAGAAAGATGAATGAGGCAGGCGTGGAAGTCTTCGCCCAGATCACACCGACGCAGGACCGCATGGAGTTCAGCGAAATCAGAAAGATATTCGCCGGCAAATAAGAAAAGGGGAGAAAAAAATTATGTTTCAGGGAATTTTAGTAGCACTGATCGCCACATGTATCTACATGGAATCACGTATCGGCGGCCAGCACATGCTGGACAGACCGATCATCATCGCACCGCTCGTCGGCCTGGTCATGGGAGATTTCAAAACCGGTCTGATCATCGGCGGACAGCTTGAACTTGTGTGGATGGGTCTTGTCGGTATCGGCACCAGCACACCGCCGGATGTCGTCGTCGGCTCCGCACTGGCAACCGCATTTGCCATCAAGACAGGCGCTTCCTACGAAACAACACTGGCACTTGCAATTCCGATTTCCCTGCTGGCTCAGCTGGGTTCCATCGGTGTCTGCATTCTCAACACAGCCTTTGCCCACAGAGCGGACAGATGCGCTGAGAACGAGGACTACAGAGGCGTTGAAATCTCCAACTGGATGGGTTCCGCTCTCTACTTCGTCTTCAAGTTCTCGATGATCCTGATCGGCTACCTGGTCGGTACAGAAGCGATCACAGCTTTGATGAACAACATTCCCGCTTCCATCCAGGCAGGTCTCGGACAGAGCGGCAACCTTCTTCCCGCCCTTGGTGTGGCGATGCTGATGCAGCTGACATTTGACAGAAAGTTCGGCGTGTTCTTCTTCATCGGATTCGCACTTGCGGCATTCCTGAATATTTCCACCATCGGCGCTGCATTCTTCGGAGTCTGCTTCGCTGTGATCTACTACTTCTTCGGCGGCCAGAAAGCCCAGTTACAGACAATTGCAGTATCAGATGATGAAGAAAGTGAGGAGCTGTAATCATGACTGAGATCAAGAAATTAAGCAACAAGACATTAAAGAGCGTATACAACAGACATTACCAGCTGCTTGGCTGCTTCAACTACGAAAGACAGATGTCCACCGGTTATGCATGGACCATGATGCCGGCTCTCAGAGAACTCTATGGCGACCGTCCGGAAGAGATGAAGAAGGCGGTCAAGAGACATCTTGAATTCTTCAACTGCGCCACCACACCGTCTCCGTTTATCATCGGTATCACCTGCGCGATGGAAGAACAGAACGCAGCCAATCCCGAAGAATATGATCCTTCCTCCATCACCGGTGTCAAGGCTGCCCTGATGGGCCCTCTGGCAGGTATCGGCGACAGCTTCTTCTGGGGAACATTCCGTGTCATGGGCGCCGGTATGGCGGCTCCTCTGGCAATTGCCGGAAACCTTCTGGGACCGATCCTCTACTTCCTGATCAACTTCATTCCTTCAGAGCTTGTCCGCCGCTACGGCTTCAGGATCGGCTATGAGGGAGGAAGCTCCTTCTTAACAAGAATCTCCGCTGACGGCACACTGCAGAAGCTGACCGAAGCTGCCCGTATCATGGGTCTTATGGTCATCGGCGCAATGATTCCTTCCCTGGTCAAGCTGAACCTTGCCGGCATCATCAATATCGGCGGAGCCGAGGTTGTATTGCAGGAAATCGTTGACGGCGTCATGCCGTGCCTGCTGCCGCTGCTGCTTGTCTTTGCCTGCTACAAAGCGCTTCAGAAGAAAGTTTCCGGTACGGTGATCATGATCGCACTCATGGTGTTTGGCGTCATCGGCTCCATGATCGGACTGCTCTGAGGTGACATATGACAAAAGAAGAGATTATCAATCAGCTTCATAACGGCCTGATTGTCTCCTGCCAGGCAGTTCCGGGTGAGCCCCATTACATGCCCGGCATCACCACCATGTTTGCCGAATGCGCAAAGTGGGCCGGCGCCGCAGGTCTGAGAGTCAACTCTCCGGAAGATATCAAAGCCATCAAGGAAAAGGTGGATCTGCCGATCATCGGCATCTGGAAGATCGGCCGCAATGTCAACGATGTCTATCTGACCCCGAACCTTGAAGCCGCGAAGGCGGTCTATGAGGCAGGTGCGGAAATCATCGCCGTGCAGGCCACCGACCATTACCGCGAAGACGGCAAAAAGGCTTACGAAACAATCCGTGAAATCAAGGAAAACATTCCTGACGCACTGATCTTTGCGGATGTCGCCACCGCCGCGGATGCGAAGATCGCAGCTGAATACGGTGCGGACTTTGTTGCCCCGACACTGTACGGCTATACAAAGGCCGGCTACTTTGACAAGACTGAAATCAAGGACGCGCCGGATTATATCCTGCTCAGGGACATCGTCGATGCCGTCAAGGGCACACAGGCAAGAGTGATCATGGAAGGCAAGGTCGCTACCCCCGAAATCGCCATCCAGTGCCTGTATATGGGAGCCTGGAGTGTTGTGGTGGGCAATGCCATCACCCGCCCGCATATCACCGCGAAACGCTTTGTCCGCGCTCTCAACGGCTACCATGAATAAAACATATCTGTTTGTCAGCCTGATGATCCTGGCCTTCGCGGCTGTATGGCTCTACCAGAAATGGGCAGTGAAAAAGGCGGCGATGAAGATGATGGAAATCCGGCAGACAGGCAGTGAGGAAGAGTTTATTCAGGCGCTTGATTCCGGTTATGCAAAGCTCAGTTTCAACGATTTCACCCGGAACATGATGAAGCTGAACTACTGGATTGAAAAGGGAAGAGGGGATGAGATTGAACGTCTCATCCCTGAAATAGAAAAAGTCCGCATGGATGAGAAACAGACGGCAGCCGTACTGTCAAGACTGTTCGGCTGGTATGTGGAAAACGGCAATGTGAAAAAAGCCGCTTCCGCAAGGGATAAGCTGTACAAATTGCTCAAAGGTAAAACCGATGATTACTCGCTCGGCCTGCTTCATGAGGCGGATCAGGTGGATGCGGTTTACCTGCGGAAGGATCTCTCCTACATTCCGGTGCTGGAATCGATGATTTCCGAAATCAATAATCCGGAACAGAAAGCGGTGTATCAGTACCGTCTGGCAAAACTGTACCGGGCAGCGGGCAGAACGGAAGATGCCGTATCTGTGCTGAAAGAGGCTTATGCACAAAGCGCAGGGGCACAGAAAAAGAAACTGGAGATGCTGAGCATGCATCCCGAACAACTGGACAACTGACAGGGAGGAATTATATGGCAGAACAGAACTGGGATATGTACGATTACATTCTCGAGTCCAAAGAGGCGGTCCGCAATATTGTCGCAAACCGTGAACAGATCTTCGCCGGGGCGCTTGCATACCTGGAAGGCAAGATCATCGATCAGATTTATATTCTCGGCTCGGGAACCAGCTACCATTCGGCGGTTGCGGCAAAGAAACTTGCCGAGGATATTCTGGACAGAAAAGTCATCAACATGTATCCGATGGAATTCGTGGACAACGAAAAAGTCTTCAATGACAACACACTGGTGATCGGCATCTCACATGCCGGCAGATCATCCAGCACCATCGCCGCTCTTGACAAGGCGAGAAAGCTCGGCCTGTACACCATTTCAATGACAGCCGAAAAGGACAGACCGATTACAGAACACGCGGATGCGAATGTCTATATTGAAATCGGCGATGAATTCGCGGGTCCCAAGACCAAGGGCTTCATCGGTTCCATCGCCACCATCCAGATCCTGGCCATGATGTATGCGAAGCAGCTCGGCAATACGGATGAGAAAACAATTGAATCTCTGTGTGCACAGATGCTTGAGACAACCGATCAGATTCCCGATATCGCCGAAAAGGCATGGGCATGGTACAGAACCAACAGGGAAGATCTGCTTAAATGCAGAAGACTGATCGTGCTCGGCTATGACGCATGCATGGCATCGATGCTTGAAGGCACCCTGAAAATTCTTGAGGCAGTGCGTTACAGCGTGACCGGCTATGAGCTTGAGGAATTCATGCACGGTGTCTATCATTCCATCGATGAGAACACCTATATGCTGTATCTCGGCATGAAGGGCAGACATTATGACCGCATGCGCAGAATGAAAACATATTTCGCCAACGAAAGAAACGCGCACAACTATGAAGTGACTTCCGAAACCGGACTGGGTGATGATGCAAGAAACTTTGTATATCCGTTCCGCAACCATGAATATTTCGCGGCAATGGAATATGTCATTCCCTGCCAGGTGATTGCGAGAAAGCTCTCACTGGATCTCGGCATCGACTGCAATATTTCCAGCGATCCGGATTTCCATAAGAAGATGGGAAGCTACACATATTGATGAGACTGGCTCATGGAAATCAGGCGGGTTCCTTCCCCTTTGCGGTACCCGCCTTTTCTCTTGTTTCAAAGGGAATCTTCATGTCCCTTGGCTCAAGTCTGCTCTATGGCTTTGCGCCGGTGATCTGTTCCTTTTCGTATCAGCTGGGAAATAATCCATACACGATGGCATTTCTCAGAAGCGTGTTTGTCATTCCCGTACTGCATGTGCTGTGTCATGTGAAGGGAATCGGCTATTCGCTGCCTTTGCAAAGACTGCCGGATCTTCTGATCGCAGGTGTCTTCTCCATCATGACCACATGGCTGCTGTATATGAGCTATGCATATCTCGGGGTCGGAACGGCGGTGTCCATTCATTTTCTGTATCCGCTCTTTACGCTTATGATCTGCCGTTATGCCTTTCATGACACCGTTTCAAAAGTGCAGCTGAGATCGCTTCTGATCGCTTCGGGCGGATTATTGCTGTTTGTCAATCCGCATGACATCACCAATGTCAAAGGGGTGCTCATCGCAGCGTGCTCGGGACTTTGCTATGCCATGTATCTGGTCTGGCTGGAAAAGCGCAGGCTTTCAGAGATCAATGATCTGAAACTGTCATACTATCTGGCCATCATTGCGTCATCCTTCCTGCTGGTTCTGAATCTCTTCACCCGCCAGCTGGTATGGGTGCAGCCCGCTGAATCATATTTCTATGTGTTTCTTGTCGCCATGTGCACATCGTTTCTGGCATCGGTTCTTCTGAAAAAAGGAATCGGCCTGATCGGCAGTGCGAAAGCCGGCTTTCTGTGTCTGGCGGAACCGGTATTGTCGATGATTTTCGGAATTGTGTTTCTCCATGAACCGTTTCTGATCAACAAGGCACTGGGCTGTATCGTGATTGTCTGGTCCATACTCACTTCATTCAAAAGGAGAGCGTGAAATGAAAAAACCTGAACTTGTCATATTCGATGTAGACGGGCTGATGCTCAATACGGAGTTTCTCTGGATGAAAGCCCATGAAGCCATTGCCGCCCGATACGGTGTTCCCGAAGTGGGCAGGGAAATGTTCATCGCTTCGGTCGGCCTGACCGCCGAGGATTTCAACCGCGTGGCCGATGAATGCATGGCCAATGTGGACAACCGCTATGAGCTTCTCGAATATGTCCGGATTGAAGGTACGCAATTGCTGGAAGAACAGCTCGATGTGATGCCGGGACTGCTGAATCTGCTGGCATATCTGGACAGGATGCAGATCGCCAAAGCGGTAGCCACGACAACATTCCGCGAAAAAACATATGAGCGCTTGGACAGAATGGGTCTGCTGGACAGGTTTGATTACATCCTGTGCGGGGATGAGGTGCATAAACGGAAACCGGATCCGGAAATCTACTGCAAAGTGATCAGTCATTTCAATGTGAAACCTGAAAACGCGCTGGTGCTGGAAGATTCTGTCTACGGGGTGGAATCCGCCTGCCGGGCGGGGATTCCCTGTATCATGATTCCTTCGGTGGTGCCTCCGGCAGACAAACAGAGAAAAGAAGCCTCTGCGATTGCAGAGAGCCTGCACGATGTCAGAAAGATGCTGATAAAAAGTGAAGGGTGATATTGTTCATCGCGGTTTCAGTTCATTAAACGCAAAAGAGCCATATTCAGAAGAAAATTTCCGAACATGGCTCTTTTAATTTTATGATGACTGAATCTTATATGGCACTGAGCAGGAAACCCAGGGTGCCGATCAGATTGGCGTCATTTCTGAATTCGCATGTCACGATTTCCGGCTTGGAGAAGGGAAGAGGGAAACCGCTGCTGAACAGTTTGTCGATTCCTTTGCGGATGGAATCGGTCACTTCTTTTCTGGCACTGATTCCGCCGCCGATCGCATAGCGCTCCAGATCCAGCACACACTGAACAGAGTTGATGCGCATTCTCCTTTTTATCTGTTCCAAAACTTGCATAACAATCATAACAGATGAGAATAATTACCGGTATTGGCGAAATGGCCGGACGGGTTTCATTAATACAAAACCGGAATTTCCTCACCGTCAAAGATCATGGAAATCCCGGTTCTTCTCTGTCTTCCCTGATGTGTCAGACCGGGAAGGAGCAACTCACTTTTCCTCTTCTGTCTGAAAGCGGTGCATGTATTCTTTGCATTCGGCGATTTCCTCATCATTCAGAGGATACAGTTTACTTGCCTGGAAAAAGCTGATTCCCTTCTCTTTCATAGTTCGACAGATCATTTCAGTCATCATTTGCAATCTTCCGTGTTCAGTCCCGTTCTCATAGCCATCTTTAAAGCCATCCTCAAACCCTTCCTTCCTGAAAAGTCTGGCCTGCCGTTCGTCGTTGTATTCGAAAATGCTCATGTCTGCCACCTCATTTCTGTTAAGCAGAAGATATTCTTTCAGTTTGAAGTCTTTTCAGACTTCCTGATCAGTCCCGTTTTCGGAATTCATCTGATGCAGGAACTCTTTGCATTCAGCGATTTCCTTATCATTCAGAAGAAGGGATGCACAGGCTTCCTGAAAACTGATCCCTTTCTTTTTCATGGCTCTTGAGATCATTTCAGCCATCATTTGCAATCTTCCGTGTTCAGTCCCGTCCTCATAGCCTTCGCGTCTGAAAAGTCTGGCCTGCCGTTCGTCGTTGTACTCGAAAATGCTCATGTCTGCCACCTCGCTTCTGTTAAGCAGAAGAAATTCCCTGATTGTGAAGTCTTCCGGTATCTCATCCAGTGCTTTATTGACGGCTTCTGAAACACTCATTGTTTTCCCGTTTTCACGGATCCGTTCCACAAACCATTGGTATTCATAAAGCTGTCTGCAGGAACCTTCTTTGTCTTCATAACCGTTAATGTTGAGCTGATGAACGATCAGTTCAAGCATTGGTTCTTCATCCTTATTGTAGTACAAATCACTTAATTTCAGGACGGTGTGTTTCTCTGCTTTTTCCACTCCGTTGTACAGTACAAAGAATTTCGGAACAGGAAGAACCATTGCTTTGCGGCCGTATGGATTCAGGTCATTTTTCGCAACATAATTGGAATATGTGGCGGCACAATATTGAAGCATCCTGTATGGGATATTGGGATTAAGGGAAGCCTGGTGCTCAAAGAATGAGAGATACCATAAGGCGACAAGTGTGCTGAGATCATTTCTCATATGCATGTATATGGCATTATCAAGCG
>JNJQ01000046.1 GCA_000701725.1 Erysipelotrichaceae bacterium NK3D112
TATATCTCTGCTGGCATACAGCCGAAGCAGACGGCATGTCTTCGATGAAGTCATAATGATTCATCAGATCGGAACTAACGGATCTGTCTGAAAGCTGAATCAGATAATGAATCAAAGCTTCACATCCGAGCTTTCTGTTACGTGTAAATGCGATGCCGGGATCTGTACAATAGCACGCGATATTGTCTGACACATAGCTGACAGCACGATCCAGACCGGCGCGTATAGATGAAGGCGAATAATAGTAATTACTGGAAATCATAGTCGTTTTTTCCTCCTACAATTTCCTTCGGATTGTCTAAAAACCGCCCGGATTCTCTGTCAAGTGTTTTTTGCGGTTTTCTCAAAAAAAAGGCCTCAACATATTGCATGTTGAAACCTTTTCATGGCCCCGTTATTCAATGTTTTATCTTAATGACATTGCTTTACAGCCCTTTCTTTCAGTATGCATCCTCCCCTTTCGGAAGATCAAATCCACTGTTGTCGACGGGTTCGTCCGCATCGTCATCATCGAGCTCAATTGCACTGGTGTTGACATATACTTCAGAGAATTTCCGGCGGTTGCGCAGATCCCATTTGTTGTTGTCCAACGCCGCAAATCTGGAGTCGAGCATCAGCTCGGAATAGAGCTGACTCTTCTTGCGCTTGCGTTTTTCTTCGGGAATGTCCATGCGTTTCGAAACCTCTTCCCAAAGTCTGGCAAAATCAACTTCCTTTTTTCTCTTTGCCAGAAATTCGTATGCGACGTCTGTCACAGTCTGATTGCGTGTCATGAGTTTACTCCTTAAATCTTTTACTTCTTTTTTTCGAGACAATTTACGAGATTGTACCAATCTCCCAGATCAGAATCTGATCGAGTACTGTCTCCCCATCAGCGATGATGCGGTACTCAACCAGGCGGAACGTGTCATCTTTTTCATAACGGCTCAATTCTGTCTCGAATTCAAGCCTCCCGTATTCTGAATCTATATAACTCTTACCTCGTCCTCCTTTTCTTAATAACGTACGGCTTGTCACATCCGCTTTTCTTTCAAGTATGATTTCATCTTCACCGAAAGTAACCGACTGAGTTACGCCTTTACTTTCCGGATACAGAAGCCTTTGGCCGGTTATCAGACCGCCGGTCTCAGCAAGTATTTTTTCTTCGCCGCTCACCTTGTCAATCTGTCTGAGCCTGACGCTTACCTTCATAAATTGATACCTGCTGTTCTTCTTTCCCTAATCCTATATTAACCGAAAAAGTCAGTGTGGGACTGTATTTTTTTGAATTCGGCATTTTTTTGAACGAATGCTGAATATCATCTTAAGCATCATGCATATATTGCACTGTCTTTGTATATTTCAATAGTAATTATCCGTGAATCAAAGTCAATCGATATTCTCCTGTAATCCGCATTTTTTCACAATTTCTTCACAATTACTCCTCTTAAGTGGATTTGTTTTCACCTGTGCTATACTGTTTAATGATTTTAAGGAGGAATTTCTCCATGATATTCAAAGAACTGAACGCGGCGGAATATGAGGCTTTTGCGCTGAACCATCCCGGCCGCTACTATATCAACAGCTCGAAAATGCTGGAGCTGAAACGTGAAAACGGATGGGAGGTTTTCTACACAGGCGTCTGTGATGAAAACGGAAAGCTTCTCGCCGCAGCCGGATTCTCCAAAGTTCCGGTCGAACATTTTTTTCACTATGCCTACGCACAGAGAGGCATCCTCTGCGATTTCAGCAATCATGAACTGCTCGCTTTCTTCACAGACGGACTGAAGAGCTTTCTCAAAGAACACGGCATGGCATATATGCGCATGGATCCGTATGTGGAATATCAGCAGCTGAATACAGACGGCTCAGTCACTGAGGGCGGATTTAACAATCAGGCAGTCATCGATGATCTGAACAGCCTCGGCTGGAAACATCTCGGTTTCACCAAAGGCTACAGCGCCGACTCTCAGGTCCGCTATATGGTTGTTCTCGATCTTGAGGGCAAGGATGAAAAGACAATCACTGCCGGATACGAACCCAACACCCGCCGGACGATCAACCGCGCACACAAATTCGGCGTGGAAATTGAGGAATGCGATCCGGATCATCTGGATGAATTCATGAAGCTCATGGATTTCACCGCGGAAAAGCGCCACTTCGCCGATCTTGGCCGTGATACCTATGTGTCGCAGATGAAAGCATTCGGCAAAGACGATGCCAAGGTATGGCTGGCCGTGCTGAACACGCAGAAGCTGATCGGCATCAACCGTGAAGATCTTGCGGCCGTTGAGCAGGAAATGCAGAAAACAGACGCCGCTCTGGAAAAGACACCCAACAACGGAAAGCTGCTGAGAAGAAAAAAGGAAGAGGAAGAGCGGGTCGCCCAGATTGAGCGCATGATCCGTGAAACCGAAGAACTTGAAAAAACCTACGGACAGCGGATCATTCTTTCCGGATCCTACTTCGTTATTTATGATGATGAAATGTATTACATCTCTTCGGGCAGCTATGATGAGCTGCGCAAATACTGCGGACCTTATCTGATCCAGGATACCGCCATCCGCCTTGCGTTGAAACGGGGATGCCGCCGCTACAACTTCACCGGCACTTCGGGTGTCTTCGATGAAAGCGGAGATGACTTCGGCGTCTTTGAATTCAAGCGCAAGCTGGGCGGAAGACCGATTGAGCTGATCGGTGAATTCCGTCTGGATGCGGATGCCGCCATGGTCAGAAAAATCAACGCGCTGCACAAGGTCAGAAACATCATTCACAGATGAATCCAAATAAAAATCCGGCTGCCCGGATTCAGCCTGTTGACAAAGTAAAAAAATAGAAATAGTGATGTCAACATGCTAGAATTAAGAAGCAGAGAACGACTCCGTACACCCAAATTGGCAGCGTTCTCTGCTTTTGTTTTGAAGCGAAAATATGCATGCATGGTATAATAATAGTGGGTGTACGGAGGTAAATACCATGGCAATGACAAATCGTTCAAACAGAAAGAATGATTATTATATTCTCAGCACAATCGATGAACTCGTCCCGCAGGATCATGAGGTCAGAAGGCTGGAAAGAGCAATTGACTGGAAGTTTATTTATCAGGAAGTCAGGCATCTTTACAGTGTATTTGGAAGGCCCAGTATAGATCCTGTGATTTTGTTTAAGATGATATTGATCAATTATACGTTCGGAATCAATTCCATGCGGCGGACATGCCGGGAAATTGAAGTGAATCTGGCTTACAGATGGTTTCTTGGAATAGGAATGTATGAACCAGTCCCTAACTACTCAACATGGTCGCAGAACTATATCCGAAGATATAAGGACAGTGAAATATTTGATACGATCTTCCGAAAGATCATTGAGCAGGCAATCAGTCATGGATTTTTGGACACAGAGACAATATTTGGTGACTCTACACATGTGAAAGCAAGTGCCAACAAAAGGAAAAGCACTTCTGAGGAAGTGGAACTGACCAAAAAGAAGTTCGAGGATGATCTGCTTGATGAGATCAATGAAGTGCGCAGACAGAACGGTCAGAAAGAGTTTGATTCCCTGAGGAGAACTGAATATGACTTCGACGAAGAAACAGGCGAAGTGACAGAACGGGTCGAAACAAAGACAGTTAAGCAGAGTACAACAGATCCGGAGTCAGGCAATTTCCATAAAGGTGAACATGAAGAGTGTTTCGCTTACTGTCTGCAGACGATCTGTGAAAAGAACGGATTTGTATTGGCCACATATGCAGTACCTGGGAATGTTCACGACAGTATCAGTTTCTATCCAGCATATGAACAGGTGCAGAAACAGTTTGGAAGTTCGATAAAGAATGTATGCCTTGATTCAGGTTTCAAGACACCGGCAGTAGCCAGAGAGATTATAGAAAATGGCCAGACACCCTATTTACCGTATAAAAGGCCAATGACGAAAGATGGCTTCTTCAGAAAATACGAGTATATATATAACCATGACAAAAACGAATACAGGTGTCCGCAGGGTGAAATTCTGAAGTACACAACAACCAACCGGAAAGGCTATATGGAATATAAGAGCGATCCGGAGAAATGTAAAAACTGTCCAATGCTCGGAAGATGCACACACAGCCGAAACAATCAGAAAACAGTAACACGTCATGTGTGGGCAGATTATCTGGATCAGTGTGAACAGATCAGGCACACACCGGAATGGAAGGAAATATATCCGCAGCGGAAAGAGACGATTGAACGTGTGTTCGCCATGTCAAAAGAGAATCATGGACTGCGATACACGCGGTTAAGAGGACTGAAAAAGAATCAGCACCAGGCGCTGATCATTTTCAGCTGTCACAATTTGAAAAAGATGGCAAAATGGCTCGGATGAGTCTTATTTTTTTCGCTGAATTCATCCCTGAAACCAAACATTCAGATGAAAACAGCCACTATTATACCTGCCATTATGATCCAATAATAAAAAGTGGCTTCAATTCCTTTTGAGAGAAGCCACTTTGTCAACAAGCTGAATCCGGCTGCCCGGATTTTTTCTTTATGTCATTTCAGCGGCGGGAAGAAAACCTTGTTGTCATCGTTCACCGGGCCGTGGATCAGACTGTATACAATATTGGAAGCGTTGGAAAGCTCTCTGGTTGAACCGTCCCGCATTCTGACCCATATGGCGCCATCCGCACTGCCTGTGTAAGGCACATAGGGTTTCTGGGAAACAAGATCCCTGCCCCAGTAATATTTCAGATCATAGCCGGCCTCTTTCAGCTGCCTGCGCAGTCTGCGGTTGTCCTCCGGCGTGCTGTCCGCATAGTCAAAGAGTTTTCTGTCCCTGATCCGGACTGCGAGATCTCTTAAAATCTCATCATGATGGCGGCTCAGGCTTTCAAATCCATAGCCGCATGAATATTCATCCAGCGCGAAATATTCCTCAAGGGTGATCTCCTCACCGGCGGCGATCGGCCTGAACAGATCAATCAGAGCGGGATCATCCGGGTCTTCAAGATCTTTCAGACGGTTGAACAGAGCGTGGAGAAGATATTCGTAGCTTCTTGCGGTCGGATGATAATAAACCTGCCAGTACATGTGGTATCTGGACATGATATAGTTTTCCACCGCATAGACGCCGCTTTCCTTGATCACAAGCTTTGAGCCGTCATGGATTCTGAGCGTACGGAAAATCCTTTCCAGATCAAATTCACCGTATGTTGTGCCGGTGAAATAGGCATCTCTGAGCAGATAGTCCATGCGGTCCGCATCCAGCTGGGAGCTGATCATCTGCGACAGCAGCGGATTTCTGCTTTTATGACGGATCACATCCGCGACATCACGGGAAAGATTCTTTCTCGCCTTTTCCAGAATCCGGGTGATTTCCGTATCCTCCTCAATGATGCGGCATGTGTATGCCTCATGGGATGTGGAAGTCACCTGTTCAAAGGCGTGGCTGTAAGGCCCGTGTCCGATATCATGAAGCAGTCCCGCCAGCATGACCACGACCTTCTCATCCTCACTCAGTGAGGCGGCAATATCGGGAACCTCCGTTATCATTCTGCGGACAATTTCATAAACACCCAGGGAATGGGCGAAACGGGTATGTTCCGCGCAATGGTAAACCATGTTTGCCCCGCCCAGCTGTCTGATTCTGCGCAGGCGCTGAAACCAGGAACTGTTGATCACATCCCAGATAACCTGCAGACTGACATGAATATATCCGTGAATCGGATCGCGGAGAACCTTGACCTCTTCTGTATTCTGATACATCGGTTTATTCCTTTTCTTCCAGCAGTACTGCCGCAAATGCCTGAACCCCTTCACGGCGGCCGACAAAACCGAGACCTTCGCCTCTTGTCGCCTTGACACTGACACGCGAAATATCGCAGTTCAGCGAAGCGGCGATGTTTTTGCGCATCTGTTCAATATGGGGAGCCATCTTCGGTTTTTCAATCATGATCAATGCGTCCACATTTCCGATTCTGTACTGTTTTTCGTCCATCATCCGCGCCACCTCGCGCAGAATAACCTGTGAATCGCATCCCTCCCATTTCGGATCGGTATCCGGGAACCAGTGTCCGAGATCTCCAAGCGCCAGCGCGCCGAGAACGGCTTCGGCAACCGCATGGGTCAATGCGTCAGCGTCACTGTGTCCCAACAGGCCGAGATCAGAAGGTATTTCCACACCGCCGAGAATCAGTTTGCGGTCTTTGACCAGACGGTGAATATCTGTTGACTGTCCTATTCTCATGATTATGAACTCCGTTTCTTTTCTCCAGTTTAGCATACATTCGCCTTGTGTTTATGCACGTCTGGTATTATTAATATAGCCATGAAGATTGAAATTCCCTCATATGTTTCCGTTGTGATGAATGTGCTTTGTGAAAACGGATATGAATGTTTTGTCGTGGGCGGTGCGGTGCGCAGCGCTCTGCTTTCATTTCCCGTTCACGATTATGATCTGACCACCAACGCACTGCCTGAGCAGATGAAACAGGTGTTCCGGGATTTCAAAACCATCGAAACAGGCATTAAGCACGGAACCCTGACCGTCATGTCGGATCACCATCCCATCGAAATCACCACCTACCGCAAAGACGGAGGCTACAGCGATCACCGCCATCCGGACAAGGTGGAGTTTTCCTCCGCACTCAAAGAAGACTGTGCCAGAAGGGATTTCACAATCAATGCGATGGCCTGCGGCACTGACGGAAAGATCCATGATTTTTTCGATGGCCGCAAAGATCTTGAAAACAGAGTGATCCGCTGCATCGGCATTCCTGAAGAGCGTTTCGATGAGGATGCGCTGCGCATTCTGCGGGCACTTCGCTTTGCGGCAAGACTCAATTTCTCAATCGACGAAAAGACATCCGATGCCCTGCTTTCCTCACGTGAACTGCTGAAATACATCTCCATGGAACGAATCCGGGATGAGCTGACGGGATTTCTGCAGGCGCCTTGTGCACCGCAGCTGTTCGCGCGTTATATGCCGGTGTTTAAGACGGTCATTCCCGAACTGAAAGACTGCACGGAAACAGAGAAAAAGGACATGGTGAAGAGACTGGAAAACTCTCCGGCTGATTCTTATGTCAGAACCGCTTTGATTCTGAACAGTCTTGCGCATCCGGATCAGATCATGAAACGGATGAAATTCTCCAACCGGGAATGCGATATTGTCATGAATCTGCTGAAGCTGAAAGACAGGGAAACAGACACCCCTTCCGCCATCCGCAGGATCATCCGCGATCTGAAAACGGAGTTTGCACGCTATGCGCAGTTTGTCTGTGCAATGGATGAATCAAAGGATCAGTCCGCCATGATGAAGATGTATGAAGAGATCGTTGAGCGGGGTGATTGCTGCAAAGTGCGGCAGCTGGCAGTCAACGGCAATGATCTGGTTGCGGCAGGCCTCAAAGGCAGACAGATCTCCGAAGCGCTGGATCTTCTTCTGGAGGAAGTGATTGATCAGAAACTTTCCAATGACAGAACAGTTCTTCTGAATTATCTGAAACAAAAAGAAAAAGCGGACTGCTCCGCATCTGAATGACAGATGTTTACGGGACAGCTCCGCTGTTCTTTTTTTAAAGCTTCTTGAACTGGTCAACGTCAAGCACGAAGATTGTGGCGCCGCCGATCTGTACCTCGACCGGGAATGATGCGTAACGGCCGATATCATAGCTGGCTGTTGACGGAACGATTTCCGTACGTCTCTTCGCTTCAGAACCGATCAGCTCAATAACTCTGTCCACATTCTCATCTTCTGTACCGACGATGATTGTTGTGTTGCCGGCACGAAGGAATCCGCCTGTTGTCGCAAGACGGGTAATATAGAAATTATTCTTCGTCAGTGCAGTTGATACTGCAGGAGCATCATCATTGGATACAATTGCCAGAATCAGTTTCATGGTAAATACCTCCCATTTATCTTTTTTTATTTTATCACAAACACTTTTAGACGTTAAACCGGAAGAACACAATATCTCCGTCCTTCATGAGATATTCCTTGCCTTCCAGACGGATTTTGCCGTGTTCGCGCAGAGCGGATTCAGCGTGGTACTGCATGAAGTCCTCATAACTGTAAATTTCAGCGCGGATGAATCCTCTCTCAAAGTCGGTGTGGATAATACCTGCGCACTGCGGAGCTTTCATTCCTTCGCGGAATGTCCAGGCTCTGCATTCAGGTTCGCCGACGGTGAAGAATGTTCTTAAGCCGAGCAGATGATAGGCAGCTTTGATGATCTTGTCCAGACCGCTTTCGGGAATGCCGAGATCTGCCATGAATTCAAGTTTCTCCTCTTTGTCCATGCCTGAGAGCTCTTCTTCGATTTTTGCGCAGATGGCGATGCATTCACTGCCTTCCGATGCCGCGAATGCCTTTACTCTCTGATAATAGTCATTGCTTTCAGGATCAGCGATTTCCTCATCGCTCATATTGGCGACGTAAATCACCGGTTTGCCGGTCAGAAGGCCATAGTTGCGGATGAACTCATCCTTTTCCTCCACGTCGCTCAGACGTGCCGGTTTTCCTGTTTCCAGATCCGCCTTAAGTGCGCTTAAGACTGCCAGCTCCCTTGCGGCATCCTTATCTTTTGTCTGCGCCTTCTTGGCGATTCTGCCGATTCTGTTCTCGACGGTTTCCAGATCCGCAAGACACAGCTCCATATTGATTTCCTCAATATCGCGTACAGGATCAACGGATCCCTCCACATGTTCGATATTGTCATCGTCAAAACATCTGACCACATGGACAATCGCGTCTGTCTGTCTGATGTTGCCTAAGAACTGGTTGCCAAGACCTTCACCTCTGGAGGCGCCTTTGACAAGACCGGCGATATCGGTGAATTCAAATGTTGTGTAGATCGTCTTCTTGGGTTTGTAAAATTTTACAAACTCATCCATTCTCTCATCCGGAACCTCGACGACCCCGACATTGGGATTGATCGTGGCGAACGGATAGTTTTCAGCCAGCACCTGACTGTTTGTGATTGCGTTGAACAATGTTGACTTGCCGACGTTGGGCAGTCCGACAATTCCTGCTGTTAATGCCATTTCTGTTTCCTTCCTTATTCTTCTGAAGAGGCTCTCTGCACAACCTTCTTCATTTTTTTCTCAAATTCATGCCGCGGAAACATGATCACCGCTCCGCATCCCTGGCAGCGGATCTTGATGTCCGCTCCCATGCGTGTGATCTGCCAGAGTTTTGATTTGTGACACGGATGTTCCTTCTTCATTTCAACAATATCATTCAGATCATATGTTTCTTTCAGCATAGCATCCCCTCCCGGGTCCTTAATCAGAGTGTATCTGTATCAAGACATATTGTCACCGGACCGTCATTCAGAAGCTCAACTTTCATATCCGCGCCGAAGATTCCCTCTTCCACATGAATCCCGTATGCGCGTAATGCGTCATTGAAATAAAGATAGAGCTGCTTTGCATGATCAGGTTTTCCGGCCTGGTCAAATGACGGGCGGTTGCCTTTATGGCAATCTGCGTAAAGCGTGAACTGGGAAATCGAAAGAACCTGTCCGCCGACCTTGTCGAGGGAGAGATTCATCTTTCCCGCATCATCCTCGAAGATTCTCATTCTGGCAATTTTACCTGCCAGCTTATCCGCTTCCTTTTCCGTATCGGCATCGCAGACACCGACCAGAACCAGGAATCCGGTACCGATCCGGCCGTGAATCTCACCATCGATTTTCACACTTGCCGAAGTGACTCTCTGTATAACTGTTTTCATGGTTATGAGTATACCATATCCTGCAGAATACGGACCGTTACAATCACTGCGGATTTCATTGTTTCACCGCTTTCCGCCTGGCTTTTCCGGTGGTTTTTTCCGGCATGAAAACATGCATTAATGTGAAAATTTTGTGAAATAACGGTGGTAAAGCGCTAACAATTTGGGATTAATATGTGAAATCTTAACAAGCTGTTGCATTGCGTGGTTTAAAATCGCTAAAATACCGTTATGCAGAACAAAAACTTAAAACAGAAGAGAACCGGAATTGCGATTGCCGGTCTCGCTGCAGCGGCAATGTTCGCAGCGGCAGTACCCGCCACTCAGGTTTATGCGAGCGGCGATGAGACAGCTACAGTAGCTGCCGACTTACCACTGATCGAAGTCAGTATCCAGGATGCTTCACCTCTTGAGACGATCAAGAAGAGCCTGATTGAGCTGAAAGCTTCCACCGATGATTCGATCGATCTGAACGCGGTTGATATCGCGGCAAGCCAGATTGATCTTCAGGGCTTCGACAGATCAGCAACAGGAATTCAGACTGTTACCGCCAGGCTGTCATTGGCGGAGAGTTCCGAAGAAACAGCAGACGTCAAGAAATCACTTGGATATACATTTGTCCAGAACGCGACCGTGAAGATGGTCAAATCCAGTGCCCCTCAGCTGAAGCTGAAGGCGGACTCCGTCACAGTAAACAACGGAGACACCTGGAACGCGGCATCTTATATTTCCTACATCAATGATGATTCCGGTATTCTTCCGGCGCTCATAGTTGAAGGAAATGTAGATATGAGCACGGACGGCGATTATTATGTCACTTATACCGCAATAGACATTGAAGGAAACAAATCGGAAGCTGATCTGAAAGTCAGCGTCAAGACACCCGAAGAAGTCATCCGGGCAAGAGAGGAAGCGGAACGCATCGCTGCTGAAGAAGCTGCGGCGGAAGCTGAAAGACTTGCTCAGGAACAGGCAGAACGTGAAGAGGCGGAGCGCAGAGCGGCTGAAGAAGCTGCGGCAGCGGAAGCTGAACGTCAGGCTCTGCTGGCAGCTGAATCCGCAGGAAGCGGAACACCGCTGACCGGCACAGCTGATAACCCGTATTACGGCGGCTGGTCCAACTGCGCATATGGCGCATGGCAGCTGGCGCACAATCTCTCCGGCGTTAATCTTCCCTCATGGGGATATGCAGGAGGCTGGCTCTACAGCGCACAGGCCTCCGGCTATGCGACAGGCACAGCTCCTGCCGCAGGAAGCATTGCAGTATATACCGGACACGTTGCATATGTATCAGCAGTTGACGGCGACATGGTTTATATCATGGAAGGCGGATTCAACGGCGGTTACAATGAGCGCTGGGTCAACAAGGATTATATCTACGGTCAGTCACTTCAGGGTTATATCTACCTGCCTTGATCAGTCTGTACTCAAAAGCGGTCTGCGGACCGCTTTTCTTTTGCTTGCGTAACAAACAGCTATTTCAGTACTTTGGGAACAAGAATCCATGCAGGTTCAACACTGCCTTCAGTGTATAGCAGTGCTTGCCTTATCTGGTGTTACCCGCAGGCCTCCCCAGGTAAGGTGTGACAGCTTTCATCCCATTTACCTGCCTCATCTATCACTCTGCATTCCGGACAGTTTTAACTTTGAACTGAGAAGTGTTCTCATCCATGCAGAGTAACCTTATATAAGATTTCTGTTCGGCAGGTCGGGATTTTGTCCGTTTCAGATTAGTATTTTCCCACGAAACATCCGGCTTCCTTCAGATTCCATCTCGCGATGGACACCGTTGCCTTCGGCTGGTCTTTTCCACTGTCAAGCACGCAACAGACTTTGACCGTCTAGCTGTCACCCGTGCCGGGCACATTTCAAAAAGATGCACGCAAATTTTATTGTGTGCATCTTTTTGACAGTCAGTATGGAAATTCGGGTGATATTGAATATTTTACATTGCTTGAATCAAGTTGGCTTTTCATTTCAATTATTTCCGCTGCAATTCCCTTTGCAATTATAGCTGGTGCATTTTCCAAATACTGTTTTGAAAAAATATAATTTTTTCCTGTAATCTTCGATATTACTTTAATCGTTGACATGTCCACAGAATTTCCTGCTTCAAGGACGACAGTATATATATTATCGTCTTCATAAATCGGCTCAATATATGTGGTCACAATACTATAATCACAATATGAACAACGAACACCTGTTGTTGATCCTTCCGTGAATGGAATGAGGTCATGATTGCATACTGGGCATTTATCATTCATTTTTTATTACCTCCTGGTTTGTACTCTACAAATTTGCCTTTATCAGATCGGTCTGGTTTTCCATCTCTAGTTTTCCCTGCAACAAAATGACGTCCATTTCCATCCGCCCATAAATAATTATTCGGAGCCCAAATTGACACATTCAGTTTATTTGCCAGGTTTTGTGCAACACTTTGATATCAAAAGGAATTGTTTCAATAGTATGTGATTGAAGCAAAATCTCATTTGCCACACAATACGCTGTCTTAAAATCAGGTTGCAATTTTTCCATAGCTGCTTATTCCTCTTCATCATTGAAAATATCGTCAAAGACATTACTGAGAATGGCTTTTGCTTTCTCAAGCTGCTCCTCATTCAATTCTTTCAGATTTCTCTGCAAGAAATGCAACGTATCGCTTTCTTCCGGTGTTTGTCCCTCCATACTGTCATTACCCAGCAGATAATCTGTTGAAACGCCAAAGTAGTTTGAAAGCTGAAGAAGAACTTCATCTCTGGGAACTACTCCGTTGTTTTCCCACATGCTGATTCGGCTTTTTGTAACACCAAGAATAGATGCCAGTTTATCCATCGATAATCCTTTCCCCATTCTGAGTTTTTTCACTCTGTTTCCAAACGTTCTGTTCGCCATATCCTCCCTATGTTCTCCTTTATTGTCCTATACAATTTAATTGTACGCACTATTTTATTGTTGTCAAGCGAGTGACTTATTACTGTAACTCTATGAAATGAATTTAGCAGTACGTTTATAACGAAAACTCTGTCACTCAATATGAAAGACCGTAAGAGAGCCAATCCAGGCACTGTTTCTTTCTTTTTACTTTGTTATATTTCATTTTATTTCTGTTCGTTTTATTTATCGAAATACCGGTTTTAAAGAACACAAAAAAGAGAATAATCGTACTCAACGCATTTTTGAGTATGCTGGAAAATGCAAAAAACGCCGATAAAAAAAAGAATCCTTGCGGATTCCTGATGTCTTATTCCTCCGGCGGAGCCAGACGTCTGGACGCATTGATCCAGATATAGCCGCCGACATATATCACAAGCACACCCACACAGATCATATCAAACACACTCATATACCGGCCTCCTCTGCCTGCCCATTATAACATCACTTGTGTCTCTTCTGATATCCGTGCATGAACTTTTAAAGAACCGGATTGTCTGACCCGGTTCTTTCATCGTTATTCTTTCGCTTTGAGAAGTCTCATCGAATTCATGACACACAGCATGGCGACACCGGTGTCGGCGAAGATTGCCATCCACATATTCGCAATGCCGAATGCGCCAAGGGCGAGAATGAGAAGCTTGATGCCGATTGCGCCGTAGATGTTCTGCTTCGCAACCGAAAGGATTCTTGCGGCATTTTTCAGAGCGAGCGGAATCTTGTTCAGGGAATCATCCATGATCACGACATCTGCCGCTTCAATCGCAGCGTCGCTGCCCAAAGCGCCCATGGCAAAACCGACATCCGCCGCATTCAGCACCGGCGCATCATTCACTCCATCCCCGACAAATGCGGTGCCACCTGCCTGTTTCAGACGTCTGACATGTTCAACCTTGTCGGCAGGCAGACAATGTCCGTATACCTCATCCGCACCGATCGCACGTCCTGTTTCTTCGGTGATATCCTGGCGGTCGCCTGACACGATGATGCACTTCACAGAGCCGTTATGAAGCGCTCTGAGCATATCTGCCGCATTGTCCTTGATCTGATCACGCAATACCAGACATCCCTCATAGACGCCATCGGCTGCCACATAGACCAGGGTGCCGGGATCGCTTTCCTCTTCGCACGCAATTCCGTGTTCTTTCATCAGTTTATAATTGCCGGCAAGGATTTCCCTGTCACCGACGTGTACATACAATCCGCGGCCGCTGATTTCCTTCACATCCGTGATTTCCTCATCGCTGATTTCCTTGCCATACGCAGAGCGGATGGACTGGGCAAGCGGATGATTCGAGAAGTGTTCCGCATAAGCCGCATCCCGCAGAGCGGTTTCAGGCTGATCTGAAGATATGATCTTTTCCACCTTGAAAACGCCTGTGGTCAATGTGCCGGTCTTATCAAGTACAACCTGCTTCACATCCGCCATTGCCTCGATCACATTGGCACCCTTGACCAGAACGCCTCTGGCGGACAGACCGCCGATGCCGGCAAAGAATGAAAGCGGAATGGAGATTACCAGCGCGCATGGACAGGAGATGACCAGGAATGTGCATGCCCTGCGGACGCCCTCGTTGATATCGCCTGTGATGATGGCGGTCAGGATGGCAGTGATGATGGCGGAGAACACAACCAGCGGTGTATACCATCTGGAGAACTTCGTGATGAATTTTTCATGTGATGCCTTGTTGGAATCCGTATTTTCCACCAGTTCCAGAATTCTGGCGACAGTGGAATCGCCGTATTCTTTGGTTACTCTGATTTCAAGCACACCGGTTTCATTTACAGCACCGCTGTAAACCTCATCTCCGACATCCACATCACTGAGCTTTGACTCACCGGTCAAAGACGCGGTATTCAGAGTTGATGCGCCGTTAGTGATGATGCCGTCAAGCGGGATTCTTTCCCCGGGCTTTACCAGAATCACATCATCCACCCGGACATCCTCGGGATTTGACTTTATATAATCACCGCCTCTGTTCACCCATGCATAATCAGGACGGATATCCATGAGTTCACCGATTGATTTGCGGCTTCTTCTGACAGCCATATCCTGGAAATACTCACCGATCTGATAAAACAGCATGACTCCCGCCGCTTCACGGTAATCTTTCAGATAAATGGCTGCGATGGTTGCGACCGCCATCAGGAAGTGTTCATCGAAAACCTGGCCCCTGCCGATTCCCTTCACCGCTTTGATCAATACGTCATAGCCGAGAACCAGCCAGGATGCGATCGCCATGATCATGCGCATCTGATCTTTCATTACAATGGAGAGGACGAACAGAACCGCACCGATGATCAGTCTCACCAGCATGGTCTTTTCATCATCCTCATCATCATCCTGCACAGCTGATTTCTGTACCTGTGCAGGCGCGCTGATCACTGCCTCCGGTTCCTCTTTGGCGGTGATTCTTCTGATTTCCTGTTCAACCCGTTCCAGATCTTCATCCGCGCAGTCATATACGAGTGTGCTGTTGATAAAACTGATCCGCAGATCACTGACACCCGGCACAGCGGAAAGCTTATGTTCCAGTTTGGCGGCGCAGTCAGCGCAATCCAGACCGCTGATCGTGTATTTTCTTGTATCTGCCGTTTCATGGCGTGCCTTCTCATGTTCATGATGATGTTCCTCATGTTCATGGGAATGAAGATGTTTATGTCCTTTTGAAGTAATCACTGCCTCAGGTTCTTCTTTCGCGCTGACTTCACGGACTTCTTTTTCAATTCTTTCCGCTTCATCATGATCGCATTCATACTGAAGAGAACTGTTCAGAAATGACAGTGAGACATTGGAGATTCCTTCGATCTTTGCAATCTTTGATTCCAGCTTCGCTGCGCAGTCCGCACAGTCGATTCCTTTGATCTCAAATTTATAGAGTGCCCTTTCCTCTTCATGATGGCAGCCGCACTCATGTTCATCGTGACATTCATGTTCATGATGATGCTCATGATGGTGTTCCTCATGTTCATGGGAATGAAGATGTTTATGACCTTTTGATGTAATCACTGCCTCAGGCTCTTCTTTCGCGCTGACTTCACGGACTTCTTTTTCAATTCTTTCCGCTTCATCATGATCGCATTCATACTGAAGAGAACTGTTCAGAAATGACAGTGAGACATTGGAGATTCCTTCGATCTTTGCAATCTTTGATTCCAGCTTCGCTGCGCAGTCCGCACAGTCGATTCCTTTGATCTCAAATTTATATCTGGCACGTTCATGTTTGTTCATAACACAACCTCACTTGAACAACTGTTCAAGTATAGTATCGTTTTCTTTGTGGTGATTGTCAATGTATTTTCAATTTGGCATCAGACAATGTACAATGAATCCGCCTGAAAAGAGAGAAAATTATGATCAGAACAAACTGGCACACACATACAGCCCGCTGCAAACACGCAACCGGCACAGATGAAGAATATATTGAAGCGGCTGTTTCAGCCGGCATAAAGACGCTTGGATTCAGTGATCACGCCGCTTATACCGATCCGGATCCGCGCAGCAGAATGGATTATGAACAGGTTCCCGAATACATTGACTCCATCCGTTTGCTGAAAGAAAAATATGCGGACAGAATCAATATCCATCTCGGTATGGAGGTGGAGTACTATCCGGAACAGTGGGAGCTGCTTTCATGGTACAGAAAGAATCTGGACTACTGTATTCTCGGACAGCACAAGCTGACTTATGAAGGCAAAAGCATTTACCATGTCACACAGCGTGAAGATCTGACACAGTATGTGGACGCGATCGAGGAAGCGTGCAGGCACAGTCTGTGCGATTATATCTGCCATCCCGATGTGGTGTTGTGGGCATACCCTTCCATCGACGGCTCGGTCAGAGAAGCTGCTGAAAGGCTTGCGGAGATCTCGCTGAAATACAACATGCCGCTGGAACTCAATTGCGGATCAGGTGTTCTTCGCGATCCAAAACAATATGATGACGGAATCCGCTATGCCTATCCGACCCGTGCCTTCTTCGAAGTTTTCGCAGAAAGAAAATGCCCGGTCATCATCGGACTGGACATTCATGATCCGAAACTCTTTCTGAGCGACAAATATCTTGAACGGGCACTCTCTGTCATTGAAGGTCTTGATGTCAATCTTCTTGAAGATTATGACCTCGTCGAAGAAGCGAAGAAACGAAAGAAACTGTTTTACTGAAAAGAACCGGCCATTTGACCGGTTCTTCGTTTTTTTAAGACATCTAAATTACTTTGTTGTATGGATGAGCTTTAAACAGTTTGTGTTTAAAGGGTGGTTATCAACTTTGTGTTGATGACCTTTTCATTTTGTGTTGATACCCTTTAAACACTGTGTGGTTTCGTCATAATAAAAACTCCTGTCTTACAATGGATTTACCACTAGCCACTGAAGAAAGGAGAGACATTTTGTCTATTGAAAAGTTTATCACGGATATGCTCAATATTGATCCGAATATGATCGAATCCATTGAATCTATCCAAACTTCCGACGACTCGGAAAACATTCTGATTAAACTCAAGCCATCAGATCATCCGACGTGTTCTTATTGCGGACAGCCACTTGTCAGTAACGGTTTCTACAGAAAGAAGCTCATCCATTCAACCTTG
>JNJQ01000047.1 GCA_000701725.1 Erysipelotrichaceae bacterium NK3D112
CCTCTTTGGGATACAAGCCTCCGGTTATTCTGGATGAATTCGATGAATATGACCTGATGCCCGACAAATGGCTCAAACTGATCCAGATATCCGGCAGGTTTCACAAAGAAGCTGTTCAGGTATAGTCATCAGATACTCATAACTCTCGAAGATGTTTTCGTCATGCCTTCTTTTCAATCAGGAAGGTTCTTTTCGTTCTGAATTTTCAAAGATCTCTAACATTGACAGTGTCAGTCCTGCTTTCAGCCTCGGAATTAATCTGCCACCAGGCTGCACAGGTCTCAGTTTTCATAAACTTTAGACACTATCACGTGATTATATCGCAACACACACAACAGGGGTATATTCGATCCATGAACAGCCGGGCACAGAAAAAACAGGAGCTTCCGGCTGAGAAAGAGGAAAGACGGAGGCTCCTGTAATGCTGGGCACACCCCAAGGGCTTCAGAAGGTGTGCACGGCAGTGGGGAGGTTAAATAATAATGCCGCTGCGGGAAAGATTTCTGTACCAGTAGGCGCTCTTTTTCGGATAGCGCTTCTGTGTTTCGAAATCAACATAGAAGAGACCGTAGCGTTTTTCATAGCCGTTGGACCATGAGAACACATCCATCAAAGACCATAAGAAGTAGCCTCTGACATCCGCGCCGTCATGAATCGCATCGGAAACCGCGTTGAGATGCTGGCGGATATAATCGATCCGCGCGTCATCGTAAACGGTGTTGTTGATGAAAACGTCCTTCGCGCCAAGACCGTTTTCGGTGATGTAGATCTTTTTATAGTTTGGATAATCATGCGCCACCCGCATGATCTGATCGTACAGACCGCGGGGCCAGATCATCCAGTCCCAGTCATTGCGGGGCACATCGACATCGAATACCCGTTCGCCGACGCCTTTGATGCGGTAGACGGAACCGCCTTTTTCGCCTTTGGCGTTGTGGGTGATTTCCGTCTCACCCTCATATGCGCGCATCCAGTCGCTCATGTAGTAATTGATGCCAAGGAAATCATTGAGATCCTTCGCCGCACGCAGTGTTTCAAAATCCTCATCTCTCAGATCAAGGCTTCCGCCGTTGACGGAAAGGATATGCCTGACACCATCCATGGTGAAATCGGAATACTGACCAAGATAGGTCGCATCCAGAATGAAACGGTTATGGATGATATCCTCCAGCTGCGCCGCTCTGACATCCTTCGGATTCTTGGGATCATACGGATATTTGGCCGGCAGGGCATGGACAACACCGATTTCACCGTCATAGCCGCCTTGTTTATAAGCGAGTACAGCTCTGGCATGAGCAACCATCATGTTGTGATGGGACTGAAACACTTTCGCAAGATCGTATCTGATACCGGGCGGGAACTTGCCGCAAAGATACTGACCGTCCCCGATCGGACCGATTTCATTGAATGTCGTCCAGTAATTGACTTCACGGAATTCCTCAAAGCAGAACTTCGCGTAGTCAACGAAATAATCGATTGTCTTGCGGTTCAGGAAGTCGCCGGCGCTGTGCAGGGCTTCCGGTGTGTCGAAATGATGCAGGGTGACAAAGGGCTCCACATGGTGCTTGAAACATTCCGCAAACAGACGGTGATAGAAGGCAACGCCTTTCGGATTGACCCTTCCATAGCCTGCGGGAAAGATTCTTGACCACGCGATGGAGACGCGGATGCCGTTGATTCCGAACTTTTCGCAAAGTTCAAGATCCAGCGGATACATATGATAGAAATCACTGGCCGGCTCTGCCGTATACCAGTAATTCTCCTCAAGGAATCTGTCCCATGCGACGGGACCCTTGCCGTCTGTGTGAACGGCGCCTTCAGCCTGATAGGCTGCCGTGGCACCGCCGTAGATAAACCCTTCGGGCAGTCGTTTTGTCATAATGCCTCCTTAAGACATCTGTGCCCGGACAAAGTCGAGCGCTCCCTGACCGTCTCTGGTCAGCTTGATATATTGCGCGCCTTCGGTTTTCGCCAGCCGGATGCCCAGCTTGTCCGTCTCCGCTTTCATATCCTGATAATTGGAAGCGACCTGGGGAGCGAGGATGACCAGCTGATACTGCGGAAGGATTTCACGGTGCGCGCCATAGCTACCGGCTGCCGCCTTGACGGGTGCCTTGAATTCAGCCGCTGCTTTGTTCAGCGCATTGGCCAGCAGTCCGCTGGTTCCGCCGCCTGCGCAAAGCACGAGCACATTCACCTGATCTTTGAGTTCATTCGCTTCTTTGATTCCTGATTTTTCCAGAATCGCATCCGCTTTGGCGGTGTTGAAATTCGCCGCAACCTTTTCCTTCAGAGAAGAATCGGACTGTCCGCTTCGTTCCTCTTCAAGAATCTGCTCATCATAGACTTTGAGGAACGGATAATAAATCAGAACATCCACAACGATCAGCACAATTGCCAGCACAAACGAGAGGAACTGGAAGTTTGTGCCGAGTATCAGTCCCAAAGGGGCGGGGGTGGTCCATGGCAGGTTGGCGGTGAAACTGTTCATGCCCAGCACATCAATGAAGAACTTGAAGATCCATACATTGACGATCGGGGCCATGATGAAGGGAATGAAGAAGATCGGATTCAGCACAATCGGCGCACCGAAGAGAATCGGTTCATTGACGCCGAAGAAGGTCGGCACAACCGAAGCTCTTCCGATGGCGCGGTTGCGTTTGGATTTGGTCAGCCACATGAACATGAACGGCACAACCAGGGTGGCGCCGGTTCCGCCCATTGTGACAATGAACATCTGGGTGCCGCTGGTCAGCACCTTGTCCGCATGCATGCCGGCCTGCAGCAGATGCAGGTTGGTCTCAACATTGGCATAGGTGATCGCCGCAATGGCGGGCTCGACAATCGAAGGACCGTGGATACCGACAAACCAGAAGAATGCATAGGCGCCGAAAATGATGGTGATGCCCACCCAGCCGTCCGCCGCTTTAAACAGCGGTGCCAGAAGGGTGCCGATGGATTCGGCCACGTTGACACCCATGATGCCATGGATGATCAGTTCAGCCGCATACAGAATCACAATCGACAATGTGAATGGAATGAGGTCCTTGAACACCTGGGAGATATTGGGCGGAACCTCTTCCGGCATCCTGATCGACACATTGTTTTTCACGCACACCTTATAGATATTGACTGTCACAAAGGCGGAGATGAATGCCGTTAACAGTCCCTTGGTGCCCATGAATCCGGTCAGGAAACCGCCGCCTTCCGCAGGCAGGGCTGCCATGATGATAAAGCCGATCATGGCCGCAAGCATTGTCGAAAGATAATTGATCTGGTTGGTTCCTTCCATGGTGCGGTTAACGGAATCGGTCAAAGCCTTGGCAGTTGTGCCCGCCACAAACAGACCCAGAATGCCCATGGAGTAGTTGTATGGTGTCATCAGCAGCGTTTCAATCTCCGGACTCCAATGGAAGCCGAATGCATTCGGAACGAACGCGATGAGAATGAAGACGCTGGAAAACAGGATGACCGGCATGCCGGCGATGAAGCCGTCACGGATTGCCCTGAGGTAAATATTGCGGGAAATCTTTTCAAAGAAAGGTTTTCCTTTTTCGATCCATGCGATCAGTTGATTCATAATCAGCTCCTTCTGTATAGTTCAATCAGGTGTTTCATCAGATCCTGCAGCAGGATGGAAGTCATCAGATGATCCTGGCCGTGCATCATGGTGATGGAATAGGCGATATCCTCGCCGCTGGCTTCCTTCTGAAGCAGCTCAGTCTGTGCGCGGTGCGCATCATTGAGGCATTCTTCCGCTTCTTTCAGCAATCCTTCCGCTTTGTCGAATTCTCTGCTTTGTGCCGCCTTGAGGGCTTCAAGCATTTTGGAGCGGGCATCACCCGCATAGGCGACGATTTCAAAACCAAGCATTGTCACTTCTTCTCTGTTCATGATTTCCTCCGCTTATCTGATTTTTTCTGTCCAGGGGACAGCAGTTTTGGCAAGCACTTCATTGAGCGCTTTGATATTGGCGGTGCCTTCGTCTTTGAGCCAGGCCCGGGCGGCCTGTTCACCGTTTTCCATATACGGTTTCACACTGTCTGCCCAGGTGGCTCTCCCGCACAGCACGCCGCTGAACTGCGCACCCGCATCTTTGGCAAAAAGCAGTGTTTCGCGGAACAGCTTTGCGCTCACACCGGCGCTGAGATAGATGTAGGGAAGGGATGTTGCGACATTTTGAACCAGGAACCACTGTCTGGCTTCCTGCTGCGTGTAAACCGGTTCCGCATCCGAAAATCCTTCCACAAAATTCATGTTGACGGGAACCTCCACCTTGAGCACATCAATGCCAAAGCGCGGCAGGCTGAATGTCTTCATGGCTTCGATCACCCGGCGGGGCTTCAGTTTCGCATATTCACGGCTTGACACATCCAGTCCGCCTTCGTCATAGGCAAGAATCTCCAGGAAGAAGGGGATGTCCGCTGCGGCGCATTCCGCTCCGACCCGTTCGATATAAGCCTGCTTTTTCCGGTTGGTTTCAGGATTGCCGTCCGCATCGTAATAGAGCAGGAATTTGACTGCATCGGCTCCGGCTTCCTTTAAGCGCATGACACTCCAGCCTTCCAGAGAGTCGCAAAGACGATCTGAACTGTTTGTGTCATAGCCGGTTTTTTCATAGGCAAGCAAGAGCCCGGTATCGGCTGCCAGTGCTTTTGCGGCATTGAGACCGTATTCCGGATCCAGCAGCATCGCCGACGCATAGGGACTGAGCTCTTTCGCCACGATGGTTTTGATCCGCTCCATCGCATAGGCGGAAGGCTCAGTGGTGCAGTAGGGTTTCATCAGTTTTCTGAGTGCCCCGCGCTGATCAAAGGCGAGGGCGGAAATGATGCCGTTTTCATCACTTAAACGCATCATGTGAAGTCTTTTATTTTCAGTCAGTGTCATATTCATGCCTTTCGGATTTCAATCAGCTGATACAGCGCGTCATAATCTTTCAGATTGACGCAGCCGGTCTGTTTCTGCATGGCATTGAGCATGCCGAGTGTATTGGCGTGTTTCAGCAATCCCTCATCATTCATATTTCTCGCCAGCGCCGAAGCGATGCCGGCAACCATGGAATCACCGGAGCCCACCGGACTCACGGCATGAATCTGAGGCACACGCACCTGATAAAAGGTATTGTCATGTTTCGCAAAGCAGCCGTCTTTTCCCAGCGACACGATGATCCAGTGAATCCCGTCAAACAGAGGGGAAAGCAGGGCCGCTTTCAGCGATGACGTATCCTTTGTGACCTGCCGGCCCAGAAGTTCCGCCAGCTCATCGGTATTGGGCTTGATGGCATATGGTTTGTGATCCGCAGCCAGCGCTTTCTTCAATGCATTGCCGCTGCAGTCGAGAACCACCGGAACCCCATTGATGGCTGCCGCAGAGATGAGATCCGCATAACAATGATCGGGAATCCCCGCAGGCAGACTGCCTGAGATGGTGATACAGGCGCTGTCCTTGCTCAGGGTATAAAACTGTTTGAGAAATTCTCTGTATTCGGAAGCGTCCGCTTCCGGTCCCGGCTCAAGAACCTCCGTCTGCTTTCCTTCATGCAGAAGGGCAATGCAGCAGCGGGTTTCGCCTTTGATCTCTGTAAAGGCAAACCGTATGCCGGCTTCTTTCAGACGGTCTTTGATGAATCCGCCGTTGTTTCCGCCGATGAGTCCCGCGGCGCACACATCCTCATGCAGGGTGTGCAGCACACGGGTCACATTCAGACCTTTGCCGCCGGGTGTTCTGAGTGTTTCCTTTGCCCGCACGGCATGATCAATGCGCAGTTCATCCAGCTGATATGCGATATCGATGGACGGATTCATGGTGACGGTGAGAATCATATGTATTCTCCTCTGTTCCATTTCTGAAGAAACTCATCGAAGAAATCATCGTCTTCCTGTCCGTCTGCGGAAGTTTCCAGCTTTGCGATCTTTTCGATCAATGCCTTGTTTTCTTCCGTCGGTTTGTAATGCGCATCCAGGAAAGCATCGATGATATCGTTGATCAGGAAGATGCCCGTGATCTTTCCGCCAAAGCCGATGACATTGGCGTTGAGCTGTTCTTTTGCATAGATCGCTGTAGTCATATCCCTGACCAGAGCTGCACGGATACCGGGAACCTTGTTGACGGCATTGTTGATGCCGACCCCTGTTCCGCAGATGCAGATGCCAAGATCCGCTTCACCCTTTGCCACGGTTTCACCGACCCGCTTTCCATAGATGGGGTAGTGGGTGCGGAAATTATCATAGGTACCGCAGTCGATCACGGTATGTCCGAGATATTTGAGATGATCGGAAACCGCGATTTTTTCCATTGTCGCGATATGATCGCATCCGATGGCAATTCTCATGCGTTTTCCTCCTTTGAATCGGGAAGAGGTCTTCCCATTTTGTTCAGCATATCCACACGGATCTGATGCCGGCCGCCGTCATAGCTGCCGTTGGCAAATCCGCGCACAATGTTTTTCGCCAGTTCAGGTCCGGTGATCTTCGCACCGAGGGTGATGATCTTTGCATTATTATGGGAGCGCGTCATATAGGCACTTCTTTCATCTGAAACTTCGGCTGCGATGATGCCTTTGATTTTGCATGCGGTCATGAAAGGTCCCGCGCCATAGGCGTCAATGATGATACCGAAACGGTCTTCGCCTCTTTGAACCTCTCTGATCACAGCGAGAGCCGCATCGACAAAGTCGCATTCCGTGTTTTCTGTCACATCCAGCACATCGAAGGAGTGATCCAGAAGATCCTGTTTCACAATCTCTTTCAGATGTGCTCCGTCACGATCTGATCCAAGAATAAACATCAGGTTGTTTCTCCTTTCAAAAAGCAATAGGGGAGACTGCGCAGTCGCAAGGGGAATGGCTCTGCAGAACCGTTTCAGAAAGTTGAGCTCTTCCTTTCTGCAATTTCAATATAGTTTGAAACAAACATGCGGTCAATATCAATTGTTTGAAATAAACACCGTTATAAGAAACATTATTGTTTGAACAAACATTCAAAATTTCTCTACTGATTACGGAAAATTTGCATAAACAAAGGAATAATTATGGCTTTATCAATAAAACACTGATTGAATCATGATTGTTTATTTGTTTGATTTCGACGAATGGATTGTTTGATATGTTTACACACTGTATAATATAAACAGCAGAAGGACATATCATTATGAAAAAAGAAGAACGGCAGACACAGCTGCTTGAAATGATCAACACGGAAGGCAATGTCAGTGTCAGCGATATCATGGAGACAATGAATGTCTCTGATATGACCGTGCGCAGAGATCTCAATGAGCTGGCGCATAAGGGACTGGTGATCCGCACCCATGGGGGCGCCCAGAGAGTGATCAGTGTGCCGAATGCACGCGAGCGCACGCATACAGAAAAAAAGAGCCTCCACGAGGCTGAAAAGACAATGATCGCTCTGAAGGCTGCATCTTTGATCAATGAAGGGGAAACGGTCTTTCTCGGACCGGGCACAACCCTGGAACAGCTGGCATGCGCGCTTTGCGGCAGAAACATCCGGGTGGTCACAAACAGCCTACCCGTATTTGAAATCCTCAATCAGAGCAGCAGCGTCGATCTGATCCTGACCGGCGGCGAATACCGTCATGTGACAGGCGCCTTTGTCGGAAGTGCAGCGCTTTGCACAGTGGAATCCATGCGCTTTTCCAAAGCCTTCATCAGTGCCAACGGCATCATTGAGGGCGGTGTCTACACTTACAGCGAGGCCGAAGGAACAATTCAGAAAACCGCACTCAACCGTGCGGCAATAAAGATTCTTCTTGCGGACAGCTCCAAATTCGGCAGCTACGATTTCTGCGAATTCTATCAGCTGAACGGTTTTGACACGCTCATCACCGATGACGCGGCTGATCAGAATACACTCGCGGATCTACAGAAGCAATGCAATGTGATCGTCTGCCCAACGGAGTGAAGCATCTGAACAGCATTATCAGACAGATCATATAAGATGAAATTAATAACGGAGGAACATAATCATGATCAAGGTATACGGAAGTGTGAAATGCCCTTACTGCATGGTGCTCAAGCAGAACCTCGACGCCAACCATGTCGTTTACGATTTTGTCGATATTCTGGAAAGTCTCGGAAATCTCGGCGCCTTCCTGGCCATCCGCGACAAAGAGCCGGTCTTCGATCATCTCAAGGCGGTCAATGACATCGGTCTGCCCGCACTGGTTGATGAATCGGGCAAAGTCTGGACAGACTGGGAGAGCTGGCTGACAGAGAACAATTACGAAATTGTCATTCCCGAATCAACACTCTCACAGCCGCAGGCATGCAGTCTTGACAGAAAGGGCTGCTGAGAATTCGGAATATCCAAAAACAAACATGGACCGGCATAATGATTGCCGGTCCGTTGCTTTTTAAGGAGTGATGCGATTTTCTTTGCCAGCGCCATGATTGTGAGAATCGGCGGATTGCCCCTGACCAATACATAAACTCTGCATTCCGGCTGAGTCAGAAGCTCATGCGCAATCTCTGTGCCGAGAAAACCGCATGCGCCGCTTAAAAATACTGTATCCGCCATCAAGTGTTCCTTTCATCTGCCTGCCGGCTTTTCCGATATCGTAATGATAGCAGATCATTACACAGAGGGTGTTCATGACACTTTCGGCATTGCGCTGCTGTCTGTTTTTACCATATATTTTTTTGCATGAATCAGCGTGCAGTGTTCTGTACGCTTCCGGATTCATTTGATGGTATAATGCTTACCGTTATTAAAAAAATGGGGATGAAAAGCATATGGCGGAAAAAACGATGACAAGACAGAAGGCGATCATGATGATGCTTTGCGCATCCGTCTGCTTTGCGACAGGCGGACTGTTCATGAAATGGATTCCATGGAATCCGCTGGCCATCAACGGCGCCAGAAATGTCATTGCGGCAGTTGTGATCGGCAGCTATATTCTCGCGACGCATCATAAGCTGAAATTCAATCCGACCGTATTTGTCGGGGCACTCTCCATGGCAGGTGTGACCACCGCCTATGCGATTGCCAACAAGCTGACCACGGCGGGCAATACGATCATTCTGCAATACACTGCGCCGGTATGGATCATGGTCATGGTATATCTTTTCTTCGGAAAGAAACCCGACCGCACCGGTGTGATCTCCATCCTGATGGTATTTATCGGCATTCTCTGTTTCTTCTTCGAAGGTCTTTCCACAGGCAGATGGGTCGGCGATGCGGTGGCGCTGCTTTCCGGTATCTTCTATGCCGGTGTGTTCATGCTCAACAGCTTTGAAAAGGGCGATGCGCTGTCTTCGGTATTCTTCGGGCAGCTCTTGTGCGGTGTGTTTCTTTCACCGCTGGTCTTAAAGGAAACCGACTTCTCAATGCCGGTTGTAACATCGGTATTGTTTCTCGGTGCGGTGCAGGTCGGGCTTGCCTATATCTTCTTTACCACCGGCACAAAGTATATCGATCCATTGACCGCTTCGATCATCAATGCGATTGAACCGATTCTCAATCCGGTTCTGGTGGCCGTCTTCTATGGCGAAAAGCTCGGAACGCTTTCCCTGATCGGCGCTGTGATCGTCTTATGCGGAATCCTTTACTACAACATGAAGGAAGCCGTCAGACTGAAACAGGGATGAGTGATACATATTCATTGCGTTCTGTTTCTGTTTCAAGCAATATGGAAGTAAGCAGCCTGAACTGCCTGATAAACCGGCGGGAGGCGAAGGAGGAAGAATATGCAGTTTGTCATTACAGCTTATGATGGAAAGGGAATGCTGGAAAAGCGCATGGAAGTGCGTCCGAAGCATCTCGCCAACATGTCACAGATCAAGGGAAAGGTATTGTGCGCAGGCGGCCTTCTTGATGAGGAAGGAAAAATGAAAGGCTCCGTCATGGTCATGGAATTCGCAGACCGGGAAACCTTTGACGAATATCTGAAATCAGAACCGTATATCACTGAACACATCTGGGAGGATGTGAAGGTTGAAACGATGAATGTCGTTCTTCTCAACGGTGAAAAATACGCAAAGTAACATTTCCATAACAAGGCGGTGAGATGAATCACCGCTTTTTGGTTGTGCGTGACAACTGCTGTTCAATTTTGTCTTTTGGTGCGGTATGATGATTGAGGACTTTCACAGCACTCCGGAGGACACAATGGAACCACAGGACAAAGAGGGCGGCTCGTTTGTTAAAGAGCTCTGCCCGGAAACATTCATCTTTCCTTTATGCTTTGCCGCTTTCCTGGCCTTATTTGTATCGCAGATGGGCCTGGCAAACGCAATCAATACAATCATGAATACCGCTTACCGGCTTCTGATCGATACCGTGCTTTATATCACCGCTGTATGCGTGATGATGGGCGCGGTTTCATCACTGCTTTCAGAGTTCGGTTTTGTATCGCTGGCCAACCGCCTGTTGCAGCCGCTCATGAAGCCGGTTTTCAATATGCCCGGCGCGGCGGCGCTAGGGGTTGTCACAACCTTTCTTTCCGATAATCCTGCCATCCTCACACTGACCGAGGATAACCGCTTCCGCCGTTATTTCCGCAAATACCAGTTTCCGGCGCTGACCAATCTTGGCACAGCCTTCGGCATGGGACTGATCGTATGCACGTATATGTACAGCCTTTCCCCGTCCATGGGCACATCACTCGGCAAAGCGGTGGCGACGGGACTTGCGGGAGCTCTGATCGGCAGCGTTGTCAGCACAAGGCTGATGTTACGGTTCACAAGAGCGTACTATGGCGAACATGCGGATGATCATGAACTTGCCGAAGGGGAGTCTCCGGTTCCCGAAAACATGCGTCCGATCCGCAACGGCGGTATCGGATCACGTATGATGGCAGCCGTGCTTGACGGCGGCAAATCCGGCGTGAAAATGGGCATCTCCATCATTCCCGGTGTTCTTGTTATCTGCACGATCGTGATGATGCTGATTGACGGACCGTCCGCAAGCGGGGAATATACAGGCGCGGCATATGAGGGCATCCGTCTGCTTCCTCTGCTTGCTTCAAAGATCGACTTCATTCTCAAACCATTGTTCGGTTTTGCCTCCCATGAGGCCATCGGTGTTCCCGTCACCGCCCTTGGCGCGGCGGGAGCTGCGCTTTCCCTGACCGCAAGCCTTGTGAAGCAGGGACTGCTGCTGCCAAACGATATCGCCGTCTTTACGGCCATGTGCATGTGCTGGAGCGGCTATCTCAGCACCCACGCCTCGATGATGGATTCGCTTGAGTGCAAGCCGTTGATCGGCAAGGCGATCCTCAGCCATACGGCAGGGGGATTATGCGCAGGCATCGCGGCGCATTGGCTGTTTGTATTATTCAGTCTGTAATCATTGACAGGGATCTCATTCAGGGATCTCTTTTCAGTTGCCGCACTGAATTTGCGTCTTATGTAAAATAAACCGTGAATCCTGATGTGAAATCATCTATCATTGAACCATGGCACATGAAGTGTGGAAAGGATGACATGTATGGATGAAGCGACAATCTGGACGATCGGCGATGATGTGTTCAACAACGGATTGCTGAATACCGCCTTATATACAGTGATCGTGCTGGCAGTGACCAAAGTGCTGTCGACACTTCTGAAGAAAGCGCTGGACCGCCATCCGCGGGCACAGACCATGCCGATGATCTATCTGCGGCGCATCATCACATTCATTCTTTATGCGATCGCGGTATTCTCGATTCTGTCACAGGTGAAATTCATGGCCCATCTTGGCGTGTCATTGCTTGGGGCAACCAGCGTTGTGACCGTGATCGTTGGCCTTGCCGCCCAGGCGACATTCGGCAATTTCATTTCCGGCTTTATCATTTCCATATTCCAGCCATTCAAAGTCGGAGACTTCGTATCGCTTTCGGAAAAACAGATTGCCGGACAGGTCAAGGAAATCACCTTCCGCCATACCGTGATCCGCTCGATTGAAAATACCGAATATGTCATTCCCAACAGCGTCATGGACAGTGCGGTCATTGAAAACCGTGCCTATGGCCAGGAATTCTATAAACGGATGATCAATGTGTCGGTTGGCTATGACAGCGATACACAGCTGGTCAGAAAACTGATCACGGATACCGTTCTTGCGGCACCGGAATTTGTCGATGTGCGCACCGAGGAAGAGAAGGCGGCAGGGGTTCCGGCCGTGAATATCCGTCTGGAAAACTTCGGCGCAAGCGGACTGGAATTCATCTTCTTCATGGTTTCCTCAACTCTGGCGGATTCCTATAACGGCGCTTCCCGCATCCGTCTCAAGCTGCTGGAGGAATTCCGCAAAAACGGAATCACCATCCCGTATCAGACACTCGATGTGCATGTGAAACAGAATTGAATCATTATGGCTTAATGAAAACGGACCAGAATCTCTGATCCGTTTTTTGGTAGGACAATCATTTGTTGATCATGCAGCTGTCATAGAACAGCGGCAGCAGCACATATCCCTGTTGGCGCAGTCCGTCGATGATCTCGGGCAATGCCGCAAGGGTATTGGCGCTGTAATCATGCATCAGCACAACCAGGATCTTTGTATTGCCGGTTTTCTTCAGGACATTGTCACGGTATTGGGCGGGGGAGAGCAGCTCCAGACCGTCTCCGGTCGCGCTGTTCCAGTCCACCCAGCCATAGCCGAGTTCATTCACTTTCTGCTTAATCCCTCTGCCAAGCCGGCTGACCGCAGTTCCTGAGCCGCCCGGAAAGCGCAGGATGTTGGTTGTGTATCCGAGCTTTTCTTCAATGAATTCCCGGTTTTTGATGACATCGTTTACGAAGCTGTCCATGTTTCGGTAAATGCCGTTGCGGATGGTATGGGAATAGGTGTGATTGGCGATTGTATGGCCTTCTTCATATACCCGGTGATACAGTTCATCATGACCTTCCGCGGTTCTTCCCATCTGAAAGAAGGTGGCAAGCACATCTTTTTCTTTCAGCACATCCAGATACTTTCCGGTTGTCTTGACATAAGGACCGTCATCAAATGTCAGATAGGCGATCTTATGGTCACTCGTGCCTGCATTCACGGCATCCTCAAGCGCTTTGCATGCGGCATAGTATTCATCTCTTTGCGCTTTGATCGTTTCATCCAGACTGTTGATTTCAGTGATCTTCGATTCTGTTTCTTTCACAAGGGCGAGGGTTTCATCGATCTCTTTGGAAAGCTGCTCCTTTTCCTCTTCCAGGGAATGGATGCTGGTTAATGTTTCGGCCTTTTCACCCGATGCTTTGACAAGATAAGCCCCGCATGCGGTCAGTCCCGCGCAAAGGAAGAGGGCAATCAGTCGTTCTGCAATGCCTGAAGTTCTGCTGTCCGTTTCTGCCATACTTCAAGTTCCTCCAGTTTGCCGCTGTTTTCTTCCGTGATCTTTGCAAGCTCTGTTTCCTTTGCGTCACAGTTCTGTTTTGTTTCATCCAGTTCGTTTTTCATGGACACGGTTTCCTGAGTCAGCTGCTTCTGTGTTTCTTTCAATGCATTCAGTTCCTGCACATTGTTATAAACAAATGAGACGGCGATGATCAGAAGAACCGCGAGGACGATATTGATTTTTTTCATGGTTTTTTCCTCAGACGATACGGTTCCATTATAAGCATTTGCGGATCATTGTTGAAAATATTGACGGTCATATGTCCTCCGTAAACAGATTTGCGCTGCAGCCGCTTTTTACACGCAGGCAGAACTGCGGTATCATATTCAAGGCAAACAGGAGTATAAAACATGAATCAGGAAAATCTTATACAGTTTCTCTCTTCCTCACCGACCGCATGGCATGCGGTGGAAAGTGTCAGGAAAACACTTCTTGCGCAGGGATTCAAAGAATTGAAGGAATCGCAGAAATGGCAGATTGAACCGAGCGGAAAATATTTTGTGAAACGCAATGATTCCAGTCTCATCGCCTTTGAGATTCCGGCAAAGGGTTTCGCGCCGTTCATGGCGGCAGCCGCCCATACGGACTCACCCGCATTCCGGATCAAACCGCATCCGGAAATGAAGGGCAGCGGCTGTGTGCGCATCAATACCGAAGGCTATGGCGGAATGTTATGTGCGCCATGGTTTGACCGTCCGCTTTCATGCGCCGGCAGGATCATGGTCAAAACCGCGGAAGGATTTGAAAGCAGACTGTTCAAATCAGAACAGGATCTCTTTATCATTCCGTCTCTTGCCATACATATGAACCGCGGCGCCAATGAGAATGCCACATACAACAAGCAGAAGGATCTCATGCCGCTGTTTGCGATGGAAAGCAAAGAAGGAATCAGTCTGAAAGAGGTGATTGCCAAAGAAGCAGGTGTTGAGGCCGATGATATCCTTGACAGCGATCTGCTGTTATATGTGCGTGAGGAGCCGCGTGTATGGGGTGTCAATCAGGAATTCATCTCCGGCGGACATCTGGATGATCTTTATTGCGCATGGGGACTGATGAACGGTTTCGTTGCCTCAAAGCCTTCCGGAGCGATCAAGGTTCTCGCCTTGTTTGACAATGAGGAGGTCGGCTCTCTGACTAAGCAGGGTGCATACTCGACCTTCTTCCATGACACACTGAAGCGTATCTCACTGTCTTTTGGAAAAGACGAGGAGGACTTCCTGATGGCGCTTGCGGAAAGCTTCCTTGTTTCCGCTGACAATGCCCACGCAATCCATCCGAATTATCCGGAAAAAGCAGATCCGTCCAACCAGCCGAAGATGAACGGCGGTATTGTGATCAAATACAACGGCAACCAGAAATACACCAGTGATGCCTTCTCCGCATCACTCATGAGAAGGATCTGCGAAAAGGCGGAGGTTCCGGTGCAGGAATTCGTCAACCGTGCAGATATGGCCGGCGGCAGCACCCTCGGCAACCTTTCCAACGTGCAGGTTTCGCTCAATGCGGTTGATATCGGTCTTGCCCAGCTCGCCATGCATTCGTGCTATGAGACGGCCGGACTCAAAGACGGAGAATACCTGGTCAAAGCGATGAAGTGCTATTACGAAAGCGCGATCAGACGCAATGACAACAGATGCGAACTGATCTGAATGAAGCAGGAAACTGCTTCATTTTTTTGCAGATCACATTCGCTCACACGATGATTCCAAAAATGGCAGGATCATGGATATAATGTTTTTGTAAAACGGATCATCCGGTCTTGTTATCAGCCGGACACAGTCCTCTTGTTTTCGTTTCTATGGATGATACGAAAGCGGTCAGCTTCCGGAAGTCAATCCTGATCAGAGGCGGTAATGATCTGCCAGACCTCATCATCGATTTCTTCATTCTTGAACAGTTTTCTTCTGTCATCCTCCGTGATTTCACGGATGACATGACAGGGATTGCCGGCTGCCACAACATTGGCGGGAATATCCTTTGTGACAACACTTCCCGCACCGATGACCGCATTGTCGCCAATATGAACACCCGGCACAATCACGGTGCTGCCGCCGATCCAGACATCGTTTCCGATACTGACGGGTTTGCCGTATTCATATCCGCTTGCCCTGGTTTTCGGATGCAGGGGATGTCCTGCCGTATAGATGGCAATATTCGGACCGAGCAGACAGTTGTCCCCGAAGGTGATCTGTGCGACATCGATCAGGACACAATTGTAATTGGCAAAGAAATTTTTTCCTGTTTTAATATGGTTTCCGTATTCGCAATAGAAGGGCGGAACAATTGCCAGCTCCTGTGAGTCGGGAATCACTTCTTTTGCGGCTGAAGCGATGAGCTCATATTCCCATCTGTCCAGCTCATTCAGTACTTTCAGCTTCTTTTTGCACTGGGCCATTTCGGCAAACACTTCGGCATCTCCGATATAGGCGATGCCCTGATCACGTCTTTCACAGTTGTTCATAAGTTTCTCCTTATACGCACTTCCGCATTCTTTCAAAATTCGACAGCAGGTGCGCAGCGGTTTCTATCATATACGAATTTTAAATAAAAGTCCCAATTTGCACTGCGTTGGTAAACAACGCTAATAACGGTATAATAAATTCGTTCTGGAAAGGGAACACCTAGGAACCTTTCAGGAATGAATTAATGCTAGGGCTTGGCGGTCCGTTAATTCATTCCTGAAAGATCCGACCGCCAAACTATGTGTAAATATGTGGACGACGCTTCCTCTTGGGGAAGCTCTTTGAAGTATCTTCCCTGGGATAAAACAGAGGAGAACTCCGTCTCAAGGAAGCTGATCAGTGCCACTGTCCACGAGTGGTACGATGCCAAACACAGATCTGTATCAACAGAGG
>JNJQ01000048.1 GCA_000701725.1 Erysipelotrichaceae bacterium NK3D112
GAACGGCAGAACTCCTCTGTCAAAACGATCAAAAAAGTAACCATGTCCATGGCAAACTGGGAAAGATTCCGCAACAGGGTTTTATATGCACTGCGCAAGGATGTGAGTTTCAATCTGAATCCTATCGACACTCCCAGAGCCCGCAAGCACTATAAACTTAAAGATTCACCCAAAAACAAGTGATTTCCACCATAAAAGACGACAGAGCCTGTCGTCTTTTATCTGTTTGTGACTGCATCCTGGTGCTGCTCTAAACCTATTTGGACTATTTCTTGATCCAGCTTTTCTTAGAGCTTCATCGATGGCTGATCCCGTCCAATTTTATAGCACCTTTTTATCATGTCAGCTGAATTTCTTCGAGCTGGCGGAATCTGAATGAATCGGGAGTGAACATGAGGCGTGCCGCATCGTATGCCTCTTTCTTTGTTTCAGCTGCCAGTGCGGAATTGCCAAGCTTTATACAGTTTTTGATTTTGAGCACAAGCTGATCAAAGAAGGAAGGATTATCCGTGTGATAGAAGCGCTGATATGCCTCAAGATTCTTAACGGTTTCCTCCATGGATTGTCTGTAATTGCCAAGATGATAAAGAATCTCCGCTTTGCAGGAAGTTGCTCTGAGCACATCCGCACACATCTGCCCGTGGATTGCCATTAACATTTCATACGCTTCCTGTACCAGTGTGTTGGCCTCTTCATAGTCTTCCTCAGCCATGTGGATACGGGCAAGACGCAGCCAGGATCCGGCGGGTGTTTTGCCCTGTGCCATCAGTTCATCCTTCCATTTGCGGCCAAGGCCAACGGCTTTCAGTGCAAATTCCTTTGCCGTTTGAAGAACATCCGTGTCATGAGAAAGCTCATATTTTTCCTGATATGCCTTGGCGGTGTTTTCCAGAAGACCGCAATACATGAGTTTCTTTGAAACGCTTTCCATCGGAAGTTTCTCAAACAGCTCATCCGCTTTGAGAAGCCATTTCATCGCATTGTCCAGAGCAGACGGCAGATGCGGATTGAACAGCCATGTCCAGCCTGCGCGGTAAGCGGCGCGGGCTGTTTCAAAGGCATCGGGTCCGTCTGTTTCATACCGGTATTGATACAGCTTTTCATCCAGCTTTAGTGCCTGTGCAGGATAGCCGCCATAGCCAAGCAATACTGCCGCGGCCTGAATAAAACCGGCTGTATATGCATTGATCTCATTGACATAAGTCAGAACAGAGCGGCAGATGGCACAGTATTGTTCCTTCTGTTTCTTTGTCCATCCCCACGAATTCTCATTGGCAATCTCTTCTGCCGCATGATCCAGGAAGAACTGAATCTGATCCGCTTTGAAAGGCAGGACATGCCGCATCACACTGCCGATGACCGAATGCAGGATGATGCCGTCGGGCTGACGCATGATCCATCCTCTGCTTTCCAGATTCAGAATGCTTTTCATGGAGGAGAGTTCCGCCCATTTGCGGAAAACCATCGCCGGCACCGGTGCTCCTGAAATCAATGACAGCAGCTGAAGAACCGTCTGTTCCTCTTCCGTGAATTCAAACAGCGGAAACATCCGGACCAGTCTGTGATAGGCCTCATCGGGCTGACCGTCTGTTTCAAATAGTTTCTCATTGATGGAAACGATGCCTTTCTCACGTAACGCTTCCAGCATTTCGCGGGCGGTCTGTCCGCTGTATTCCATGTGACGTGCCAGAAGAACGATCGTATATGTATGACCGTTGGCCGCCTTGATCAATTCATCCAGATCCGGATCATCCTTCTGTACGGTATATCCGCGGTAGTTGTTCATGAAGATGGTTTTCAGTGCTTCTTCGTCATGCACAGGGCCGACGCGAATCGACGCAAACCTTGCCGAATAATCGTATTGGGTTGTGATCAGCACCCGGTATCTGCCGTTGAGGAACACATCGAGATCCTCATCGTATTCCGTATTGTAATTATCCAGAATGATCAGTGTTTTCTCATCGGAAGCTTTTTTGATGATATCCAGCTTTCTTCGGAAATAGGATTCCGCGCTTTCTTTGGAGCTTCCTTCATTCAGTCTTTTTACAGAGGGGCGTGTTTCAAAAGGCATTTCCGAGATCACAAGATCCCTGAGACTGCCGTTATAGACCGCATAGATCATGCAGTCATACTGAGCGCGGCACTCTGCCGCATACTGCTTTGCGGTTTCCGTCTTGCCGATACCGCTGATACCGCTCAGGCATACAACCCGGTTGCCGCGTGAAAACAGCTGATCAATCTCTGCCAGGATATCATCCCGCCCGCAGAAGCCGGGAACACCGATCACGCCGGGTGAGGGAATCAGTTCATATGCGGATTCGTCTTTGGGCAGCGTATCAGGTTTTGTCCCTGCGTATTTCTTCAGCAGCTTTTCTGAAGAATTTCCCAGCAGGCAGACCAGACACAGCCATGCAAAAAGAGAGCGGAAATCCCGGTTCTTCGCAAACACGTTCATCCTTGAAAGAATATCCAGATAGATTGTGCGTTCAAAGGAAAAACCATCCGGTCTTTCCTGTGTGCAGAAGCGGACTGTTTCTTCCCTGCCGCATGCCGTGAGTGTTTTCAGCATCCATGCGTCCAGGCTTTTCTTCTGTTCCTCATGGAGACACTCATGCATCTGAGTCAGATGGGAGAAGATAAAATGGAACAGTCCTTCATCCGCAGCCAGATCGACTGCCGCCCTTCTGATCATATTGCGGGCAGCCAGATAGTTTTTATATCCTGTCTCACTCCGTCTGTTTCCGAGCAGGCAGTCTTCAATCCCGTTGATTTTCTGCTTATACGGTCCCCAGTTGGAAAGAACACCCATCTTTCTCGGGGCGAGAATGTAACATGTATCGTAATCATATTCAGCTTCTTTTTCCTCATTGATTGCTTTCACGAAAAGGCCCGGAAAGAAACTGTCAATGACCTGCAGCTTTGAAAGCTGGATCACTGACCTGTTATCAAAGCTGATTGAGCCGCCGACGTCCAGATACTTCTTTGCGAAATTGATCATCCGCAGCGGAAACAGATCATTGTAGAAAAGCTGAAATGCCATCGAGTACCCCCATCAGAATATATCATGCGCGAAAATCACTTCTCAGCGCAAGCGGAACAGCGTGTATACGAAAATGTATATACCTGTGCAGATACACACAGCGCGATTTCTAAGATAAACTGTCTATAAGGATAGTCCGGTATAAAGCCGTATCAATCGTTGGGGGAATCCTCTTTCTTCATCCTGTGAAGAAGGGGGATTTTTGGTTTGAAATCATGCACAGAAAAGGTGCCGTTTTCGTCCAGCACCTTCATCAGTTTCTGTCTGTTTACTTTTTGGTTTTGTATATATTGTCTTATCATCTTTTACGTTCTGTCAGTAATGTTTCTTCGTATCACTGGTAATAACTGGATGGCTGAATAAAGTGATGAATTTTTTTTCAAATCATGCGAAGATTCTTTGCGGATCTGGTGAATATTATTATCGGGAGCAATCTGATGGTCAGGCAATACTGTCAGGCGGTCAGGACAGATCAGAATCGTTCGCTTTACAGGCGGATGGATAACAATATAAGGAATGCAATTTATGAGGAGAAAAAAGCAGGAACGCATTCCTCCCCGCTCAAATCAGAGATTATAGACGGGGTCTCCTGCGTTCACTAATGAACAATGTCATTGAGAAAAACAGACGCTTTTATGAGCGGTATGTCAAAGACCTGATCCACAGCAGGTTTGCGGACTATGAAAACAGAATCGCCGTCGGCATTGCCGGAGAAGGATCGGACTGCTTCGGTTATGATGATGAGATTTCAAGAGATCATGATTTCGGAACCGGAGTCTGTCTCTGGGTGAATGATGAGGATATGGAGGAATTCGGCTATCTGCTGTCCATTGCCTACAATGAGCTGGTTGATTCCGTGGAGCGTTCATACTATACAGACCGCCTGCGTGAAAGAAGAGGCGTCATGACAATCCATGATTTCTATTCCGATATCCTGCAGATCGACTGCGATACAAAACACTGCACAATGAGTGAGGAAAACTGGCTGAAGCTGGATCACTCCTGTCTGAAAACCGCTGTCAACGGAGAAGTCTTCCGTGATGATTCCGGCGAATTCAGCGCCTTCCGCAATCTTTTACTTGGTTATTATCCCGATAAAATCTGGCGGAACAGAATCGCGCAGCAATTGCATTTATACGCTTCCGCTCTGCAGGTCAACTATGCCCGCTGTATGAGCCGCAATGATATCGTTGCCGCGGAATTATGCCGTTCAAAGGGACTGACCTCCGCCATGGAGCTTTATTTCCTGCTGAAAAGAGAATATCCGCCCTATTACAAGTGGACATACAGGGCACTTTGCGAAATGGATGAAGAAGGTGCCTTCAGTGATAAGATCCGCCAGCTGGCAAGCGAAAAGGTCAATCCGGACGCCTGGATTTCAACCCGCTACCACCCCAACCGGCAGAACTACAAGGATCATATCGTCTGCCTGAGCGAGGAGATTGCCTCGCTGCTGGAAGAACTGCTGGAAGAAAGAGATATGATCCGGATTCACAGCCGCTATATGGAAATGCATGTGAATGATGTGCTGAATGGAAAATAAATACTTTAAAAGGACCGGGCACGGTCCTTTTTCTATTATGAAATCAGGAAGATCTGAACCTGATCATAGTAGAACCTAACGTATCTACAACCATATATGATGAAATGGTCAGGATCACCAGATGTTCCTGGCCTTTCTGCTGTAGGCATACAGTCAATAAAGGTCCGGGCAAAGTAAGAACGTCGGTTCTTTTAGACCCGGTGTATCCGCGAGTCAGTAACTAAAAACGTTCTGCTTCCCTCTTGTGTCATCGTCCGTTTAATCGAAATGAGCACGCAAAGGTTTCATAATGTGATGCCGTATATAACCCAGAAAAATGGGCTGATGCAGGGAGCGGGGAAGTCTTGCCGGGATATATGCATGAAGGGAGGTCCTCATGAAAGGATCAATCGTGACAGTGGATGTCTCCAAAGGCACCTGCCACTACCAGCCTTTTATTGAAAAAGGCAAACCATTCCGTAAGCCGAAGGTGCTGCACGACACCAATGAAGGATTTGCGGATCTGAGCAGCTGTATTCAGAAGCTCAAAGAAAAGACAGAGGCTGAAACAATAACGGTGGTGTTTGAGGCCACAGGTGTATATCACCGCTGTCTTCAGAAGTACCTTGATGATCATGAAATGCCGTATTACATCATCACCCCGCTATTGTCAGCCAAATACAGACAGACCAATCTGCACGGCAATAAAACTGACGATATGGACTGCACACATATCGCTAATGCTTATTATGTGGATGAAAGGCTTCTGCCTTATTTTAAACAGGACGACCGGTTTGAAAAGATGCGGACATTAAACCGAGATTATGAAACTGAACTTGCACACCTCAGAATGAGGAAAGTGAGCTTCAGAAGCCGTTTGGATATCATATATCCCCGTCTGGACAAGTGTTTCAAAGGCAGCGGAAGCCTTTATGATCCTGTACCAATGGAAATCCTGAAAAAGTATCCACATCCTTCACTTCTGATAAAGCATCGCAAGGAAACGATCATAAAAGCGATTGAGAAGAAGACAGATCATAAATCCGACTTCATTACCAGAGTCGTTGACAGGATGTATGAATGTGCTCTGCACTGCTATTCCGGTGCGGATCCGGACAGTATTGAAGTGCTCAGATTTCCAAAGATGATTGAAGAGCTGCAGTCACAGATGGAACTGTGCGATGACATTCTTCAACAGCTGATCAGTGAAGCCAAAGAGGTCTCATACTTTCCGTGTATTATGTCCATTGTGGGAATCGGAGAGAACCTGGCAGCCAGACTGATCGCTGAACTTGGGGATATGAGCAGATTCAAAAGCAGGAGAGCCATAGCGGCATACGCAGGCCTTAATCCGAAGATCAGACAATCGGGAGATGTGGACGGCATACATCTTGCGATTGAGAAAAAGGGCAACAGACATCTGAGATGTCTTCTCTATCTTGGCGCATCGTGCAATTACCGCCTGAAGAAGAATGATCAGATCTATCTGTTCAATCAAAAGAAAAGGCAGCAGTCTCAATCCCCATTGAAGCACAAAGCTGCCAATATCGCTGCAGCGCATAAGTTACTGGTCATAATCTATGCACTGTCCAAGAGCGGTGAATTATACCGTTCCTGAGCGCATTATAAAACAATCGAAAACAAATTAGGAGAGTTTCTCCTGTTTTCGTCGTGGCTTGCCACGCGAAACGGAGAACTCTCCTAATTTCCTTCAAAAGGGCTTGACTTGTATTATCGAATTTTAGTTATTCTCTTCAATGAGATTTCAGTCTTCTTTCTTCTTCAGACAGCCGCTGACGATTTCCTCAAGCTGTTCCCGCGGGATATTGAGTTCCTTTTCTGCCACTTCGAGCACGGTTTTATGTTCCTTCTGGGCAATCTTGACGATATCGGTCGCCTTTTCATAGCCGAAGTCCGGGCACAGCGCTGTCGCGATGACAGTCGATTTCATTAACAGTTCACGGCAGTGATCCACATCGACGAAAATGCCTTCCACGCATCTCTGACGGAATGTGTCCGCCGCATGGGTCAGCACACCGAGCGACTGGAACAGGCAGAAGAAGATCACCGGTTCAAATGCGTTCAGTTCGAGCTGACCGGCTTCCACTGCCATGGAGATGGTCACATCATTGCCTGCGACAAGGAACGCCGCCTGGGTGACAACCTCGGGGATGACCGGATTGATCTTGCCCGGCATGATTGAGCTTCCCGGCTGACGGGCAGGCAATTGAAGCTCTTCAATACCGCCGCACGGACCGCTGGAAAGCAGACGCATGTCATTGGCAATCTTGGACATCACAAGCGCGCAGTTTTTGATCGCTGAGGATACAGCCGCGAAGCTGTCGGCATTCTGGGTTGCATCAATCAGATTGTCAGCCATTTTCACCGGCTGGCCGATCAGGTCCGCAAGAATTTCCACCACACAGTTCAGATATCCTTCGGATGCGTTGATGCTGGTGCCGATGGCAGTCGCACCAAGGTTCAGATCAAACAGTTCATTGCGGCTTCTCAGAATACGGTTCTGGCATCTGCGCAGTGCGTTGGCATGAGCCTTGAATTCCTGACCCACATACATCGGTACGGCATCCTGCAGCTGGGTGCGTCCCAGTTTCAGGACTGATTCATATTCTTTTGCCTTTTTCTCAAATGCCCGGATCAGACCTTCCAAAGCAGCCATCAGATTATCAATCATTCTGAGCGCTGTCAGCTTGCCGGCCGTCGGGAACACGTCATTGGTGGACTGTGCCATGTTCACATGGTCATTGGGATGTACCCGTCCGTCTCCCTTTTTGCCGCCGAGGATTTCACAGGCGCGGTTGGCGATAACTTCATTTGCATTCATATTGGCGGAAGTTCCGGCACCGCCCTGGATCGGATCCACGATGAACTGGTCTCTGAGCTTTCCGCTCAGGATCTCATCACAGGCACGGATGATCGCTGAGGCGATTTCCGGTTCCAGATCTCCCGCTTTCTGATTGGCGATGGCGGCCGCTTTTTTGATGACCGTCAGACTTTCAATCATATACGGGTTCATGGTCTGGCCGGTAATCGGGAAATTCTCCCGTGCACGCTCAGACTGAACGCCATAATAAACATTGTCAGGCAGGCTGACATTTCCGATTGAATCATGTTCGATTCTCATACAATTATTCCCTCTTCTCTGGTATTTTTTGTGATACCTCATTTATGTCACGGTATCGCACCGTCTTCATTATAGTCCATTCCCGAAACTTTTTTCTCTTTCTTTTTGTTTCTGATTCAGAGACATTTCCGATGATTTGTATTTTAATGGTGAGATTCCTTTCATCTTTCTGAACTGCCGGCTGAAGACCCTGAACCGGAAAAGGAACCCGCTGAGGATGAAACACCTGCGGAAGAGCCGGGTGATACAGACGAAGAGACACCGGAAGATGGCGGAACCGCATTCTTCCGCCGCACAGGCCGGATTCTTCTCTTCAGAAGAGCGATGGCAGATGTTCAAAGATGCTGAACGGTCTGCCTGTAAACGGAAGCTTTACGGCGTTCATGCAATCCATGAACCGATAACGGAAAACTGATTCTCCCAGGGTGCTGCAATATGCGGCACCCTTTTTCCGGCGCACGTCCGTACAGCGTCAGAACATCATGCAAAAAGCCCCGCTTTGTGCAGGGCTGAATCATCATCTGATCTGATCGAATCCGTAGATTTTCATTGTTGACTCACCGTTTTTGATCCTGGTGAGAATTTCTTTTTCCTTTGCGAACTTGGCGAGAGCTTTTTCAATGACTGCATCCTCTTTTTCCTGCGGGATGATCACAATGCCATCCCCGTCAGCGAACACGAGATCGCCCGGGCAGATATGTGCGCCGCAGATGTCCATCGGCTCATTCATGACGGCATGCGTCTTCTTGGTTGTCGGAGCGGGGCAGTATGCCTTTGCATAGACGGGGTATTTCAGTTCCAGAATGTCCTGATTGTCACGGCAGCTGCCGTTGATGATGACGCCGGCAAAGCCCGATACCATGCAAGCGTTTGCCATCATGTCGCCGAAGTGGCCGGCATCGCAGTATCCTTCGCAGTCAAAGATCAGCACATCCCCTGCTTTGGCGGCAGCCATGCCTTCATGCAGGGCAAGATTATCGCCGCCCTTGCATCTGACGGGGAAGGCTCTGCCGATCATATGAAGGGACGGATCCACCGGACGCAATGTGTGGCTCATGACATAGCCGTCCGGATTATTGTCAGCGACATTGCCTGTTGGCACCTGATTCAGTGTTTCAAGAAGTTCTTTTGTCAGTTCCATGATGTTGTCCTCTCTTATTTCAGAAGATTGATGAAGAATGTGATGATGATCGGATTCATGATATTGATGAAGATGACAGTGACAACGGGCAGCACAAACCAGGCCGTGGGTGCAGGTCCGTTTTTGTCGATGACAGCCGCCATGTTGGCAACCGCATTGGGAGTCTGGCCAAGTCCGACACCGCAGTGTCCGGCAGCCATGACCGCCGCGTCATAATCTCTACCGGTTGTATTGAATGTGACGAAGTAAGCCCACAGCATCATGACAACCGCCTGTGTCAGCAGGATGACGATCATCGGACCTGCCAGGCTGACAAGCTTGGCGATGTTCAATGACATCAGAGCCATGGACAGAAACAGATTCAGCGAGCAGTTGGAGATCACATCGATTTCATGCATGCGCAGATCAATTCCTCTTGCGTCTGCGAGATTGCGGATCAGAGCGCCGCCAAACAGGCAGCCGACATAATACGGGAAGCTGAGTCCGGTCAGATTGAGCAGCTTGGAGATATAGGATCCGATGAACGCCGCGCCAAGCAGCAGAAGCAGGCTGTCAAAGAAAGTGCTCTGGGTGAGAAGATGTGTTTCTTTCTTTTCTTCCGCGCCTTTCTCCGCTGTGCTTTTCAGGTTGTGCTTTTTGATCAGTGCCTGCGCAACCGGGCCGCCGGTAATGGATCCCAGCAGTAATCCGAATGTCGCAGCCGCAACGCCGATCGCCGTGCCACCATCCGCGCCAAACGCTTCCAGAGTCGGGCCGAAGGATGCGCCGGAACCGACGCCGCCGCTCATTGAGATGGAACCCATCGCCACACCAAGCAGCGGATTGATGCCGAAGACTTTGCTTAAGCCGACACCGACAAGATTCTGCACGACAAGGAAGAGCACCGCGCCGATTGCAAGTCTTGCGCCGAGCTTGCCGCTTTTCTTGAGAATCGCGAAGCTGCATGTGAAGCCGGTTCCGGTAAAGAAGAGGTTCATGAAGAAGTCCTGCAGCGTATTGGTCATTTCAACCGTGAATGTGTTTGTCTGAATTCCCGCGAAGATGATCAGACTGCAGATCAGGCCGCCGATGACCGGGGCCGGAATGAAATATTTCTGGAACAGCGGCACTTTGGATTTGATCCATCTGCCGAGCACGAATACGATTACTGCGAGTCCTGTTGTCTGAATAAGATCAAGTTGAATTGTCATTGTTGTAGTCCTTTCCGGGTTCTTTTGTTTTCCTTACATCTGCAGAATAGCACCGGAAATAATACATATAAAACGGTTTATTCTGATATATAATATCCATATATTCGATATTTGAGGTTGTTATGAATTATGAACAGATCAGAACATTTCTGACCATTGCGTCTTACCGCAACATCACCGCCGCGGCCAATCATCTCTACCTTTCCCAGTCCACCGTTTCCAACCGTGTGCAGGCTCTGGAAGAGGAGCTTGGCGCCCAGCTGTTTCTGAGAAACAAGGGACAGCGGAATCTGGAACTGACGGGATACGGAAATGCCTTTATTCCGATTGCCGAGCAATTCGCGGCATTGTATAAGGACACCCAGGCGATCAAGATTCATGAGGATGTGAGGTCGCTAAGCATCGCCGCCGTCGATGCGGTCAACACTTTCACATTCACCGAGCTTTACCGGTCTCTGATCAGAAATCATCCGGAAATCAGTCTGCGCATCATGACGCACCATTCCAACGAAATCCATGGCCTGGTGGAAAACAGAACAGCAGACATCGGTTTTGTTTTCAGCAGAGTGAATTATCCGAACATCATTTCAAGACCCGTCTACCGCGAACTGATGTATCTGATCTGCCACAAGGACAGCCGTTATTATGAAGGCATGCCCTGCTGTGAACTGGATCCGGAAAAGGAAGTCAGCCTGAACTGGGGACCGGATTATCAGCAGTGGCATTCACAGCACTGGCCGGATGACAAATATCCCCTGATCAGTGTCAATACGGGAAATATGCTGCAGCATTTCCTCAAAGAAAAAGACATCTGGGCAATCGCGCCGATGTCCGTGATCAAAGCCATTGCCGGCGATAATCTTGTCTGTTACAGACTGAAAGAGTCCCCTCCTCCCCGGATCTGCTATGAACTGACCGGCCGCTATCCGAACTTTGCCCATGTTGAAACCGTGAAGATGTTCGATGAAGCCCTGGCGGAACATATCCGCGCCAATTCCTCCATCTGTGAATTCGAAGACTGGATGCTGGAAAAACGCTGAAACAAACACTTTTCATCCATAAGAGAATGACCGGTATACGGGATGATCCCGCTGCCGGCTTTTTCTGAGTGCATGTTTACAGGATTGCATGTTTCCATTTGTCCTGTTTCGTTTTATAATAGCCCTGCTGTCAAAAGCCAAGCAGTTCGGGTCCGATATCCTGCTTGTAAAAGATTAAAACCAAAGGAGAGTTTTTTTATGCGTTTTATCAGAAGTATCTGGGAGGAGTACAAGATCCTCCTGCGCAGCGTTCCCTCCATGGTGATTGCTGTTTTTGTTTTGTCTGTTGTGCTCATGAATCTTCTGGCGGGCAGAGAGCTGTACCGTTCGGATTATTTCTGTCTCAACACCGGCCTTGCCCTTTCGTGGATTTCGTTTCTGTGCATGGACTGCATCTGCAAACGTTTCGGCGCGAAGGCAGCCACCCGCATTTCCATTGTGGCGATGCTCATCAATATGATCTGCGCTGTGATTTTCAGCGTATTGATGATGACACCGGGCAGATGGGCTGCTTATTATTCATCCTCTGAACCCGCAACCGCGACCATGATCACGGCAGGCATTGATTCCACCTTTGCCGGCGCATGGTATGTCGTGGCCGGCAGTTCCGCCGCCATGTTCGCCAGCACGGTTGTCAATTCATCCCTGAACCAGATGATCGGTTCTGTCGCTGACCATGGCAATTACAGAGGTTTTGCCATCCGTTCGCTGCTTTCCACCTGTGCCGCGCAGTTTGTAGACAACTTTGTCTTCTCCGCGCTGGTATCACATGTCTTCTTCGGCTGGAACTGGATGCAGGTGTTGATCTGCTCATTCACATCGATGCTGATTGAGCTTGCGTTTGAGGCGGTATTTTCACCGCTCGGATACAGAATCTCCAAGACCTGGGAAGATGAACACGTCGGCGATCTGTATCTGCAGACACAGCACTGAGGAAGCAGGCCATGAAACTGGAACTGCTGAGTGCAGCTGAACTTGGCCGTCTGGTCAACAAAGGTGAGATCTCACCGACTGAAATCGTCGAATATTTTGCAAAGCGGATTGAAGAACGCAATCCTTCGATCAATGCCTTTGTTTATACAAAAACCGAAGATGCCCTGCATGAGGCAAAGAAACTGGAAGCACGTCTTGCCAAAGGTGAGGACTGCGGTCCGCTTGCCGGCGTTCCGATCGCCCTCAAGGATTTTCTTCCTTCGAAAAAAGGATGGACCAATTCCCATGGCGGTGTTGCCGCTCTGATGCAGGAAGATCCTGAAGATTCCGTCTTTTATGATGCGGCACGCAGAGCCGGAGCGATTGCTTTGGGAAAAACTAACGCGCCTGCATTTGCCTTCCGCGGAACCACCGACAATAAACTGTACGGGCCGACTTCAACACCGTTTAAACCCGGATACAATTCCGGCGGATCAAGCGGCGGCAGCGCATCCGCGGTGGCGGACGGGCTGATCATGATCGGCGAAGGTTCAGACGGCGGCGGTTCCATCCGCATTCCATCCTCATGGTGCGGCTGTTTCGGTTATAAAGCATCCGTGGGCACAATCCCGGCAGTCAACAGACCCGATGGCTGGAGCGCATCCCACCCCTACTGTTTCAACGGGGCAATCACGCGTACAGTCGAGGATAGTGCAATCATGCTTAACTACATGGCCGGATACAATCCCCGTGACCCTCACAGTGTTCCGCTGCCCAGACGCGATTTCACGGAATTGATGAAAAAGCCCGTGAAGAACTGGAAGATCGGATATACCGATGACTTCGGAATCTTCACAATCGACGAGGAAGTCAGACAGATCGTGCGCAAGGCCGCCATGCGTTTCAAAGACGCAGGCGCGAATGTGGAGCCTGTAAAATTCCATTTTTCTCATTCGGCATATGAATATGCCGAATTATGGGACCGTTCGATCTGCTTTGACACAGCGACGGATCTTGAGCTCTGGAAACGGAAAGGCTTTGATCTGATCGGTGATTACCGTGATCAGCTGCCGGAAGAATTCATTTTCTGGAATGAGGAGATCATGAAATTCTCCTTCCTGGATTTCCGCACACTCAATGAAATGAGAACGGAGATTCTCGATGTGCAGGAAGATATCTTTGAGACATATGACCTGATTCTTTCCCCGGTGACAATCTGTCCGCCGGTAAAGAACCGGACCGACCGCAACACAACCGGTCCCGTTGAACTTAACGGTGTAAAGGTTGAACCGCTGATCGGCTTCTGTGAAACCTTCTTCGAAAACTTCACAGGCAATCCTGCCGCATCCATTCCCGCAGGCCTAACAAAAGAAGGCCTTCCGGTGGGCATGCAGATCATCGGCAGAAAGTTCCGTGATGAGGATGTCTTCGCGGCCGCTTATACATTTGAGCAGCTTGCGCCATGGTCCTACGATATTCCATACAACAGAATGTGACATCCGTTGCCGCAGGTAGATTCAGGTGAGTCTGCCTGCTTTTGTTTTGCGCTGCCTTTTCAGCGGATCATTCATTCCAAAGTTATGTGGATTCGCCTGTGCAATGCATACAGAAGATGTGTAAGATTAAAGAAGAAAGAAGTTCATGCATCAATACCTGAGCGGCATGAAAAAAAGGACAGATCATGAGTATATTGAAACTGAAACCTGCATACAAAGACTACCTCTGGGGCGGTCACAGACTTGTGGATGAATACAATATGGAATATGACGGGGATATCCTTGCGGAAGCCTGGACATTATCCTGCCATCCGGACGGACCTTCCGTGATCATGAACGGTGAAAACGAAGGCAAAACATTATATGAATACATTCAGGAAAACGGACAGGAAGTGCTGGGCACCCACTGCCGCAGATTCCGCGATTTCCCGATTCTGATCAAGTTCATCGATGCCCGTGACGATCTTTCCATCCAGGTTCATCCCAACAACGGCTTTGCCCTGTCCAAAGAAGGACAGTACGGCAAGACCGAGATGTGGTATGTGCTCGACGCGGCCCCGGGTGCTTTCATTTACTATGGATTCAAGCGTGAGGTTTCCAGAGAGGAATTCGCCCAGCGGATCAAAGACAACACCATTCAGGAAGTATTGAATGCGGTGGAAGTCCATAACGGCGATGCCTTCCTGATTGAGGCAGGCACGCTTCATGCCATCGGCAAGGGATGCCTGATCGCTGAAATCCAGCAGAACTCCAATGTCACCTACCGTGTCTATGATTACGGAAGAAAAGGAAAAGACGGCAAAAAGAGAGACCTTCATATTGAAAAAGCACTGGCAGTCACTTCCAGAATGCCGGTCATCCGCAAAGGCGAAGGCTATCCGCATATCGCCGACTGTGATTATTTCACCGTGGACAAGCTGAATCTTGACGGAAACCTGACTTACCGCATGCAGGGCAGAGTCTCCGAAGAATCCTTCTTGAGCATATTGATTCTGGATGGCGAAGGAACACTGTCCAACCAGAATGAAAAAGTTCCCTATCGCAAAGGTGACAGTCTGTTCCTGCCGGCGGGCAGCGGTGACTGGCAGATCGAAGGAAAATGCGATGCCCTGGTTACAACCATCCGCGAAAAGGCAAGCCCGATCCGGGTCGGCGTTGATATCGGCAGCTCCGAAGTGCAGATCGGTATCGTCAATAATGAACAGCACCTCATCGCCGTCAGCCAGTATCCCTTTGACCGTTGCAGAACGGCAGATGAAAACATCGATGATCTGGCGGAGCGGATTCTTTCCCTGTTAAAGGAAAACGATATTCCGCTGGATCAGTGCATCGGTGTCGGAGTCGGCATTCCGGGAACCATCGACCGCAAAAACGGAAAAGTCCTCTATTCCAATAATATCCAGTGGGAGGATGTATCAATCGTTCAAAGACTCGGACGTGTCATCCCCTGCCCGGTCAGAATTGCCAACAACGCGGACTGCGCAGCCCTTGGTGAAGCCGTTGCCGGTGCGGGAAAGGATTACAGCGATGTCGCGATGTTCACCCTTGGAGGAGGCGTCGGCGGAGGAATCATCCTCAACGGCAAAGTCTTTGAAGGCGGCATCATGGGCGGCAGTGAAATCGGCCACATGGTCATCCGCTCCGGCGGCAGAATCTGCACATGCGGAAGAAAAGGCTGCCTGGAGGCATATGTCTCTGTTCCCGCGCTTTTGAAGAATGCGGAAACGGAATGCGGTAAAGCACTCACCCTGGATGAAATCTTTGACAGATATCACAATGGCGATGAAGTGATCCAGCAGGTCATTGAAGAGTATATTGACGCGTTGGGCGTGGGAATTGTGAATATCGTCAATATGTTCCGGCCGCAGCTGATCCTGCTTGGCGGAATGATGTCAAAATATACCGAAGATCTGATCTCTCCCCTTCAGAAGATTGCCGAAGAGGAAAGCTTCGGCGGCTCCCATGGCATGGTTCCGGAAATCAAGGCCGCAAAGCTCGGAAAAAACGCCGGTATGATCGGTGCCGCAAATCTTTGATCTCCTGTGCAGAACTCACAAAAAGCATTTCAGATTATTAAAGAGGCCCGGCATTCCAAGGGTAACCAAACTTCGTGGGGGCTAGTCAAATTTCATGGGGGATTTGATGGGGGACCTCACGGGGGACCAGTAGAAAAATGACCTGGAGAGTGAATAAAAACTCTCCGGGTTTTTTATGCGGAGAGCTGCTTGCACTCATTAATGAATTGTTATTTTGATTTCTTGTAAGGACCGCGTTTTTTACCAGTGTGATTGTGTATTTCTTCTTTGGAACGCGGAATGGCAAGAATAGAAGGATTGTTTCTGGTAGCCCATAGAATCCGGTTGCGGTTATAGATGAAATTACTTACGCCGTGAGAGTTTCTTTTCAGGCTCTTTGGATTTAC
>JNJQ01000049.1 GCA_000701725.1 Erysipelotrichaceae bacterium NK3D112
CCCTGAAAAGCGAAGCCATTGGCAAAAACAATGCCCTTTGGCAACACCTTCGCCGCAAGTGTACAAGGGGTACACCCACTGTAAATTGACTTTCGCGGCATAAAGCCCCGGAATGAAATATGCATGATGATCCACCGGATCACTGCAGCACATAATCGATCAGAACCTTTTGGCTGTGTATCAGATGAACAGTTATTTTTGTGGTTCACAATTTACTGGGACAAACAAAAAGGCACAGACTCACTTCACCATATTTCAGGTGGAATCTGTGTCTCTTTCTCAAAACTTAAACTGTCAAACTTTGGTACTTGACATCGGGATCAGTTTAAGAAAAGCACCGGTCCGGTGCTTTTCTGTTACACGAAATGGGAATGTGAGGCTTTGCGGTTTACAGTGCAAGGGCTGCCGCAAGACCGGCTTCGGTTGCCTTGTTGGCGAGACCTGCCTGTTTTGCGTCACCGATGACATAGACTTCACCGCAGACCTTCTTCGCGGCTTCTTCCAGCGGATTGTAAGGCTTCACGCCCATGGTGAGCACGATCGTGTCAAAGCCGCCGATGGTGACTTCCTTGCCGGACTGCTCATAGACAACGCCGTCCTCATTGAATTTTTTCACGGTCGCGTTGACGATCTTCTGAATGCCTCTTTCGGCGAGTCTTGGCATCAGGAAGGCACGCGGTGTCGGTGCCTCATCGAGAGCGATATCCGCACGCATTTCCAGAATGGTGACGGCCTTGCCATGAGGATCCACAGCGGTGACTTCAATGATGATCAGACCGAATCCGCCAAGTGCTCGTGCGCGGTAGTATTCGATCATCTGATCAGTGACAAATCCTTCATAGGTTCCGAAGTTGGTTCCCATGGGCGGCACGACAAAAACGGTTTTTGAGTTCCATTGAGCCGATTCTTCCGCTCGAAAGAAGCTTTTCAAATTTCATTATAATTTTCTCCGATAATATATATCTGATTTCTGTTTAATCAGTTATATCAGAGACGGTAACTGCATTGCTCAGATGAGATAGTATGATGAGAACACTTCCGAAAAGGCATCCATCGCCCTGGAAATATAGCGGTTTTCGGATGTCACAAAATCAAAGGTTCTTTCCGCGAGCGGGGAATCCAGACGGAAATAATACACACTGTCACTGGCCTTGGTGACCAGATGATCGCTGATAAAGGCGGCGCCGAGCCCTTCGCAGGAAAGATGCCAGGCGGTGGCCAGCTGGCTTAAACGCATGGCAACCTGCGGTGTCATCTGTTCCTGTTCGAACATGACTTTTGCCCGTTCGTAAAGATTATTGCCGTCGGATAAAAGAATGAAGGGGATATCTTTGAAATCGCATAACGAAACCGCCGGAAAGGATTCATCCAGATGTTTTTTCTCGAGAATATTCATGTTGGTCATGGCGCATGCCATGGCTTTTTCATTGACCGCGAAGCTTTTCGGAACACAAAGCAGCACATGGTCTTTGAAACAGGGCGTCAGGCGGTAAGGATCCTTTCTGCTTAAACCGCAGTTGAAGGTCAGATCAATGCGGTGATCCCTGAGCATTGCCAGCAGCTCTCTTGAGCCGGCCTCGACAAGCGTCACATCAATGCCCGGATAGGTCTGCCGGAATTTTGAGATCACCGGCGGGAGAATATAGGAATTGAAATAATTGGTGCCGCCGATGGTGAGTGAGCCGGTATGCAGAAAGGAGAGATCATGGAGCTTGAGGGCCAGCTCCATCTCAAGATCGCGGATCTGATAATACTTCTCGATATAGATCTCACCCGCCTCGGTCAGGGTGAGTGTTTTCGCGCTGCGGTCAAAGATGAGCGCGCCGATTGACTCTTCCGCCCGTTTGACGGCAAGACTCAGCGCCGGCTGGGTCATATAGAGCTGTGCGGCAGCCTTGGAAAAGCTTCCGCACTCATAAACCTTATAGACATACTTCATTTCCTGATCCATGCAATCCTCCATAAATATGATTTATACAAACATAAATTCCATAAAATTCAAATTAATAATACCGCCTGCTATCTTGTAAGTGCAAGAAAGATTCATCTGTTGAATCTGACAATCAACAAGGAGGCACAAATGAAAATCAATGCATTGTTGATGGACATCACTGATAATGTCGTGACAACCATTGCCGAAATCCGTGCAGGCGAAACGATCATTTACCGCAAAGGGGAAGAGTACTGCGAGCTGACAGCGGCGATGGATATTCCATTCTGCCATAAGGCAGCCTTAAGCGATATTCCCAAAGGCGCAAACGTGATCAAATACGGCGAAAGCCTGGGCGAGGTTTCCAAAGACATCAAGGCAGGCGAATGGGTGAATGAAACAAACCTGTTCAGTGTTCCGAGAGATTATGACAGCGAGCTGGCGGATGAAAACTTCGTCATGTGCGCGAAGCAGTCGGAAGGAAATCCGGAAAGAAAAGAACTGAAATTCTGGGGCTACCGCAGAAAAGAGGGAAGACCGGGCATCCGCAACCACGTGCTGATCCTGCCGACCTGCGCATGCGGAAGCGAAAGCTGCAGAATTGTCGCAAGCCAGGTCAGAGGCGCTGTGAATATCGTCTTCAACACCGGCTGTTCCGATGTGGCGGCCAATACGGCAATGAGCCAGAAGGTGCTCACCGGCTTTGCCTGCAATCCCAATGTGTACGGGGTTGTGATTATCGGTCTTGGATGTGAGACAGTTCCTCATTACAAGCTGAAGGAAAAGATCCAGCAGATGACATCCAAACCGGTTGTCTCATTCGGAATCCAGGATGAGGGCGGCACCCTGAAAACAATTGAAAAGGCGGTCAGAGCCGCAAGAGATATGGCCATGGAAGCAGGCATGCAGCAGAAGGAGCTCTTCGATGCATCTGAACTGTTCATCGGCATTGAATGCGGCGGCAGCGATGCCACCAGCGGCATTGCCTCCAATCCGGCGGTCGGCGAGATGAGCGACATCCTGGTTGACCTTGGCGCCACCAGCATGATCAGCGAATCGATCGAATGGATCGGCGGCGAGCATGTGCTTGCCAAGCGTGCGGCCAACCGTGAAATCCATGATCAGATCATTGAAGTCTGCCGCGCATATGAGGATCATCTCAAGGCGGCGGGCCAGGACTGCAGAGCGGGCCAGCCCACTCCCGGCAACAAGGCAGGAGGCCTCTCCACACTGGATGAGAAGAGCCTCGGCTGCATCCGCAAGGGCGGAACAAGACCGGTCAATGAGGTTCTGGAACAGGCGGTGCGTCCTTCCAAGAAAGGCGCCATCGTCATGGATACAGCAGGCTATGACATCTCCTCGGTCACCTCAATGGTGGCAGCCGGATGCCAGGCGGTCGTCTTCACAACCGGACGGGGAACACCGACAGGCAATGCGATCGCGCCGGTGCTCAAGGTGACAGCCAACGAAAGAACATATCAGAAGATGGAGGACAACATGGATGTGGATCTGTCCGCCATCGTCAGAGGCGAAAAGACTTATCAGCAGATGGGTGATGAACTTGTCAGTGTCATTGAAGACATTGCCAACGGAAGACTGACCAAGGCGGAAGCCTTCGGATTCTCCGACATCGCCGTCGACCATGTGTGCAGATATGTGTAATTCATAAAGAGGAAAACAATCATGATGACAATCAAGCATTTCCCTGAATCCGCGGCTGATCTTCCGGTTGACTTCAGCCATCCCAACAAAGCGCTGTTAAGCGGTCTGTTTGAAGAAAACGTTAACGGCAGAACATTCCTGACCTACATTCCCGAAAACCAGGAATACTGCAGGCCTTGTCTGATCATGGCAATCGATTCAAAGGAAAATCCTCTGGATTGGTTCAATGCATCCGGAATCAAGGAATTCGCCGATGAGCATGAACTCTTCCTGCACATCACATATTGCGAAAACGGCGCATGGAAGACCGACGGCAGCGATGCCGAATATCTCAATGGCGTCTATGTGAAGATCCAGGCCAGAGACTGGTACATCACCATGCAGGACAATATTTATCTCTCTGCCATCGGTGATGCATCATATATCGCTCACCAGGCAGCCAAGCGGATGACCAGCGAATACAGCGGTCTGATGACCTTCGGCGATCTGAGTGCCGATCTTGCATATGATCAGAAAGTTGAGCATGGCGAAGAAGACCAGGGTGAAGTGGAACTCAAGATCCAGGGCACCTCAGCCCAGCTGCCCATCTGGATGCTTGTCAGCAATTACTCCGGCAACAACAAAGACGCGGCTGACTTCTGGCGCACCAACAACCATACCGAAGGCGAACCTCTCAAAGGACAGGGCAGTGATTATATCTGGATGCCCAAATGGGTCAGAGACCGCAATGAAGTCAATGAGGAACATATTTCCCAGGTCAGACTCACCGTCGATGAAAAGGGCTTCTCGAAAGAACATCTTGAAAATGCATGGGCATATATCAGCCTGGCAAGAAGACACAGAGGCCAGGGCGGCAAGTGCCTGAGATATTACAAGGATCCCGTCAAATGTGGTGCCGTGAAGAAAACCATGGAAGTAAACGGAATGACACGTACATGGTATGAATACGTGCCCGAAAGCTGCACACCGGATCAGAAATGGCCGCTGGTTGTGGTCATGCACGGCCGCGGCGGAAGCGCTGAAACCTTCTTCGATCTTTCCGGCATGTCACCGGTGGCAGAGGAAAGAAGATTCATCGCCGTCTTCCCGGAAGCGGGCATTCACCAGCAGAAGAAAAACGGTCTGAGAAACGTTCTTCTCTGGTGCGGTGAATATAAGGGTGAACCGGTGGACGATGTTGCCTTCATCCGTCAGATGGTCGCGGACATTGAGTCAAGACTTCCGATCGATCATTCCAGAATCTATGCATGCGGACAGAGCTCCGGCGGCATGATGAGTGATCTGCTGGGCTATACGGCTGCCGATCTGTTTGCGGCGGTAGCGCCTTGGAGCGCACTCAGATCTCCTTCGAGAATGTATGCCGATTTCCCGGAGAGTGAATATTTCACTCCGACCATGTGGATCTATGGCGACAAGGACTTCTTATGCGCAGGCAAGGGAGAGGATCCCGTGCTGCCCTGGGCAATCGAGCCGGAAATCAGAAACACACTGGCGGAAAAACTGGAACACTTCCATCTGGATATCCACAATTTCCAGAAGCATGAGACATATCCGATCAGCTGGCTGACCTTCGCCAATGAAAACGGCGTGCCGATGAGTGTCATCGGAAAAGTCACGGATATGGTTCATGCCAACTATCCGGAACTCAGCTGGATCAGCTATGATCAGTTCCTCTCTCATTTCAGCAAAGACGAAAATCACGAAGTATATTATGACGGCCGCAGAATCAGCCGCTAAGGAAAGGTAAAAGAACATCATGAACGCACAGCTTATCATCTGTTTCGCCATCTGCATTCTTGTCATCGCCGGATACGTCTGGAACAAGCTCTCCGTCGGCACGGTCGGCTGCCTCGGCATTGTGCTCTTCCTGATCACCGGCTGCATCGCTCCCAAGGATGTTCTCGGCAACATCGGCAACGCCAACCTGATCATGATCTCCTCGATGTTCATCATCTCCGAAGGCTTCAAGCGCACCCAGGCAATCCGTCTTGTCGCTGAGACAGTCCAGAGAATCTCCAAAGGCTCCATGACCATGGTTATGCTCGGATTCACACTGGCTTCCGTGATCGCCGCAACCTTCACCGGCAGCGCGGTCGCAGCCTTCTGTATCGTTGCCCCGATCGTCACAGCCACATGCGAAGAGATGAATATCCCTGTTTCCAAAACCATCTTCGCGGTCGGTCTCACCTGCATCGCGGCCTGCGGAATCATTCCGGTGGGCGGATCTCTGTCCATGCTGGCAGAACTCAACGGCTATATCGCAGCCAACGAATATGAGCAGTTCACAATGGGTGTCATGGATCTCTTCAAGAGCCGCGGTCTCTCCCTTGTCGCTCTGATTCTCTATTCCACATTCCTGGGCTGGCGCTTCGCACCGGAAAAGCCGGTGGTTGAAACAACCGGAAGCGATGATCTGTCCAAGCGTGTTGCCAAACATGAAAAACTGTCCAAGAGCCGTGAGACAATCGCCATCCTGGTATTCTGCCTTGTCACACTGCTGCTGGTCTTCAATACACAGCTCAACCAGATGCTCGGCGCAGTCGGCGTACAGCCGCTGGTGTCATGGGAAATCGCCTTCATCGGTGCGGTCATCCTGGTCGCAACCGGCGTCATGAGCTCCAGAGAAGCCTGCGGTTCCATCCCCATTGACCTGTGTCTGATGGTTGTCGGCGGCTTATGCATGGGCACCGCTCTTGCCAACACCGGCGCGGGCGATCTGATCGGCGGCTTCATTGCCGGTATCGCGACAAAGCTCGGCAATCCTTACCTGATCGGCGCTGTCTTCTATCTGATTCCGTTCTTACTGACCCAGATCATGCAGAACAGAACCGTCATGGCTGTCTTCGCTCCGATTGCCATCCTCGCATGCAAGTCCATGGGTGTTGACTGCACAGGTCCGCTCATGCTGGTGGCCAGCGCATGCTGCACAGCCTTCATGACACCGATGGCGACTCCGACAGTACCGCTTGTCATGGGTATCGGCGGATACGATCTGAGCTCCAATATGAAGCAGTCTCTGCTGCCGGCTCTGATTCTGTCAGTCGTCAACATCTTCTGGATCATGACTGTATATCCCCTTTGATAAAAAATATCATCATCAGAAAATGAGGAGTTCCGCTTCAGGAATTCCTCTTTTCTGATTCAATGCTAAAATGAAGATACAAACAAAGGAGAAAACACATCATGTATTTTGAAAAGTCCAACGGTTTCCCCAAAGACTTTTTATGGGGCGCGGCCTCCGCTGCCTACCAGGTGGAAGGCGCATGGAATGAGGACGGAAAGGGTGAATCCGTCTGGGACAGATTTGTCCGCATTCCCGGCAAGACATTCAAGGCGACCACCGGCGACAAGGCGGTTGACCACTATCACAGATATCAGGAAGATGTCCGTCTGATGGGTGAGATGGGTCTGAAGGCATACCGCTTCTCAGTGGCCTGGACCAGAATCATTCCGGATGGAAACGGAGAAATCAATCCCAAGGGAATTGAATTCTACAACAATCTGATCAATGAATGCTTAAAGTACAATATCACCCCGATGATCACGGTGTATCACTGGGATCTGCCCCAGGCGTTACAGGATCAGTACGGCGGCTGGGAGAACAGACGCATCGTCGATGATTTTGTCCGCTATGCGAAGACTTTGTTTGAGGCATATGGCGACCGTGTGAAGTACTGGATCATCATCAACGAGCAGAATGTGTTCACCGGACACGGCTGGCTGATGGCAAGCCATCCTCCCGGAAAGGCAAATGATTACAAGACGTTCTACCAGGTCAATCATCATGCTTTCATGGCACATGCGAAGTCCGTGCTCGCTCTGAAGGAATTATGGCCTGACGCAAAGGTCGGCTCCTCCTTTGCCTACGGTCCTTCCTATGCGGTCACCAATAAGCCCGAAGACGCGATGGCCAAATATGATTATGACGATCTGCAGAATTTCTACTGGATGGATGTCTATGCCTATGGCAGATATCCAAGAGCCGCAAGGGCTTATCAGATTTCCAGAGGCATTGCCCCTGTGATGGAAGAAGGGGATGAGGAAATCCTCAAAGCGGCCGCTGCGAAGGTGGACTTCATGGGCGTCAATTATTATCAGACTTCAAGCGTGGAATACAATCCGGTTGACGGTGTTGACGGCATGGGCAAGATGAATACCACCGGCAAAAAGGGCACCACGGAAATCTCCGGCCTTGCCGGCATGTACCGCACACCGAAGAATCAGAACCTGCCCACCACGGACTGGGACTGGACAATTGACCCGATGGGCCTGCGCTATGCGTGCAGGGAAATCACTTCCCGCTATGATCTGCCGATTGTCATTTCCGAAAACGGCCTTGGCGCCTTTGACAAAGTCGAGGACGGAAAGATCCATGATCCTTACCGCATTGCCTATCTGCGTGAACATGTGAAGGAACTGAAGAAGGCATGCGATGACGGCTGCCGTGTGCTGGCCTACTGCACATGGAGCTGGTCGGATGTGCTCAGCTGGCTCAACGGCTATCAGAAGCGCTATGGCTTTGTATACATCGACCGTGAGGAGGATGAAAACAGCGGCACACTGAACAGAATTCCGAAGGATTCCTATTACTGGTATAAAGAAGTGATTGAATCCAACGGTGAAAAGGGACTCGAATAAGTTTCATCACAATCATTGAAACAGATGCGCCGGATAATCTTCCGGCGTGTTTTTTCGGAAATATCATCTTTTTTAATGCGGATTGTGCCCGTTTTGGCGGAATAAGAATGGCAGACAGAAAGGATGATACCAAGCAATGAAGACAAACGAAAAGTTTTACGGTTTCACAAATTATCTGGTGTTTCCGGCAGTCATCACACGCAGGCCGCAGCTTCTGAAAAAAATCATACAGCTTTACTTTCCGGATATCATAATCGGTGAGCTGCGGACGGAAAAAACGCATCCGGAGAACTTTGTGCCGATGCTGAAACAAAAATCTGTACGGATGGATATTAAGACAGCCGACAGCGAAAAGCGCAGAATCATAGCGGAAATGATCGCTTATGAGGATGGGTCAATTGAGGTCCGGATCCAGAATTACATCGCTGCCGATTATGTCGACCGGCGCAAGCGCGGTGAAGCGTACCGGGAAACGGAAACAATAGCGCTGATTATTTCCGCATTCAAAGTCAATGATGACGAAAAAGCAATTTCACGATACAGATTCATAAATCCCGACAATCCCGGGAAACGATTGAAAAGTTCTCCTGAACTGCTGGTAATCTTCTATAATGGAAACGAAGAAGGACTGAGTGATGAGCAGAAGGATTTCCTTGCCTACCTGAGAACAGGAATATCCCCGGACCAATGCTCAGTACTGACAGAAGAAGTTCACAGAGAAGTGAACGCGGTCAATCATGATCAGGATTGAAGAGGAAATCTTATGACATTGGAAGAAATCCTGGAATATGAAAAGAAAAAAGCCAGGAAGGAAGCCTTTGAAGAAGGCAATGAAGAAGGCAGAAAACAGGGTGTCGAAGAAGGCAGAAAACAGGGCGTTGAAGAAGGCAGAATCACGGCTCTTGCTGAAATGCTCAAAGCTTTGATGGCTTCAACCGGAAAAAGTCTGAACGGGGCGGCTGAAATGCTTCAGCTCAATGCGGAAGATTTAGAGAAAGTGACTTCATCGGGATTGCTGGACTGAAAACGAAAAACATCTTCGCTCATTGAGAGGAAGATGTCTGTCAGAAGCTTATTGTGCAGGGGAGGATGCTTCCCTGTTTTTCTTTCTGTTTTCCAGATACGGAAGCAGAAGCTGGTTGTAAGTGAATTCGATGATTGCGGCGGCAGGAATCGCAAACAGGATACCGAGCATGCCGAAGAGCTTGCCGAAGACGATGACGGCAATCAGGATCATCAGACCTGAAACACCGAGTGAGTTTCCGAACAGTTTCGGCTTGATCACATAGCCGTCTATTGCCTGAAGAACGATGGTGAAGATGATGAACATCAGGGCATGGGCAGGATCAACCAGCACCAGGATGAAGGCTGCGATCACACCGCCGATAATCGGCCCGAAGTTGGGAATCAGATTGGTGACGGCGACAATGACCGAGATCAGTCCGGTGAATTCCATGTGGAAGATGGTCATGAACAATGCGTTGGAACAGCCGATGATCACGCTTTCCAGCAGACTGCAGCTGATATATCTGACCAGGATGTCATCGCATTTCTGATAGAAGTTTCCGAGTGCCCTGTACATGTTCGCAGACAGAACCGCTCTCAGAAATCTTCTGATACCAATCTTGAGCGATGACTTTTCAGCCAGCACATAGAGGGAGAGGACCATCGCGATCGCGAAGTTGGCAACGCTCTTGCCCACGTTTGCGCTTGCTGCAAGAATGTCCGATAAGTTCTTGGAAATCAGATCACCCAGGGTATCGATGAGGTGATTGGATGACTCGATCAGATTCTGCATGAATTCCGTCTGGGAAAGACCGAGATCGGAGATCATTTTCTCAGCCGTTGCCACATATGTGTCAATGTTGTCAACGAAGGTGCGGATGCTTGCGACAAGCTGAGGAACCACGGAAACACCCAGCAGGACAAACAGCAGCAGCACAAGAATCATGGCGATCAGGCTTGAGGCGCCCCAGCTGTTCTGTCCTTCACTGTGAAACAGCACTTTCTGAATCAGCTTGGCCAGCGGATTGATCATATAGGCAATGGCGAAAGCCAGGATGACAGTTCCGAAGTATTTGGAAATAAAGCTGAATATTCCAAGGAAAAATGACAGGTTGTTGAGGCACATATACAGAATGACGCCTGAACATATTGCCACGGTATACGGATACCATTTCTGATTTCTGATATCTTTCCAGTTCATACTGAAAGTCCGTCCTCCTTTCCGTGAGAACACTATACATAATTGTAAACGCTGTATCGCCAAATGCGTAAAAGAATGTTTTCCGGACAGCGAAAAGATTAAAAATCAGAAGAGTTTAACAGTATGTATCATGTTGCGGAAACTGAAAAAACCGGCTCATTTCCGAGCCGGTCAGCAGATATGATCAGTTTGCAAATCCTGCTGTATATACCGCCAGGTCATTGACTTCGAGTGTGCATCCGTCCGCAAACAGGCTGACCTGTCTGCCGGAGACGCCATAGACTCTGACTGTCAGTGAGCCGATGGAGTCGATATAGAACACACCGCATGAGCCTTCCTGCATGTAGGTGAAGGAATAGGTTTCTCCTTCCTTGAGATCGGCGGCAGCGCCGGTGATATTGGTGTCACCGTTGTTGAGATCAAATGACATATAGCCGATGGAAGGCGAGATGGTGATCAGCTTTGAAGTTTCGGGTGTGCCGTCATAATCGAAACTCAGACCGAAATCTCCTTTTCCCGTATACGTGAATGTGCCGGTGATCATAAAGCGCTCATATGCATTTGTGACAGGTGCGATCACTTTTTCATTTTCCGCTTTGAGTGATACAGAAGAGCCTTTGGCAATGAGCGGTCTTCTGTCCTTGAAGAGGGCTTTCACATTGTCAACCGGCGAGAAATACAGTGATCCGTCCGGATTCTGATTGATCTTCTGAACCTGGAGGTTGCCTGCCCAGGCGGAGACCTCATCCAGTGATGCCGGTGTCTGTGAACGTCTGAGCCAGCCGATCATATAGGAGTTTTCACCGTCTTCAATATGCTTGGCGGCATAGAAGAGCTTGTCATCGATGCGGCGGGGTTCATCGTAAGGACCGAATTGTGAATCACCAGACGCATACCATAAGGTGTCATCCTGTCCGGAATAGGTGATATACCATCTGTCACCCACCTTGAATGTGTCGCTGCATTCCAGATTCCAGAATGCCTCGAGAGGATCGGAGAGGATTTCCCCGTCATAGGTGACTTCGGAAAGATCAGAGGAAACAGTGAACTTATGAATCTTTGCGACACCGCTCACCGAAGCGGTGACAGTCATTTCAATGACATCCTTTTCCGCATTGTAATAAGCCTGCGGATCACGGAAGTCTGTCTTCTGCTTGATCTCTGCCGGAGGGGTGATTTCCCATCCTTCCTTTTTGACAAATTCCAGCGGGGATGTTCCTTCCGCCAGCATGATTGTCTCATTGAATTCACGGCCGCCGCCGACATGTCCGGTATAGAAGAAATAATACTTATCATTCACCTTGACCACGGAACCGGTGCCGATCCAGTCATCCTGTTTTCCGGCCTCGGCCTCAATGATCGGATCATTATAGTGTTTATAAGTGATAAAATCCTCGGTGGTTGTCAGGAAGACGGAATGATGGAAGGAATTGCCGCCTTCTTTCAGATAATAGATGTAATAGGTTCCGTTCTCATAATACATCATGGGATCGCCGACAAAAGCCACTGAGCCATCGGGTTCTTCCGGTAATTCGAACAGATGGTAATCATAGGATGACTCCTGGAACAGTGCATTCATGTCGGAGTAATCCACGTCATAAGTGACCTCTGCGTAGTCAACAGCTTCGGAATTGTTCTTCGGTCTCAGGAATAAAACCGCAACCAAAGCAATGACGAGCACAGCGACCAGAATCAGAATATTGCGTTTTTTCATATTGTCTCCCCGGCGGCATGCATGATGCCGGCTGTTTATATATAACAACATTGTAAAACAAAAACAGGACATTGAATCCGTCTGATTTCAGATGCTTTCATGAAATATATATGAAATCACAGACATAAACCATTCACAATCATGAAGGCAGATCCGGAAAAGTTCTGCTTTTTCAATCTGCACAATGCGTTCTTCCCGGTCTGCTCAGATTGACCGCTTATGCGGTGAACAGAATTGTGTTTAAAAAGCGGGAACCGTTTTGAATGGCTCCCGCTCTTTTCAGCTGTTTTCTTTTTTCGCCTGTTCGAATTTCTTTTTCGCTTCTTCGATGGTTTTGCCGTCAATGTAATAGCTGATGGCCGCCTCGCCGATGGCGTTTGTGCCTAGATATGCGACGGTGGAACTGACCGCTGAACCTGAACCGGGCCAGAAGACATTGAGCAGTTTCGAAGCCTGCTGGGCAATCAGCCTGAACGAATAGCCAAGTCCGGCAACTCCGCCAAGACTCAGTATGAATTCCTTTGCCGTATCCAGGTCAGCGTCTCTGCCGCTTAAGGACGCGATCAATGCGACCAGGAAGGCCTGAAGAATGCTCAGAATATAGATGTCGGATACCGGGACGGGAGTCAGGGCAACCGTTGCGGAAAGGGTGGAGAAGACACTTTTCAGATGGCTGGCGATGCGGTGAATGACCTCATCCAGCCTGACTGCCATTCTCAATCCCATCTGTGCCTCAAAATCCAGAATGGCATGTTCCAGAGCATTGAGCAGTTCATCAATGTTGTATCTGCCGTCAAAATCCATCTGCAGATTTTCAATATCCTTCTTCGGAAGGTTGGCGATCGATTCGGCGTCAATCGGCATGCCGTCCGCAGTTTTCCAGTCGATCAATGAGGAAACAGCGATGATGTCATCGATTTTCAGTCCGTTTCTGACAATGATGCCTTTGTAATACTGAACGGCTTCCTTGATCTTTTCTTTCTTGATCTGCGGATATTCGTCCGGATCCTTGAATCTTGACGGCGCCATTTCATCGGCTTTGTTCACAACGACGATCACGGGCAGCCTGATTTTGTTGACATCCGCATACCGTGAGGTCACTCTCTTTAAAAACGCAACATCCGCATTGACGTCATCCCTGTGCGTGCAGTTGAGCATCATAATGGCGCAATCCGGGGAAAACTCATTGATCTGCTCAATGAGCATTTCTTCCGCACTCACGGAACTGTCAAGGCTTTCTGATTCCGCGAATCCTCTGGTATCGAGAATCTCCATTAATACCCGTGAGCCTTCTTTGCACTGGTAAATCTCTGCTGTTTCCGTGCAGCTGCGCACATCGCTGATCGCGGCGGCATAGGATCCGCAGATCGCATTGATTAAAGAGCTTTTTCCGACTCCGGTTCTTCCAATCAGGAAGAGTCTTGGAGGTCTGTGCTCATCGATGCCTTCCATGAGTTTTTTGAGATCACTGTCACCGAGGATCTTTTCCTTGAGTGTGACTCTGATCTTTGAAGGAATCGCATCAGGCAGCTCATCCAGGATTTTTCCCGCCTTTAAATAGATATTCTTCATGTTCTGAAGACGCTGTTCAATCTTTACATTGTCATCCTTCATGCGCTCACCTCCGATTTCATCATAACAGATTCGTGCGTATTAGTTTTTAAGATGAAAAAAGAGCGTTCCCCGCGGAACACTCACTGTTTCACTTATCCGAGAATACTCTCAATGTTCAATAACGGAAAGAGGAATGAGCCGTCTTTCTTTCCCTTGACAGTTTTGATCAGGAAGCGGATGCCGATGATCCATGTGACCAGAATGACTCCGAAGGGAAGGAAGGCCATGTTGTCTGAAAGTGCCAGAAGATCTTTGCTTAATGAGAAGTCATACAATCCGTGCAGCAGGATCGGAATCAGGATGGCAAAAACCTTGTACTTTGTCTCTCCGGTTTCAATATATTTCGCATACCAGAAACCCATCATCAGACCGTAGAATTCATGCAGTGCGCACACACCGCGCACCAGAACCGTGATGACATTGGAGCCGATGGCATAAACGCATGATTCGGTAATGTTGAAGCCGCACGCGATGATGGTCATAAAGGCGATGACTTCAATCTTGCTGCAAAGGAGTCCGCGCGCTTTGATGTGTTTTTTTCCAAGCCAGAACTTGACCAGCTCTTCCGCAACCGCCGCGATGACGAAGGTTCTGAATGCTTCAAGCACCAGCACGGGAACATGGTCTTTCAGAACAAGATTTTTGAAAAGGGCGAAGAGTGCGGACATGCAGCAAACAGGAATCACACTGTACAGACCGTTGAGCAGCGTGCTTTTGCATTCCTTCCGGTAATCCTGATCCTTGTTCGCGCTTCTGAACCAGAAGAAGAATATCAGTGACGGTATGAAACTTGCCAGCAAGGCCAATATAATCAGACCCATATATGGAAAACCTCCACCGTGTATTATATTTCATTGAATTTGATAAAGATATGAAAAACAGAACGGAGCTGCCGTTCTGTGATTTCAATAATCCGCCAGATAAATGGAAATGGATATCTTTGTGAAGTATTCCTGGTATTTCACGGATATGACTTTTGCGCTCAGGCATTTCCCGGCATCCATGAGCCTTGAGAAAACAGTATTGTCCTTCTCGGGAACGTAACCGAATTTTTCACGCGCTTCGTTCATTAGTGAACGCAGGAGACCCCGTCCATAATCTCTGATTTGGGCGGGGAGGAATGCGTTCCTGCTTTTTTCTCCTCATAAATTGCATTCCTCATATTGTTATCCATCCGCCTGTAAAGCGAACGATTCTGATCTGTTTGATCGGCACTGATTTCCCGTTATCAAGCATGACGCGGTTTCCATTGCAGTGACAGCCTTTTGCTATATACCTTTTACCCTGATACAGAACCGTATCTCCAGGCTGTAAATCATACCTCTGTTTTCTGACAGATACTCTGCCTTTTGAGATCTGATGTCCTCTGAACATCCTTCCACTATTGGGATTGTTCCTTGGCACATTTCTCTTTGTACGGTTACAGCCAAGCTGATCTCCTTTTTTGATGGTATGGTCCCTTACATCCAGATACTTTGCATCATAGAATTTGCTTAAAATTCTGTTATTGCGTCTTCTCTTTTTGAAGTGCTCCTCCTGATGCCGGTGTTTCGGATGAAACTCTCCCATTGCATATGCATCATTCGCATGCGTCTTGGCAAGCTGTCCAAGCTCTCTGCGGTGTGCTTTTGTATAGGATCCGTATGTATGAAAGACCTCAATTTCAGGGAACTCTTCCCGTAAGGCATTTATCATCTGCCAGCGCACAATGTTCATATACGCCGCATCCTTTAACGTTCCGGTTACAGGCTTTAAGCCATGCAGCTTTCCACCAGGCTTGTGATTCCTGGATGTATGACATCCTGTACACACAGTCAGCAGGTTGTTCAGTCTGTTTGTGCCTCCCTTTGAACGGGGGATAATGTGATGCACTGCCAGTACAGCACCGTCTTTGACAGACTTGCCACATACCTGACAGGTATATCTGTCTCTTACAA
>JNJQ01000050.1 GCA_000701725.1 Erysipelotrichaceae bacterium NK3D112
TGGTGAATTGAAATAGTCAGCGCGACTTTGTAAGACTTAACGCAACATTGTACGAAATCAGAGAAATAGAGCAGCTGTATGTTGGATTGGCAGTATCGATCAGACATACAGCTTTTCATGTGATTGCCAAACAGTCATAAAAGAGATCCAGTTGATTATATGCTCGGGACACAACCCGTACAGATAAGTGGTTTATTCCGTAACAGAATTTAATCCTCAGACATATTGACACAGGAAACCCCATTCCCCATACCCCTGAAAAGACGAAGGCGCTGCGAAAATAATGTCCTTTGGCAACACCTTCGTCCCAGTGTATATGGGGAATGCCCTGTGTAAATACGTCTTCCGGCATAAAGTCTGTTACTGGCTGGCAGAGAGATGATGGCAGTCAATTCATACATTCGTAAGGATGAGCGGGGCTTCGTAATGTTACAATGAAGGCGCAATGAAACCATCCCGCGTCATGGAATTGAAATTCGGAATAAGCCATTGCGACCGGGCTATGTCGGCAATTGTATGTCAGCTAGCCTGCGGAATTTACGGGTTATTATCTTGAAGAAGAGATGCCGGGTTTAAGCGGAAGAAGCTGTTTATATTTCTTTTTCCAGTGGACCAGTTTCTTTCCGGAACAGACTTTATAGAATAATGTGCTGTCTTCCAGCATGGAAACAGGTACATATTCCAGATCCAGCACATTGTCAAAGTGCAGCGGATCGACAAGAGCGAAGAATTCTTTCAATGAAGGATTCCAGTTAAGAATGTAGTAGTCAATGTGAGCAGAGACATCCTGGATGTAAAGAATCACATTGCCTGCACTGCTGTCTGAATCAGGGACATACTGATTCAAAAGCCGGAGCACAGTCCGGATATTCTGAGTACGCTTCATGATTCCTCCTCGATTGCCTTGGACAGTAAAGAGGGGTGGGAATCATAGTACTTCTTTAAAAGAGAGGGCTTCAGTTCAACCTCATCAGGGTTGATGAAGCAGATATGCAGGAGTTCCTCAATATTCAGATCAGCAGAATACAGTGAGCTGAACACATCATATGCGGAATGATCGTTCAGCTTTTTTCGTGCAAGAGAGTTGATGTGAGAGAACAGGAGATTGAGAAAACCCTGATCAAGAGAGTCAAAGGATGAACCTTTGGGGAGGACACGGCGGATCAGACTGTGTGTATTCTCGCAGGTGCCTTTTTCATACGGTGCGGAAGGATTGCAATAGAAGACACGGATACCATACTTTTCGATAGCAGCCGGATTAGAAAATTCCGAACCGTTGTCCAGAACCCAAACATCAGGAAACACTTTATGGAAGAGTTCATCACCGAGGGTATCGTGAAGAGAATCGACGATTGCGGTCACTGAAGCGGAGTTATTGTGATCTCTGAGAAAGCCGATCTGAAAGTCCATACTCTTCCAGGTGAGGGTGAGAATACACTTTCCGCCTTTTTTCCCTTCAACCGTATCGCCTTCAAGAATAGCAGTATCGGGATGATCGGCCAGATATGCCTGAAGATCCTCGTAAGTGCGTCCTACTCTGCATTTCTTGTCCACTTTCACCTGACGTTTTGTCTTTCTGGGACTCATACGGACAATACGAGGGGCGTCAATAGGCCGGGCAGAGATCATACCGCTGTGAAGAAGTGTGTATGCGGTTCTCTCACAGATATACAGTTCATCCTGTGATGTGGCGAAGATGTGATGGATTGACTGTCCCATCTTTATTCTTGGAGAGATAATCCCATCGAGTTCCTGTACTTCATCTTCAGACAGGTTCATACCTGTTCTTGATTCTGAACGCATTTTTTTGGAAAGGGCATCAGCCTGGTCGGCAAAGTACATTCTTTTCCTGTAAGCACAGGACCTTTTCTTTTCGCAGCCGTTGCATACATAAGGTGCCTTATCGAGTTTCGGACAGTGGTATTCCTTATATTCACGGCAAATATTATTACAGTTGACTTTGTGGCATCTGGAACACTTCTTATTCCTGCAGAGATAAGACTGCCCAGGGCAAAGGTTATGTATGTCGCATGTACTGCGGATAGTACAGCGGTTATTACTGCCAATTCCTCCCACATTGTGCTCGACAGAACCGTTAAGCACTTCACGGGAAATGGTAGATGGGTGAACGCCGAGCTCAGCGGCTATTTTTTTGAATGATTCGCGTTGTTCGAGCATGGTTTGAATACGGATACGCATGCGGGTATCTAATCGTTTATAAGCAGCCATGTGTAATAGTTCCTCCAGTTCTATTTCAGTTCACAGGCTGGCTGGCAGGATAATCATATACTGATTGAGCGTGGGGAAATCATCACATTGCACAGGCGCAATGTGAGAAAGCATTGGTCTCCCCGTTCCTGATGACGGGTCCCTTCTCTCCGTGACTCCCTTCGGTCGGGCCGAGACTGGCCGCACCTAACGGTGCATTTTCTTACAGGCATTATTGTTAAGACTCATCGCAACTACATTGGTTGTTTCAGTTTGTAAGACTTAATGCGACTGAAGGGTTGCGTTGAGGTTTGCAATTCAGACATTTAAATCTGTATGAAATGAGTGATATGACAAACGGTTATGATCGGCTATAATAAGTGTCCGAGGTAGATGAATGACTCATATTTTACTGAATATCAACAACTTCGATGAGCCCTGGGCTTACGGAACACTGGAAAACTTTCTGAACCCTGACACAAAGGTATTGATTCTTCCGCTGTCCTATGATGACGGATGGATCAATGACGCTTTTGAATGGAAAGAAAAATACGGAAGGGGAAGCGCCGAATACAAAGATATCGTCAGACCTTTCCGCTCATACGGAATCAAAGACAGATCCATCCGCTGGATCAACTACTATGAGGATGATCATGAATCCTGCGTGCGCAAGATCGAAGAAGCGGATGTGCTCTTCTTCACCGGCGGCTATCCCGGCTGGATGTTACAGAGACTTTATGATCTTGGCATCATGGATGCGATCCGCGAGTTTGACGGAATCATCATGGGCACCAGCGCCGGCGCCATGATTCAGCTCGATGAATTCCATCTGACTCCCGAAGAGGATTACGAATTCCAATATTACGAAGGACTCGGTCTGCTTTCCGGCTTTGACATCGATGTCCATTATGAAGAGAATCTCACCCATATCGAAGCCATTATCCGCACCATCGAGGATACCGGCAGAGCCGTGATATGCATGCCCAACCAGGGCGGCGTGTTCATCGACGGGGATCATTTTGAACTGCTGGGAGGAAGTTTTGTTTTAGGCAGTGATGATCTGGATGAGCTCTATGGCGCCTATGACGCACTGCGGACAGGAAACTATATCTGAACATACAAAGTGAAGAAAAGCTTAACCGCATCTTCACTTTTTCTTCATCTGACATCCATTTTCTCTTAAGACACCTCCGTTACTTTATAGATGCAGCGGAGGTGATTTATATGTGTATAACTACTGCACTCATTCCATCCTACTGCCCGGATGAAACACTGGTTCATCTTGTAAAGGAACTGGAGGAACACAATGTTCATTGTGTGGCAGTCAATGACGGCTCATCCAAAGAATATGATCATATCTTTGATCAGCTTCCCAAAAGCACGGTCGTATTGAAACACGAAACAAACAAAGGCAAGGGAGCCGCTCTGAAAACCGGCATGAAATACATTCATCAGAATATCCGCGACGGGGTTGTCGTCACCTGTGACGGGGACGGCCAGCATCTCATCAAAGATATTCTAAAAATCGCAGAAGAAGCTCATTACAACCATGAGGTGCTGGTGCTCGGGGTCAGGGATTTCCATGACGAAGGCATTCCCGCCCGCAGCCGCTATGGCAATCAGCTGACCGAAAAGGTCTTTCAGATCTTTACCGGCGTTCATATTAGCGATACCCAGACCGGCCTCAGAGCCTTTCACAGCAGTCTGATTCCCGAATTCCTTTCAGTGGAAGGCGAACGCTATGAATATGAAATGAATCAGCTGCTTTTCTGCACAAGAACCGGCATCGATATGGTTCAGATTCCGATCACAACCGTCTATGAAGGCAACAACGAGGTATCCCACTTCCATGTGTTCCGCGATTCCTTCCGGATCTATGCGCAGATTCTGAAATTCTCACTCAGCTCATTACTGTCATTTGTGATTGATGTGGTGTTATTTGGCATCCTGAATCCGCTGTTTGCCTTTGAAGGCGGCATTGCGGCAGCCAATGTGATCGCCAGAGTCTTCTCGGCCTCATTCAATTATGAGCTCAACCGCAGCACCGTATTCAATGACCATACCGGCAGAAGACAGAGCTTCTTGCGATACTTCATTCTGGCGGCGTTCATTCTCTTATGCAATACATGCATTCTGTATCTGCTGAGCAGAGCAGGTATCAAAGCATTGTATGCCAAACTGATGACGGAAGCCTGCCTGTTTGTCTTCTCATTCATCATCCAGAACAGATATGTATTCAACAATTCACAACGAAAGGCTGAAATATGAAAAAGAAAATGTTTTATCTCTTCGACTGTCTTCTCATCCTGGCAGTTTCGGTGTATGTGCTTCTCGACACATTTGTGATCGCAAGAACCTATGAAGTGACCGCAGCCCATGAAAGCAGTGCGGAAACTTCAGACACGGCTTCTTCAGATGCGGATTCATCCGCTTCCGCAGAAAACAATGAGACAGACAGCGGCTATCATCTCTCATCTCATAAAAAGGCAAAGCACAGCCTGGAATCTTCCGGGACTGAAGAGAGCACACAGGAGTCAACAGAGGCACAGAGCACGGAGACTTCTGTCACGGATAATTCCTATTCTGATGAGAACATTCAGATTGAAATCAAGGAATATGAATACAATGACACCGTGATCCATGTCGCCGATGTGCAGATCTCGGATCTCTCTTATCTTTACAGTGTGTTTGCCAATGACGCATATGGCAAAAACGTCAAGGAGGAAACCAGTGCCATGGCAGCTGACAACAATGCCATCCTGGCCATCAACGGCGATTACTACGGAGCCCGAAACAGCGGCTATGTGATCCGCAACGGCGTGCTTTACCGAAACACATCATCCAACAATGAGGCGCTTGCGATCATGAATGACGGCAGCTTTGAAATCGTTCAGGAGGGCACCGTCAGTGCAGAAGATTTACTGAACAACGGCGCCATGCAGGTTTATTCCTTCGGCCCGGGTTTAATTGAAAACGGACAGATCATCGTCGATGCAGATGACGAAGTCGGCAAGGCGATGGCCTCCAATCCCAGAACCGCCATCTGCGAAATCGAACCATTGCATTATCTGTTTGTGGTCAGTGACGGCAGAACGGATGAAAGCGAAGGTCTTTCACTTTATGAACTGGCTGATTTCTTATCATCCCTTGGCGTTGAAACAGCCTACAACCTGGATGGGGGAGGATCAAGCACAATGGTCTTCATGAATGAAGTCATCAACAATCCCACCACCAGCGGCAGAACAATTTCAGAAAGGAGTGTCAGCGATGCAGTCTGTATCGGTTATTAAAAACAAAACAATCAGAACATGGCTTCTGATCACGGCGTTTTCCGTTATCTTCGCATTTGTTTATGAATGCTTCAGCTTCGGCGTCTATTCCATTTTCATGATGAGCATGCCTCTGATTCCGTTTGCCTTAGGCGTCATGCCCAACCTGATCACAAGCGAGGACATGGGCAGAATCTACAACGACGGTGTATTGACACTGATGTGCGGATTCACTCTTTGCGGCATCCTGGAAATCTACGGCACATCCAGTCTCTTGCCGCCCATGATCATCGCGGCAGGGGGATTGCTCATACTGGCGGGGATTGCCCTGAAACTGCGCTCTGAATGATGCGGCGCAAGGAAGATTTTCTGATTGAAAATTCATAGGTTTCCTCTATAATCAATTAGGTAAAGCGTTTAAAGGAAAGACTAGTATCCGGCCAAGCCTGAGACAAGAGAGAGAATCATATGCTGAAAGATTCTCATCAGAAACATCCGGTGAATTCACTTTCCCAGTGAGGCCAATCCCCTCCGTGCGCCCGCGTTAAGGGCATAATCAAGGTGCGTGTTCACAACAGAACACGAATCAGGATGGTACCGCGTGTCATGCGTTCCTGTAATGTGAGGAACGCTTTTATTTTTGGAGGAAAAAATGGACAGGATCACAGAAGTACAGAATGAGGCGCTCTCTGCCATTGAAAGCGCGCAGAGTCCGGAAGAGCTGCAGCAGGTCAGAATTAAGTATCTTGGCAAAAAGGGCAGCATCCAGGCGCTCATGAGCGAGATGAAGTCGCTTCCCAAAGAGGAAAAACCGGTATTCGGCCAGAAGGTCAACCTGTGCAAGCAGGCAGTCAGCGAAGCCATTGAAAAAGCCCAGGCACAACTCGAAGCCAAGGCGCTTGAAGCACAGCTGATCAAGGACAAGCTGGACATCACACTCAACGGCACCAAGAGCGAAAAGGGAACGATGCATCCGCTGCATATGATTCAGCAGGAGATCGAAGACCTCTTCATCGGCATGGGATACAAGATTGCCGAGGGACCGGAAGTCGAAGAGGATTACTACAACTTCGAGCTTGCCAACATTCCCAAGGATCATCCGGCAAGAGAAATGCAGGATACCTTCTACATTGATCCCAACACACTGTTAAGAACCCATACAACCGCGATGCAGATGAGAGAGCTTGAAAAGGCGAAGGGACAGACTCCCATCAAGCTGATCTGCCCGGGCAAGGTTTACAGACGCGATGACGATGACGCCACCCATTCCCACCAGTTCACCCAGTGTGAAGGTCTGGTCGTGGGCGAACATATCACTCTGGCTGATCTGAAGGGAACCCTTGAGTTCATGGCCAACAGAATGTTCGGCGAAGGCCGTCAGATCCGTTTCCGTCCTTCCTACTTCCCGTTCACAGAGCCTTCCGTTGAAGTCGATGTGTCCTGCCCGTTCTGCAACGGCAAGGGCTGCAATGTCTGCAAGGGCAGCGGCTGGATTGAAATCCTCGGCGCCGGAATGGTTCATCCCCATGTGCTGGAAATGAACGGCTTTGATTCCGAGAAGTGCACCGGCTTCGCATTCGGTGTCGGTCTTGAAAGAGTCGCGATGCTCAAATACGGCATCGATGACATCCGCAATTTCTATATCAACGACGAACGCTTCCTCAAAACGTTCGACCGTTTCGACTGAGGAGGTTTTGGAACATGAGATTAAGTTATAAATGGCTGAGTGAATATGTCGATCTCTCCGGTATCACACCCGAAGAGCTCGCTGACAAGATGACCACTGCCGGTCTTGAGGTGGAAGGCATTGAACCGCTGGCTCAGGGCACACATCTGGTCATCGGTGAGGTTCTCTCATCAGAGGATGTCGAAGGAACCCATCTGCACATTACCCAGACAAGAATCGGCGACAAGCCCGAAGATGTTCTGCAGATCGTCTGCGGCGCTCCCAACTGCCGTGCCGGCCTGAAAGTCATCGTCGCGCTTGATGGTGCCGAGCTGCCTGGCGGAACCATCCATGTCAGACCGCTCAGAGGCATCGACTCCAACGGTATGTTATGCGCTCTTTACGAGCTTGGCGTTGACAAGAAATATCTGACTGAATACCAGTGCAGCGGCATTGAGGAACTTCCCGCCGATGCGCCGGTCGGTGAAACAGATGTGCTCGGATATCTCGGATACGATGATACCGTGCTCGATGTTTCCCTGACTCCCAACCGTGCGGACTGCTCCTCCATGTGGAACATGGCAAAGGAAGTCGGCGCCATCCTGCACCGCGAGGTGAAGTGGCCTGATTATGCGGGCAAGGCTGATATCGGCGAAGAGGGCACATTCAGAGTTTCCTCCGCAACCGAAAAGTGCTCCGCATTCCTCGGCAAGGTTGTCAACCATGTGGAAGTCGGACCTTCCCCGAAGTGGATGGTCAACTACCTCCATGCGGCAGGCATGAACTCCATCAACAACGTTGTCGATATCTCCAACTTCGTCATGCTGGAAACAGGCCAGCCTCTGCACTATTACAACCTGGCCAAGCTTCCCGCCCGCGAGATCACCGTTGTCGATGACATCGAAATGAAGATGACAGCGCTTGATGGCGTTGAGTTTGAAATCCAGAAGGGCGATCTTGTGATCACCACAGGCGGTGAGCCCACCGGTATCGCCGGTATCATGGGCGGCGAAGAGTCCATGATTGATGAGACCACCAATGCGATCTTCATTGAAGCTGCCAACTTCGATGCGACAAGTGTCAGAAGAAGCTCCATCCGTCTCAACCTGATCACCGAGGCAGCCCAGCGCTTCACCAAGGGACTTGAACCGCTCTCCATGCAGAAGGCGGTTGACCGTTCGGTTGAACTGCTCACAAAGTATGCCGGCGCTTCCGGTTTTGAAAAGACCGTATGCTGCGGCGACTTCACTTATGAGCCGAAGGTTGTCAAAGAAACACTGACACACTGCAATGACCTGCTTGGCACAGAATTCACCATGGACCAGGTGAAGGAAGTATTGACATGGCTCGATTTCAAGCCGGAAATCAACGGCGATGAAATCACCTGCACAATTCCTTCCTACCGTACGGATATCGAAAGACAGGCTGACATCGATGAGGAAATCATCCGTCTGATCGGCTTTGACTCCCTCAAGAGCACACTGCCGTTCATGGAAGCCACCGTCGGCAGACTCACACCGGCGCAGAAGATCAGAAGAACCATCGGCGAACTGATGAGAGCCAACGGTCTCAACGAGATCATCACCTATACACTGGTGCCGCAGGATTATATCGACAATGCCTTTGACGCAGCAGGAGATGCGATTGCGCTGGCCATGCCGATGAGCGATGCGAAGAAGTATATCCGCTCTTCACTGCTCAATTCCGTACTGGAATGCGTGCAGTACAATGAGGCGCACCAGAACAACTCCTGTTCCTTCTATGAGATTTCCAAGGTATATTCCGTAAAGGGCGAGGAAGAGCGTCTTGCGATCGTCTTTGACGGAAACCTCGAAGAGGACAAACTGCACAAGATCGCAAAACCCGGTGATTTCTATGCGATGAAGGGACTGATCATGTCCATGCTCAAGAAGCTCGGCTTCTTCGGCGGACGCATTCAGATCAGAGAGAACACAAAGGATACCGTTCACTTCCATCCGTTCCGTTCCGCTGAACTGTGGATGGACAAGAAGTTCCTCGGTGTCTTCGGTGACATCCATCCCGCCTATGCGAAGAAATTCGATTTCAAGAAGAGCGTTGTCTATGCCGAACTGAAACTGGATCAGCTGTTTGAGACAAGAGGAACCAGAATGAAGTTCGTGCCGCTGGAGCGCTATCCGGCTGTTTCCAGAGACATCGCGGTTGTCACTGACCGTGAAACCAGCGCACAGCAGATCACAAACACCATCAACAAGGCAGGCGGAAAGCTCTTGCGCAATATTGAAATCTTCGATATCTACGAAGGCGAACATGTTGAGGCAGGCAAGAAGAGCGTGGCTCTTCGCGTCACCTACCAGGCGGCTGACCATACTCTTAAGGAAGAGGAAATCAGCACCGTTCACAAGGCAATCCTTGAAGCGCTCGCAAAGAAGCTCAACGCGGAACTGCGTGCCTGAGTAAAAAAATGAGACCGGTAGCTTATAATGAACAGCTTCCGGTTTTTATGTGCAATTGAACAATAAGATCAGACTTTCATTCCGGTTGTTTAATGAAAAACAATAATGATAGACATCTGTTACTTTTTACAACAATGCATAACTGTAAACACTCTTACGGGTGTAAAATACAGGTAACAGGTCATGAAAGGGGATAAGAATAATTATGACTGGCTTACCTTTAATCATTATTTTCATTTTAGCTATCGTCGTTATGATTTTCATGATTTCGAAATTCAAGATTCATCCGTTTATTTCGATCATGCTGATCTCACTGGTGCTGGGAATCATCGCCGGCATTCCTGTCGTTGACAAGACTCTTGAAGACGGAACCAAGATCTCCGGTCTGGCAAGCGTTATCGGCGCAGGCTTCTCCGGAACCTTCTCCTCCATCGGTATCGTCATCATTCTCGGCGCGCTCATCGGAAGTGTCCTTGAAGTCACCGGTGCCGCGCTCAAGCTGGCCGATATGGTCATCAAACTCGTCGGTGAAAAGAATCCGGTTCTCGCGGTTGAACTGATGGGCTGGGTTGTTTCCATTCCGGTATTCTGCGATTCAGGCTTCGTCATTCTGAACCCGATCAGAAAAGCCATCGCACAGCGCACCAAAGAGTCCAGCGTTGCCATGACAGTCGGTCTGGCTTCCGGTCTCTACATTTCACACGTATTCATTCCGCCGACACCGGGTCCCATCGCTGCGGCCAACACATTAGGCATCGGCAACAATCTGCTTCTGGTTATGGCGCTTGGTGCTGTCTGCTCCATCTTCCCGCTGATCGCAGGTCTCTTCTATGCGAAGTTCATCGGCAAGCGTGTCAAGGCTGATGATGAAGTCGGTGAAGGCGAAGTTGTCAAGACCTATGAGGAACTCGTTGCGGAATACGGCAAACTGCCCAGCGGCTTCTCCTCACTGGCTCCGATCATTGTCCCGATCATTCTGATGTCCCTGTCTTCCATCGCAACCATGACAAAGATGAAGGGCGGCTTCGCAGACATGATCAACTTCCTGGGAACACCGATCATCGCGCTGGCCGTCGGTGCAGGCTTTGCGGCAGCTCAGCTGGCAGGCGCAGGTAAGATGGACAAGTTTTATGACATTACCAATGACACTCTGAAGACAGTCGGTCCGATTCTGTTCGTCACAGCAGCCGGCGGCGTGCTTGGCAAGGTCATTGCGGCTTCCGATATGGTTAACTATATCTCAGAACATGCAACTGTTCTTTCAACAATGGGAATCTTCTTCCCGTTCCTGCTCTCGGCAATTCTCAAATCCGCACAGGGCTCTTCAACCGTTGCATTGACAACCACAGCGGGCATCGTCGCTCCGCTGCTGCCGGTACTCGGTTTCACATCACCGATCCGTGTCACACTGGTATGTATGGCAATCGGCGCCGGCGCAATGACAGTCTCCCATGCCAACGACTCCTACTTCTGGGTTGTCACAAACTTCGGCGCAATGTCTCCGGAGCGCGGCTATAAGACACAGACTGTGAACACCCTGGTGATGGGTGTTGCGGCAATCATTGAAATTGCCATTCTCAGCTTCATTTTCCATTGATAACAGGAGATTCTATGAAATTATTATTTGCTTCAGACAGCTTCAAGGGCTCATTGAGCAGTGAAAAGACCGTTGAACTGCTTGCCAAAGCCGCAAAGGACGTATTCGGCGATGTCGAATACGAAGGTGTTCCGGTCAGTGACGGCGGTGAGGGAACCGTGGATGCGGTGGTTGCCGCGGAACATGGAACCAAGATCAGCGTCGATGTTTACGGTCCTTTGATGACACGTATCAAAGCCGAATACGGCAGACTTGATGACAACCGCGCTGTCATTGAAATGGCAGCCGCTTCCGGACTTCCTCTGATCAAGCGTGAAGAACGCAATCCGCTCAACACAACCACATTCGGCACAGGCGAACTGATCAGAGATGCCCTCGAAAGAGGATTCCGCGATCTTTCCATCGCGATCGGCGGCTCCGCTACAAACGATGGCGGCATGGGCTGCATGCGTGCGCTAGGCGTAAAGTTCCTCGATGCCCGAGGCAATGAGCTTCAGGGCAACGGAAGCGATCTTGAAAGAGTCGCATCCATCGATATGTCCGGCCTTGATCCGCGTATCAAAGACACCAAGATCACAGTCATGTGCGATGTCACAAATCCTTTGACCGGCAAAGATGGCGCAACTTATACATTCGGTGCCCAGAAAGGCGCAACCCCTGATATGCAGGCACGCCTGGAAGCCGGCATGCTCAATTACAAGAGCGTGATCATGAAACAGTTCGGCTTTGACCCGGATGATATTCCGGGCAGCGGCGCAGCCGGCGGTCTTGGAACCGCATTAATGGTGTTCCTGAAAGGTGAAATGCGCTCAGGTATCGAAACCGTTCTGGATCTGATCAAATTCGATGAAAGACTCGAAGGCGTTGATCTTTGCGTCACAGGCGAAGGCAGAACCGACTGGCAGAGCTGCTTCGGCAAAGTCATGCAGGGCGTCGGTATGCACGCAAAGGCAAAGGGTGTTCCGGTTCTCGGACTCTCCGGCGGCCTGGGCAAGGATGCCATGAACATCTGCGATTACGGTGTGAACTCATTGATGACAACCGTCAATTCACCGATGGACATCACCGAAGCGATCGACAGAGCGGAAGAGCTCTATTACGAAGGCGCTGTCCGCATGTTCCGTTTTGTCAAGACGGGCATGGATATGCGCTGATCAGAAAAACCAATGAAAGGGTCAGAAGGCACAGCATGGTCTCCTGATCCTTTTCTTTTATCTGAAATAAGAAAGACCGCGGACATGTTCATATCCTCAGATGAACATATCTGCAGTCTTTTTGTTAACGGTATTGCCTGATCAGCTTCACCGGCTTCCAGATGTGATAGAGATCCATTCCCGTGATTTCAAGCGTGAACGGGAATATCTCCATGGCAGAGATGCGATCATAAAGCTTTCGGATCTCTTCGTGATCCTTACTGATCGCCAGGGTGATATGCAGGAAAGGGGAAGTCTTTGCGCCAAGCGTCTGTTCCAGATTCTTTCTCATTTCCTCAAAGCCTTCAGAGGGCTTCACATTCAGATACAGCATCAGGCTGTTCTCTTCCGCACGCTTTAAGGAAACTGCGCTTACCGTTGCGGTGCATGGCCTTTCAAAACGGTATGCATTAAGAAGGCTCAGATATTTCTCATCATCCTTCTTTGCCCAGTGAAACATCGTGATGTGATGCTTCAGGATACGCTCAGCTTCCGCGCGCTGACAGTCACGTCCGTAAGGGATTTTGCAAAGCGACTTCGCACCGGCTTTCTCAAGCATGGCTTCAATCTTCTGATATCCGTCTTTTGAAAAGGCGGCCACAAGGGTATGTCCCATTATGATTTCTTCCTCTTGTTAATGATGTTCATATATTCCGACCACCAGTTCATCTTCGATCTGATCAATATCATGAAGACGAATCCCATGATGGACAATGAGGAGGAAAGACGTCTGAGCGCGGTGTCCTCAAACAATACGAAGTAATCGCCTTTGCCCGCATTGCGTACTTTGAGAAGACCGTCATCCGTTCTGCCGGTTTCAATCATTGTGAATGATTTGTCGGTCTTGTATGCCGTATATCCGTTGTACCAGGTCAGAGGCAATATCAGCTCTTCTTCCGGCTCTTCATTAAGTGAGAAAGAGAAATAACCTGCCCGCTGACTGTATTCAATGTCCAGCTCATTGCCCAAAGCGTCCATGATCTTTCTGGTCTGTGTGCGGTAATCAGGATGCGGCCATGGCAGATAATCTCCGCCAGCCAGCTCAACCCGCACATAATCCGCTGAATAGCATGGATCGCATAGCTGTCCATCCAGTACATTCTGCCATGTCATTGTGTCATCCATGCCGAAGGTTCTTGCAAGCACCGGTCTTACATGCCAGACACACTCCGCCGACAACACAGCGATGCACGCAAAGACAAGCGGCTTCTTTCCGAGGATCTCATTCACACCGATGGCGGCGGGGATGCTTAACAGAAGAATGCCCAGGGTATTGAGCCTCCAGGGGAACTGGAGAATGCGCATGGCATAAAGATATTTCCAGGGAACCAGCGAGCATGGCAAGAGGATCATGAGATAGCCTGAGATCAGCGCGAACGTAATCAGTCTGTTTTTGTTCTCCTTTTTGACAAAAAGATATAACAGCGGCGCAAACTCCAGGAAGTACCCTACATTGACAACCATGGTCGCATCATGCGGCCTTGCATTTCCTCCCACCGCAAATACCGTGGTATTGGCAAAGTACTGCCAGAGATCCATGGAATAGGCGCTTAAGTCGCTGCCTGAAGCAAAGTAATGAACCACCAGGGATTGTGAACCCAGCTGTTCGAGCATCGGCAGGGTGAAGAAGGCGCTGATCAGAAACGCAAATCCGACGCCCTTAACCAGAGCAACGAAGATATCCTTCTTCAGTGCATCCAGATACAGACCGAAGACCAGAATAAACAGGAACACGCCAAGCACAAATGTCAGATTGTGACATAAAGCAAGAGCTCCCAGTGACAGGGCAAGGGTGAACCAGCCTTCTGTATCATGATCATGAAGAATCCGGTACATCGCACATAACATTGCCGGCAAAGCTGCCAGGGCGAAGATCTCACCGAGCGCGCCTCTGACATAGATATCCGTGATGTGATAGTTCGAAAAGAGATATGCGGCTGCTGAGAGCCATACCGCCGGGGTATGATCATAGATTCTTCTGACCAGGCTCATCATCGTGAGTGATGAAATAAAGTCCCAATTTGCACTGCGTTGGTAAACAACGCTAATAACGGTATAATTAATTCGTTCTGGAAAGGGAACACCTAGGAACCTTTCAGGAATGAATTAATGCTAGGGCTTGGCGGTCCGTTAATTCATTCCTGAAAGATCCGACCGCCAAACTATGTGTAAATATGTGGACGACGCTTCCTCTTGGGGAAGCTCTTTGAAGTATCTTCCCTGGGATAAAACAGAGGAGAACTCCGTCTCAAGGAAGCTGATCAGTGCCACTGTCCACGAGTGGTACGATGCCAAACACAGATCTGTATCAGCAGAGGAAGTCACGCTGGTCAATTCTGTCG
>JNJQ01000051.1 GCA_000701725.1 Erysipelotrichaceae bacterium NK3D112
AACCGAACGGCTGTAATTCTTTTCTTCGCTACTATATTGTAGAAGCTACGGCATCTGTCATCCGTCATAACGATACTCTGGCCGATTTCTACAACCGTAAACGCAGCGAAGTGAAAGTAAATGCTCATAAGCGCGCACTCGTTTTAACTTCTCGTAAATTCGTCAGAATTGTTTTTGGTCTGCTGCGTAATAACAAGCTCTTCGACGACCGTTGTCTGGCTGCTTCCAGCTAGACTTATCTGAAATCCCGCTTTTCACTGAAAAGTTGTTTTTGTCATGCGCTTTTTCAAAGAACTCTTTAAAAGTCCTTATTTAATATCTCTTGACATATTACCTAAAGACTTTATTATCAGCTGATTCCATTATAAGCCCTGCCCGTCCGGTTTCAGCAGGTTTTGTATACCGTACTTATTTACCCGTTTATTGGATGCGAGCCATTCGGAAATGAATTTCAGATCTCTTTTGTCGGTGATCCTGCGGTTATGAGAATAAAATGCCTGGATGGTCTTTTCACAGGATTGATTCAGTTCAACCGTAATATAGGATTTGACCGGATTCTTCTTTTCCCGGATGAAGAAGATGTTCGATGAGCCGTTCTGATATCTGGATACATAAAGGCTGCCCACACAGTTGTGATTGTTTCGGCCTTCATAGATGAGATCGCTGAACCGCATGGGAAGAATGACGGTTAATTCATCGCTTTCGTAAAGATATCTGCTTAGCTCACGATAGCGGCGGTCATAGATCTTCTGGGTCTCCTCATCGTTTTTCTGCTGTTTCTTCTCCTGGGCAACGATGACCATCATGTCATGTTCCTCGGTAAGATGTTCGCTTCTGTATACCGGTTCCATGCCGTTTTTTTCACACAGACGGATATAATCAGCCAGATAAATGCATGCGCGATGGGACGGCATCTGTGTATTGCCATGGTCATTGATCAGATCCCGGATCAATTGATCCGCATCATAGGCAGGCCTGCCGCTGTTTGTGCATCTGACAATTTTATTGAAACTCTTGCGGAATGAATCTTCTCCGCGGATCATCATCCTTACAAGCGGCGCCACATTGACATCATCAACTTTGTATACGGAAAGAATTTCTCTCAGCCATGCCCACTCATTCAGATCCAGCCGGAAGGAAATCAATTGGGACCACTGGCCTTTGGCAAGCGATGTGATCTGATTGATCGTCTTTGCGTCTTTGAAGCACTTTTCAAACTGACTGATTTCTTTGGCTGTATAGCGGTCTCTGAGCACCCAGTTGAGAATGATCCGTTCAAAGCCTGCCTTATAGAGTTTTTCAATCTGGGGATATTTCAAATACTGGATTGCAAATGAAACATCCACCACATCGCGGTCATATTTCATCAGCAGATGATCCATCTGTTCACTGTCCCAGAGGATGATCTCTTTGGCAGTGTACGGATGGCATTCATGGAATGTCTCCATGTTGTATACAAAGGCTTTCGCGCCGTTTCTGCGGTATACAAGACCTTTCTGTTCACTTCCGTAAACTTTGCGGATCAGCTCCCAGAACGTGCAGATATTGTCCATCTTTTCCGCATGGGCATATAAACCCTTTTTCATCGATGAAACACTGAGTTCCCAGAAGGTATCGGTCTTTTGATTATAAAGAAGAATGATGTTTTCCGTATCTGCGTAAACCGGCTTTTCAGGAAGGTTCTGAGCGGTCAGTTTCATGAAATCACGGATCACATCGGACTGATTGTCATCATTGAGCTGCGACAAAAACATGTTTCCCCTCCGTTTTTCTTTTTCAATTGTTTTTGCTTGGGACTGATACCATCCTTTTTCCGTGATGGAGTTCCATCATACTCCTGTTCAGGATGTTTTTCTGTGTGAGAAAGATGAAAGGTTCTGAAAGATATTTTCAGGGTATCCGCGGGATAAGAAAGCACGCAGCGTACCGCCGCGTGCCCTTAAGATTCAATTGTTACGGATTGATTATTTAACAGCCCATTCCCAGATGTGGGTTCCGTCAGCTGCCTCAGGATTGTTTCTGAGTGTGTAGATCCATGACCAGTGGTCGCTGTACTTGACTTCTGTGTAGACGCCGTCCTGATCATAGTCTTCCGCGAACTTGAGCTTGCCGCCCTGTCTTGTCTCGCCGGAGATGCCGGTGACTTCCGCCAGGTCGAATGTCTCATACAGGGAGAGCTTGTACTTGTCATCCGCTGTTTCATAAGTTGTGAATGCGGAACCGATGCCGCGATCGCCGTCAACATGTGTCTCTGTGATTTCAGCGCCGTTTGTGATGATGTTCCAGATTCTCTTGGAGCACTGTTCCGGATCGACGGAGCTGTCTGTCTCACCCTGAACCAGCCAGATCTTTGTGCCGGAGTTGAGCAGCTGTGCCAGTTCCTCATCGGTCGGGATGGCATCATCGGATTCGCTTCTCGCGTTGGCAGCGTCAAGCGCCGGGCAGTTGATCATGGCAGCCTTGAACAGATCCGGATAAGCGATGATCATGCGTGTGGACATGAATCCGCCTGCGGATGCGCCGGAGAGGTAAACTTCCTCAGGGTTGATCTTGTTTTCCTCGATCACTTTCTGGATTTCGTTGTAGCAGGGTTCCAGCAGGTTATCCTTGACTGCGAAATACCACATATTCGGAGCCTGGAAGCACATAACGCTTGCATCGCCGAAGACTTCCTGAGCCTCTGTGACCCATGCGGCACCGCCTCTGTTGGCGAGAATCTGAGCGATATTGTTGTTGGTGTCCTTGACCGGGAAGTCGCCTTCGCCGTTGCCGTGGAAGAAGACGATCAGCTTGTCATTGGAGCCTTTGTGGAACTGATAGTTGATCTCATCCTGAACATCTGTGTAAGCAGCCACTTCCGGGCAGTCGAGATCTTTGTAGGAAGTTGCGGAGCATGTGTACTCACCTGTGAAAGGAAGTTCTCTTCCGTCCTTGGTTGTGAGTGTGAGTTCCTTTGTCTGGGTAACGGTGAATTCAAGAACTGCAGGATAGTTTCTGCCTTCGCCGAGCCATGTCAGTGTAGGCGCCTGTGACTGATCGAACAGGACTGTGACAACACCGCCGTCAGTTTCAACACCGACAACCTTGAGCGGAGCGGATGCATCGTAGTATGCATAAGGATTTCCCTTTTCCGCACCATAGTCAACGGTGGAAGTCATGTGGACTTCGAATGTCTCATAGTCGACATCGGATACTCTGACATCGCTTCCGAAGTCAATTGTCATTCTGTCAACGTACTGACCTGCGTCTGTGACAGTCGCACCCATCTTCACTTCATAAGTGCCTTCGGGTGTGGTTTCCTCTGCAGTTTCTTCAGCAGGTTCTTCGGCCGGCTGTGTTGAGGAACAGCCTGTGAGCATTGCAGCAGCGAGCAGTAAAGCTCCTGCGCTCTGGAAATACTTTCTCATATGATTTTCCCTCCGTATTTTCCGGTAGCCAAAGTATACCATTTTTTGTCTGAACCTCCGCTATGAAAATGATTCCATTTTGCATGTATCAGATTTCAGAATCCAGGCCGGTTTTTCAGCTTTGCATAAAACGTTTCCAGCCGTTTTTTCCCAGCATTTATGCTGAAAAGAATCCGTTCTCATTCACATACATATCCCTTGCATGGATCTGTCTCAGCATTTCAAACACTTCCTCCTCACGCAGGCACTCTGCAATCACCTCATCATTCCTGCTGATCCTCAGCCAGTCGCGGCCAGCCGGATCATGAGTGATTCTGTATTCCGCCGTACCTTTGTTTCCGTTCACATTCACATAAACAATCGCGAAATCATTACGATCATCCGGTGCGACGAGATACGGGATGTCACTGCTTCTTAACATCCCGTGAAGCCGTTTGACTGCGCAATCATCCGCTTTGAAGAGCTCGTTCACTTCGTCCAGATGGATCATCAGCAATTCCAGAAATTCTTCTTCATCAAATTGAAATGTCATTTTCGTATTCTCCTTTCACACATCGGCTTATGCCGGAAAAGCATTCCTTTGTATGCAATTACATAATCACAGTCAGAACACTCAGTATTCGATCACAATCCTGGATTTTTCCGGTATTTCGATTTCCCTGTCCTTAGGCCGCAGCACACGGTATTGCGCATGAACCGTTTTGGCCTGCCGGGGTTTCAGATCCAGCTTCCAGCGCAGTGTGCCGTCCGTGCTGTCGTATTCCGCATGGTCACTGTCCAGCAGTTCCACAAGAATTTCCATGCTGTCCGCAACCGGAATCTGATCTTTGATTTCCAGGGAAATATTCCTGTCCTCATGATTTGCGACGCTGATTCCGATCTCAAAGACACTGCTTTTCTGATTGCCGCTCACAGTATCGGAAGTCTTCTTTTTTCCTTCCTCTCTGCGCAATGAAATTCTGTCTGTCACGCCAAGGGGAATTGTCATCAGTCCGTCTTCGGCATACAGGTCCACATATACATTGGCTGTGTATATGCCTCCAAGATAGACATCAGCCAATCCGTCGAGCTTAACGGGAATGTCCTCTCTTTTCAGCTGTGCGCAGAGATACACATTGCAATCCCGTTTCGGAACCACCTTCAGGACATATTCCGCATGAACTGTATACTCGCATACCGTGCATGAGAACCCGTCCCCATAGCCCGACATCACCGTGCAGAGATCATCAATCGCATACCCGTCTGCTGTATTGCTGCCGGGCGTTTGAACAAAATTCAGATTCAGGGCTCTCAGACCGAAAGGAGAGCCGGGCATTGTATCATCTCCCCAGTTTCCGAATGTGTTTTCAATCACCGGCATCCGCATTGTGTCAGGGTCCGCAATCCTGGTTTCATCACTCCGGAATGTCACGTAAACCGGATCAAGCTTCGGCAGGGAATGGACGAAAACGGGATTGCCGGTGTGCACACTGAGCTTCACCTGATTCCAGTCTTCAGATGTGTTCTGATATACATTTGCCTTCATCACAAATCTGACATCATTGTTTACTCCGTCTGTATGGATTTCAAACGCAGGATTCCAGCCTGCATTGCCATCCTGATAACTCATTTCAAACGGACACTGCGTATCGGATTCAGAGATCAGTTCAGCCTGGATGAGCGGTCTTGTTTCTTCATCGACCGCTTTTCTGAGCCGCTGTTCAAGTAATGTGCGCTCATTGTCCAGGGCAAGGATTTTATTTTCGGTTTGTTCCATCCGCCACGGATAGGCTTTGATGCAGGCTTCCATATCTTTGACGCTCATATCCCTGATAATGCGGGACCAGCCTTCCGGTTTCCACATTTCCGCCTGTTCTTTCAGAGCCTTTTTCCTCAGCTCAATCCGGCGGATCTTCCCGGACAGTTCCTGTGTTTTCGGTCCCCTCTTTCCTTCAATCACGCGGATCATTCCGGTTTTGACAACAGAAGGAAAGCTCATGCGGACTGTATCAATCATTGCGCTGCTGCTCATGCCTGAAATCTCCACGATATTCCGGCCTGCTTTCAGCGGGATTGTTCCGCTGCGGATCACGGTGCATCTGTTTCTGTAAATCTGTACTTCCTTTACTTGTGTATTGATTTTCATATTCTCTCCTTTTTCTGGTTATTGAATGAATGTCCGCAAAGAAAAACCGGCAGAGACTGATACGAAGCCGGCATGGATTTGTGTGATGGAAAAAGCTTTACGCCGCGTTTCTCTTCAGGGATTGACGCCTGTGGATGAAAGAGGCGCTGCCATAAAGTGAATATGCGGGAAAAGGTTCCATCCGGGCGGGTATGAATATACCGGGAAGCTGATATGCACTGTCTGAAGTCGCATGCGGTCCGGATTTCACCATGCCTGATTTCTCCGGATGGGGAGAAGACAGCGAAGGTAAACGGACCGGATAATTCTTCATCATGCAGATCAGCCTTCCGGTGAGCGCTGCCAGAGGATGTGTGTTTGTGAAGAAGTCTGCCCTGTGAGGATCATCTGTGCACTTGTTTTACCGGATGAGGAGAAACAATTCACAGCTGAACCATCACAGTCATTCTTCTTCAAAGAAATCACACACCACTTTCCGTCAGATGTGATCAGCAGCCGTGCCCATGGATTCACGGCAGACGCTCACATGATTAACGGAACAGACGGCGTTCAGTTTTTATAGATTTACAGTCACATCTGCAGCAGGCAGAGGGGTGGATCTGCCTGCCGCAGATGCGGGAGGAGTTCATTCGGCGCGCCAGACCCGGATGACAGGTCTCTGACGCCGTTCTTCAGATTCGCGCTTTTTACGCAGCGCTCTCTTGTACATGTCCTCTTTTTTGAGGATACCTTCCACCTTGTCGACATCACTGCCTCCGAATGAGGAGGAATCGTCGTAGGTGAATGATCTGAGTACGAAGTCTTTCATCATGGCGCCAAGCAGCCGTTCGCCGAAGCTTGTGCCGAGGGAGCGTGTCCAGGGATCCACTGCCCAGGATCCGTCTGAATGCTGGTAGAGACAGCTTTCAGCTTCGATGCCGGCGTCATAGCTGCGCCAGTCAATCTGGATGGAACGCTGATTGCAGGTGATGCCGGTGATTTCGAGATCAGTAATTTTTTTCATCTTTCTTTCCTCCATTACTTTTTACAAGAGACAGTTTAGAATATCGAAATGCGCAGAATTGAGGGGGGATAATCTGTCACGCAGATCTGACAGATTATCCGAATTCTTCAGAACAGCCGTAATAGCTGTTCTGAAGATCGATCAGTTCCTTTTTCAAAGAGCTGTCTGTTTCCAGCGCTTCCAGATTCGCTTTCCAGACCCATGAGAAGGTGCCTGTTTCATCAACCGTGACGGTGAGATATTCGGAGTTTCTCTTCTCGATCCTGAAGTTTCTGTATGACTCCAGCCACCAGCCGAGAACTCTTTCCTTATCCGCCTCATTCAGGCTGTTGAACACTGCTATGCTCATGCGGTCAATATACGGTGCGGTTTTGTACAGCCGGCCGCACATATATGTTCTGAAATCCTTTTCACAGCAGATCATGCTGTCGAGGCTTTCAGGGCTGTAGAATGACGACGGCGTTGAGACATGCATCGCATTGATCGGATATCCTTTGCTCAGAAAGAGGTTTCTCATCATTTCCAGGATGTCATCGGAAACTCTGTTATTCTCATCGAAGCGTCTGTGCGGACAGAGGTAGATTCCGCCGTCTTTTCTGATCATGCATTCAGAAGCGATGTACATCAGTTCCTGAAGATTCTCATCCTCAACGCATTTTCTGATCCATTTCTCATTGATGGGGTGCCAGTCTGTGCGGAAGCACAGCCTGAACACGCTGCGGTAATCGACATCCATCATCAGAACAAATCTGGTGATGTCGTCTGCCGTGAAAGGTCTGCCTTCGAGACAGCTCTGCAGATCAGCGAGAAATTCCTCCTGACCTTCTGAGACGGCGCGGTGGTTTGCAGGGTGGGACAGCTGAAATCTGATTTCTTCTTCTAAAAGTCTGTTCATGTTTTCCTCCTTGTGTTCTCCCGGAACATTTCATCTGCGTATAGAATACAAAACGGAAAATTCACTTCCGCGGGGGGGGAGATAAACGAAAACACTGAATCTTCTGAATCAGTGTTTCGGTTGAGCATGCGGTCAAAAAGCCTGTCGCTGTAATGATATGGAATGATGATGTGAAGGATGTTCTCAGATGATGCTGTGTCTTCTGAGGCGGGTAATATCTGTATTTGTTTCAGAGAGCAGCCGGTCAAATCTCTCCAGGCCCTCCTTTTCAATGAAAGTCAGTTCGCTGTCACTCACCGGAACCAGCTGCAGCCAGGCGGCGATTTCATCATCCGTTTCCAGACTGGAATATCTTTCCCAGAAGACCGGTGTCATGCACACAAAGTGTCTGACCTCTGTGTCTTTGATATAAGCCGGGATCACATTATGAATCACACATCCCGGTTTCAGCAGATGCCTGTCCATGCATTCAAATGCGGCGGAAGCGAGGATATTCATGTTCAGCTCATGATCATTCAGGGCAGCGAAGATCAGTTCTGTGCGCAGCGGTTTGCCATGAACAATGAGACCTGTATCCTCCCTGTGCAGGCCGATGGTTGCGTAAACACTTCTTTCTTTCAGATATCCGTCATGTACGGAAAGGATGTCAATGGAGCGGGTGCCTTCCTCATTCTCAAAGCGGGTGACTGCCGGTGTTCCGCCGATGAAATCAAGCTCATGCCCGGAAATTGTTCTGTTGTTCATAGTTTTCTTCCTCCTCTGTGAAGTATCTGTCTGTCATATCCTCGCACCGGTGGCTGCGGTTGCTCGCCGGCAGCTCCGGTCTCAGATGTTCGGTATTGTTGTATCTGTCGATAAATTCCGCACGGCTCATCTGCTTTGAGCGGGCATATTCCTGATATTTGCGGAATTCATATCCAGGTTCATGTCCGATATCCCAGGGCTGATCCTTTGACATGTAGCGGCCCGAGAGCGGATCGCGGACTCTGCCCTGCTCATCCCTGGCATTTTCCCAGACCTCATCCCTGACGCCGCTGCGCCATGCCGGACGGGAGTAATCGGTTTCAGCCCGTTCTGAATTTTCATATTCTGTATGATGCTCTGTGTTTTCGATATAGTTTTTTGTTTCATTGCGCTCTGCGCAATCCATCTGCATCTCAAACCTCCTTTGCGCTCTTTGCATACAGCGCTTTATATACCTGTCTGATCAGCCGGAGACTGCCGCCGTCCGCTTTTGCGCCAAGCAGAAGTTTCAGCAGCTGCGAATACTCATTCTGATCAAGACCGGCCGCATAGTTTTCCAGCTGTTTCAATGCGCCTTTGTGCCAGTTCCGGCATTGGCGAATGAATATCTCATCTTTTTCATACGGTGCCCTTGCGTCGACATCGGCAACAGGCAGCTTATGAACTTTCAGGAAATCACCGCATGAGAGAAGATCTGTGAACACTCTGAGAAAGAAATCGTTTTTAACATTGAGGGAAGAAAAGAGATCAGGCTGATGTCCGTATTCTTTTGAATAAACATAGAACATGGTCATCAGATCACGCTTCTTTCCTTCATAGATGGTCTGATCATCACTCACTGCCTTTTCCAGCTCGTCATAGGAGAAGGTATTGCGCTGGTACATCTTCAGCAATATCCTGACCAGCCTTCCTCTGATTGCTTTCAGCTGTGCGTAGGTGATCTCATCATGTTTTTGAACACGGAATGCGGGCACTTCGGCAATGGCGGTCATGACCGGCTCCAGCCATCCGGTCTGATAAACCAGGCCGACCCGTTCGGGCAGTCTTGAAAGTTCCTTTATCTGCGCCTCATTCAGAGAAAGCGCCGCGGCAGCCGCTTTCTGATCTTCTGTATCGGGAAGCCGCATGATGATTTTTGTTGCGGTATTGCGGATGGCTGAGGGATGCAGTTCCGAAACAGCCTGGTCAAGAATCATGAATCCCTGACCGTAGCCTCTCATTTCAGAGATCATTCTTGAAAGCATCTCGACGGATTTGCCGCTGACGCTTTCACCTCCCTCATCATTGCGGGAATTGTCTTTTTTCAGAAGGTTGTGCGCCTCTTCCAGAACCAGCACATGCGAGAGCGGCTGATTGCATGCGCTGCCTTTGGCCATGCGGTATTCCCTGAGCCGGATCATCAATACACCCGTGATCAGTGAAATGACTTCCGATGAACCGAGATTGGAAAGATCAACAACACAGGGATGGGTGAAAAGCGCCTGGTCGGAAAGACTTCCCGCGCTGTTGAAGATCTGTCCATAGACGCCATGGGTGAGCATCGCGATCCTTGTCAGCAAGGCTCCTTCATATGTTCCCTTTGACTCTCCAGCAAACTTTGAGCGTGCCATGATCTCAGGAACGGTATCCAGAAGGTTCCTGAAATCCGGGAACACCGGATATTCACCGCCGATGAACACGGAGTTGGACAGATCCCATCCGCATTGCATATACGCCTCTTCGATGCATTCTCTGAGTAATGCCGGCTGGGCAGCGTACAATGGCCAGCATGCGCTGAACACGTCAATCAGGCGGTCAATATGGGAAAGAACGGAAATCCTTTTGTAATTGAAAATAAACGGATTGATATGAAGCATTCTCTGCTTCAGTGGTGAGTCAGTAAAAACCTGCAGGTCCTTGATTCCGCCAAGCAGATCCGCATATTCGCCTTTGGCAGGTTCAATGACCATGAACGGGATCTTTTCCTGATCGAGTTTTCTTAACAGCGATATCGAGAGGGTTGTCTTGCCCACACCGGTGGTGCCGGCGATCAGCAGATGCCTGTTCAGATGTTCCAGGCAAAGCTCAACGGTGTTGTTCTCCTCAACTCCCATGTGTCTGACTCTGCCGATGGCAATCCGCTTTCCCGGTTCGCTCACAGAGCGGTCAACCCGGTGAACCTCTCTGCCGAATGGTGCCATATTGATCACCGTCAGACCGGCGGTTGAACGGTTGGGGAAGCCCATCAGAACAGGCAGCTCGCTGCCGCTGATATAGGTGCCCGCAACAGATGTCCATCCGTTTTTCTTTGAAATCCGAAACAGCGGTGAGCGGGCGGCGGATAGTGATTCAAGAATGATGGGAGTATCTGAATTGGATGTGTCATTCCAGCAATTGACATAGGATGGCTCATTGCCGCTTTTTTCACCGCACACGGTTGCCTTGTAACAGTTGGCAGCGATCAGGGCCGTATCCGGATCCGCGGAAGCGAAGTAAGCGGCGCAGTTCCATAAACCGAATGCCTCCCCTTCCTTCAGTCTTTCCAGCCGCACTTCAATCTTTGCGAGCAGCTGCTCAACGGTTTTGTTAGTGCGTGTGATGGTGAGGCTGCGGGAAGTACCCTGGGTGTCTGCTGAAGTCAAAGCAGTCGCTTTTGATGAGCCGGAAGTATTTGATCTGGAATTTGTATTTGATGTGGAAGCTGATGAAGAGGAACCGGAGAACTGCGATGTCTGTGTGCCGTAGCCAAGTCCGAATGTGCTGTATTGGGTGTGAATGCTCGGGGAATTGCCGCTTGAGGTTCCGGAATTGCTCGCGGTTGTATATGCATATCCCTGGGCGATGGAATCGGTCAGGGAGGTCATGATACTGTCTGTGAGGGTTCTGCTGTGACTGGTGCTCTCATTGGCGCCAAACTGCATGGTCACGGTCTTCAGGGCATTCAGATCGGACCAGATATTCTCCAGATTGGTGCGCATCGCTGCGATTTCATCATTGCGGACACAGTCAGCCATGATCATCGCGGTATATTCCCTGCCCCGCATGGCATCGATGAAATGTTCCATGCCCTGCTCACTGACGGCATATGTTTCATGCGCCGCGTTCTTGCGGACTGAGGGCACCTGGGCAACGGACACAACCGTGCGGCTGCGCCGGCCGCCGTCAGATCGGATCTTTCCGAGCACATCGGCACATTCGCCGTTGGCGAGCATTCTGATTTCCGTACCCGGGAAGTTTCCGCGGATACTGTTTTCCAGAGCACTGCCTGCCAGGGATGCCGCATTGGTGTCCGCGCGCACCCCGAGATATAGGGCAGCCGCTTCTTTTGTGCCGTGAATCATCATGAAGCAGGTGTCGGCGATGCCGTTCATGGTGTTGTAGACACTGAGCAGTTTGGCGGCTGTGTCCTGCCCGTCATAGACAATGCGGCCGATCCGGAACATGCGGATATGCTGTGTATTGATGCCGGACGGTTTCTGCGCGATGCCGGATGCGGTGCTCAGTTTCAGTACATAATCGCGGTTCAGAAATCTTCTGGCGGTTTCAAGATTTGTTTCGATGTCACGCTGATTCAGAAGTGCGGTTCCGTTGTTTTTCATTGCAATATCTGTCATATGTTCACCTCACGTATATTTTCAGAAACGGGATCAGAATGGAAAGAGCGATGAATGATCCGTACAGCCAGTACTGCCAGCGGTACGATGTTTTGAAACATGCATAAACTGAAGAGGATATGCAGATAAGCGCGGCCGGAAACATCACTTCCGGATTTGCGCTGACAAGCATGCACATCATGGCGATCAGGGCAGTCACATCGCTGAGCGAAGGCGAATACACATCTTTGGGCGGCAGCACCGTAACCGTGCATCTGTCCTCATGGACCGCATTTCCGTGATGATCAAACAGCACTGCGCTGAGTACGCACATGCCTTCACGGTGCGCTGTTACTTCACCGCTTTGAGCATCGACTGATATGACTGAAGGATCCGAGACATCAAAGCAGACCTTTGCCTTTGCGGCATTCAAAGGCAAAATGCTGTATTTGACAAACACATTCTTTTCCTTCTGTTTCAGCTTCAGATCATTGGTGCTGAGCTTCACTTTTTCAGCCGCGGGCAAAACCGTGACCGTGATGCCTTTACGCACATTGTCCACCTGCGCATAGATGGAATATGTTCCCGGTGCATCAGCCAGGAAGACACCCTGATTCTTTGCGGCGGAGACAATGCGGATGGCTTTGGGGTCGGATACCTGCCAGCGGATGGCGGAAGTGTTCATTGCGTTGGATGGGGCATAGGCAAGATTCACCTGGAATTGCTGACCTTTGATCACAGTGGAGCACTTCATGAACAGTGTCAGATCTGTAATTGCGTAATATCTGTAAACTTCGATTTTTCTGGTGTCTTTAAGGGAAGGAATCAGCAGGCTGGAAACGCTCAGATGTGCGGTTCCTTCCTGAACCGGAATCAGGGAGGAAGCACCAAGGCGGAGCACTTTCTCATTGTCTGTTTTCAGCGTGCAGGGATGATTCTCGGGCAGTCTGATCACACTCCACGCGGCGGTTTGCGACAATTCGATTTTTGCGGATGACACCTGCAGGGCCAGATAAGGCATGTCAGCGCTCAGCATGTCTTTTTTTCTGGCAAGCAGACGGTCGCTGCTGTCAAGTGATGAACTTTGAATTCTGCAAAACAGGTCGGGATATACGGTTTCATCCAGCCAGAGGTTCAGGAATTCCTCCATCCGGCTGAAATCGGCTTTGAAGACATGGCAGCTGCCCTCACTGAAGACGTAACCTGTGTCAGAAGAGTTTGTGAGCATGCATACAGGATGGGATGAGGAAGAATAACGTTTGGAGAGGCTTGTGTCCTTTGTGAAAACAATCTGCGGATCGCGGCTGTCAGAGACTGCTTCCAGTGTTGCGGATGTGTAAGGCACCAGAAAGGCATTGATCGCGGCAGCGTCCTTTTCGGCATGTGCGGAAGTGATTTTCACTCTGCGCTTTACCGGGTTTTTCAGATGCGGTTTCAGATCCCTGACCCATTTCATGCGGGAGTCAATGCTGATCAGCTCCTCATTGGCTGAATAAGCGGTGCATTGTGAATCCTCCTGAAACAGCTTTTTCAGAATCATCGCTTCAAGCGCAGAGCCGTTATATGTGAAGGTGTACGGTTCGTTGGCTTCCTGCCGGCAGTATTGCGGCAGATGTTCGAACCAGCTGAAAAACGGCTGTCCGAAGCATCTTGTGAAGCAGCTGTACTCCCCTGCCTGTCTGCCGTTCAGTTTCACAGAACCGCTCTGATCAAATCTGCTGTATGTGAATTCAATCTTCATAAAAGACCCCTCTTTCCATGCATATGAAGCATACGGCACCGTTATTCAAAGATCTGAAGGGGGAATCAATGCATATTCAGCGGCATAACGGCACCTCTGTGCGGTTCCAGCTGTAACATGTCATGTCACTGTCTTTTTTAAGAAAGCGGCTGTCATCGGCGATTCCCCGCATATGGGCATGGCTGATTTCCCAGGTGGCATCCACATGGCGGTAGGCATTGCCGAGCCTGACCATGTTCCAGGCATGGAGAACGGTTTCGGAATTCTTCACAGCCGCATCACCGATCATCACAATGCATGGAATTCCGGCAGCTTCACAAAGCAGCTTGAATGCCTTGGCTGTGCCTTCGCACACGGAAGCGTGATAATTCTTCTTCATCGGTCCGATGACGGTGTTACTGAGGGCAAGCACATCCTTTTTGTAGTTGACGCGTCTGGCCAGATAGTCATAGATCATCCACACCTTCTCACCTTCGGACACTCCGGAAGGAATCTGTCCACAGACATGTATCATCCATGTATGCAGCTGTGCATAAAGTGTTTCCTTTTCCTGTTTTTCATAAAAATAGGATGGCAGCGCGGTGCATCCTGAAAGTGAATTGATCCATTTGAGCTTGTAATAATCCGGCCAGAACATTTCGGGATTGTCCAGATTGATAGCCGAATATATTTTTTTGAGATCTTTGGCGGCAAGCTGATGATCAGATATTCGGATTTTTGTTTTCTGTTCATTCATTCCGCCAAGAAGAAGGCGGTAGGCCTTCTTCCCGGTATCATTCAGCCGGCTGTAATAAAAACGGCCGGCAAGACCAAACTGTTCCATATTCCTTCCTCCTATAAGACCAGGTAGTGTCAAAAATCGTCATTTTTTCCGATTTCCGACCTACTCTTTTTTTGTATCTTCAAGCAGTTGTACACCGCTCAAATCCTTGTTTGTTCACCTAAATTTAAAAGGTGGTAGTTCTGTGCTATCTTAAAGTCGCCAAACCATAGAAAGGAGAACTATCACCCGTGGAAAATATATCACATATTCTCGAGGCAATACAGTCTCTTTCGGCTCAGCTGTTTGTCTTCAGAACGAATATTGAACCTTTAACTCTCATTCAGAATGTCCCGGAAGATCTGGCAAATCTTATTAACAATCCTGAACT
>JNJQ01000052.1 GCA_000701725.1 Erysipelotrichaceae bacterium NK3D112
TCGGAAGTTTGGATAGATTCAATGGATTCGATCATATTCGGATCAATATTGAGCATATCCGTGATAAACTTTTCAATAGACAAAATGTCTCTCCTTTCTTCAGTGGCTAGTGGTAAATCCATTGTAAGACAGGAGTTTTTATTATGATGAAACCACACAATGTTTAAAGGGTATCAACACAAAAAGAAAAGGTCATCAACACAAAGTTGATAACCACCCTTTAAACACAAACTGTTTAAAGCTCATCCATACAACAAAGTAATTTAGATGCCTAATTTAGCTGAACTGCCATCTTTTTATATATCTGTCAGATTCTTGTCAAACTCAACATGAGGGCAGGTTTCCAGGTGAGTGCTGCAGGTGAAATAGACACCATCAAATAAAGAGTGGTAAGATCATCACATAAAGCTGAATGATTTCCGGAAATCTGAGATTATGAAAGCTTATAAACAAAACATGAAGAGGAAGGTATGAAGACAAAAAGAATCCTTTATATAGAATTCCTTCGCATTTTTGCCTGTTTATGTGTTTTGTTCATACACTCCCCAGGCAATCTGCTTTTTATGCATTACGGAGTTAACTCACTTAAGTTCTGGGTTTACCAGTTTTTTCTTGTATTGAGCAGGAGCGGTGTACCTGTATTCTTCATGATTTCAGGTGCAATGCTGATCAAAAAAGATGAAAGCTTAAGGTTTATATGGGAAAACCGCATTGCTAAAACATTTGTCATTCTGTTTGTTTTTTCGGCGCTTGCTTATATAGGCTCGGCTGTTGTTGATCATAATTTTTCAATCGTACAGTTTTTTACGAGGTTTTATGGATCGTATACCAATGTTGCATATTGGTATCTTTATTCATATATTGCGATGCTGATGAGTCTGCCGTTTCTGAAAGCAATCGCCAGAAACATAACGGACAGACAGTTCTGGTATATGATTGCACTTGCTTTTGTTTTATATGAACTGAGATCCGCAGGTGAATTTCTGCTTTTGGACAATAAGCTGACTGTCACTAATAATCTGATGCCTAATTGGTTGTTTTCGAGTATAGTGCTCTATCCATGCCTGGGATATTACTTCGCGGAAAGATTTAACGCAGAACAAAATAAGAAAAGACTGTGGATATTGATTGCAGTCAGCTTGGCATCAATAGCTTTATCATGCATCATGACCGGACGCTATGTCACGATGACACCTGAACCAAAAAGCTCACAGATTGTTTCCTTTCATAAAATGTTTGAAATGATCCTGGCAATTACTGTATTTGTCGGTGCCAGGGTGCTTTTTGAAACTGGTAAAGTCAACGAGAGAATAAAGGGCATAATCATTTTCCTCGGAAAGCAGACACTGGGAATATATCTGATACATATGTTTGTGGTAAAACTTCTGGGATTTACTCCAGTGGAATCTATTCTGAGTAGTGTGTTTAAAAACATGAAGCTGCTTGCGGCATCAGTTCATATTCTGATTGTGTTTCTGATCAGTCTGGTCCTGAGTGTTCTTGCGGAAAAGGCACTTCAGTTTTTAAGAAAGTCGATAAAAAAGAAAACCGGATAACTTTCTGAATAAAGCGGAAAGAGGCTTCTCCGATTTGTTTTATTTGAAAATGATGAATTGCATACAATCTGTTTGTATTTTATTTTCTGATATACTTCAAAAGACAGAAGGATCATGCTGAAAACGTGCTCTTAACTGTTTCTATGGAAAAACTGCTTAATAAATCTGTAAACTTACAGGAGCACCTTTATGAAAAAGGTTATCTGATATCCAGAAAAACAATGAGATTGACAGCTTAATATGATTTCTTCATGAAAGCTCTTGTCCATTCATTCCAATCGCTATTTATTTTGAGGAGTTAGTAAAAATGTCTGCAGTCAAAAACCAGGAAGCTCAAAGCCAGAGACTTTCAAATATCGAATTATTAAGGATTGTGGCAATGATTATCATCATTGCACATCATTTCGGTGTACATAGCGGGTTTAGTATTGATGAAAACCTGTTAAGTATTAACAGCTTATGGATCAGATTTTTACAAATGGAAGGAAGGATAGGTGTTGATATCTTTGTGATCATCACTGGTTATTTCCTTGTTAAGTCCAAGAATGTTAAAACGAAAAGAATTATCAGATTTTGGCTTCAACTCTGCTTCTGGTCTGTTTCTCTTTACGTAGTATTGGTATTGATTGGCGTTGAAACATTTCAGATCAAAACGTTGATGAAAAACTGTTTGCCTATTATTTATGGTAAATGGTGGTTTGCCAGCTGCTATTTCATGCTCTATCTGCTATCACCTTATATCAGTGTAGTACTAAGATCCCTAAGCAAAAAGCAGTATTTGTCATTGTTGATTATGCTAGGAATCTACTGGTGTGTTGTTCCGACACTAACCGGGATTTTTCTGGAGAGCAATGATTTACTTTGGTTCATGTATTTGTTCTCGCTCGGCGGATATATACGGCTGTTTGATGTAAGACAAAAGAGCACGGGAATGCAGCTGATCGGATATTCCATACTTGTTTATTTGTTGACCTTTATTATTTCAACAACATGTAAACTCCTTTCCCACAGGATTTCAGTGTTAAGCAGATTTGCAAATCTGTCCGGAATGCAGTCGATTCCCGTCGTTATCATTGCGGTATTGCTGTTTATGGGATTCAAGTCATTGGATATAAAATACAGTAGAACAATCAACACAATATCTTCGGCGACATTCGGTGTATATCTGATCCATGACAACGACTATGTGCGCCCATATATCTGGAGAACGGTTTTCAAGAATGCTGAATTTGCTCGGAGTTCAAATGTTATATTACGTTCAATTCTGGAAATAATAGCTGTTTTCACAGTATGTACAATACTTGAGCTGATCAGGTTCAACCTGATAGAGAAAAACTATCTGAATGCGATTACAAAGATTTCGGATTCATTCGATATGAAAAAAGAAAATCTGCTCAATCGACTGATTAATCGATAAGATTTACAGACATGGAGATGACGTACTAAGTACATGCTGACCTATAAAGCCTGGAAGGCAAGCATGCCATACTTGTTGGCATTGGACTGTTCAGACAGCGGATAATAGTCCGTCTCGTTGCCGTTCTGGATGTCCTCAACAGTATAGATCTGGATGGAGCTGGATTCCTCATCCAGAAAGTTGACATTATTGAATGTCACATTCATCATTTCCTTTGCGACAGACCTGGGAGCACGGAGAGTGTAATCCAGGGGATGACAGATAACTTCGACCACACCCATAAGCAGAACGATCTGCATGAATAACGGAAACGTATAACCTGATCGTAAAAACACTGAAGATTCTTTTATCTTTTGTAATCTGGTGCATTATGGTGGTTCGTGCAGTCTCTTGTTCAGCCATTCAGACTGAAAAACAGATTCTACAATCCCGGACGGATCTTTTGGTTTCTTTTCGGGAACCCGATGATTGATGACTATAGCTGGAGGTTTATATGCAGGCAATCATACTGGCTGCCGGAATGGGTAGAAGGCTGAAAGAACTGACTCAGAACAACACAAAATGTATGGTCAGAGTGAACGGAGTAACTCTGATTGAGCGAATGCTCAGACAAATTGAATCGCGGCATCTTTCCCGGATCGTAATTGTTGTCGGGTATGAGGGACAGAAACTGATTGATTATATTGATACACTTGGCATCAACATGCCGATTGTCTATATCAACAATCCCATCTACAGCAAAACCAACAATATCTATTCCCTCGCACTGGCAAAAGACTGGTTATGCAAAGAGGATACGCTCCTTTTTGAATCGGATCTTATTTTCGAGGATTCTGTTCTGGATGAGCTGCTCAATGATGAGAGAGATACCCTTGCGCTTGTTGATAAGTATGAATCATGGATGGACGGAACATGTGTCAAACTGTCTGAGGATGATTCCATTGAGGAGTTTGTGCCGGGCAAGAGATTCAGATTTGAGGAAAAGGATGAATACTATAAAACTGTCAACATCTACAAATTCTCAAAGGAATTTTCAAATACCCATTATGTTCCGTTTCTGGATGCGTATGAAAAAGCACTGGGTGAAAATGAGTATTATGAGCAGGTGTTGCGTGTCATAACAATGCTCGACGATCCGGGTATCAAGGCGAAGCGGCTGAACGGTCAGAAGTGGTATGAGATCGATGATGTGCAGGATCTTGATATTGCGGAATCCATCTTCACACCGGTTGATGATGAGAAAGTTCGCCTGATCCAGAGCAGATATGGCGGCTATTGGAGATATCCGAAACTCCTGGATTTCTGCTATCTGGTAAATCCGTACTATCCTCCCCGGAAGATGAAAGATGAGCTGGCCGCCAACTTCGATGTTCTGCTTACCGAATATCCTTCGGGCATGAAAGTGAATTCCCTTTTGGCTGCGAAAAACTTTGGTGTTCATCAGGAGAACATTCTGGTTGGCAACGGGGCTGCGGAACTGATCAAATCCTTGATGAGCAGGCTGAATGGAACAACCGGCTTCATCCGTCCGACTTTTGATGAATACCCCAACAGATATAACCGTGAGAATTCCGTGGATTTCGTTCCGGATAATCAGGATTATTCCTATACGGCAGATGATGTCATGAATTATTTTGATCAGCAGGATATTCAGAACCTGATTGTCGTCAATCCGGATAATCCAAGCGGCAACTATATTTCCAAAACAGAACTGCTCAGAATGATCATCTGGGCGGAAAACAAGAAGATCAACCTGGTCATCGATGAATCATTTGCTGACTTCTCGGATGAGGAAAACAACACATTGATTGCTCAGGAGATTCTCGATAGCAGTCCCCATCTGTATGTCATGAAGAGCATTTCCAAATCATACGGTGTTCCAGGCCTGAGACTGGGTGTGTTGGCATCTGGCGATACAGATACCATACAGTTCATGAAAAAAGATGTAGCAATCTGGAATATTAACTCCTTTGCGGAATTCTATATGCAGATTGAAGAGAAGTACAGGAAGGATTACATTGCTGGACTGAAAAAACTGCGTAAAGAACGGGCAAGATTTGCGGAAGAACTGAAACAGATCAGGGGAATCCGTATAATTCCTTCACAGGCGAATTACATCATGGTGGAACTTAATCAGAGCATTTCACCGAAAAAGCTGCTGAAAACGCTGCTGATTAAATACGAGATTCTGATCAAGGAACTCTCGACAAAAATAAATGGTAGAAATTATCTTCGCCTTGCCATCAGAAATACAGAGGATAACGACACTTTACTGGCTGCATTAAAAGCAGAGATTGGATAAAACAAAAATGAGAATAACGATTATTGGCGGCGGTAATATCGGGACACAGTTCGCGGTACATTGCGCCGAAAAAGGACACGAAGTCATTATGTACACATCCGCTCCGGAACTCTTTCAGAATCATCTGCAGATTGTGGATGAGCATGGTAATATCACTCATGAAGGAGATATCCGGAAAGCAACATATGATCCGTCAGCAGCATTCACAGAACGAGACCTGATTATTGCGACTTATCCGGCAAATGTCATGAATCAGGCTGCAGCGGCAATGAAGCCTTATATTTCACCTGAAACAATTATCGGAGCCGTACTGGGCAACGGCGGCAGCGAATGTGTTTTTCATCGCCTGATTGAAAAGGGAAATACATTCTTTCTGCTGGAAAGAGTTCCGGCGGTTGCACGCATAGTGAAGAAGGGAAGCGTTGTCAGAGCTTGCGGATACCGGAGTGAGGTGCATCTTGCTGCACTTCCCAAAAACAAAGCAAAAAAATGCGCCGAATTGATCAGCGATATCTTTGATATGAAATGTGTTGTGATTCCGGGAATACTGAATCTGACCCTGACCCCCTCCAATCCAATTCTTCATACAACCCGGATGAAATCGATGTTTGAGGATTACCAGCCTGGAGTGACATATGAGAAAATCCCGTTATTCTACGAAGACTGGACAGATTAGTCATCTGAACTTCTGATGAAGTGTGATGATGAGGTGCAGGCGGTCTGCCGCGCTTTACCTGAGCATCATCTGGATTATGTGAAGTCGCTCAGAGATCATTATGAAAGTTATACGCCTGAGGCTATGACTGCCAAAATTTCCGGCATCGCCGCATTCAAAGGAATTACCACACCATCAGTGGAAGTGAACGGAAGGTATATTCCGGATCTGCATTCCAGATATTTCACGGCTGATTTCTCTTATGGGCTTTCCATCATCCGGCAGGTCGCGCGCTTTGCCGGTGTGGAAACACCCAATATCGATGCGGTAATGGAATGGTACCGGAATATCGCCATTGAAAAGAATTCATTCAGTTATGCGGACTACGGAATCACGGACAGAGAATCATTCGACCGTTTCTATCTGAACTGAAATCAACATCATTGAACAAGTACAATCTGATTCTGCCCGTAAATGGCTTAATTCTTTACTTCCAGAAGATTTACAGGGACTTATCTTTACTGTGATAAAAGCTTTGAATAGATCTGAATCATATGATCGATCCACTGATCAATACTGTACTTGCTGCAGATCTTCTGACAGTTTGATGGTGTTCTTCCAAGCAGGACAGCCTTTTCAATCGCTTTGGCACAGTCATCTGCATCTTCTGTATGATAGAAGACAGCTTTTGAATAATCTTCTGCCCATCTGGTGCCGGGAATGTCACTGATGACAGCAGGAACATTCTGGGAAATCGATTCCAACAATCCATAAGAAAACGCTTCTCTTCTGCTTGCAGACAGAAATATATCGATCGTTCTATAGAGAGAAAACATATCCTCAATACTGTCAAGCCAATGGATCCAGTCAGCTTTATAATCAATTCCCGCATTATCAAGGAATTCCTTCACATTGCCTGAAGGCTCTTTTCCCGACCCGATAACTGATAATGAAATGCTGTATCCTTTTTCAATCAGATTTTGTACAGCCCGGATAGCAATGTCCAAACCCTTCCGGTACAGATCCCATCCCAAAAGCAGACACATGATTTCATCTTCTTTAATATTTAGCTTCTCACGCATTTCTTTTCTGGAAATCTGACTGCTGATACTGCGTTCAAGTGACAGACCGTTCGGGACATACCATTTATTTCTTAAAAACGGATAATAAGCAAGCTTCTGTTTCATAACGGTTACTGCACTGATACCGTGAATCTGATATAGAAGAGAATTCAGAATGGTTTTTGTTTTCTGGGCAGGAATACTTTTGTCTGGAGAAAAATCCATATGGTCATGAACTAAAACACGAATGTTCTTAAATTCATTTACATGGTGCATGATCAGATTGTGATACATTCCGAAATGGATATGCAGGATGTCGATCTGATACATTTCAATTGTCTTTTTAAGAAAATCCAGATTATTTTCAGCATTGCCGTTGGAAGCAATCAATACTGTAAAACCCTGACTTCGCAGCCAGTCACACCACTCTCTTTCCCGAGGGAAAATAAAAATGACATTTCCATTCTGTTTCACGATTGCTCTTCCTAACGAAAGGACAGAAGCAATAAAGTTTCCACTCTTTACAGCCGAATAGTCAGCCGCGATCAATACTTTCATCACTATCATCTCCTGCGCTGCATTGATACTTCTGATACTAACACTAAATTATATTGCATTATATCTTATCTTCCGAAGAATTTAACCATCAGTCAGAATTGGGTTTGAATATTATTCAGAAAATGTAGGGACAATACTTGTTTTCCAGCATTTTTGCAGTGATATGAGGTGTCCTTATTAAGGATTATCATTTGCCGGAAAGTTAGAATTCCTGATGACAATATACATTAATGCCAGCTCTTTTATCAGTTTTCCACGCTTCATAAAGCTTTATACGGAATTCGTACTTGAAACGGATTGTATGCTCATCCACATATCTCACATTCGGATCATTGCGGAACTTTTCAATCTGTTCTTCTGTGAAGTGCTTCGCCTCTGATTTTTTCTTCCTGCTCATTGGACACCTCTCAGATTTATCCTGCTGTAGAAGCTTGGATAAAACAGATCTTCATCTTCATTACAGAGATACTCAGATACTTCGTCCAGATATTTCTGATCCATAAGAGGATCATAGCCTTCCAGATCATTTTCCACATACAGCCTGTACCACTCATTGTTTACAAGTCTGCAGGTGAAATCTTCCGGGTCTAGACTTCGTACATCTTCTTTCTCATCCGAAGGCAGATAACGGGACACATCACACAGTACTGATGTCATGTCCACTGTTAGCGACTGTATCTGTTCCGTCATGGCTTCAATTACTCTGCCATATTCATAGCTGCTCAGTTCGTTGAATTCATCCATATGCATTCCTCCATATGGCCTTTTTGTATGGGTGAAATAGGTTAAACGGAGGAATACATAAATGGGCGATCCAAGAATAGTCGGGGTCGATGAATTCTGAAACTGAAATAACTCGGGGCATATAGCCGCCCCACACAGGTTTAAAACAAAGGCAAGAGGTCACTCTGGCAGCCGTATCAGGCGGTCAGATGGACTCTTTTCCTGTGAAAATGAGCGAAGGAGGCCATGATACCCCTCCTTCAGCCGCTTTCGTATAGCCACCGCAGTACCGTTCACGGTTGGATCTCTCCTGCAGCTATACAAGGTAATCACTCATTTTTGTTGTTGTCGTCATCATCGTCATTCAGAGGATTCAGAAGAAGCAGCGCAGATGTACGGAGCATATAAAGACATCTGTTGCAGAATCTCTCCCAGTTTGCATAACCGTTATGTTAAAAAAGAGGATAATCAATTCTAATGAGAAGTCCTGCATAATCAGGAAAGACAGTTATAATTAGATAAGTACTGAACTGATTTCGCTATAAGTGAATGCAGAAAAATGAAATGATAAAAAGGTGCAATTCTTCTTTTGTGCATCCTTGAACATCACAGAAAGCCTGGTAATAAACAAGACCGAAGGTTTCGTGGCTCTTTGATGCCATTTTTATAGAATATGAATATCATTCAGATTACAGGGATATAGCGGTTTATGGTAATAACCACTTAATTGTTAAGGGGAAAGGGAAAAGAATATTATGAAAAAGAGAATACATAATTCAACGTTTCTTTATTTAGCGGCGGTAATCAGTTTATTGCTGCCGATCCAGGTACATGCAGATTATCAAATACAATATGAAGTGCCGCCTGTAAATTTATTGATAACGAATGTTGAAATAAACAACTCCGACCAAAATATTCTCTTTGAAAATGATGGAACAGAGAATACAGAATCGGATGATGGAAATGTTCAGAATACAATAATCGATCTGAATGAAATAGAACTTACCGCCAACAGTGAGTTTTACTATCAGCAGCTGTCAGATGAGGAAAAGGCGCTTTATCAGATTATGTTTCCTCTAAAATGGGAAACGGGTGATTTTTCCGTATATATACCTGAAGGATTGACATCCGACGACATAGTATGGTCGGCTGGCCGGGCATTGAGTGCGCTTCAGACTGATTATCCTGAGCATCATATGTATTGGGAAAGATATTTCAACTGGACCGTTCATCAGAATTATATTGATTTCCAGCTTCTGAAACCTGATGCCTGTTCAAAATATCTGATTGAAAAAAGCGAATCGAGAATAAATGACATCATTGAGGCGATTGATGCTGAAGCGGATGTTTATACAAAAGTCAGGGTTTTGAACACCATACTTGGCAATGAAACAAAATACAGTGTATTCCTGGAGGATCAGAACAGCTATAGTACCGGCAGCAGGCTGTTTTACATGCAGGATTGTGCTGCTGGAGTATTTGCGTATGATTCTGCTGTCTGCGCAGGTTATGCTGACGCAATTCGGATATTATGTGAAAGAATGGAGATACCTTGTATCTGTGTCGGCAATGTCGGTCACGCATGGAATTTCATTCAAATGGATGATGGTCAGTGGTATTCATATGATCAGACTGTCGGTGTGGCGGATGAGAACACACTGCTTGCGGGGAGTCAGGATGACTTTTACAGGATGGGGCACAATTATCATCTGTCTGATCTTTATATCCATACCGAAGGAGATTTTGTTTTTCCGGTGCTGGCTGAAAATGCCTATGTCTATAACGGAAATTTTAACTATGATTATATCCCTCTTACCAGATCATTCTGTGAACCGGATGGAAAGTTCATTTACAAAGATCATGGCGATGGCACATGCACCATAACCAGCTATGAAGGACTTCAGAACGGAGACCTTGAAATCCCGGAGAAAATAGATGGTCTGACAGTTAAAGAGATTGGAATCGGAGCATTCTTTAACTGCAAAGGTTTTACGGGTGATCTGGTAATCCCTGACACAGTTGAGGTAATTGATGAAGGTGCATTTCAAGGATGTTCCGGATTAACCGGTACTGTTACGCTGCCTTCGAATTTGAAATCAATTGGAAGATTTGCCTTTCATTTATGCACAAACATAACAGGCTCACTTATTTTGCCGGAATCATTGTCTTACCTTGGTGAAGGAGCATTCAATCGATGCTATTCATTTAATGAAACGATATTTCTTCCGGACACAATAGAATTTAACGTATTTGATTTTTACAGAACCGGGTTTTCGGCGGTTATTGTTAATGAGTCCAATCCAAAATACTCAGCGCTTAGTGACGTGCTTTACGATAAAGACAAGAAAGTTCTGCTTTGGTGTCCGGCCGGAAAGAGCGGTGAACTGAATATACCTGACGGAGTTATTGAAATAGGAGATGGCGCATGTCAGTTTTGTGATAAACTCTCTGGATCTTTAATCTTACCGCTCACACTGGAACGTATCGGAACCCGAGCATTCAGACAAACAGCCTTTACCGGTGATCTGATTTTGCCTGATGCATTGAGAGAAATTGGGTCAGGTGCTTTTGCGCATGAGGCTGGATCACAAGGATTTGGCGGAAAGTTAAAACTATCTGCCAATCTTGACAAAATCGAGTCCATCGCATTTATATACTGCGGATTTACCGGTGATATATGGATACCGGAAAAAATCAAGACAATTGAAAGCAGTGCTTTTTTCGGAAATAAATTTGATAAATATCTATGTTCCTGCACTAATAATGTGTTTATCAATCATTACAATTCTGAAATTCCCTGGTCTGCGGAAGGCATGGTAATAACTCATATGCCGAAGGAGAAGCCTGCATGGGAATGGGATGGTGATTATCATATAGCACATGCTTTATTTGATTGCACTGATTGCGGACAGTTAATAGACTGCAAAGTCACTTCTGAATATGAAATGACTGAATGGCCAAAAGAAGATATTCCCGGCAGCGGTACATATACTGCGCTTCTGCAGTGCTCAGATAAGACAGTATTGAAGGAACGGAAAACAATACAGATCAGCAGCGGGACAGTTGACCTGAAGCCGGACCATCCATACGCTGCAGTAATCACAGCTGAAGGTGGTTGTGCAGAATTCCGGTTTGTTCCGGATTCATCTGGCGAGTATACTTTCAAATCATATGGAGACAGTGACACTTATGTGCAGATGTTTAATGATGACAATGAGCTGATTGCCGCGGATTATTACTCGGGAGAGGGAAAAAATTTCAGACTTGATTGTAATGTGAAGGAAAACGAAACTTATTATTTCCGTACATATTATACTGATGAGACTGAGATTGGCTCTTTTGCAGTGTCATTGAAATCAAATAATGCATGCGGTGATCATCTGATTTGGAATGTGGATGAAAACAATGTGCTGACGATCAGCGGATATGGTGAAATGTGGGACATGGGGATGTTTTGCCCATGGCAAAGCTGCAGGAATACTGTTGAGAAGATCGTATTGGAAAACGGAGTAACAAGCATAGGGGATTATGCATTCAGTTATTTTGAAATTGTTGAAGAGATTAATCTGCCGGATACTCTGGAATCAATTGGCAAAGAGGCATTCTGGTACTGCAACAACATAAAAAGAATCAGTCTGCCTGAGAGTTTGAAAACAATTGAAGAAGCTGCATTTGGCAGCTGCAAGCTTCTGGAAACAGTAACCGGAGGAAGCTATGAAACCATCGGTACTGGTGTATTTGTAATGTGCGAATCCCTGAAAGCAATCAGTCTGCCGGATACTCTGATTAACATAGGCAGTTATGTATTTGAAGACTGCAGTTCATTAATGAATATCTGTATACCTTCAGGTGTAAATCAGATAAATGAAAAAGCATTTATTAACTGTCGATCGCTCGAAGAAATCAGTATTCCTTCTACAGTTCAGTCTGTTGGTTACGGCGTGTTTGCCGGATGTGAAAATCTTAGAGATGTATATTACGAAGGTACAGAAGCATCGTGGAAAATGATTGCGATAGAAGAAAACAACACACCGCTTCATAATGCGGCAAAACATTATGCTGAGTTTAACATTTTCCCCGTATCCCTTTCACTTAACATGCGGACAGCAGTAATTGAAACAGGGTCATCAATCAAGCTGTCAGCATCGATAACACCTGAAAATGCATCTAATAAAGATATTGTGTGGTCAAGTTCAGATGAAGCTATTGCATTCGCAGATGAAAATGGTGTTGTTACAGGATTAAATGAAGGGACTGTCATTATCCGTGCGGCAAGTGCGGCCAATGCGGAAATATATCATGAATGTACGGTTTCCGTCGTGAAGCCGGCTGTCACCAGTCTGAAAGTATTTCCAAGTACAGCTATTCTGGTACCTGGAGAAACAATTCAAATGAATTACGTGATTGAACCGCTAAATGCAGATCCTACCATAACTTGGGAATCTTCTGATAACAGTATTGCTGAAATAGACGGCAGCGCAATGGTGAGGGCAGTCAGTCCCGGGAGTGCAATGATAACAGCAACTACTGATACAGGCATATCAGCACAATCATTGATCACTGTTGTTAACAAAAAGATAAGTATCTACGGTTCATCGCTTGGCCTTGATGGCAAGATCGGAATCAACTTCTATCTGAATATCGCAGAAGAAGATCTCAATGATCTGACTGTGGTAATGCAGATGGGTGAGAAGGAAGATATCAGAGTCCCTGCATCCGAAGGCAAAGCAAGCACAGTATCAGGACAGAAGTTAAGAATGTTCGTATATCCTGT
>JNJQ01000053.1 GCA_000701725.1 Erysipelotrichaceae bacterium NK3D112
TACAAATTAATTATATATTTACATAACACTACATTCAAGGCGCCATAAGAAAAACCACCTTTTTTCCGGTGGGATTTCTTAACTTAACGGCATTGAGTAAATAAGCGGTTATTCACCAACGCAGTGCAAATTACCACCTATAATAATTACACAGCAAAAGATTAAACTTGTTAATTCTGATGTAATGCCTAAAATAATAAAAAAGCTTACTTTCGATTTATTGGATGAGTTAAGTACTTACGATTATTTCAAAAATGAAATCCAGAAAAAGGAAAAGGAAATCCCCGATTAGTTTCATTTGGATTATTAAGAACTAATAATCTGTAAGTAGAAAAACTGTAATCATGTAGTCAGAAAGACAGTTGATCAATTCAATCAGTCGCGAAATTATTGATGTGATTACATCACGGACAATAAAGAAGTATTTTTCGTCAGGATATAATTCTTTCTTTTCTATATTGAGGATGCTCATATATGAACCGGAGACTATATTTTTTGACGGATTTTGGTCGTCAGAATGCCATGCGCGAAACTTGAAAAAATGCATATAATGTCATTATCCAGATAAAAGGACTTGAATACAGAATTGCCAGCAACGGGAAACAGCCTCTGCGTGGGACTGGACACAGAGGCTGTTTCTCCAAACAAATAACGGAAGGACCTATTTGACGATGCTCATGGCAGAAGGAAAATGTGATCAAAGTGCTTGTTGAAAGGAGGTCATGTTCAGCAGCAGGAACATGTGAGCTCATGAGCACCGTCACTATTTATGTTCCACACTGACTGCGAAATACCTCGCAATTTTTTTTGGAATTTTTTTTTTTGGCATTTTATTCTGAAATGCAAATCTGAAAAGAATCAGTTTGGCTGACAATTATAAACCGGCACACCTCTGTTTTCTCACAATAAGAAAGCATCATGACCAATGCGGCAAACCGTATCTGATACACATAACAGGGTGATTTGCTTTGCCGGTGTTGATGTATAATGGCTGGGTGCGTTTTTAGAAACTGAGGTATTTTAATGATTTCTTTTATATCAGCAATCGTGATATTGATGATCGGCTATCTTGTATATGGCCGTTTAACGGAGAAGGTCTTCGGACCTGATGACAGAAAGACACCGGCTGTTACCATGGAAGACGGTGTTGACTATGTTCAGATCAAAACATGGAAGGCTGTTCTGATTCAGTTACTGAATATCGCAGGTACAGGTCCTATCTTCGGCGCATTGATGGGTGCCTGCTTTGGTCCGGTGGTATTTCTCTGGATTGTATTCGGTGCAATCCTTGGCGGTGCGGTTCATGACTATATGAGCGGTATGATATCCGAACGCCATAATGGCGCATCCATAGCAGAGCTTTCCGGTATCTATCTTGGCAAACCTGCTTTATATATCATGCGTGCTTTTTCGGTATTGCTGCTGTTATTGACCGGAACTGTATTTGTGACCAGTCCCGCTGCACTTCTTTCCAGAATGACACCTGCTTTTCTTTCAAACACATTCTGGATCGTGGCAATACTGATTTACTATGTCCTGGCTACATTGCTTCCGATTGATAAAATCATTGGAAAACTTTACCCGGTATTCGGTGTTGTGTTGATTATCATGGCAGTCAGTATCGGCGGCGCTTCTCTGTTTGGCGCAGGCTATCATATCACTGAAATCACACTGGCAGATCTTCATCCGGAAGGACTTCCGGTATGGCCGTATATGTTTGTTACTGTCGCATGCGGTGCTATTTCCGGCTTCCATGCCACCCAGTCACCGATGATTGCCAAGTGTATCACTTCTGAAAGAGAAGGAAGAAAAGTATTCTATGGCGCAATGATCATTGAATCAGTGATCGCTCTTGTATGGGCAGCCGCAGGCATGGCATTCTATGGCAAAACATCATTGCTCAATGATGCACTCACCACACTCGGTCAGTCAGGAACAGTCTATGAGATCAGCAATACAATGCTCGGACCGATCGGTGGAATCCTTGCCGTAATCGGTGTGGTGGTATGTCCCATCACATCCGGTGATACCGCATTCCGCAGTGCAAGACTGATTCTTGCTGAAATGTTCCATCTGGATCAGAAACATATGCGCAACCGCCTGTACATTACAATTCCTCTTCTTGGTATCGGAGCACTCCTGACACAGCTGGATTTCAATGTCTTATGGAGATACTTCTCCTGGAGCAACCAGACCCTTGCCATGATTTCCCTCTGGGTGGCATCCGCTTATCTTCTGAAACATTCAAAATACAGATACGGCGCATTTATGACAGTTGTGCCTGCCGCATTTATGTCAGCCGTATCCCTGACTTATATTCTGATGGCGGAAGAAGGACTTAGAATGTCTTCTTCATTCGCATATCCGGCAGGCGTTGCTTTCGCGGTGACTCTTCTTACCGCATTTACTCTGAAACTGTTCAGAACTGTTCATTCCTCTTAACTAAGAAGTCCGTTTTGTCAAAACGAATGAAATCATGACAATGCTTTAAACAGAAGGATCATCTTACCGGGGTGATCCTTTGTTTCTGAATGCAGTTATATACCGTGCCTGATTTGTCATTTCTCAACTGATAAAAAGCGGTGAATCAATGTGCCCTCAATATCAGAACAAAGTAGCAATGCCTGAATTGAAGTATACTGATATTAGAGTTAACCGGGGTGATCAGCCATGAAAGAACAGAAATCCATCCTTCCGTCTTCTTTTACAAAGAAATACAAAAATGCAAAACTGATCGAAATACTCAGTGATGATATGAACTGGGGAATGAGAGATTTGGGATACAGTGCGAAAGGAAGAAGAGAACTGATTCAGATCAATTCCCTGCTGTTTGACTATATTGAAACACTCACAGACGACATTGATTTCTATCTTGAACCATATGATGAGGATTTGTTTGAAATGATGCCTCCATGGGTCAGCAGGCAGGGGATCGGCTTCAGTGTTGATCAGCAGCTGGGAGGTCTTGAACTGGATGTCCATTTCTTTCCATGTGATTATTCCGATGATCAACGCAGACATCTTCCGTTTGCGCCTGTGCATGTGCCGGTGGCGGTGATCTTTGATTATGATGTCATTGACCGGCTGGTAAAACAATACTTTCCCGGCAGGCAGCAATCCGCCGCAATTCCGTTTTCACCATACCGAGTGGCTGAGCTGGAAGGCAATTTCATGGATGATTACAAATATACCGAAAAAGTATGCCGCAAAGCAGTCAGAGGCGGTACAGAAATTGAAATCAATAACTGCGAACGGTTCCTCTCATTTGTGAAGAATGCAGGATTTCATAATTAATCTGACTTGATCCTTATTCACATTGACTTTGTAAAAACAGCAGACAAAGGAGATTCTTATGCCCGCAAAAGTTATGAAGTATCTTATGGAGAATGATGATTTCAGTGATTCTGAATCATTGAAGCGCTATTACAGAAAGACATTTGAATCCAAGGCAAAAAACGGTCTGGATTATTTCGGCCGTCTGGTTCCGGAATTTGATATGGATCAGAAGCGGATCAGAAAACGCATGGAGGCAACGTTTAAAAACATAGCTCTGGCCAGGGAAATGATCGGCGATGCTTATCATGGATATCCCGGTGTTGTCAGCTTTGAAAAAGAGTGGGCAGAGATGAATGCGGCCCTGAGACCCGGCTATGATGCGCTCAATAACGAGGCCAGTCTGATCCAGGCTGCAGCTTTATGGATCTGTGACACACTCCGTAAAAACAGAAAGCTTGCACTGTGTGAAAGAGAGATCCTTCCGCAATTGAGTGAGGATGATCTGTATGATATGCAGCACAGTTTTTTTGCGACGGATATGAACTTCGACAATGAAATCATCAACAAGGTCATCTATGTCATCACTCACCGCAATGATGACTGCAAGGTATATAAGCCGAAAGGGGATATTGAACGATGCTTCATCGATGAGGCAACATTGCGAAACAAACAGTTCCAGGATGTTCCCTCGCGCAATACATTCGAAAAGCTGCTTGAACTCATCGGTGAAGAAACCATTGACGAAGCAGTGAATGCATTCAGAGAGAAATACTGGCAGCTGGCAAGGATCACCTTTGATTCTTTGGACAAACTGAACGGCAGGCTGAATACGCAATTCAGAAACTATGACAGAATCGCCGCTGAAATCAATTCTCTGATGGACAGCACAGAAGATGAAATACTGTATGAGTCATTGATGAAAACGGCACTCCATAACAAAGGATATCTTGATCCCCAAAGCCTGGAACTGAATCCGAAGATGAAGGGTATCGTTGACAGAGTTACTGATATCGTCGAGATCCGTTCATTGATCAGAGATCTTAAGGATGACCGTGAAGCCGTATTTGACTGTCTGCGTGAATATATGAGCACATCCCAAAAAGTCCGGGATGCCGTTTTTCCGAAGAAACTGAACGAGATGATGAAAGACTTCCGGATCGATGATCCGTATCAGCTTTCATTCGCACTTTTATATTTATGTGACAGAGGGGATAATCTGATCTGGATGTATCATTTCGGCACCACGCTGACCGAGATGATTCACGATGTGCTTCCATGGAAATATCCTTATGATTATGACTGCTTTGATCAGATCCGCGAGGAGGAAGAAAAGAATGAAAAATCCTTCTATGACGCGCTTTATGAAATGAGATATTCAGAAACATATGAAAATGAAGATGAAGATCCGGGATTTTTATACAGCGCTGCCCAGCTGATGTATCAATATACCGCCTGCGTGGCTCCCAGAAACATGAGCCGCTTCAATTTCATGAAAGATATATTTGATGGCTATGGCGTGGATGAACATACACAGCAGATCGCAATGACCGCCATGAATTTCATGTATGCGGCCGATACACGCTATGAATCATATCCGGAAGAAACAGAAGAAACGGATGAGAAACAGGAGCAGACTGAAAATACCGAAGAGCTGATCAATACATATCAAAAGGAAATCTCCTTGTTGCGCAAAGAAAACCGGATGCTCCGGGAGCTTTCCCATAAGGAACAGAAGAAAGCAAAACAGCTAGAGGATAAACTGAATGCACAGACTGAATCCGCAAGTGCGGACAATTATGAACTGGCACGTCTGAGAGAGCTTGCATTCTCATTGCAGCACATTGAAGAGACAGAAGAAGACTCCTCCATCCGCTTTCCTTATGAAAACCGTAAAAAGATCGTGGTATGCGGCGGCCATGACACATTCATCAAACAGATGAAAACACTCTTAAGCGGGGATGTACGATATCTTAACAATGTCAGGATCAACGAAGACCTCATCCGCTCAGCTGAATATGTCTGGCTGCAGACCAATGCGATCAGTCATTCCGAATATTACAAAGTCATTAACCTCTGCCGGAAGAACAGTATTCCTTTCAGCTACTTCCTGTATGCTTCCGCAAGGAAATGCGCGGAACAGATCTATCTGGAAGAAAACTCAGAAGAATCATCAAAAAGATGAACAGGATAAGAATACAGTATTTAAAAAGCTGATCAGGGACCGGCAGGTTCAGACTGCCGGTTTTCCGGTGAGCGCTGAACTCTCAAGTCTTCTCATCATGAAAAATCGATGGGGGATCACACGCTTCAAAGGATTGTTTGCGCTTCAGAAATCACCGGATTCCAGGAGACGGTTCACTTCTTCCGATATCTCGCGTTTCGTTTTGCTCCGATCATTTCGATCTCTCCGCTTTTCATCAGTTTATCCAGAACGCGCTCAATTGTCGTTACACTGACATCAGGATGAAGAGCTGCCAGATCGCTTTTGGAAACAGGCAGTGCTGCATTCATGATCGAATTCTCAACTCTTCTGGATTTGGGAACCTTTCCAATTTGGTTTTCCAGGAACCGGCTGTCAAGATCCTTATACGCCTGATACAGGATCTGAAGACTGAAAATGATGAAAGGGGCGTAATCATTCCGGTTCTCATGCCATCCGGACGATGACTGTCTCAACGCCTCATAATAGTTGTATTTGAACTGTTCGATTTTTTTCTCAATAGATATATACCTGCCGACAGTAAAGTTGTTCCGAAGCAGAAGCAGGTTGGTCAACAGGCGTGATACTCTCCCGTTGCCGTCTCTGAACGGATGAATGCACAGAAAATCGACAATAAAACACGCATCGAGAAGCAGAGAACTGATCTCGGCTGTCTGTTTCGCAGAATAATATGCCTGAATCATTTGCTCCATGGCTTCTTCAGTCTCGTTTGCACTCACCGGAATGAAACGGACAGAATAATGACCATCACTGTCGATTTCCTGTATATAGTTGTTTTCGGCTTTGTACATACCTCCGTCTTCAGAAACCGGTCCCAGAATCAGACTGTGAAGATGCCGGATATACTTTGCGCTCAATTCCAAAGACGGGAACGAAAAGATTTCTTCCATCGCCCGGCGATAGCCGAGAATTTCATATTCACCGTGACTGGAAGGTTTGCTGTTGTTTTTCATCAGCTCGTTCAGGTTCTTTTCGGAAGTCTGTATTCCCTCGATTGCGTTGCTGCTGCGGACGGAATCGATGATTGCGACGGATTGCAGCTTTTCATATGTTTTAAGATTATTGCGCAAACGTATGGAATCATTGGCACGGATATCATAAAGGATATTGGAAAGATTAACCAACCTTCCGGGTACTTCATCTTTCAAAAATGAATAATCAAAATGATGCATAAAAGCTCCTTTATTGCCTCATTTTACCATAAAATGAGGCAATAAATATCGAAAATGACGTAAAAGATTAACGGAAATATCATTTGCAGTGCTGATTATGTCTGGCTGCAGACCAACGCAATCAGTCATTCCGAATATTACAAAGTCATTAAACTCTGCCGTAAAAACAATATACCGTTCAGCTACTTCCTTTATGCTTCCGCAAAGAAATGCGCGGAACAGATCTATCTGGAAGAAAACTCAGAAGAATGATCAGACGTGCCTGGCAGCAGACAGTAAAGAGCAAGGCAAGCAATCCACTACGTGGATCATCTTATCCTGCTCTTTTTGCATACATTCCTTATGACTTTGGCAATTGTGACTGTTCCTGCTTTGCCTTGAGAACACGGACCACATGCTCACTTAACAGTTTCAGAATGTTCAGCTGTATATTCGCAGACATATTGAAGAGCTCTTCATAAAGTTGCTCATCAATGCTGAAATCCTTTGACTGTTCCTCATCATCGAACTGAATCTCATAAAGCCTCTGGCCATTGTTTTCCTTAACATTAAAATGCATAACAAACCCCGCTTTCTAACATGAAAACAAAAATGACTGATAAAGCTGAAATCACATACGCATTGATCAATAACGTAAGCGGAAACCGGAAGACTGAAACAAGGAGAAATTGTCTGACAGCTTCATATTCATCGCATGAAAGGAGGTGTTGGTCGGAAGAAATTGGTTGATGTCTTCCGGTTTCCACGATATAACCATAGCACCGTTTTCAAGGGGCAGGTGTTACAATTCCCGTAACACCTGAAATCAGAAAAAAACCAGTATTTAAGCGGGAAATGCAGAAGATTTGTTAAAATCGGAGAACGTTTTCACAACTGCTGTCACCTGAGCGTTCCGTTCACATATCGCATATAATAAAAAAGAAAAGAGAGGGCTTTTTATGGCATTGAACCAATGGCTTCGCGATCTGGGAAATGATGATTCTCTCTGGCCGTCTGAATACAGAGAGGTTCTGCCTTCCGCCGTGAATTTTGAATATGATTATCTCAGAGCTCTGGCAAAAGACGGAAATGTGTTCGGTGTATTGCTGCAGATCAGAGATGTTTTCGAAACGCTGATGAAGATTCCGTGTGTCATGGGAATGATCATCATCGATGAAAATGACAATGAAATATCAAAGGGCTATCTTGAGATCATGGACGGGGTCCTGAATAAAAAGGGAATGACCATCGGTGACTGGGATATGATCGCCGGATTGCTGCGGAACAGAAAATATGGTTTTCAATTGCCTGTTTCCCTGCTCAGGATCTTAAACCGCACCCGTTCATTATATGATGAGCCGATCGGCCCGGAAGAAAAGAATATCAAGAAATGGCGCAACGATACCGTCGGCCATGGCGCACTCAGATTTGAAAATGACCGGATTTATGAAGAGGAGGTCAGGGATATCCTGAATCTTCTGAAAGAATACTTTGCTTCTGAGGCTGCCTCATCCTATGAGCATATTTATGTTCAGTCCGGCAATACCGAACTCAGAGGAGTCTGTTTTGTTCCGGAGTCAAAGGAACAAATGATTCTTCATGCTGAAGGGAAGACATACAATGTCTCGGAATACATTGTCAGCCGGGATGATTTCTGTTTTTACTTCAATTCCTACTACATCAACAAAAAGAAGGTGCAGTACAGATCTTTCCTTGGAAACAGGGAAAGACTTGAAAGTGTCAGCTACTTTGATGCACTGCTTAACAGGATTCAGCAGCTGAAAGCAGAAGGAAAGGACATTGGGCAGAAGATGACCGTAAGAAGCGATGAGATCCTGCTCAATGAAATGCTGACAAAACCGTCCGGATATGTCAGACCGCAGGCACTGATTGATCTTCTTTCGGAAAAGATGGATGAAATGGAAAAAGGGACCATTCTCATACAGATGGAAAGAGGTACCGGAAAAACCGCTTTTGCGTCGAAAGCGGACGGTCTTCATAATTCCAGATCTCTGATCGGCAGAAGCTTCTGCAGAACATATCATTTATCCAATATCAATCTCAGGGGAATCAGAGATTTCAGCAATTCCCTGAATTTCAGTTTCAGACATTCCTTCCATGCGGAAGATGATATATACAGCACCAGAGAGGAAATTATTCCACTGGATATTTTCCTGGACAATCCGGACAGAAAACTGGCTGATTTTCTGAATGCTTATCATTCATTGTATACAGATGAAACAATCATACTGATTCTTGACGGAGTGGATGAACTGCGCGGCGAAGGGGAAAAGATCATCGCAGCCATTCCCGCACAGGAAATGCTTGATGACGGCGTATATATTGTTCTGCTTTCAAGATTCGAGAATGAAAAAACGGTATCATCTCCGGGTGTCCGTATGATCAGACAGGCTTCTCAGAAAGCAGACAGTGTCATCCGGATCAGGCGCGATGATGAAATGAATATCCGGGTGATGAAAGATTTCCTTAAAAAGGAATATCCCGGCAGCCCGGATCCTTCCGCTCTGATTGAGAAGGCTGATTTCAGATTCCTGTACCTGAAGCCTTATGTTCTGATCAGAAACAGAACGGATCTTGACCAGAACAATGAAACAGACTTTTTCAGAAGCTATCTGGATTATCTGTACTCCCTGTACGGAACTTCCGCCCGTAATCAGGCGGATGAAATCCTGAGTGCCGTAACGCTTTTCCCCATGATCACGCTGGATGAATATCAGGAATATCTGAACCTTCCGCAGCTGACATACAAATTCATCGGTATTCTCAATGATCTCATGCCGCTGTTTCATGTAAGGCGCGGACCGGACGGTAATCAATATGCACTTGCGGATGAGGCATACAGACAATATGTGTCTGATCATTGCCCTGATGCGCTCAAAAACACAGCATCATTCTTTGAACAGTCATTAAGAGATCAATTGTCCGCATATCTCAATACGGATGTCAGGAAGGACGGGCCCGATGCAGCTTTCGATTTCATCTATATGAGGGGATATGTTACTGAGAAATCCCTCCGTTTTTACGGAAGAAACATGATCAGTCTGTACCATATATCAATGGACGGCGATCCGCTTTATTCAGCTGAATTGTTTGTGAGCCTGGCCGAAAGACTCAGCATTGACGAACATGCCGGCAGCGGTTATCTCAAAGTCATCCGGGACGGGATGACGGAGGATATGATTGCCGCACTGCATGAAGGAATCAGGCTTGAACAAAGCGGCAGACCAGGCACGGACAGTCTGTTCTGTTACCTGGCTGAACAGACACCGCAGTTTCTGGCCGGACTGAAACCGGTACTCAGTAAAATGAAATCGTTCAAAGATCTTTATGAATATGTTCTTGGCAGACTGGAAGAGATTCCTGACAGCAGACGGTTCTGGTGGATCATTGAGGACGCAAAGCTCAGTGATCGTGTCCTTGACGTATTTGAACGCATGAACCAGACCGATGCGCTTGCGGAATATACAATTGCGATCAGAGGGAGCGGATGTAATTATGTACGTCTTCTGGCATCCGGATGTCTGAGTGAGAATACACGCAGTCAATTGATCACAATGCAAAATGAGCACATTGAACTTGTAAACAACTGGAAAAAAGAATGGGACAGCACCGAAGCAATCCGCTCAAGAATCCGTCAGGCAACGGATAAACTGGACAATCCGGATACGTTCTTCAATGCGGTCGGACCAATTTACCAGATGTATGTCACAGCTGATATCTGCACATTTCTGATCAGATATGCGGGGACAGAAGAGCTGCACGATGATCTGAGCCGCTTCTGCCATGCTTATTATCAACGACTTTGCAAAGAAGCGGAGCCGTTTGCTCTGTACCGTTTATTCGGAGTGCTGGACAGTACGGAGAATTTTGCTTTCATGCTGAAGATGCTTTTCGGCGATGCGTGCGCGGACAGACTGGTTGAATGGGCGGATATCTTTTTCGAAAAACACGGTAACCCGTCAAGAGATTGCAGTCTGGCAGTGTTATTGCTGCTGCAGGCAATGAAGGAATATGAAAAACTTGGCAATACAGATGCAATTGTGCGCACCGCGGAAAAACTGGTATATGAATATGATCCGCTCATTTTCTTTGAAACATATAACCGTCAGATGTATGAGCTCATGATGAGCCGGACACCTGATCTGAAACCGGAAGGATTGTATACCGAAGCCGGTATTGCACTGCTCAGACTTTATGATACGCTTGGACTCTATGAGAAAAGGGACAGGCTGTATCAGAGCATGTGCCGAATCTTCAAAGCGGTTGAACGGTATACCAGCCATTCAGATCTGAAAGAAGGGAAGAGAAATCTCAGATTCTTCAAGTTGATCGGATTGCAGCGTGAACTTCATCTTGAAGAAAAGCTGACGGAGTATGCAGAGCGGATATACAATGCGAAAACTGCTCAGATCACATCCTTTCTTGAAAGCGCAAATATCAGCACTGATTATTCACAGCTGAACCGTATGATCGATGATCTGATGGATTATGACTTCCAGATGATGGATCCGTTACTGGCAGAAAAACATGCGGATGAGCTGCTCAGGCTTCTGTATTCTGTACAGGATCATTCCAATGCGGATATGAAAGAGATCATTGAAGATGAGACTCAGTATGTAAAGGATGTTTTATCAAAGAATATCAATGGACAGCAGCGTTATCTGAACAGACTATATGAAATCAGAAAAGACAGTTTGCCGCTGAGCGGCGTATATCGCTTTGAATGCAGTATGCTCGTCAGTGAATGTGAATTAAAGATAAGAAATCATTGAGCTCTGATAGAATGACAGAGTGCAGATCACATGCGGCCGTGTGATCAGAGTAAAGGCGCAAAGAAAAGCAGGAAGAATGCGATTCCGCACATGCGGTTCACTCTTCCTGCTTTTTGAAACATGATCCTAGGATTGCGGCTTTCTTGCCTTTGCCTGTTTTCTGAGCATGCGGATGACACAGCATAACATTGCCTCCTGATGCCTATATATTAGCAGAAGAAACGAACCATTCCCTTTGCGTATGCATAGGAAACGGAAATACAAAAAATATTTTTCGATTTTTTTAAATTTCCGCGTGGGTATGTTTTTCTGCCGGTGAATAACATTATCGAGCACGGATGAGAGAGCTGACCATCCCAATCAATCCAGACGTGCAATCTGTTCAATGAATCAAAGCATTGAACAAAAGTGTAACAGCCAATCAAAAGCGGTCACCTCCTCACCGGCTCACGCAGCCGATGCGGAAGCGTTTTGCGCTCATGCGAATCATCTTCTCACGACGTTTTTCCCAAAAACATACGAAGATCCCACTGTCATGACAAAACTCCTTTCCGCTTCCCCGCTTCCGCATCCCTGCTTTCTTCATCTCATTTACAAACCATCATGATTTCAAAGAATTACAGGAGGCAGATCATGCAAATACTAAAAACAGATTTATTCGACTCAGACAATCAGGGAATCAATGAGAACCGGCTGAATGGCACAACATCGATCATGGATGATCCCAAAGAATGGAAAGGACATCAGATTGAAGATCCGCCCAGGCAGACTCATCCGCATCTATGCATTACCGAACAATGTGGTGTGCTCACCATATCGGTATCCGTCGTGGAGCCGGACACCGAAGATAATTCAGACATTCAGTTATGAGTAACAGTTCAAAGACACAGGAGAAACAAAGAAATGCAAAATCTAGAAGACGAAATCAAGGCAAGAGCCTATCAGTTCAATCCCCAGGATCTCGATCTTCCGGAAGAATTCAAAATCGATCCGGAACTCTACTATGATCTGTTTGACATCGCAGCGAATATCCAGCTGAGAATACTCAACATGCTGGGTGATCATGTCAATCACCCCGCCTAAGTTCTAGCGAACTATAGGCGAGACTTGTAAGCAGGAAAGAATTACATTCATTTCTGCTGTCAGGCCTGATTGATAAGCCTAAGTGCTCCGGGCACTACGTTATACAGGAATATATAGGTACCGTTGGATACTCCACTAGTCCAACGCTCTACGGATACGGATTAAACATCCTTTATGGGTATGAGGAAGTGTTCGTGTCATTTAAAACCCTGTGATGTCACCCTTTGGGTGATCGCTCGCCGCGACGGCACCGTCAGGACTCCGGTCCTGCGGACCACCTCACGGTAAGCACTAACATTGGCGAAGTGGACCACCGCCCTTAT
>JNJQ01000054.1 GCA_000701725.1 Erysipelotrichaceae bacterium NK3D112
GCGGTCCGTTTGAAGGAGCGGCACAGCTGAAGGAGATCATCATAGAAGAAGGGATGACGGCGATACCGAGATATCTGTGCGGAGGAGTTGCTGCAGAGACAGTTGTGATACCTGAAACAGTGCAGACAATCGGAATGTATGCGTTCGCCAGCTGCAATAATTGTTCTTTATATTTCTATGGGGATGCTCCGCAGATCTCATCAAATGCATTTGAGAAATCTGTACTGACTGCTTTCTATCCAAAAAGAAATGTGACATGGACAGATGATGTGAAGCAGAATTATGGGGCAGAGTCCATCGCATGGATTGGGTGGTGGCCACATAATGTTTTCGGATATGAAGCGAAATATCATCAGGACGCATTCTTTGCGAAAACATGGAATAATGTCACATTAAGTGGTGTGGTATATTCTGATATTCGGGTCACTGAATGTAATATGACAATCTCAAAAAACGGTGTGGACTATGCACGGCTGATTCCTGAAACAACGGATCCTCATTATGTTGCGGGAACAACGGCAGTCACATTTACAGCGGAATATCTTCCGGTAGGCAAAGGAAAATACACAGTTACTACAAGAATCGTATTATCTAACGGACAGACGCAGACAATCTCTGTGCCTTTGATTGTCGGTGATAATTTCACATTGAAGGCTTTGGATACAGGTAAGGATGTCAAGGAAGCATCTACTGTGAATCTGTTCAGTATTGTCGAAAGCGGTATGGATAAAGAATCCATGGAAATTTTTGCAAAGCACTGCAAGGTGACCCGTACAGAAGGCAATACACAGATCCGTTACGACCGGATCAGCAGCCTCTCAGAGACAGGTGCACTTGCAGCCTATATGGCGGTACCGGATACAGCTGATCTACAGATCAGTAAGTTCCGGGTAACCAGCCCACTCGGAGATTCAGTCTTATGCACTGTGAACAGCGGCAGTTCAGGCAGTTCGGGCAGCACAGGTCCTGATCCGAAGTGGTCAAGACTTCTTCAGTCAGATGCATCGGCTGTGATGAACAAACTGGAAAGTCTTTACTCAGCCATCAAGAAAAAGATGCAGAGTGAAGCGACCAAAGCGGGCAGTGATGATAAAGTCGTTGAATTGGCAGAGCAGATGAAAAAAGATTCATCGAGTACAGGTTTTCTGAGTAATTTTGCCGCAGATGATTATGATTCAGAAATCGCCGGATATGTCGGCTTTGTGAATTATCTGTTGAATTATATTTCAGAAGGTACTGAGCTTGGGCTGATCGATCTGGATGATTCGGAGGTACAAATCAGTATCGATATGATCAATGACATAAGAAAGGGTATCGGCGAAAAGAATTTCAAGACATCATATAAGGATTATGATATCGAAATCGATATGCGAACATATGGCTTCACATCGGATTATTCGGCCCAGTTTGGTGATATATATGTAAAGAAAGATTGGAAACAGGTTGCACAGGGCTTAGTGGTAACGTCACCGGAACAGACGATGGCAGCCATGAACAAATATCTGAAAAAACTTGTCGAGATCGTAAAGGATGTGGCAATTCAGGGAATTTTCCAGGCAGTAAAGAGTTTTGAACAGGTGACTTATGTTTCGGAACTTAATAAATCCAAGGTGAAGGATGCATTCAAGAAGATTGAAAGTGATCTTAGAAAAGGCGGATATGGCTGGATCATAGACGGACTGAATACAATTGTTACCATAAAGGATTATTGCAAGGATATTTCTGATATTGGTGCGGGTACAGAGCTGACGGATGTTCTCACCAAGCCTAATGCCCTGCTCAAAAAGATGACAGATAACCCGGTAGACTTCGAAATTGCAAAGACAGACAGCGACGCGAAAGTCAACACCGCAGTGGACCTTCTTGAAACTGCTTATGACAAATTCAAGGAAACCCTGAACGATTACATTACTGAAGAAAAGCCAAGAGATAAAAAATGGTATGACGGTTTCTTTAAACTGTTTACCGGTGCATGCCCTGTCAACATGACACTCAAAGACAGTCAGGGAAATGTGCTTGCCTATATTAATGAGGACGGCGAGTATTTCTCAGAAGGAATCTATGGGGAAAGAATCGGAGACATCAAGCGTTTCTATGTTCCCGCTGATCTCGAAGTGGTCGTTGAAATCGAAGCTTATGACGAAGGCACGATGAATTATTCTGTCGAGGAACTGTCCGATGGAAATGTCATTGACCGTTATAATTTCTATGGTTTGCCGTTAAGCAACGGTCTGACTTTTGTCAACCAGGTTCCCGCTGATCTGATCCAGTCACCCGAAGATATACAGATTGAATCGGAAGGGGCATTCATTATTCCGGATCAGCAGATCAATGATGAAAATGCGGATATCGTAACAGTCACCCTGGTTGAATTCGAAGGCGGCAGAGTCATCGGTGAAACATCTTATACCAAGGGCGATATTACAAAACTGACCGCGATCCCTGACAGCGGTTACCGCTTTGTCAGCTGGCATGATGCGGATGATAAACTGTTCAGTGTACTGGATACTCTTCAGTTCTCAATCACGGAAGATACCGTATTAATTCCTGTATTTGAGGAAAGTTACCGCCCGTATTACGTGAAAGATGAGATAAAGGTCAGTCAGGAAACAGCTTCGTTGCGGCCAGGTGAAACATTACAATTAACCGCATTAATCACTCCGGATACGAATGGCCAATCAGTTATGTGGTCCTCAACAAATGAGGAAGTGGCTGCTGTTGATGAAAACGGGCTTGTTACAGCTTTGAAACCCGGCACAGCGGTTATCGCTGTTGAGCCGGCAGATAATCCTGATCTGGTTGCCGCATGCCTTGTGAATGTGGAAAAGAGGGTGAATATTTACGGTTCCTCACTTTCCCTTGAAGGTAAGATCGGAATCAACTTCTATCTGAATATTGCACAGGAAGATCTCAATGATCTGACTGTGGTAATGAAGATGGATGAGAAGGAAGATATCAGAGTCCCTGCATCCGAAGGCAAGGCAAGCACAGTAGCAGGACAGAAGCTAAGAATGTTCGTATATCCTGTAGCAGCCAAAGAGATGAGAGACAAAGTAACTCTCACAGTGGAAGATGCAGAAGGAAATAAGATCAAGCTTACCAAGGATGAAACAGACTATACGGAAGGCTATCCGTTCTCCGCAGCTGATTATTTCGCAAGAGCGGAAACAGCCGGACAGGAAAAGACAAAGAAGCTTGCGAGAGTACTGAACAACTATGGCAAGTATGCGCAGATCTATTTCAATCACAATAAAGATGAAGTATCGGATTTAACAGATGTAAGCCATGTAACAAAAGAAACACTTGCACCATATCAGGCAGTACAGACAGAGAACAAGGTTGCAGGACTTACATATGTAGGCGGAACCACAATGCTGGATGATGCAATCGGATACAGACTGTACTTCAAGATTGATACGTCACATAAGATCAGCGATTACACATTCAAGATGGATGGGAAGAAGGTAACACCGGTTAAATCGGGAAGCCAGTATTACATTGAGAAGACAGATATCGCAGCGAAAGATCTAGGAGTTAAGAATACGGTTGAAGTAACAGACGGAGAGAATACATTCGGAATTCAGTATTGCGCATTGTCGTATGCATACAGAGCACTTGAACTGACAGCGGAAGACAAGATCCCGTTGCAGAACATGTGCAGAGCGATGTATCTGTACAATCAGCAGGCGATTGAATACTTCGAAAATTGACTGTTGTTAAAAACTGAATTGTGAAAAAGGGAGTGATCTTTCACTTCCTTTTTCAGACTGTAAGAATAATGGTGGAGAATGCTCCAAGAATGTTATAAATAGAGGATTAGCATGAGCAAAATGCATATATACTGAAATGGAGAATATGCGAAAATATATATAATAGTTGAATAAACATCATAAGGAGTTGTATATGAGAAAACTGTTTATGGGGATTCTTTGTGCATCGCTTCTTTTTCAGCACATGACAACAATTCATGCGGAAGAAGCGGAAATGGAGAATACCGGAAATCAGACAGAGTCGATTCCTGTTTCCGGAATCACTGTTTCACCTTCTTCACTTGAACTTCTCAGTGGTGAAACTGCGCAGCTGAGCGCTGTGATCTCACCATCTGATGCCGATAATCAGAATGTGACATGGAGATCTTCGAATACTTCTGTTGTGTCTGTTGATCAGAATGGTTTTGTCACAGCTGCCGGAGCAGGAAATGCGACGGTTATTGCGATGAGTGAAGACGGCGGCTATTTTGACGCATGCTCAGTCAATGTGACTGCAAAGGCGGAAAGCTTCAGCTCGGAATCATATTATGTCTGGCTGAAACCGGGCGAATCAAAGCAGATTGAGTACACGCTTTATCCGGAAGGATCCGTCGGCACAGTTGAGTGGGAGGTTAATTGGGGAAATGATATCGCCACAATTGATCCGGATGGAACTGTCCATGCCTCATATGATACCGGTATTGCGTACTGGTACGGAAAGCTGGATGGAAGTTATCTTCATCAATACGTTATCTTTGTTGCAAATGAGCCGAGTTCCATTTCGTTCGAAGATCAGCAGATCAAAATGGGAGTTGATACATACAGAACATGTTATCTGAATGTCAATGAGTGGAGTGCATCTTACTGCCGGAAACATATTACTTCCAGCAATCCTGATATCGTTGAGATCACATCGGAAGAATGGAATGGCTGGCAGTCTTTTGAAGTCCATGCAAAAGCTGCCGGCACCGCCACCATCACAGTAACTGCGGACAATGGAGTAAGTACATCCGCAACGGTGGAGGTGCTTGAGGGAAAGTTTGCTGATTCAATCCGTCCGAAAGAAGAAACGGTCTGGCTGAAACCGGGTGAAGAAAAGCAGCTTGAATATATTCTTGAGCCGGAAGATGCGGAAGATGTAGTTGAGTGGAAGCTTTCATATGACCACAACATTCAGTGTATCACGCTGGAAGAAGGCGGTATTGTTCATGCCGACAATGTATATGCTGATGCATACGTAGACGCGTATATCTATAACGGCAGTCACGCACATTATCAGATTTATGTGGCAGCTGATCCGGATTCAATCACTGCCTCAAAGCAGAAGATTATCATGAGCAAAGGCTCTGAAAGACAGATCGATCTGGATACACAGCCGAATAAAGCTCGCAATTGCCGCAAGCATGTGGTTTCCTCTGATCCGGATACAGTAAGTGTCGATTGGGAGTGGACTGCATCCAGTTTCTCTGTTCATGCCAATGAGGCAGGAACATCCCGTATCAGTGTCACAGCTGACAACGGGATCAGCACGGAGATTGAAGTGGAAGTTGTGGATGGGCTGTTCGCGGATTCCATCACTGCGGTTGAGGATGAAGTGTGGCTGAAACTGGGTGAATCAAAACAGCTCGAATATATTCTTGATCCTGCCGATGCGCAGGATCCGGTGGAATGGTCAAGCTCCGGATACGGCCCAAATGGTCACGCTGTTGAACTGAATGAAAATGGTAAAGTTACTGCTAAAAAAACCGGCACAGAATATATAACTGCGCGAATTCTTAACGGTAATTCTGCGGAGTATAGGGTTCATGTCTCAGAGGAACCGACATCTTTCAGTATTGAAAAAAAATCACTGATCATGGCGCCGGGAACCAGTGAATCAATATACATCAGTATCAGCCCGGATTCAGCTTCCCGCTGCCGCAAACATGTAGTCAGTGATCATCCCGAAATTGTTTCAGTTGAAAGGGAATATACCGGTGACCAGTATATTTACCTAAGCAGTCATCAGGCAGGCAAAGCGGTGATTTCTATCACCGCGGACAATGGTGTCAGCGCATCTGTTGAAGTGGAAGTGATCGAAGGAATCGCAGAAAGTATCTCCGCTGCGGGTTCATCAGGTCCTCCGGGAAGCGGTGAAAATGAGGTCTGGCTGAATGCCGGGGAAAGCATGCAGCTGGAGTATGTGCTCAGTCCTTCCACAGCACAGGAAACTCCGTTATTCACCTCATCAAATGATGAAATTGTGAGTGTCGATAAGAACGGTATGATCACCGCGGAATATTTGCAGGGCAGGGCACAGATCAGCGCAGTAATCCGCAACGGAAGATCTGTCAGCTGGCAGGTCAGAATCAACGAACAGCCTTCCAAAATGTATTTTGAAAAGAATGAATATCAGATGATTCCAGGTGAATCAGCAAGTGCCAATGTTCTTTTTGAACCGCGGTTTATTCTCAGCTCGCATCTGGAATATTCCAGCAGTGATCCTCTGGTTGTGTCTTTCGGCGGTTATGACGAACACGGTTCTTATACTTCACCATCTACATTCAAAGCTCATAAGCCGGGGAAGGCAATCATCACGGCAACGGCTGACAATGGGGTATCCGCACAGGCAGAAGTCACCGTCATGGACGGATATGCGGATACGATCAGAACGGATCAGAGTCAGATCTTCATGGATCTAGGTGAAACACTCAGTCTTCCTTATCGACTGAGTTCCTATTCGGGAAATACATCCAATGAAAAGATCACATGGGAAGTGGTCTCCGGCAGTGATACTGTTTCCGTTGATCAGAATGGAAAGATCACCGCAAAAGCATATGGCAAAGCAATCGTATGCGGTGCACTCAGCAGCCTGTTCAGAAATAATCCTGATGCCGTTATCGATGAATGGAGTTACTTGTCAAATGTGGTCAGCTTTGAAGTTTATGTTGCAAGACAGCCTGAATCACTCCATTTCCCGCGGGATCAATATGAAATATATGCAGGGCAGTCATTGAGATTGTATGCGGTATCAGACAGTGCTGAGAGTGAAAATGCTGAAAAAGAATATATCTCAAGTGATCCTTCAATTGTTTCAATGAATTTCTATGGTAGGGAAGTAAGCGTGATGGGCATAAAACCCGGCACAGCCACAGTGACCGCAAAGAGCGCAAACGGTGTCAGTGCATCGGTTGTCATTACTGTCAAAGATGGTTCCGGTATTTCAGATACAGCACAATCACGCGGTTTTAACCGGCTTCATCCATGCATGTATCCGGGTGAAGTATTTGATCTTCGCGAGAGCAATTGGGGAGGAGTGGAATTTGATCCATCCTTTACATGGATTTCAAGAGATGAAAATGTTGCAACCGTTGATAACGGAATTATTACAGCTGTCAGTCAGGGTACAGCTGTGATTGAACAGGTCGATCCGGAAGGCATTGTCAGAACGATATGGTTTATATATGTCAACAGTGCGCAGAGCATTCATTTTGTACAGGATGAATATTGGTTTCCGGTAAATACTTATCTGAATTATGATGAGCTTCTTTATTCTGAGCCAAACGATCAGATGTTCGATGTATCAATGGTGAGCTCTGATGATAGTATTCTTCATATCGCTGAAGAGGGCACAGCGCATTATGGATCTACATTAAGGACGGGGACAGTTGTTGTGAGTGCTGAAACCGGTAACGGACTGAAGGCACAATGTATTGTGCATGTCGGAAAACGTGCAGCTGCCAATCAGCTTGAACTGCTTGAGAAGGATCCGGTCACGGTTCATACCGGATATTCAAGAAAAGTGGAACTTCAGGTTTTACCGGCTTATGCCAATCCGTTTGGATATACACTTGAATCATCTGATCCGAAAGTGGTTAAGATTATCAGCCGCAATGTCAATGACAGCTATTATGGAGATCTCAGCGCAGGGACTAGGCCTTTTATCCAGGGGGTAAAAGCCGGCACTGCGACAGTAACCGCAAGACTGAAAGAGAATCCGGATGTTTCGGTTGCTTTTGATGTAACCGTGGAAGACGGAATTCCGGAAGACGGAGAGTATTTGCAGGTGATGTACCGTCTGGATGATGTCAGAAATAAAGCGGAATATATCGGCTCATCCGACGAGTATACATGTTATGCGGGTGAGCGGTATATCATTCTGGGACAGGGACTCGAAACAGAGCGCGGTTATCAAGAAATCAGCCGGTATGGTGCATCAGCAGGCATGCTTCTTTCTCCGGTGATTCTTGAAAACAATAATAACTGCATCATTGAGTCAAGAGACAACACCGGAGCAGCAGGCGGACCAACCGCGTTCTATTATCATGATGGAAGCTTCTGTTTCCTGGCTGCACATTCAGGTACAACTGTCGTGAAAATCAATGAAGAGAAGACGGTGAAGATTAAAGTGATTGACCGTGATTCAGCTGTGTCAGTATATGGCAACAGTCTGAATCTTGAAGGCAGGATCGGCGTGAATTACTACCTGGACATTCCTGAGAATGAAGCGGAAAGCACGGATATTTCAATTTCTGTAAACGGAAATGATACTGTGATCCATGCAAAGGATGCGCCGGTGCGGACTGTCAGCGGAAAACCGATGAGACTGGTCAGTGTGTTTGTCTCAGCAAAAGAAATGCGTGATACGATCGTCCTTCGGGTCTTTGACAGCAATGGTCTGCCCAGAACATTATTTGATACCGAAGGCAAAGATGTAACGGAAACAGGGTATATTTACTCCGTGGCTTCTTATTTTGAAAAAGCGCAGGCATCATCGAATGAAAAGCTGAAAAAGCTGACAAATGCGATGAATACTTACGGCAAATATGCTCAGATTTACTTCAATTACAATACGGATCAGTTCACTGAGACGGAGGATGTCAGCGCTGTTACGGCGGATACAGTGAAAAAATACAGAGCACTCACCGCAGGAAGCGTGGAAGGATTGAATTATCTCGGCGGATCGCTTGAATTAGACAGTGACACTTCTGTAAGAGTGTATTTCACGCTTGATCAGGGCCGTAATATCAAAGAATTCACCTTCCGAGTCAATGGTGAGGATGCAGAAGCTTTATCCGGAGGAAACGGACGTTATTACATCGCACTGAATAACATTGCCGCGCAGGATCTTCATAAATCAATCAGCTTTACAGCTGAGAAAGATGATGAGGTGATCATGGTGAATTATTATCCGTTATCCTATGCTTATTCAGCTCTTTCAAGTGATAAAACAGGTGATGCGATCAGAAATACATGCCGTGCATTGTATCTTTACAATCAGCAGGCGATTGAGTATTTCAACAACTGACACTGATATGAATCGCCCCGGCTGGGGATAACCCGGCTGGAACTTCAATATGCGGTAAACGACATATAATTTGTATCTGTAAAATCCCAGGATAAATGAGAGAGTGACTCTGAAAAATCCCGGGATTTTTTAGACTTGGAGGTACAGACATAATGGATAAAATCACATACGCGATGCGCAGTCTTCCACGCAGAAGCAGCTGGATTTCTGGCAGCTGACGTCGCGGTCAGGTAGTTCTTGATCAATATCAGTTCAGTACGGTTCCGTTTGATGTAGGGACGGTGTTTCTTTTCTGCGGAAGAAAAGCAGATCGAATTAAGGGACTTCTGTGGAAAGGAAATGGTTAAATTCTCTGTACAAAGGATTGCTGAGCAGAAGATTCAGCCGGTCAGGATCAGAAGAAAAAGTGAAACCATGAACAACTCATTAACACCTTGTCTTTTTATTCTTCAAAACTGTTCATTAAGAAATCCCATTACAACAGTATACATGGGTGTGAGATAATAATGGAGAGTCCCGAATAGAAGCCCAAGGAGATCAATATGAAAAGAAAAATAATTATGTCCGCTCTTTCCGTTTTGATGACATTTTCAGTACTGTCTTTTCGTGCTATGGCGGAAGTGTCCGATGATAAGCCCTCATATAATACGATTATGAAAAAGGCTGCATTAAGCATTGGCGGTTTGATTGAATCGGAGATGGAGGTTGGAAAAGGAACAAATGTTTTGAACGAGACATATAGTGATTTAACTTATGAGATCAGTAATGGGGAAGCCATTATCACAAAATGTGATGAGTCCGCAACATCTGTGGTTATTCCAAATGAGATTGAGGGATACCCGGTAAAGAAAATAGGATATGAAGCATTCTATAATTGCTCAAACTTAACTGACATTATTATTCCGGATAGTGTGAACAGTATAGGTGAACGGGCTTTCATGAGTTGCTCTGGTTTGCTTAGTGTGAATATACCTGATGGCGTAACAAGCATAAGTGATTCCACATTCGCAAATTGCTTTGGCTTAACAAGCATCACATTACCAGATAGCGTAACATCCATCGGAGAAAGTGCATTCAACAGTTGTTCCAGCTTGACAAGTATTAATATACCTGATGGTGTAACAAGCATAGGCGGCTGGGCATTTATGGCTTGTTCCAGTCTTACAAGTATTACGATACCAGGTGGCATAACGACAATTGAATCCTCAACATTCTGTGATTGCTCCAGTCTGACTGGCATAACAATACCTGATAGTGTAACAAGTATCCGCAGATTTGCATTTTGCGGCAGTGGTTTATCCGGTGAATTATTTATTCCAAAAAGTGTTAATTATATTGAAAGTCAAGCATTTAAAAGATGTGATTATTTACAAGCTATTACAGTGGATAATCAGAATGAATACTACAAATCTGATGATGGGGTATTGTATTCATACGATATGTATTCTCTCGTTTATTGTCCGACGGGTAAATCCGGCTCACTGTTAATACCGGATGGTGTTGAATCAATTAACGGATTCGCATGTGTGGAATGCTATTTGCTGGAAAGAATTCAGATTCCGGATACGGTACATTATATCGGTGATTGGGCATTTCACGGGTGCGGAAAAATCAAAGAAATTGTAATTCCTGATTCAGTTACCGGATTGGGCAGAAACGCATTCTCAGGATTATATGAGGCTGAAAGTATCAAGATATCAAACAATGTAAACTATATAAGCCAAGGCTGTTTTTCAGATGACTGGAAAATCAAAATGATTGAAATTCCGAATGGTGTTCAATCGATTGGACAAGATGCTTTCAGCTGCTGTTATGAACTCGACAGTATAGCTTTGCCTCAAAGCATTACCGAAATAGGAGACAATGCATTTATGCAAAGCAATTCTTTAAATCTTGTTCAGTATTCCGGAACTGAAATGCAGTGGGATAATATTGCTTTTGGCATTGAAAATGACAATTTGATTCGATCCAGAATAGTTTTTACTGACGGCGAACGGGAGCGATCCAAACCGCAGTGGGATTTTATTGATGGTGTTTTATTCATATCAGGAACCGGCGATATGATTGATTATTGGTTCTATGGATCAGACGGAACTACTGCACCGTGGAATTTTCAATACAAAAATGATATTAAAGAAGTTATTGTTGAATCTGGAGTAACATCAATTGGTGAATGTTCGTTTGCTTATCTTCCAAATCTGGAGCATATCACAATCGGAGAAGATGTAACAAGAATCGGCGGAAACGGAATTGCAAAATGCGATGAACTGCGAGAAGTAGTTATTCCCGAGGGTGTAAATGAAATTGATTTTTTCGCCTTTAGTTCTGATATCAATCTGGAAACAATCGTATTGCCTTCATCCATTACCAAAATAGGTGATATGGCTTTCGTTTATTGTTATGCATTAAAAAACACATTGTATTTAGGAACCGAAGAGCAATGGAATACGATCGAATTTGGGGATACTGTTATTGATTGGATTAATGATTCGCTAAAATTCAGTGATAATCTTATACTACCTGAAGAAATCTCGATGAATTATTCAGAAGTGGATCTGAATATTGGAGAAACCATAAAGTTGGAAGCGTCAATATCGCCTGCAAATGCTGAACAGAATATTGTCTGGATATCAAATAATAACAAAATCGCAAGAATCAATCAGAATGGACTGGTAACAGCTGTTGGATCAGGAACTGCCATGATAAAGGCCAAAACGATTAATGGAGTCAGTTCAACATGCATCGTTAATGCATCAGATCCGGATCATATTCATACATTTGGAAAACCTGTCTACACGTGGTCAGAGGATTTCAGTACTGTCACAGCAGAGGCCACATGCACAGAATGCGGTGACATCGTTGCAGAAACAGTGAGCACTTCTTATGAAGTGATCAAAGAAGCAACCTCAGCAGAAAAAGGAATCGGAAGATACACAGCATTATTCTCAAAAAATCAATTTGAAACTCAGATAAAGGATGTTGAGATTCCTGCTACAGCTGAGAGTTATTATGCCGAAATCTACGGTTCCTCGCTTGGTCTTGATGGCAAGATCGGAATCAACTTCTACCTGAATATTGCAGAGGAAGATCTCAATGATCTGACTGTAGTAATGAAGATGGATGAGAAGGAAGATATCAGAGTCCCTGCATCCGAGGGCAAGGCAAGTACAGTAGCAGGACAGAAGTTAAGAATGTTCGTATATCCTGTAGCTGCCAAAGAGATGAGAGACAAAGTAACTCTCACAGTGGAAGATGCAGAAGGAAATAAGATCAAGCTGACCAAAGATGAAACAGACTATACGGAAGGCTATCCATTCTCCGCAGCTGATTATTTCGCAAGAGCGGAAACAGCCGGACAGGAGAAGACAAAGAAGCTTGCGAGAGTACTGAACAACTATGGCAAGTATGCACAGATCTATTTCAATCACAATAAAGATGAAGTGACGGATTTAACAGA
>JNJQ01000055.1 GCA_000701725.1 Erysipelotrichaceae bacterium NK3D112
GAAATTGAAAAAGTCTGTTCTTAAGAAACCGTCTGACATTAAAGATGTCTTTGGAGCTTTTCTGGTGGAAAACGCACAGTTTTCCAAAGGAAAGTACGATATGCCGGTGGTCAGATCGAATATCGATGAATTACCAACATCACTGTTCTCTTACCAAAAGGTAGGCAAGAAAAAACTGGAATTGCAGCCGAAGACTGCCTTGCACTTCTATGTTTATGACTATATTTTTGACGGAGAACACGGGGTATGGAACGCACTGATTCGCGGTACAGAGTTTGCCAGAGGATTCAACCTCAGCAAACTGGAAGGGTTCGATTGCATAATCGTACCGGATTTCTCACCCTATATGGATATGCCGGTTGAATGGCAGATCTGGAATGTGTATCGGAGCAGAGTTGTGGCTCATGCTCTCCAGGAGCTGGGTTACAAAGTTATCATCAATGTCCGCTGGACAGATGAAACAAGTTATGAATTCTGTTTTGAAGGTATCGAATCAGGATCAATTGTCTCTGTAGGAAGCCATGGTTGTTCCAAAGGACTGGCAGACAGAAAACTGTTTGAATCTGGACTGGAAGAAATGATTCGCCATATTAAGCCTGAAAGCATTGTGATTTATGGCAAAGTTACAGATTCAATTCAGCATATTCTTAATAAATATCATCAAGAATATGTATCGTTTGATTCTGATACGTCTAAGGCTCTGGAGGAATATCGCGATGGGCATGAAAGCAAGTAGCGGGTTTTTCCATGGGACCAACGGTGATTTGAGGTTTAAGCTGGATATCCAGTTCTTTGCATCCTCAAATAATGGATTGTTTAGTTCAACAGGACATGTTTCTGAAAGAAGTATTTCTAAAAACAGAGACTTCTTTTACGAAAAGTCGCCATCTGAAATAGCAGGTGCTTTGAATGAGCAAGGATACAAGACGATGATTAGGCCTTCGAAACATGCAACATCAAAAGCCAAGGCTGTTGTTGTGGGGAATTCTGATAAACATCGGAATATTACACAAATACTGGTATCTCCTGGTACTCCCAGACATGGAAATGTTCCATATGTAAAAATCAGCACCAATGATGGCGGTCGATTCAAGGTGATAAATGGAACTAAATCCGAGTATAAAACCGACGGTAATGAAAATGCAAAGCTGTTTTTTCGGAGGAGGAAGAAATGAGTAAGGTATTAATTCCTTTTGAGGGTATTGGAAAATACAGATTATATCAAACAGTTGAAGATACTGTCTCAATGCTTCAGGAGGACGGAGATTCGTTCGTGGAAGAATTGTGGCTAAATGAAGATCTTACTAATCCAGTACCATGGACCATTATTCGCACAGCTTCAGGTATGAATATGTTCTTTGCTAAGAATAAGATGTTTAAGATTTATGTTGATGGTGTTTTTTCCGGAACACTTCCTAACGGGATTGGAATCGGAATGAAAATGTCCGATGCAGTTAAGGCGGACGCAAACATCAAGTATGACGATTGGGAAGAAGATTGGCAGTCTCCTGATGGATATTGGCTTGAAGATGATCCTTCAAACGATACGGTTCTTACTATTACCATTTTTATCAGAGAACTTCTTAATGATGAATTATTCGAAAAATATAATTGGTAAAAAATGAAATGCGCATCGTTAAACAGTTAAATACCTGCACGGATTAGTTATGTTCAAAGCGGTGCTGTGGTACGGGCCTGCTATTTTTCAATCTTTATAGAATTGTAAAATCTAACGCCAACAAAAATGAGATCCCGTTCTTCTTGTGCATAGAAATGGAATCTCATTTTTTTCAGACAAATCATTTGTGACTGCCCGCTCAATGTTGCATTCATCAGTCTTGCGGAAAATAAGAAACACTTTGCCGACAGCCGGATATCCATTGCGGACAGTTGTGATATGCTATTAGTATCAGGAGTCAGTTTATGGCAGAGAAAATTGTAATAGCGCTGGGCGGCAATGCGCTTCAGTCATGTAAAAGCGATGCGACAGCCGAATCGCAGCTTAAGGTCGTCAAAAAGACATGTGAGTATCTTGCGGATATCTCATGCATGGGATATGAAATCGGAATTGTGCATGGAAACGGTCCCCAGGTCGGTAGAATTCTTTTATCCTATGAAACTTCAAAGGATGTCACTCCTCCGATGCCTTTCGATGTGTGCGGAGCGATGTCACAGGGCTATATCGGCTATCATATTCAGGAAGGCCTGAAATATGCCCTCAATAAAAGAAACCGCAATATTCCGGTGGTTTCACTTGTGACACAGACAGTGGTTGAAAAGAAGGATCCCGCCTTCAATGAACCGACCAAGCCGATCGGCAAATTCTACACAAAGGAAGAAGCGGAAAAGCTGGCTGAGGAAAAAGGCTATGTCATGAAGGAGGATTCCGGCAGGGGATACAGAAGAGTGGTGCCTTCACCAAAACCGCGCAGAATCGTTGAGATTGATGCGATCCGCGCCTTGTGGCCGACAACCATTACCATTTCCGTCGGAGGTGGCGGCATTCCGGTCATTCAGAAAAACAACGGTGAACTGCAGGGAGTGGCAGCCGTCATTGATAAAGACGCAGGCGCCGAGCTTCTGGCGGAAGGCGTTGATGCCGATATTTTGATGATTCTGACCGAAGTGGAGAAGGTCGCTCTCAATTTCAACACACCGGATCAGATCGATCTGGACCATCTCTCCCTCGAAGACGCGTCCCGTTATATTGAGGAAGGACACTTCGCACCCGGAAGTATGCTGCCCAAGGTGCAGGCGGCCATGCGTTTTGTGCGCAGATATCCCGACAAGAGAGCGATCATCACCTCCCTTGACAAGGCTGTGGAAGCCCTGAAGGGAGAAGCGGGAACAGTGATCACCTTCGCGTAAGCGGATGATGATCTCAATTCAAAATACAATGATCAGACCAGAGAGCCTTCCGGACAGCGGAGGGCTTTTATATTTCCACAAAAAGAAAGCCGGCATGGCAGCCGGCATACATCATGAATTATTGCGGAAGTTCTGTTTTCTGAAACCATGGTCCTCTGCGATAAAAGAGGACGGACAGGAAGGTGGCGGTGATCCAGCCGATGGGCCAGGAACACCAGATGCCCGTGGAGCCAAGCGATGTCTTTGACAGGAAGATGGCAAGGGTGACACGCAGGATCAGATCCGTGAATGTGGCAGTCATGAACTCATTCATCTTTCCGGCTCCGCGCAGAATTCCGTCCGCTACGAGCTTTGCGGAAACAACCGCATAGAAGGGCGATACGATGCGCAGGAACATCAGACCGGTTTTCATCGCTTCACCGGATGTCTCATTCATAAACAGCATCAGCAGCTGTTTACCGCAGATCAGATACAGAGAAGTGAGAATTGCGGATAAGATCCATACCAGCTTCAGACCGGCACGGAAGCCTTCCGGAATCCGCTTCAGTTTTTTCGCACCGATGTTCTGCGCCGCATAATTCGATACCCCGTTGCCCAGGGTTGTAAAGGATGTGATGACGAGATTGTTCAGCTTGATGGCGGCGGAATAGCCGGCAATCACGCCCGGACCGAAACCGTTGATGACACTCTGCAGGATGATATTGCCGACGGAGATGAAGCTTTGCTGAATGGTGCTCGGCACCGCGATTCTTGCGATACTGCCGCATGTGCTCCAGGAGAACAGCGGATACGGTTCTGTTGTTTTAATTCCCTTGAGACGTTTCATCACAACAGTGAGGGCAAGTACACAGCTGATTCCCTGACAGATGAATGTTGCCCAGGCAACGCCCGCAACGCCCATGTGCAGTCCCGCCACAAACCAGATATCCATGAAGATGTTACTGACAGAAGATGCGGCCAGGAAATAAAACGGTGTTTTCGAATCTCCCATGGCTGAGAAGATGCCGTTGGAGATGTTGTAGAAGAACATGAAGGGAAGTCCCCACATATAGATATCAAGATACAGCTTTGAGTCAGCCATGATTTCCTGCGGGGTTCTGATCAGTTTCAGAAGTGTTTCGCAGGACAGAATGCCGATTGCCATCAACAGTGCGCATAACACGCCGCTGGCAATCATCGCGGTGGATACGGCCTCCTTCATCCGTTCGTATTTCTTCGCACCGAAGAAAGTCGACACAATCACGGAACAGCCGATGTTGCAGCCAAAGGCGAAGGCGATGAAGATCAGGGTGATCTCATAACTGTTGCCAACCGCTGCCAATGCGTTTTCACCGATAAACTTGCCTGCCACAAGACTGTCGGCGATATTGTAAAGCTGCTGGAAAATGATGCTGCCAAACAGCGGCAGGCAGAACTGCCACAGTACTTTCTCAGCTTTTCCTTCAGTCAGATCTTTGTTCATATCGTTTACTCTTTTCTTTTTCAAAAACGATATCTATTATATTCCGCCGGTTTCCAAAGTAAACAATTCTCTCCGTCTTCCAATTTGAAAATGATTGCCCTGCGTGTCTGATCTATGGTGCTGAAACGGTAAAGAGACTGTATCCATTAATACCTGAAACAAAAAAAGGCCTTTTCAGGCCTGATGGTTATTAAGCGTGCAAATGCAGATATTCCGATGAAAGTTTTCTTAGCCTTTACTGTTTCAGTACCAGCCGAAGAGCGAACGCTTTTCATCCAGCTGCGCAATCATGTTCATTTCCTGCGGGTTAAGTTCAAAGTCGAACAGGCTGATATTTTCTTTCATCCTCGTCTCTTTTGAGGTTTTCGGAATGACGATGATACCGTTCTGAACCAGATATTTCAAAGCGGTCTGGCCTGTTGTTTTTCCGTGATCGTGTGCGATCTGTTTCAATACAGGGTTATCAAATATGTTTCTTCTGCCTTCGGTGAAGGGAGCCCAGCTTTCCATCACGGTGCCGTGCTGTTCAAGAAACGTTTTGTATCCGAGCTGCGGATAATACACATGGCATTCAACCTGGTTGACGGCCGGTACGGTCTCACAGTTTTCCAGCAGTTTCTCATACAGACTGCGGTTCAGATTTGATACACCGATCGCTCTGACTTTTTTCTGTCTGTAAACTTCTTCAAGTACCCGGTACATCTGGATGTATTGCGGATAAGGTTCGTGCACAAGAATCAGATCGATATAATCCAGATTCATCCGCTTCAAAGACTGATCCACGGCAGCCAGTGTCTTTTCATAAGAGGCATAAGGGCTGTTGATCTTGGTTGTGACAAACAGTTCTGTACGGTCAATGCCGCTGCGGCGGATTCCTTCGCCGACTTCCGATTCATTGCCATACATGATGGCGGTATCGATCAGCCGGTATCCGGTGCGGATGGCCTGATCAACACATTTCACGCATTCCTGTGCGCGCAGATCCCATGTGCCGAAACCCACGGCCGGCATCTGGATTCCATTGTTTAAATTTTTATATTCCATAGGTTAACCTGCCAATACCAGTATGACATATAGCGTCAGTGTAACAATCATATAAAGCGAGATGAATGAGGACATGAACGCTTCATCGCTCTGATCTTTGCAAAGCGGCTTGAGCTGTGTCGGAGTGGCGAAACCGGTCGGACACATGAAGTAAAGCAATACCGCGGTCCGGAAGATATGATCCTGCATCAGGGCAGGGAATAACAAGCAGTTATGCACACGCATAACTGCTTGTATGATCAGAGATTTTCGGTATTGCCGTTGGCTTCGATGAGCTTCTGATACCAGTAGAAGGAATCCGTTCTGAATCTGTCGAGAGTGCCGTTTCCCTCGTCATCGACATCGACATAGATGAAGCCGTATCTCTTGCGGATTTCACCGGTGCCGGCGGAGACAACGTCGATGCAGCCCCAGGTGGTATAGCCGATCAGGTCGACGCCGTTTTCGATGGCTCTGTCCATCGCTTTGATGTGCTCACGGTAATAGTCAATTCTGAACGGATCATGGATGGAGCCGTCTTCTTCAACCTTGTCGTAGGCGCCAAGTCCATTTTCGACGACCATGACCGGTTTCTCATAGCGGTCATAGATCATTTCCAGATAATACTGCAGTCCGGAAGGATCGGTGGACCAGCCCCAGTCGCTGTACTGCAGGTACGGGTTCTTTGTGCCGGTGGACATATTGCCGCCGACAACCTCGACGCCGGTATGGGTTGTGACATTCTGCGACATGTAATAGCTGAATGTATACATGTCGACAGTGCCCTTCTTCAGCTCTTCCAGATCCTCATCGGTGATGTCGAGATCTTTGACATGATAAGTGTCCCAGATTCTCTTGGCGTAGGTCGGATATTTACCGCGGCACTGAACATCGGAACAATAGAAGATCTTTGTCTCCCACATGTGACGGTTCCACATGATGTCTTCAGGATCGCATGTCGCCGGATAATAGCAGATGCCGCAGATCATACAGCCGATCATGTTTTCCGGATCGACGGCATGGCCGATCTGGACAGCCTTCGCGCTTGCGACAAACTGGTAATGAAGCTGCTGGATGCCTTCCTGATAGCGCCATTCAGGGGTTGAGCCATCGCGGGTCGGCTGAGGCATGGAGTTGTTGATCTCATTGAAAGTCAGCCAGTATCTGACCAGGCCCTTGTATTCTTTGAAGCAGGTTTCCGCAAAGCGGACATAGAAATCAATCAGTTTGCGGTTGTTCCAGCCGCCGTATTCTTCTTCCAGATACAGCGGTGTATCGAAATGCCAGATGGTTACCAGCGGTTCGATGTTATACTTCTTCAGTTCCTTAAAGACATCGCGGTAATGCTCGACGCCGGCCTGATTGGGCTCTTCCTCAATTCCCCTGGGGAACAGTCTGCTCCAGGAAATGGACATGCGGTAGGTTTTGTGCCGTGAAAAAACGGAGCCTTGTTCCGCGATTCTATTTGTCTGATCATTCCGGCCTTTTTGAAATGGCTGTGTTGGCGGTATGATATCGGTGTTTATTCGGGAATGGCTTACTGATGAAAGCAACGCCTTCATACGGTACAATTAAAACAGCTCGATGTAGCAGGAGGAGTATATTCAATGGCAATCAATAAAAAACTTCAGAAGAACATTCTTGATGCAATTGATAATCAGCTTCGTGACAATACGCCGCCCCAGGTTAATATCACTTTCAGCGCATTGAAAAAACTCGGTTATTCAGACAGGGACGCAAAGCTTGCGATCGGACAGGCGCTTGTGACTGAAATGTTTGATGTCATGAAAACAGGCTGGGAATATGATGAGGAAAAATATACCGGAATGCTTAAGCAGATCGCGCAGGGCAGACTTCTTTATACGGAGGAGAATTCCGATGAGGATGATTTTGCTTTTGATGCGGATCCGTATGAATGGGAAGATTCTGATGATGAGGATGTAGAAGAATTCATGGATCCGGATGAACCTGCTGAATTCCTCTGGCAGGATCTGTATCGTGATTATACAATTGATGATCTGCATGAATCTGCAGTCAGTTACGGTATCAGAACCAAAAACAGATCGAAGGAAGAAATATGCCGCGCAATTGCTGAGAAACTGCTTGAACCGCAGCAGATGATCGATTCCTTCGTGCGTATGAATGACGACATGGCTGATCAGGTTGACAAACTCATGAATGAGGGATTTCTCTGCCCGGAAGAGCGTTTTATGGATATGATTCATGAATCCATGGTGAATTCGCTGTATTTTCACTTTGGACTGGGAGCTTCTGTGATCAGCTGCAATGAAGTGCAGAAAGCTTATATGGATATCAATACGCCTGAATTCCGCGGCGCCAGAAGAGAATGGAACTGGACTTTCCAGTGTCTGTCAGTTTTTCTCATGCACTATGGTGTCGGACCTGTTTCCGCTTTCGCCGATCTGTATAATACACATCCGCAGCTCTCCATAAAAGAGGATGAGGTTTTTGACCATCTGAAAAAAATGGGAAAAGATATCTGCAGAGAATACTTCCAGGTGAACAATATGATCGTTTCCCGCGCATTGCAGAAGAAAAAAGAGTGGAAAAAACTGCAGTCCGTTCAGGCGGATTATCCTTTCAGAAAATTCACCTATGAAGAAGTGAAAGATCTTGGGTCTCACCAGTATCCCTGTTCACATCCCGACTGGACACAGATGCGTGAGCTTCTGGATGAAGCAGAGAATGGTTCATACATGAAAGAGGAATGCATGCGGATGCTGTTTAGATATGTCAATGCGAAACTTAAACCGGATGATTATTTCCGTTTATTGGATTCCATGTTTATCAGGCTGAATGAGGAAGAAACAGATCGCTTTGCTGAATTGTGTCAGAAAATTCTGAAATCAACGCCGCTGCTGGAAAGAAGAGGCAGCTGCAATCCGCAGACAGCCATTGATCTGAATGAATGGAAACAGGCCGCTGAAGCATATAAAGAGATGATCAGAAACGGCAATGAGATCAATCCGGGTGATATTGATGATTGCCCGTTCTGATAAAGTGTCAAAAACAAGCATAGAGGATTATAGAAATGGAAGAACTTCGTTTTCTGTTTACACCGGAAGGGTTTATTCCTGATGTGCGTGATGATTCACCGCTGAATATAAAAAATGAAGCTTTCGCCTGGAAGGGAGAAGGAGCTTTTGACAAACTGTATGAATTCGGTGCCGGTCCAAGACCTGAACACCTGACTCCATCGGCATCCTATCTTTATGCGGTTTCTTCATCTTTTTTCAAGGCGCTGACTGATCTGCCCGGGCTTGAAGTTGCACGGGACAAGGTAAAAGTGAAACTGAGTCAGGAACAGATGGATTATCTGCTTGATGCGGTCCCTTTCGGACTTGGTGCGGAAAATATCACACCGCAGTGGATCAGAAATATTCATAAAAAACTTCTGAAACACTTTAAGGAAGAAATCAAAGCATATCCCGGTACAGTGGAAATGTATCTTTCTGAAAAGAATCAGAATCTCCATGTGCCCGAAAGGATTTTCTTTCATCTTGTGGAACAGAATAAAGATCCTCAATATCCGTTTGCTTTCATGGCAACATATGCATCAAAAGGGACAGATGGAAAGGTTCATCATTATCCGCTCCGCTATGCTTTGACGGAATACAAAGCGGAAAGAAGGAAGCTTCTTGAACTGCTTTCATGTCTGAATAAAGCGGCGGAAGCTTCTGAACTGATCGCGGATTTTATGAAAAAGGGAGAACTGTTTCATCCGCTACGCCTGAGTGCACAGGAGGCATTCACCTTTCTGAAAGATATTGATCAAATTGAGAAAACAGGTATTCTGTGCAGAATCCCCAACTGGTGGAGAAAAAAGGTTATGAACCCTTCTCTGAATATCAGAATAGGCTCAGCTGCGCCTTCATTGCTCGGGTTCGATTCCATTCTGGAAACTTCACCTAGTCTGAATATTGACGGGATGGAGCTGACAGAAGATGATATCCGGGATCTTCTGAATATGACTGAAGGCCTGGCCATGATCAAAGGAAAATGGATTGTTGTGGATCACGCCCGCCTGAAAGATCTTCTGAACCGGATGCATTCATCAGCTGATACAGTCACGCTGCTTGAGGCCATGCGCAAAGAAATTGATGAAAGCCGGCAGGATCCGGACAACGGTGTGGTGATTTCCAACGGACAATGGCTCAATTCGCTGCTGAATAATCTGAGACATCCTGAAAAGCTGAAGAATACACCCGTTCCGGCAGGTATACATGCGCAGCTGCGTCCATATCAGAAAAACGGATATGCATGGCTGAATTATATGGATACGATCGGTTTTGGCGCCTGCCTTGCGGATGATATGGGTCTTGGCAAAACGCTTCAGGTGCTGACATATCTTGAACAGCTCAGAAGCCGGAAGCCGGACGGATGCGTATTATTGGTGGTGCCTGCCTCACTGCTTGGCAACTGGCAGAAAGAACAGGAGAAATTCGCACCGGAAATGCCGCTTCAGATTATCCACGGACTGCCGAAAGCACAAATGGAAAGTATGGCGGAAAAACCGGTTTTCCTGAATATCACCACATACGGAATGACAATCCGTCTGGAGGGCCTGCGGAAACACAGATGGGACTGCATCATTCTTGATGAGGCGCAGGCGATTAAAAATCCTCTGACCAGACAGACAAAGACGATCAAAATGATTGAGAGCCGGATGAGAATTGCCATGACCGGCACACCGATCGAAAATGATCTGACGAATCTGTGGAGCCTGTTTGATTTTCTGAACAAAGGCCTGCTCGGTTCTGCCGCCGATTTCTCGGATTATTGCAGGAAACTGGATGAGACGCCTGAAGATTATGCAAAACTCAAGTCGCTTGTCAATCCGTTCCTTCTGAGGCGGATGAAGACGGATAAACGTATCATCAGGGATCTTCCGGACAAGTTCGAAATGATTGATTACACAGATCTTTCCAGGAAACAGGCTGTTCTGTATCGGAAAACAGTTGATGAGACAGCCCGGCTTCTCGAAGAGTTTGAAGGCATGGAAAGAAGGGGAGTTGTTCTCGCGGCCATCATGAAACTGAAACAGATCTGCAATCATCCCGATCAATATCTCGGCTCCAAAGCATATTCGCCTGCGGAAAGCGGAAAGTTTGAAATGCTGAAGGAAATCTGTGAAACAATTTATGAAAAACGTGAGCGGGTGATTGTCTTTACTCAGTTCAGAGAAATCACGGAATATCTGAGAGATTATCTGGAAACCATATTCCATTCCAAAGGCGCAGTGATCCATGGCGGAATCCGTCCGAAACAAAGAACAGAAATTGTTGAACAGTTTCAGTCAGACACTTATATGCCTTTTATTGTCTGTTCAGTGAAAGCAGCGGGTACAGGTCTCAATCTGACCAGAGCCAATCATGTCATACATTTTGACCGCTGGTGGAATCCCGCGGTCGAAAACCAGGCAACTGATCGTGCCTTCCGCATCGGTCAGACCAAAAATGTCATGGTGCATAAACTTGTTTCCAAAGGAACCATCGAGGAAAAAATCGATCTGATGATCGAATCCAAAAAAGAACTGGCCGAAAATGTCATCGGCGAAGGCAGCGAGAAGTGGATCACCGAACTCAGCAATGATGAACTGCTCAGCCTTCTTCGTCTGGATTGAAAGGAGAGCGGATCAGAATGGCAAGATACTGGAATACACGCAAATATTCGCAGCCAACCAGTTCCGAATTGCAGAACAATGCTGAACAGACCCGCATCAGGGCTAAACGCAAAGGCATTGTCTATGATCCTGTGATTATTGAAGGCAGGCAGATCTGCAAATCCTGGTGGGGCAATGCATGGTGTGAAAACCTTGAGCGCTACGCCGATTACGCATCGCGGATTGACCGCGGGAAACGCTATGTGCGCAGCGGCTCTGTTGTTGATCTGCAGATCACACGGGGAAGGGTGAACGCGAGGGTGCAGGGAACCAGGAAGACACCATATAAAGTTGAAATCAGAATTTCACCGATGTCTGAAGAAAAATGTCAGAGGATTATGGAGAAATGCGGAAGGAGACTCAGCAGTCTGGAGACTTTGCTGGATGGAAGTTTTCCGGAGGACATGAAGGATATCTTCTTTGAGGAAAACGCTCTTTTTCCGTCTCCAGCTGAAATTTCATTGAACTGCTCATGTCCTGACTGGGCACTCATGTGCAAGCATGTGGCAGCTGTTCTTTATGGTATCGGTGCAAGATTTGACAGAGATCCCATGCTTTTCTTTGAGCTCAGGGGTATAGATGCCGGAAAGCTGATCGATGTCACACTTCAAGACAGGGTTGATGAGATGCTTTCAATGGCTGATAGCAGAACATCCAGAATGATGGATGATGAGACTGACCTTTCAGCAATCTTCGGCTCATTATAAACAGCAGACAGCCGTTCATTGCCGTGTTTTGAACAGCCTGGTATGATTTTCAGAAAAACACGCAGTATATATGCGAAACCCGGCATTCGGATTGGAATGGGGTCTCCAAATTCCATGGGGGACTTCATTCGTGGGGGACCTTCATGGGGGACCGGATCTGAATAGCTAAAATCAACGGTATCTGATTGATTCAGATGCCGTTTTTTCCTTGGAGTGGAATTGGGCTGGCCCGCCTCCAGCGGTGACTGCCCGATGGAACGACCCCCGACGGTCAGGAGGGCTTTGCTGTCATCTGACTTGTACTTGATCGTAGTATGTCTTCTCAATCATAAAAAACAGGACGCAGCCACTACATTCCTGTATGTTTGCATCCTGTCCTGTCTTTTCCTATCATCTTAGTTGCTTACACTCAAATGAAAGGAGACT
>JNJQ01000056.1 GCA_000701725.1 Erysipelotrichaceae bacterium NK3D112
ATTCGCAGACACAGAGAGTCCGTTTACCGGAAGTATGGACAGTCTTGAGACAGTCGAAGAAAAGGCATTCTCAAACACATTGATCACATTTGATGTGCTGAAATACCCCGGAAAAGTGAAGACTGTGGGAATGCGGGGATTTGAGAACTGTACAGGATTGACAGGCACAATGGAAGTGACAGCAGAACAGGACCTGAAATCAGGGGCATTCTATGGATGCACGGGAATCAAAAAAGTGATCATACCTGTGGACAAGATTTATACACATACAACAGACATATTGAACAGCAGTTACGGACCGGTATTCGGAGGCTGTACGATAGAAGAACTGGAGTACAAACCCGGAGAGACAGGGATCATGCCAGTGATCGATGACAGGACGGCAAAAGAAGAAGACCACCAAATCAACAAAAACAGGATTGAGTTCACAAACAGAAACACACTGAAAAAGATTATCTATGATGAAGGGATCACTGAGATATCGGCATATGCCTGCTACGACAACAGATATAAAGATACGGAATACAATTTGGCGCTGGATCAGATCATCCTTCCTTCAACACTGGAAACGATCAGAGAATATGCATTTTACAATACCGGCTTAACAGAGGCATATCTTCCGAAAGTGATAAAAGAAGTCGGAGCAAATGCCTTCAACAGCAATCCTAATCTGATACTGTATGTCTACAGGAATACAGCAGCGCACGATTATGCACTGAGAAACAATGTTTTGTATGTTCTTCTGGACCCGGCAGCCACAGCAATCTCCCTTCCTTCTGAAAAAGAGATGCCTCTGGGAAGCACTGAACAGCTGACCGTAACCTATACGCCGGCAGACGCAACTGATCCGATATTCTGGGTATCATCTGACGAATCCATTGTTTCAATTGATGAAAATGGTAATGCCAAAGCTCTGAGTACAGGAACAGCAGTCATTACTGCCACAACAGACACAGGATTATCAGCCCAGTCAGTAATAACTGTCAGCAGTAAAGGCGTATCCGTATATGGCTCCTCACTGGCACTGGAAGGTAAGATCGGAATCAACTTCTATCTGAATATTGCAGAGGAAGAGCTGGAATATCTGAATGTTGTCATGACAATGAACGGCCAGACAACAACAGTCCCTGCATTCGAAGGCAAGGCAAGCACAGTAGCAGGACAGAAGTTAAGAATGTTCGTATATCCTGTAGCAGCTAAAGAGATGAGAGACAAAGTAACTCTCACAGTGGAAGATGCAGAAGGAAATAAGATCAAGCTGACCAAAGATGAAACAGACTATACGGAAGGCTATCCGTTCTCAGCAGCTGATTATTTCGCAAAAGCGGAAACAGCCGGACAGGAAAGAACAAAGAAGCTTGCGAGAGTACTGAACAACTATGGCAAGTATGCACAGATCTATTTCAATCACAATCCGGAAGAAGTGACAGATTTAACAGATGTAAGCCATGTGACAAAAGAAACACTGGCACCATATCAGGCAGTACAGACAGAGAACAAGGTTGCAGGACTTACATATGTAGGCGGAACCACAATGCTTGATGATGCGATCGGATACAGACTGTACTTCAAGATTGATACAGCACATAAGATCAGCGATTACACATTCAAGATGGATGGAAAGAAGGTAACACCGGTTAAATCGGGAAGCCAGTATTACATTGAGAAGACAGATATCGCAGCGAAAGATCTAGGAGTTAAGAATACGATCGAAGTAACAGACGGAGAGAATACATTCGGAATCCAGTATTGCGCATTGTCGTATGCATACAGAGCACTTGAACTGACAGCGGAGGACAAGATCCCGTTACAGAACATGTGCAGAGCGATGTATCTGTACAATCAGCAGGCGATTGAGTATTTCAACAGCTGAATTGTTAAAGGGACTATACGAAGCGGGTATGGTCCCTTTTAAAACTGTTTCCGCTCACTGCAAACACGTATAAAAATTTCATAGGCTATGTAGTAAAGTAATAACAGAAACACTTTGCTGATTATTGTGTTTTATTGATTCAGAAAATAGCACAGTTCAGCTTTGGTATTCCTGATTTAGAACTGTTAATTGATAATGATCCGACTGGTGAAGAAGCAGTGGTATATAAAGCCTGCTAATAAAAAGTCAATAGTAAATTAGCAGAAACTTTCAGGAAGGAAGGTGATGTGGTAGAAGCCATGATGAAAAGACCGATTTAACGGCCTGATGGTAATAAGTAGGACATTCATTCATTTGCCCTGGGATTGCTCAGCCTGTAGATTACGCATGTATTCCTTGACCTTGCCGTAGTAAATGCGAAGGAATTTGTTCGCACCAGCGGTCATGTAAACGTAATACTCTTTACCTTCAGAACGTTTCTTATCAAGGAACTGATACACCGGATCATCCTCCGGCATATTCTGAAGCAGGCAGCTCATGATCTGGAACAGTGTCTTACGCAGCCGGGCAGATCCGCACTTGGAGGCTTTGACGCTCTTGGCGACACGCTGACCGGAATCGTCTCTGCCGGGATCTACCCCGGCAAATGCAGTGAGTGCTTCGCGGTGGGTAAATCGCATGACATCACCGATCTCAGCCATCAGCTGTGGTCCAAAGGTTGTGCCTACGCCATACATGCCCATGACGACAGGATATTCCGGAAGTTGAGAAGCCAATGAATTCATATCAACACGAAGTTTCTCCACATGCTCAGATTCAAGGTTCAGCTGCTTGATACTGAAGCGGATGAGATCCCTGTAACCATTCTCCTTCGGGAGGGTTGCCACGAGGCTTTTAGAGGCACTATATATCTCTTCAGCCTTCAGTTCATTGAAGATATAGCCGTGCTTCTTACAGAAAGCCGTGTAACGCTCTTTAAAGGCATTGAGGCTGAGTTTGCGGACACAGTCCACATGCCAGAAAGAATACGCAAAATCGACCCATTTCTCGCTTCCGTCAGCACGTACAGGAGAATCAAACAGATTGTCGACTCCAGGGTAAGTCTGATCCAAAAGAGCGATCAGGTTGGATTTGGCGGCAGTCTTCTGCTTCATGAAGAAGTCAAACTGGGTATTCATGGTTTTCAGTTGTTCACGCTTGGAATCCATGTCTGAATACTCTCTGAGTTCATGCCAGTTGTCAAGAGCGTACCGGGCAATCTTCTTCGCATCTGCGGGATCCGTCTTAACTTTGCGAATCGTATTATTGCCAAAGTTCTTGATCAGATGCGGATTGACAGCTGACACAAAGATCTCTGCTCTGTGCAGAGCTTCAACGATTGGCCGGTGATAGCGGCCGGTACATTCTAAAACAGTTTTTGTATCACCATCCAATGATTTGATAAAAGTCACAAGATCATTCATCTCATTCTGATTGTGATACACATCGAAAGGCTTACGGACAACAACACCGCCGGGCTGCAGGACCGCAACAGTGCTTCTGCCTTTCGACACATCGATTCCTACTGCGTTTAACATACTGATTGTCCTCCATGAAATTGTATGTGCAATGGTACCGGCATTTCCTCATTGCTTATTCAATCTCCTGGGGTATCACACGAACGCATATCCGGAATACGGTTCAACCTGCTTAAATCGAACAACTGCGAATGAGTGACCGGCTGACTGGCTTTCCAACGGACGCAATATGGTCCAAGGAGTAAAACGTCACACCAATGCCATTTCATTCTAACAGTTCCAACAATGAGAGGATGTAGACCTGGCTGGCTGTCAGGTATTACACCCTGTACCTATATAGTAGGAGGAGGTTTATATGCATAGAAAACTGATGTTGAGTTTGTTGGCGGGTATACTTGTTTTCTGCAATGTGAATTCTTTTGCAGTAAGAGCGGAAGATGAGCATGAATTCTCTGCGGAAGTAGATATACAGGATGAATCGTCTGATATTGATGAAATCAGATCAGCAAAAGATTCTGATCTGACCGGTGAGGCTTATGCGGTTCTTACAAGTACTGGTGATCTGACCTTTTTCCGCAGTGAAAACACTTACACCAATGGTACTTACACAAAAGCGGTCGATATCAATGGCATTGGATATACAGGTACTGTGTACAGCGGAATTGAAACAAAGAATTACCGCTATATGGAAGATGCTCAATGGTATGGAAAAACGGTAAAAAGAGTCAAGGTGGCATCAGGCCAGACAATCAGACCAATCAATACTGCTTACTGGTTTAATGATCAGATGGATATAACAAGTATTGATCTGACTGGTCTTGATACAGGCAATGTCACAGACATGAAGGGAATGTTCATGTGGTGTCAAAGTCTCACAAGTCTTAAACTGACCGGCCTGGATACCTCCAATGTTACGGAAATGCAGCTGATGTTCAGTAACTGCTATGCATTGAAAACAGTGGACGTCAGCGGTTTCAATACAGCGAAAGTCGTCAATATGAACGGTATGTTCGCTGAGTGCGCTGCCCTGACAGCTCTTGATCTGAGCAGCTTTGATACACAGAATGTCACAAATATGGCTTCCATGTTTACAGGCTGCAGTAATCTGACTGATCTGAACATCAGCAGTTTCAATACAGGCAAAGTCACAAGCATGGCGGACATGTTTTATGAATGCTCGAAACTGAAGGCTCTCGACTTAAGGGGGTTTGACACGCGGAATGTCACAAATATGCAGATGATGTTTTATTGCTGCAGCAGTCTGACCAGTCTTGACCTGAGTGCATTTGATACCCGCAGTGTCACCTCTATGAGCACTATGTTCGGCGGAACGCAGAATATCAAAACCGTAAAACTCGGAACGGGATTCACTAAGTGGATTGATAAAGCTGTTCTGATCGGACCGATGTGGATCAACAGGGAGGCAGGAGTTTATAAAACCAGAGAAGAGCTCTGTGAACAATATCCTTCCCACGCGACTGAGTGGGCGGGCACATGGGAACAGATTTCTGTGCCTGAGGCCTATGCGGTATTGACGGATGAAGGAGACCTGGTCTTTTTCCTCAGCAGCAATTCCTACGCAAACGGAGACAGAATTAATGCCGAAGATATCTTCGGGCATACTTATACCGGAACTGTTTATTCGGGAATTGAAACACTGGCGGCGAATAATTCTGAATCTGTCCCATGGAATGCAAAGAAACAATCGATTATATCTGTCAGAGTGGCGGATGGGCAGACAATCAGTCCTGTCAGCATGAGTTATTGGTTCTATGAGTGCTCCGGTTTAAAAAATGCTGATCTTAAGGGATTTGACACATCCAATGCGACGGATATGAGTTATATGTTCACAGACTGCACTTCTTTGACAGGTATCAATCTGACCGGATTGAATACCGGCAATGTAACCATGATGATTTCCATATTTGCCGGCTGCAGAAGTCTGCGCAGCCTTGATCTCAGCAGCTTTGATACAGCCGGTATCTCTGATATGAATAATATGTTTCTGGAAATGAAAGCTCTGCAGGAAGTGAAACTGGGTCCGGGCTTTACTGTCTGGAAAAATGACAGTTATCTTCCGGAAGGAAGCTGGGTAAATAAAGAAAAAGGATTGAAGCTCAGCGAAACAGAACTATATACACAATATCCTGAAAATGCTGATGTGATGGCAGGCACATGGGAAAAAGAGCTGCCTTCTGAAGCTTATGCTGTTCTTACCGATAACGGTGAACTGGTTTTCTTCAGGAGTCACAATACATATGAAAACAATGCAAAAACAACAGCAGAGGATATCAATGGAAACACATACACTGGTATCGTTTATTCCGGTATTGAAAACACGGCAGGCATGGAACTGCCCTGGAATAATGACTTGAAACAGATCAAAGAGGTTATTTCCTTCGAAGACCAGATGATTTATCCTGATACATTACAGGGCTGGTTCTATGATTGCAGCAATCTTATCCGTACGGATTTCTCGGGATTCAATACTGAGAATACAACTGATATGAGCAGCATGTTCAGCGGCTGCTCAAGATTGACAGCTTTGGATCTCAGTACATTCAATACAATGAATGTCACAGATATGAACAGTATGTTCAGCAGCTGTGAAAGACTGACAGATGTAAATCTCAGCAGCTTTAAGACGGACAACGTCACAGATTTGTCTAATCTGTTCTTTGAATGTCAGGCGCTGAAAAAGCTGGATCTCAGCAGTTTTGATACTTCGAAAGTCACGAATATGGAAAGCATGTTCTATTCATGCAGTTCGTTGAATGATCTGAACATAGGCAGCTTCAGAACTTCCGATCTGAAACGCGCTGACCGCATGTTTAACGCATGTGCCAGCATGAGTGAGCTCGATCTGGCGCATTTTAATACATCTAATGTAATATCCATGGCCGGTATGTTCAGCGGCTGTAAAAAACTGGAAAAGCTTAATATCAGCAGTTTTGACACATCGAAAGTCACGACTTTGGATTTTATGTTCGAAGGATGTGAGAGTCTGAAAGAACTGGATCTCAGCCATTTCAACACATCGAATGTGATGTCCATGAGCTTTATGTTCTCTGGCTGCATAAAGCTGAAAAAGATAAATCTCAGCAGTTTCGATACTTCGAAAGTCTCAGTAATGAATTCCATGTTTAAGGGCTGTACAAGTCTGTTCAGTCTTGATCTGACATCCTTTGACACGGCAAAAGTTGAAAGCATGTACGATATGTTTGTGGCTATGCCGGCATTGATGGAAATCCGTTTCGGACCTCGCTTTATGAACTGGATTGACAATAGCTACCTCCCGGAAGGACTCTGGATGAATGATGAACTGAATCTATCGCTGAGTGAAACAGAATTGTATGTTCAGTATCCGCTCAATTTCAGACAATGGGCAGGCACATGGCACAAAGATCCACATACATATGCGGTGCTGAACGAGGAAGGTGAGCTCATATTCTTCCGCAGTTATGAGATGTTTGAATCATCTGCGGGTGAAAAGATTACAGTCAGTGATCTTCAGGGAAATGAGTATTATGGCCTTTTGTTTACGGATGTTGAATCGATCCGGCAGCCCGAAATACCCTGGGATTATAAAAGAGATCTGATCCGTCGTGTTCGTGTCGCAGAAGGACAGATCATTAAACCGATATCATTGGCGTATTGGTTCTCTGATTGCGAAAACCTGACTGAAGTGGATATGACGGGCTTTGATACGGAAAATGTGCGGGATATGAAATGTCTCTTTGCTCAGTGTCCGCAGTTGAAAACGTTAGATCTTAGTATGCTGAGTACAGAGAATGTTGAGGATATGAGCTATCTGTTCTCCGGCTGCACAGGACTGGAAAGCATTAATATTAAAGGGATTGACACGTCGAATGTAACAACCATGTATTCAATGTTCTCAACATGCTTCAGCTTGAAACGTTTGGATCTCAGCGAATTCCGGACTGAAAAAGTGACGGATATGGATTATATGTTCCAACAGTGCCTGAATCTGGAAAAACTGGATCTGTCTTCCTTCAATACATCCAATGTCACTTCCATGACTGCTATGTTCAGCGGCTGCGAAAAACTTAATGAACTCGATGTAAGCATATTTGACACATCAGGTGTCAGAAAAATGGGAGAAATGTTTGCCAGCTGCAAATGTCTGGTCAGCCTGGATCTGACGTCATTTGAAACCTCTGAAGTTACAACAATGGATTCGATGTTTTATGAGTGCACAGCTTTGGAGGAACTGAACCTGAGCAGTTTTAACACATCCAGTGTCACAGATATGAATCAGATGTTTGATAAGACTGAATCCTTAAGATACATCCATCTGGGACCGGAATTTACTGTCTGGGATGTTTATACATATCTGCCTGAAGGCAAATGGACAAATCATGAAATAAACGTAACACTCACGGAAGATCAGCTTAGAGAGCAGTACCCGGCCAACGCAAAAAAATGGGCAGGTGTCTGGGAATTCAATGGCAGGGCGTATGCAGTCTTACAGAATGATGGTGAGTTTGTCTTCTTCCGCAGCTGCTATACCTATGAGAATACTGAAAAAGCAGAGGCTGTGGATGTAAATGGAAATCAATACAACGGTACAGTTTTCTCTGGAATCGAAAACGATCCGACTATTCAGGAAGAGGATGTCTATTGGGCATCCGTTAAGGATCAGATAAGAACGGTCAGAGTGGCCGAAGGTCAGATGATTGAACCGCAGGGACTATACTACTGGTTCTCCGGCTGTAAGGAACTGACTGTGGTGAATCTTACAGGTATGGATTTATCAGCATGCGTCGGTATGGAAGCGTTATTCAGCGGCTGTGAAAAACTGGAAACAGCAGATCTGGGAGACTCGGACATATCAGAGGTATCCACAACCGGAGCCATGTTTAAGGACTGCATAAGTCTGAAGGAGCTTGACCTCAGCAGTTTCGATACAGGAAGTATCGAGAGAATGGAAGAAATGTTCACAGGCAGCGCTCTGGAAAAGATCACACTTGGTCCGAAGTTCACCAAATGGCTGGATGACAGCTGTCTTCCAAAAGGCTTCTGGCAGAATAGTCAACTCGGTTTGACACTGACTGAGAAAGAACTGTATGAACAGTATCCTTCAAATGCTGAAGAATGGGCAGGGGAATGGATAAAGAAACCGGATAGCGAATCGATCATGATCTATGGTTCTTCACTCGCTTTGGAAGGCAAGATTGAAATCAATTTCTTCCTGGATATTCCGGAAACAGTGATTGATCAGCTGACTGTTGTTATGTCTCTGAACGGAAATGAAACAAGGGTTTCTGCAGTCAATGGAACAGACCGTGTCGTGAATAATCATCAGCTGAAGGTATTTACATGCACTGCAGCCGCAAAAGAAATGCGTGATCAGATCATTCTGACGCTGGAAGACAGCGAAGGACATCATGTTCCAATGATAAAGGATGATACGGATTATTCAGAAGGCTATGCATATTCTGCAGCAGATTACTTTGTCAGAGCTGAAGAAGCCGGTCAGGAAAAAACCAGGAAACTGACCAGAGTGATGAATAACTATGGCAAGTACACGCAGATCTACTTTAACTATAAAGTGACGGACGAAGTGAAGGACGTTAAGGACGTCTCTGCTGTAACACTGGAATCACTGGATCCGTATAAGGCAATCATGACAGCGAAGGGAATCACAGGACTTACCTATGTGGGCGGATCAGCAATGCTGGATGATGCGATTGGCTACAGACTGTATTTCAACCTGGAGAGCGGACATGACATCAGTGAATACACATTCACCATTGATAACACACCGGTAACACCTGTTTTGAGCAGCGGCACTCAGTATTATATTGAAAAGAAGAATATAGCTGCCAAAGATCTTGGAATCATGAATACGATCCTCATTACAGGAGGAACAGAAATGATGGCGGTAAGGTACAGCGGCCTGTCATATGCATATACCGCATTGTCACGGACCGGTACTGATAAAGCAAAACTGCAGAATATGTGCAGAGCGATGTATCTCTACAATCAGCAGGCGATTGAGTACTTCAACAATTGATTCTTAATCGGGTTAAAAAAATGAGCGGGCTTGAGATTGTTAAATCTCAGGCCCGTTTACTATACGAAAAGATAGGGGACATACGCAAAAGAACAGGAGAAGAATTGTACAATATATTTAATACAGCCTGATTATCAGTGATAGTCAGAACGGTTGATTCTGTATAAGAAAATCCGGGAAAGGACAAACATTATGACGACCGACAATTATGGATGCGCAAAGAGAATTCTGAGTGTATTTCTTTCGTTATGCATGCTGTTTCAGAATAGCATAACTGTATTTGCGGAAGAAACAGGAACTGATGACACTCCTGAAGTGCAGGAGGAAGTTATTCAGGAAGAAGCTGAGAATGAAGAGCTTTCTGAAGAGGTAGTTAACGAAGACAACTCAGAAGAACCTGCAGATTCGCAGATTGAGACTGAGAAGCCGGCTGAACAGGATGCGGGGGAAATCTTTTTTGCTGAGGAAACAGCTGAGCCGATCATTGAGCCTGAGCAATCAGCCGATGAAATACAAAGCGTAGGAGTTACTGCGATCAGCGGAAGTATCAAAGATGAAGACGGATCAGGTATTGAAGGAGTAAATGTATTTGTATATGACACAACAGATGTGGTGTTTGACGGATACTATAAGACAGATGAAAACGGAGAATGGAGAATTGAAGATCTGCAGGCGGATCATAAGTATGTGATCAGCTATTATCACAGGGATTATGAACTGAGTGAAGACAGATTCTACATCACAACCGGAGAAACAGAGACAATAGAGGCAGTAACAGGAAAGAAGCTGAATGAAGGATTCACAGAAACAGACAGCAGTCTTTTCACATACGAAACAATCAATGGACT
>JNJQ01000057.1 GCA_000701725.1 Erysipelotrichaceae bacterium NK3D112
CTGATTGTCCTCCATGAAATTGTATGTGCAATGGTACCGGCATTTCCTCATTGCTTATTCAATCTCCTGGGGTATCACACGAACGCATATCCGGAATACGGTTCAACCTGCTTAAATCGAACAACTGCGAATGAGTGGCCGGCTGACTGGCTTTCCAACGGACGCAATATGGTCCAAGGAGAATAGCGTCACACCAATGCCATCTCATTCTAACAGTTTCAACAATGAGAGGATGTAGACCTGGCTGGCTGTCAGGTATTACACCCTGTACCTATATAGTAGGAGGATAATATCATGAGTGTTTACACAGGTAAAGAAAAGCTGAAACTCGGTTTCGGCCTGATGCGTCTTCCCAGACTCGAAGACGGCAGTATTGATGTGCCCCAGGTATCGGAGATGGTCGATCTGTTCATGGAGGCAGGCGGCACATATTTCGATACAGCATTTGCCTATCAGGGAAGTGAGGAAGCCATCCGCAAGGCATTGGTTGAACGCTATCCCCGTGATTCCTATACCCTGGCTTCCAAGCTGATCATTCAGCCCGGCAGCACCATTTCGGTTGAAGAAGCGAAGCAGGAAACCATGACTTCACTGGAAAGAAGCGGTGCGGGCTATTTTGACTACTATCTCGTTCATGCCATCCAGAGAGGCAACTGGCAGAAATATGAGGAATACGGCATCTGGGATTATGTGAAGGAACTCAAGGAGAAAGGCCTGATCAAGCATTACGGTTTCTCCTTCCACGCTGATCCGGAACTGCTGGTTGAACTTCTGGAAAGACATCCGGACGCTGAATTCGTGCAGCTGCAGATCAACTATGCCGACTGGGAGAATCCCGGTGTGGCTTCGAGAAGGAACTGGGAAATCTGCAAACAGTACGGCAAGCCCGTCACGGTTATGGAACCGGTCAAGGGCGGTATCCTGGCTGATCCGATTGACACTGTCAAAGAGATTCTCAAGGCAGCCGATCCTGACGCAAGCTATGCATCATGGGCGCTCCGCTTTGTGGCCTCTAAGGATAACATGCTCGCAGTGCTCAGCGGCATGAGCTCTCTGGAACAGATGAAGGACAACCTCTCCTTCATGAAGGATTTCAAACCTCTCACAGAGGAAGAGGAAAAAGTCATCGCCAAAGCGCAGGAAGCGCTCGACAATGACAAATCCATCCCCTGCACCGCATGCCACTACTGCACAAAGGGATGCCCGATGAACATTCCGATTCCGGAAATCTTCAATGTTGAAAACCGCAAGAAGGGAAGTCCGGAATTCCGCGTCAAGAGAGAATACACCATCGTCACTGCCGGCAAAGGCAAGGCAAGCGACTGCATCCAGTGCGGACAGTGCGAAGCCGCATGTCCTCAGCACCTTCCGATCATCTCACTGCTTGAGCAGTGCAGATCGATGGAATAATCATTTTCACCGGAAAGATCCGGGTATCAGATTGAATGATCCCGGATTTTTTTAATGTTTTTTGTACATGCATGCAAGATGAGATAATCTGGACAGCGGTGAAACTGATGCATGCAAACATCCGCAAACGTATAAATATCTGTTTGAAGGAGGGATGAGTGAATCAGATCATGCCGCACTCAAAACACTGATACTGAAACCACAGGCATTCATCAGAATGTCTTTTCTTTTTGGTCCAGGAATCATCCGGTGATCATATATCTTCCTCATACTGTAAAATGGAATCAGAAATACGGATGCATGCATTCAGGAAAGGAAATCATATATGGCAAAATTTGTATGCAATTTTTACTCGCGCACGCTTTTAAGAGCGGTGGATATCACCGTGATCATTCCCACCTCCACATGTCCTGAATCACTTGGCCTTGGTGACAAGCCGACCCATGTGATCACAGAAAAGTATCCGGTTGTCTATCTGCTGCACGGTTTCGGCAACAACCATGCGCAATGGACCGGCTATACCAACGTTGAGATGTATGCCGAGGAGAGAAGAATCGCGATTGTCAATCTGTCCGCTGAAAACAAATCATATTCAAAGATCGGCGGCGATGACTTCTTCACCTTCCTGTCTGTGGAACTGCCCGAATTCATCACAAACATGTTCCCGATTTCAGACAAACCCGAAGACACCTATATCGCCGGACTCTCCATGGGCGGCTACGGCTCCTATCTCCATGGCCTTTCCTTCCCGGAAAGATTCCACGCGATCGGCACCTTCTCAGCCGGTGTTGAGATCGTTCCTGAAAACCTCTCCAACATGGGAGGAGGCAGCGGCTTTGACGGTGCGGCAGGAGGAAAGAGCGTTCTCCATGATCTGGCAAAGAAAGTCAAAGAGGACGGAAAGCCATTCCCGAAGATTTACGCTTCATGCGGAACCGCGGATTTCCTGTTCGCTTCCTGCAAGGCATTCGCAGATGAGCTCAAAGAGCTTGGCGCGGATGTGACGTGGGACGAGATTGAAGGCTATGGCCATGAGTGGAGATTCTGGGATATTGAAGTCGAGAAGTTCCTCGACTGGCTGCCCCGTGAAGACGCTTATGCGAAAAAAGGAAAGCGCGCCATCTGATCATTCTGTATCTAAAGACAGCTCAGCTTACTGAGATTTCAGCAGCTGAGCTGTTTTCATGTTCAGATATCAGAATGATCGGATCACTTGACCGTGATGCGTCCTTCGGGTGTTCTGTATGATTCGGGAATTGTGCCGAGATCATTGAAGTACTTGATCAATGCCTCAACATCCACCGGCCCGTATTCAACCACTCTCTCGCAGTCTTTGAATACTGTATTTCCGTCTCCGCTTTCAAAGAGGAAATAGGATGAGCCGGCAACGGTATATTCCTTCTGAGGATCAATCGGAACATATTCGCCGTTTTCAAGAACCATGACATCACTGACTCTTCTGTCACCGGAGATTCCCGTGAACATACCGTTTTCATCCACCGTTACACTGGTATCGACGGAAGTGTCGATGGTGTATTTCAGACCGGATACCTGGAGGAAACCTCCGAACTCACCGACCGCCTTCTCATCAAGCGCAGTGATTGCCTGGGTATCCTTGGAACAATATTCCAAAGCGTCCATGATCTGCTGGCCTGTGGCCTTGCATGAGCCAAGGGAATTGGAGAACGGGAAGACATCCAGAAGATTTCCATAAGTCACATCTCCGGCACTGACGGCATGTCTGACTCCGCCGCCGTTTGCGAATGCCACATCGGTTTCCATGAGATGACGGATTGCGTCCGCGGCGAAATCACCGGCGTTGGTTTCACGTGTTCTGACAATGCGGATGCCGTTTTCATCGGCGATGGTCAGATCAAAATCAATCGTGCCGACTTTGTACGAAAGGATTTCCTCAAGCTCTTTGTCCGCCTGATCAATGGCGGCTCTGACTGTTTCATCCTCATGATCATATTCCGAAACCAGAAGTGTTTCGATGGTGCCGTCCTTGCCGATGATCAGCTCACCAGCATTTGCCATCTTTGTGCCGACTGAGGAAAGAATGACATCCTCTCCATCCGCATTGGGATATCTGTCACCGATGATAACGGAATGGGAATGGCCGTCAAGAACCGCATCGATTCCTCTTGTATTATGAATCAATGAAATGGAATCATTCGGAGAATTCTCCAGCACGGAACCAAGATGCGTCAACGCAATGACATAATCCGCACCTTCTTTTCTGGCTTCATCAACGGTTTTCTGAACCTGCTCAGCGAGCTTCTTTCCGTCTGCGCTGTAGCAGAAATCATAGACATATTCATCGCCTTCCTTGAAATATTTCGGAGTTGAAGATGTCAGGGTTTCCGGTGTGGAGACACCGATGAACGCAACCTTTGCGCCATCATATTCCTTGATGATATACGGCGGAACATCTGCCAGGATATTTTCTTTGGATCCGGAGTATGAAATATTGCATACGGTGAAATCGAAATTTGCCTTTTTCATCAGCTCAGCCAGACGATCTCTGCCATAGTCAAACTCGTGGTTGCCGAAGATGACCGCGTCGTAACCCATCGTGTTCATCAGTTCAATGACAATCTCGCCCTGTGAAACGGTGCCGTATGTACCGCCCTGCAGATAATCGCCGAGATCCACAAGAGCGACATTCTCATGTTCGACCTTTGTATCATTGATCAATGCCTTCAGTTTGGCGAAACCGAGATTTTCATTGATGCCGCAATGCACATCGCTTGTATAGAAAATATAAATATCATCAGTACGTTCGGGCTTTGCGCTTTCCTGTCCTGCGGGGTTCTGCGCACAGGCGCTGCCCAGCAATAAAACAAACACACATATTAGCTTTATTAATTGTTTCATAGGTCTGGTCTGTCGAGTAGGCAAACTCGACACTCCTTTCTCTCCACCAATCTGTAGTGAAAGGCTTGCCTGCCGCCCCTCACAGAACCGTACGTGCGGTTTTCCCGCATACGGCTCTTCAAACAACCATTTGATTCCAGCCCCAGATATCAACCTTCAGCCTTGGCGGTTTCATGTAGAAGTTCCAGATACGATCAAAACTCTCCAGTTTCATCTTTCCCTTCTGGTCTCTGCGGTTAAACATTCTGTAGGTCGTGTATTTCACATACCATGTAAACTTTCTTATAGCCTCAAAGTTACCGGAAATACCGTAATAGTTATAGTGTCCTTCGACCTTCCTGTGCAGTGTCATCATGGTTACAGCGATTGGTTTTGTCAGTCTGTCTTTTAACCATGCTTTCACTGCCTGTCTCTTCGCTTTCATCTTCTTTGCACTGCTTCTGACCCCGACACGGTATTTGCCTGTCCTTGTCGTGGTATTGAAGAACGTAAAGCCGAGAAAATCAAAAGTCTCTTTTGTCCCTTTATACCTGCCGAACGGCAACACCCTTGTTTTGTCCTCCGCCAGTTCAAGTCCGAATTTTGCCAGCCGCCCCGGCAGTACATCCATGACTGCCCTGGCATCTGTGTCCTTTTCAAACAGAATCAGAAAGTCATCTGCGTATCGCACGTAATATGCGTCCCCGGTCAGGTTCCCTTTCACGTACTTCTCGAACCAGAGATCCAGCACATAGTGCAGATAGACATTTGCGAGTACCGGTGATATCAGTCCTCCCTGCGGAGTCCCTTTATCCGCTTCCAGTATCTCTGTTCCTTCCATGATTCCCGCCTTCAGAAATCTGGTGATGTATCTCAGAAAGTTCTTGTCAGCGATATCATTCTCCAGAAATTTCATCATCCACTCATGGTCGACATTGTCAAAGAATCCTTTGATATCTGCCTCAAGCACATAATTCACTCTCTTTGTCATGACCGTCTGATTGATGAATCTGACCACATCATGTGCGCTTCGCTTCTCACGGAATCCATAGGAGCAGTCAAGAAATCTGGGCTCATATACCGCATTGAGTATGTCTGCCATCACTGACTGCACTATCTTGTCCTCATAAGCGGGTATGCCCAGCGGCCTCATTTTACCGTTTGCCTTGGGTATGTATGTCCTTCTGACTGGCTGTGGCCGGTATGAGAACGTCTTCATCCTCGATATTAATTCCTGAATGTTCTGTTCCGCATTTTCTCCATATCCATCTTTCGTGACACCGTCTGCACCTGCCGCCTTCTTTCCTGACTGTTTCCGGTGTGCTTCCATGAGTGTTTCTTCACACACATTTCGCATCAGATTCTGTACTTTCCTGTACATCTTCGACTGGTTTCTTATTTCTTCCGTTTTCGTTGACATTCGTTCTGTCTGACCTCCTTGTGCCTTGAATGTTTCCACTTCAGAAACGATTGCCTGTCCGACCCTTCCCTCCGCATGGTCTCTCCATGTTTCATCGGTACTACGGTCAGATCCGACTTCTGCTGTCCCTTAATGTTCTCTCCGATTACAAGTCTTCAATCGCACTTAGCCTGTTGTTGATGGCAGAGCAGCAGATCTCCCAGGTACCCCAGTAATACCTCGCACACGTACCGTTCCCTTAGACCCCGGTGGAATCTCCCCACACTCGCTTAACGCATGGTTCTTACCGCCTTCTGTCATAAGGCAAACATCGGCTTCCACTCTATATTGATTACGTGGCGGATAGGACTCGTCCCTCTCTGTGAGGCACTGCGGTCCATGTGCTCCTCTGTCTACGCTTAAACCTTGTCTCACGACTTCAGCTCCAAGACTGAGTACCGGCTGCCCGCTGCGGCTTTGCCGGACAGGGAGTTTCACCCTGTTATATTACTGACGCCGAACTGGCGCACCCTTGGTCCAATTATAGCCATATACCATGGAATTACATATCTTTTCGGTGCGGAATATGCGGAAGAATACGATGGTCTGCGTTGACATGCAGATAAAAATCAGCAAATACTGAATTATGAAACAGATGTTTAACAGACAGCGGATTTATATAATTCCCGTGATCATCATGATGTTTTTATGTACGCTGATTCCGGTTTTCGCGGACACCGGACCGAAGCCCTCACTCACGATTCAATGTGAAGGTTTTCCGGAAAACGCCTATGTTTCAGTCCTCTCCGCAGTCAGCGACTATGGTCCGAACCGGCCCTGGAATCCCGAAGACCGTGATGATGAATATTTCATTTCCCGGGGAATCAAGCGGGAGGTTTATGAAGCATTCAATGACGAAGCCAAACGCCTTTGCGATGCGGGAACTCCTTATTATTTCTGGGGTGTTGTCACAAAGTGTTCAGATGAATATCTGTTCGGCTACTGGCCTCCGGAAGAATTCAGAATCATGATTTATCTGGAAGACACGGATACAGTTCTGCTTTCAGAAGAGACATATACCAGGAAGGCTTTCCGCACCACATACCGGTGCACATATTCCGGAAATAATCTCATCATCAAAGACGTCAGTTCCGCATTTCCTTCCCTCTCCGGCGCCATTGCGAGAATCCTGCTGACAATCGTGATTGAATATCTGGTCAGTCTGATGTTCATGAAACATACGGACAGAAGCAGACTCGTACTGATTCTTGCCAACATCGCCACACAGCTGTTCCTCAATTTCATCCTCGCAATTGCCACGGTGAGATTCGGAACCTCTCATCCGGTATATCTTATTGCATTGCTGATTGCGGAAGGAATCATCATACTGGCTGAATGGCTGATCTACAGAAAATGGATTCCGCATGATCAGCTGAATAAACCGTTTATATATTCCGCAGCCGCCAATGTTTCATCTTATCTGCTTGGACTGCTTATCATCAGAGCCATACCGATCTTCCCGATGTGACACACTGACACCCGGTTTATCAGAGCCGGGTTTTCTTATGGTTTGCGTGACAAATAAACCAGACAGAGATATGAGTGATGCTGAAGAGTTTTCATTAAGAAATACAAGACAAGAAAAAACAGCCTGTTTTCACAAGCTGTTATCCATGGTGACCTCTGAGGGACTCGAACCTTCGACCCACTGATTACACCGAAGGCGTCCGCCAGAAAGAGTCAGTTGTCAATTGCTGAATTTCGCAGTCAGCGTGCACATTCATTATGTTGATGACAATATAAAAAACCTTGTCTGTATATTTTCAACGATCCTCATAATGATAACGACACGCAAGAACATAAACATTGTTTCCTTCGATTTTATAGATCAGACGGTCTTTATCGTTGATTCTTCTGCTCCAGAAGCCTGCCAGATTACCGCTCAGCGGTTCAGGTTTACCAATACCTTCATTTCCGTTTCTGTCTATATCTTCCAGCAGTTTGTTGATTCTCCTGAGTGTTTTTCTGTCTTCTGTTTCCCAATAAAGATAGTCCTGCCATCCATTGTCAGTGAACAGTTTATTCATCCGTCACCTCAATCAGTGTATGAGCGGATACTCTGCCTTTTTCCAGCTGTGCTTTTGATTCCATCAGCCAGTCATAATTTGACTTGCTGCCCATTACATGAATATTTTCAATCAGGTTGTTATATGTTTCCTCTGAGAGGATAACCACATTTTTGTTTTCTTTTCTTGTAATAACAACTGTTTCATAGTCATCCGTTACTTTATCCAGATGACTTTTCATTTTCTCTCTGAATTGTGAATAATTGACAGCGATCATATTGTCCACCTCCAGGCATATATTAGCGTACAATTTATTGTACGTCAATATATAGAGGTAGCAATTCTGCCAACCATTCACGAATCATCTCATCTTGAATGATCTGTAATCACAGGAGTTCGAAGCACAAGAAAAAACAGCCTGTTTTCACAAGCTGTCTTCCATGGTGACCTCTGAGGGACTCGAACCCTCGACCCACTGATTAAGAGTCAGTTGAACAACGTCAAAATGTGTAGTAAATATGCGGGTCTGCAAAGCTGTTGACAACTTTTTGACAATCCAATACATTATCAGTCACAATAACTCTGAAAAATTACGCAAACACCGCTTGAGGCAATACAAATAATAAATGCTGTCACTCATTCCGAGATGAAACATTCATGTTTCTTATAGGATCTAAATCGCCTATGGCGCCAATATTCGAAACGTATTTCCTACAATTCCAGTAAAAGCAAATATATTTTCCGATCTTAGAAACATATTTTTTATTATATGTTTCTTATTATTGCATTTTTGTTGATAAGCAATTAATATTAAGCTGCAAGGAGATTAATCATGGGAACGAAACTAGAAAGGATGGCAGATCAAGTAAAGAAAGTTGATTTAAGTAAGATATCCTCAAATTTACTTGAGGCTGTAAAGCAATTAGCTGTATATGACACTAAAATCAAAGACTCCAGCATAGAAAGATTCTATCTTCCAAGACTTGAGCAAATAGAGGCCTTATCTTCCATGAAGATCGAAGGAACACAAACGACCATGAGCGATGTTATTGCCAGTGATGTTTTCCCGGATCCTAAAAATTCCGATCTGCTGGAGGTTTACAATCACAATACTGCGCTGATCAGAGGTGCTAGATCTATAAAAGTTGATGATGGGTTTACAAATGATAACATTAAAGATCTTCATAGAACAATGCTGACAGGAATTCGCCATAAAAATAAAAACATTACTTTAGGTGAATACAAGTCAGAAGATAACAAAATAGTCAGCGAAACAAAAACAGTGATTTATTATCCTCCTCACTCATATGAGGTGCCCGATTACATGGACGACTTAATCTCGTTCATGAATTCAAATGATTACGTATATCATCCCCTCGTAAACGCAGCGCTGTTACACGCACAATTTGAATCTATTCATCCTTTTGATGACGGTAACGGTCGTGTAGGCAGATTACTGATACCGCTCTATCTATATAAGACCAATGTCATTAATGAACCTATGTTCTATATAAGTGAGGCTATTGAAAAAGATAAGATTCAATATTACCGAAACTTAACGAACAGCCGTACGCTTGATATGAATCTGTGGATAAACTACTTTTTGCAAAAATGCATTGACCAAGCCAAGAAGCACATCAAGTACTTTCAGGATCTTGAGATTGTCCACAGAGAAGTATCCGAACTTATTAAAGACAACATTCCTTCACAGAAAAACATGGAACTGATAGATGCTCTGTTCAATTATCCGCAATTGACTGCAAAGAAGCTTTCTGAAGAGATGGAGGTGTCGAAAACACAGGCATTACGGTACTTAAAGGCATTGGAAAAATTAGGGATCTTATACCCTAATCAAAAAATGAGAAACACATCTTATTATTTCGAAGCATATTTAAAGCTCTTGGTTTAGAGCTTTGAATATAAAAACGCCGGCATTATTGGCGTAATACCGGCACGTCATGTTGTTTGATCAACAACCGAGTATTGATATTTTAACATGACGACTATTAAAAATCCATCCGCCTGTGATGGGGAAAGGAGGTCGTCATGTTAACGATTGTTTTCGAATTACATATCGGATAGTTTCTTGAGACTGACTTAATAAGACCATTAAGCTGGTCTTCAGGAGGAACAGAAATTGAAAAAGTCTGTTCTTAAGAAACCGTCTGACATTAAAGATGTCTTTGGAGCTTTTCTGGTGGAAAACGCACAGTTTTCCAAAGGAAAGTACGATATGCCGGTGGTCAGATCGAATATCGATGAATTACCAACATCACTGTTCTCTTACCAAAAGGTAGGCAAGAAAAAACTGGAATTGCAGCCGAAGACTGCCTTGCACTTCTATGTTTATGACTATATTTTTGACGGAGAACACGGGGTATGGAACGCACTGATTCGCGGTACAGAGTTTGCCAGAGGATTCAACCTC
>JNJQ01000058.1 GCA_000701725.1 Erysipelotrichaceae bacterium NK3D112
CCTTCAATGTGCTCGGGAATACCACCTTCTGAAGTGCAGGTATTTTATTGGTGGCGCTGCCTTTGAAATATGCATTATCCCCGATTCTTGTAATTCCTTCATCAAAGATCACTTCGCTTAGTGTGTTGTATGAGATGTATTCAGGTGTATATGTGTAATAATTCGGCAATGAACTGAGATAATTCGTCACTCTGTCTGGCATGATTCCTGTTTTGCCCACTGTGTAGTGAATCTTCTGGATGCTTGTGCATCCTTTGAACACATGCGTTTCACTCTCTGTGCCGCCTATATATGCCGGATATGTCAGATCCACCGGTATGGTGACATTTGTGAGATTTGAACAATTTGCAAATAACAGCGTTCCCATATAACTGATATCATCTGTAATAATCAAATCAGTAAGATTGGAACAATTGTAAAAACAGCTGTCTTCGATTAACAAATACCGATGTGCCGTATCAAAGCTTTCAATCTCCGTATTGTTAATCCACCCTTTATATCCATAGAACATTGAATTCACCCACAGCACATAAGTCTGAGGCTGATGTGCATGGAATACCGCATCTATGGGATTGCCGTCAGTTGAATACCATAATGAAAGAACCGTTGCCAGGTTTTTATAGAATGATGATAATTTTGACATTGAATCGGCGATTGCCACTCTTGCCTGATAAAGATCATTCCTGCTGGTCACTTCTATCTCTGTTTCCTCTTTGATTCTTGTGATCAGCGAGGAATGCTTGGAGATCCAATCATTAAAATCTTCCGAATCGTAATCCTCCGTATAATCAAGCTCCGAATCGATCAATGTGAGGAACTCCAGGTTTTCACGGTAGTTTTCATCAAACTTGTATTGAAGAGTTCCTATGATTCCGTCTGCCAGAATTTTATAAAGACTGCTTTTCAGTACTCCTTTCACATTATGATTCAGAAAAATATCCAGCAGCTGTGACTTTTCTTTTGTACCGAGATACCAGCCGGCCAGATCAAAAAGAAGACTGTTCGACGAACTCAGATAATCACTCTTGCTTTTCGCAATGACACTGATTGTCGACAGATATGATGTAGTACTCAGTAGACCCGCATAATCTGTTTTCAGTTCTGTTTTATATCTCTGCTTTAAATTCTCATAATTGCCATTTGCTGTTTCCAATAGCAGAGTGGTTCCATATCTTTCAAATCCCCATGACTGCAGAGGCAGCTCAGGAATCATATCCCCAGCATTATTGAAATTGTATATGTTGGTTAAAGCCAGGTCGGCAGCTGAAAGCTGATCGCATACCGCCGGACATGCATATGTATAACCGAATACATGATCAGCTGATGCGATATTGCCGTATTTTGAACGGGCTGATATTTCTCCTGCGACAATATTTGAAACAGCTGCGCCGCGGCTGTGTCCTGTTACCAGAAAAATATTGTGATCAGTCGAGATTGTGCTGATTTCAGAAAGAATTTCATCCGCCGCAAGTTTGAAGCCTTTATGATATCCATCTGACCTGTTTCCCAGATTAAAGTCGCTGTGCCATTCATCACTTCCGGGGGTTCCTCTGACTGCGACAATATATGCATTATAATCAATCCCGCCATAAGTAATTACTTTGTGTCCGATCGCAAATGCAACGCTGTCATTATCATAGTATGTTGTCTTTTTATTGTAATTGACTGTTTTGTCTTTATACAGAGAATAACCCATTTTGCTCAAGCAGTCTTTAATGATGGATTCATCATATGCCGCATCCGCCAGATTTCCGGCCACTTTAGCAATATCAACAGACAATCCGTTGGCATCCACAAGCATCATCCCGTCGTTATAGTAGAACTTTGATTTCAAACCATCTTTATCGGTAAACGGAACAGGCTTATATTCAAATGCTGAAAGCTTTTCAGCACGGTCAGCCGGATCCGTATAGACAATCTCAATGCCATCATTGATCGAGACATTACCTGAAAGAATCTCCTCTGTCTTCCGTATGTCAGCTTCAATCCGTTTATTCTGTTCATCCGGGTTATATTCATATTTTTCCGGCACAGGCAGCTGGAAACTGTCCTCAGTTTTTTCCGCATCAGTTTCTTCAGTTTGTTCCGGTTCAGTCACGGGTTCAGATATTTCAATATCAGGTTCTCCCTGAGTTTTTTCAAGGATCACTTCTTCTTGAATATGATCTTCTGAATCACTTTCTTCTGACTCAGATGATACTTCACCATCAGTGTATATCTGTTCATCATCTGTTTCTTCAGACTGATCAGATTCTTCAAGAGTCTCATTTTCCTCTTGCAAGATGTCTTCTGTTTCCTCTGACTGATCATCTTCAAAAATCTCATTCTCCTTCTGCAATGCTTCTTCTGCATTAACCATGTATATGCTTTCAGGCATCATCAGAAAAAGTGACAGGATCATTACAATTATTTTCTGGCTCATAGCACATCCTCCGTGAATCCTTCTTTTCTTATGGACTATTATATTTGACGTACATTTATTTCAGCAAACAAATATACAACAAAACAGCACTGCCGGGTCAATTGACCCGACAGTGCTGAGGAATGATATTCAGCTGTTGAAATACTCAATCGCCTGCTGATTGTACAGATACATCGCTCTGCACATGTTCTGCAACGGAATCTTGTCCTCCGCTGTCAGTTCCAGTGCTCTATATGCATACGACAATGCGCAATACTGGATTCCGAATGTATTCTCTCCGTCTGTTACTTCAACCGTATTCTTAACTCCTAGATCTTTCGCTGCGATATCTGTCTTCTCAATGTAATACTGGCTTCCCGATTTAACCGGTGTTACCTTCTTTCCATCCATCTTGAATGTGTAATCGCTGATCTTATGTGCTGTATCAATCTTGAAGTACAGTCTGTATCCGATCGCATCATCCAGCATTGTGGTTCCGCCTACATAGGTAAGTCCTGCAACCTTGTTCTCTGTCTGTACTGCCTGATATGGTGCAAGTGTCTCCAGTGTCACATGGCTTACATCTGTTAAATCCGTCACTTCATCTGTATGGTACTTGAAATAGATCTGTGCATACTTGCCATAGTTGTTCAGTACTCTCGCAAGCTTCTTTGTCTTTTCACTTCCGGCTTCTTCCGCTCTTGCGAAATAATCAGCTGCTGAGAACGGATAGCCTTCCGTATAGTCTGTATCATCTTTGATCAGTTTTACTTTGCCACCTGACTTGTTTTCCACTGTGAGAGTTACTTTATCTCTCATCTCTTTGGCTGCTACAGGGTATACGAACATTCTTAACTTCTGTCCTGCCACTGTACTTGCCTTGCCTTCGGATGCAGGGACTCTGATATCTTCCTTCTCATCCATCTTCATTACTACTGTCAGATCATTGAGATCTTCCTCTGCGATATTCAGATAGAAGTTGATTCCGATCTTGCCATCAAGGCCAAGCGAGGAACCGTAGATGCTGACGCTGATTGCAGAACCATCTGGTACAGCGAAAACCGTGAATGTTCCGTACCCGTTCGGGCTCTTTACGTAAATAACTGAATCGTCATAAAGTCCGTTATAAGTAAATTCCTCACCTGATGCATTCTGATGCTTAACACTCACGTCACCGTAACCGGCTGTTCCCTCTATGCTGCTGACAGGTATTTCCAGGGACAGATCGTTTACGCTCTCTGCTGCCTGTTCTGCAATCAGAACAGTTCCGTCCGAGGTGACATCCGCGCTGCTTGCCATTGACACAACTTTTGCTTTTGCGGATGCGGTGAGAACAAAGCTGGTATTTCCTTTCGAATTTTTCTGATAATTGCTTACTGAAACTTCAAGCCATGACTGAACAACTGCCTTTTCATTCGCAGCGACTGACAGGTTTTCCAGTCCGTCCAGGGATGCTGCACTGAACATCGCATCATACCTGATGCCAAGACTGCTGTTTTTCAATTCGTTGACAAAGGATGCCGGAACAGAACTGTCAGCTGACACTCTGGTTCCAAGCCATGCTGAGTCTATCACTTTGATTTTCAGAGTCTTCCCTGCCAGCGTTTTCAGTTCTGCTGTTCCCGCTTTTCCTGCTCTGACATAATCCATTTCCTGCATTTCCGAAGTATACACAGAAGATCTGTATCTTCGGATATCTGAGAACAGTCCGCAGGAATCCAGCTGTGTGTAGAAATCATTGTTCATGACATCCGGCATATATGGATCAAAGACAGCCATCGTGTTGATCAGATACACCTCACCTGCAACGAATACATATTCATCTGGATTATGCACATAATCGTTAGTATTCTTAGAATTCAAGATCATGTGTTGGATTGATACATTGCCGGTGCATTCAGGAGTTCCTTCAAGAATCGTCACCTTGGCTGAAGCAGACACCTTATTATCCTCTGATGTCAGTGTGATTGTTGCAGTGCCGGCCTTTTTACCATCGATTCTGATTGTTCCTTTATCCATATCCGGAGTACATACAATATTGGAATTGCTGCTCTTTACAGTGTAATAATGCCCTGCTTTTACGGGTTCCAGTTCTACCGGAACTTCAATTGAATAGCCTGCATAAGTCGTAATGTCCGGATCAATTGAAATCGCTGTCGGGACACCCGGCTCATACACGTTAAGTTTGCATTCACCGTAAACACTGCTGTCAAATGCAGATGAAACCCTGATCGTAGTTGTCCCTTCGCGGAGTCCGATGATGTTTGCATAAAGTCCGTAATTGTAATCAATCGCTGCTACGGAAGGATCTGATGACTCCCACACAAGTGCGGCATCGCCCACAACGGAGCTCGGTGTCACCTTAGCAGTCAGACGGATTGTTCTGTCTGCAGATACTTCGTATTCTTTCTTTTCAAATGAAATTGCTGTCGGTTTATCTGTCACATAAATTGAGAATACTGCGATTGCACCGGTCATGGATTCAACAGCAACTTCTGCGGTTCCTGTTTTCAACGCTGTTACAACACCGGTTTCACTCAGACGGACACAATTGTTTGTACTGCGTCTCAGAGTCCATGTAAATTTATCATCGGAATAGTCACCGGAACCTGAGATCTCATATTCAAGCTGAAGAGAATCACCGACGAATAATGTTTTGTATCTGCCGTCCTTAGGTGTAAGTGCATTTGCATAGTATCCGATATTGTATCTTGCTTTTGCAAACGCGCCATCATTATCTGCGGCTGTGATAATTGTTGTGTCTTTTCTGGTACCTGAAATACTGATGTTATTGTTTACCGGAATTGCCGGATTGCTGGAAGACAGATTCAGATCGATTCCTTGAGAAATAACTGAATCAACGATCACGTCACTTGTTAAATACCGGTTTCCTCCGATACCAACATAATAATCCATACGGGTGAATGTAATTCTTCTCGGAGACGGCACAACATAAACAACAAAGGTTGTCTTGCGTCCGTTTCTGATTTCAGCAGTTACTTTCACAGCTCCGGTTTTCACTGCCTTGACATTGCCTTCCTGATCAAGCGTGATACAGCCGATTAAATCGTCAGTCTTATTCCACTTCACCAATTCCTCTGAATAATCTCCATCAAGAGGATACAGTCTGTATTTAAGCTGTGTTTCTTCACCCGGAGTCAGATAGATACTATACATTGAACTATCAATCGAAGAAGCATAATTTCCGACAGTAAAACTACTTGACGCAGTCACTCCGTTTTCGGCAGTCACTGTAATCGTGGCTGAACCATTAGCTTTTCCGATCAGATTGCTTCCGTCAACCGCTATGATATCAGGATTGCTGGACTTGATTGTCAGTGGATAATAATTGGTGGTTTCAGGTTCGCAGGTCAGGTAATCCCATATGTATCTGCTGTTGAACTTATCCAGATAATTGGTTCTGTTTTTGAACGTAAGAGAATCCGGTGCGGCAACAACCCTAATGGTATAAGAAATTACAGCGCCGTTTTTAATTGCAGCCTGAACGCTTGCATAACCAGGGCGTTTAGCAGTTACATTACCATCCTGATCGATGCTGATACAATCATGTGTCTTTGATGAGATTGTCCACTCCACAGCTTCATCAGAAATATCACCGTTTGCTGGATACAGTGTATATTCAAGCTTTTTGCTTTCCCCGGGTTTCATGTATTGTGAGGAAGACCCCTTCCGGTTAATCGAGGAAGCATAATTGCCCACAGTAAATGTACTTGTTGCAGTGACTCCGTTTTCAGCAGTCACTGTCACAGTGGCAGTTCCTTTGGATCTGCCGTAAAGACTGTTTCCGGAAACTTCCAGCACTTCCGGTTTGCTTGATGTGATTGTCAGCGGGCAGCGATATGCGGTGCCCGGTTTATAATCCAGATAGCTCCAGATATTCTTACCTGAAATCATATCCAGATAGTTGTTCTGATTCTTGAATTCAAGCGATACAGGAACATCATATACATCAATATAGTACTGTGCACTGTGTCCATTTCTGATCGTAGCCTTGACTCTTGCATTGCCTCCAGCCAGTGCAGTGATTGTTCCGTCTGAACTTACAGAAACAAAATCCGTACCTGAAGTTACAGACCACTCAACCTGTTCATCCGAGAAATCCCCGTTTCCCGGATTAAGGGTATATCCAAGTTTCAACTGACTGCCGTTTCTGACATAAATATCATCGTAATATGTGGTGCTGATCGTTGAAGCATAATTACCGACAACAAATGAAGCACTGACAGTATGACCGATGCCATCACTTACGGTAATTGTAGCGCTTCCATTGGACCTTCCATAAAGATTGGTTCCTAAGATTTCGACAATATCTGAATCACTTGATGTGATCGTCAGCGGATATTTGTATGCGGTGGAAGGCTGATAGCTCAGATAGTTCCAGATATCATGTCCGGAATATTTATCCAGATAATTCGTCGGATTAGTGAAGGTCAGCGATTCAGGATCTGAAACAACATTGATCGAAAAGCCCGTTGAGTTGCCATTCAGAATTGAAGCTTTAACATATGCGGTTCCGGCAGCCAGAGCTGTTACTGTTCCGTCTTCACTTACAGATACATAATCCGATCCGGATGTCACACTGAATGTCACCTTGTCATCTGATGATTCAGACGGATAAAGAGTGTATCCAAGCTTTACACTTTCGTTGATTTTCAGATAATAATTATAAGTTTCATAATAGATATTTGACGCATAATTGCCGACATTGAATGTGGCACTTGCACTTGCATTGCCGCCCTTAACAGTTATGGTAGCTGAACCGGCTGATACTGCATTGATAACATTATCCGTTACTGAAATCACTTCTTCATTGCTTGACGTGATCTCAAGCGGATATCCATTTGCAGTGGACGGTTTATAAGTCAGATAGTTCCAGATATTTCCGCTGCTGTTAAGACGCAGATAATTCGTATCCTTTCTGAAAGCGAGTTCCGTCGGTGTTTCGTAAACTGTGATTGAAAAAGTTGTATAGTTGCCGCTGATAGTCTCTGCCCTGACGCGTGCAGTTCCGGCTGCCAGAGCTGTTACAGTTCCGTCTTCACTTACGGAAACATAATCCGATCCGGATGTCACACTGAATGCCACTTTGTCATCTGATGAGTCAGCCGGATAAAGAGTATATTCAAGCTTCACACTCTCATTGACGCCCAGATAGTAATTATAGGTTACATAGCTGATTCTTCTGGAATAATTACCGACTTTGAATGTGGCACTCGCAGTTGCTTCACCTCCCTTAACAGTTACGGTAGCTGAACCGGCTGATACTGCTTTGATAACATCATTTGTTACCGAAATTACATCTTCATTGCTTGATGTGATTTCAAGCGGGTACCCATAGGCATTGGACGGTTCATAATCCAGATAATACCAGACACTGTCACTGTCGTTGACTCGCAGATAATTTGTATCCTTTCTGAAAGTGAGTTTTGTCGGCGTCTCGTAGACGGTAATTGAATAGGTTGTATAGCTGCCTCCGAGTGTCTCTGCCCTGACGCGTGCAGTTCCGGCTGCCAGAGCTGTTACCGTTCCGTCTTCACTTACAGATACATAATCCGATCCGGATGTCACACTGAATTTCACTTTCTCATCAGACGAATCTGTCGGATAAAGAGTATATTCAAGCTTTACACTCCCATTGACTTCCAGCTTGTAATTATAGGTGCTGTTGTTAATGCCAGTGGCATAATTACCGACATTGAATGTGGCACTTGCACTTACATCGCCACCCTTAACAGTTACGGTGGCTGAACCGGCTGATACCGCTTTGATAACATCATTTGTTACCGAAATTACATCTTCATTGCTTGATGTGATTTCAAGCGGATATCCGTTGGCACTGGCCGGTTCATAATTCAGATAGTTCCAGATATTACCGGTGTTGTTGACACGCAGATAATTTATATCCTTTCTGAAAGTGAGCTTTGTCGGTGTCTCGTAGACGGTAATTGAATAGGTTGTATAGCTGCCTCCGAGTGTCTCTGCCCTGACGCGTGCACTTCCGGCTGCCAGAGCTGTGACTGTTCCGTCTTCGCTTACGGATACATAATCTGATCCGGATGTCACACTGAATGTCACTTTTTCATCAGACGAATCTGTCGGATAAAGAGTGTATTCAAGCTTTACGCTCTCATTGATTTTAAGTTTGTAGCTGTAAGTCTTATAACTGATGTTTGAAGCATAATTACCGACATTGAATGTGGCACTTGCACTTACATCGCCACCCTTAACAGTTACATTAGCTGAACCGGCTGATACCGCTTTGATACCTGTATCCGTTACTGAAATCACGTCCTCATTGCTTGATATGATTTCAAGCGGATATCCATATGCAGTGGACGGTTCATAATTCAGATAATCCCAAATATTTCCGGTGTTGTTGACACGCACATAATTTGCATCCTTTTTGAAAGTGAGCTTTGTCGGTGTCTCATAGACGGTTATTTGAAAAGTTGTATAGCTTCCTCTGAGAGTCTCTGCCCTGACACGTGCAGTTCCGGCTGCCAGAGCTGTTACCGTTCCGTCTTCACTTACAGATACATAATCCGATCCGGATGTCACACTGAATGTCACTTTTTCATCTGATGAATCCATTGGATAAAGAGTGTATTCAAGTTTCACACTCTCATTAATTCCCAGCTTGTAATTGTAGTCCTTATAGTTGATGCTGGTTGCATAGCTTCCCACATGCAGCTCAGTCACAGCAGAAAGTCCGTTGTCTGAAGTCACTGTAATCTGTGCTACACCACTGGATTTACCATATATACGCTGACCGTCTACAGCAGCGACATCCTCATTCCCGGAGGACACCGTCAAAATTGAGTCGGAATCACTAGGGGTGCGCTGCAGATAATCTGAATAATACCAGTAATTGGAAGTACGCAGATAATACACTTCTTTTTCGAAAGAAAGATCTGTCAGAGGTACAGCAGCCGAAGTTTCTTCAGGGACAGCTTCTTCAACAGGGCTTTCTTCAACCATGTCTTCTTCTGCAGTATTTTCTTCAACAGGCAGCGTTTCAGCAGTTACTTCATCCTCCTGCACCGCATCAGCTGTTTCTGTTGTTTCCTCATTATTCTCTGTATTCAAAGAATTGTCTTCTTCCGCATATACAGAAAAGCATTGAGGAACAACTAATAAAAATGATAGTAAAACAGACAATAGTCGTTTAGGCATAATGAACCTCCCTTTTGGAATAATAATTAATTGAATTATACCACCTTACAATTTCTCTAAAGGGACAGCGGGAAGGCGATTATGTCATATCATACAGATTATTCCTCAAATAACAGCAATAAGGATAGCTGTCATTTACATTTATTGATTTCATTTTGACTGCATACGCACGAAAGTCCGTAATGAGATTTATCAGCAGTTTTTAAGCCGGAAAAGTGCGATGAGTTTATACATGCAAATTTGTTCATTTAAAAACTCTGCCGGGCCAATTGACCCGGCAGAGCTAGTGAAAATATGTTCAGCTGTTGAAATACTCAATCGCCTGCTGATTGTAGAGATACATCGCTCTGCACATATTCTGCAACGGGATCTTGTCCTCCGCTGTCAGTTCAAGTGCTCTGTATGCGTACGACAATGCGCAATACTGGATTCCGAATGTATTCTCTCCGTCTGTTACTTCAAC
>JNJQ01000059.1 GCA_000701725.1 Erysipelotrichaceae bacterium NK3D112
CCTCATAAGACGGTTAAACTGCTGCGTATCACCATGAGGGGTGCAACTTTAGTGTTAGAGCTTATAACTGTATCAGTAGGGTGCTGACTTTTAAAGCAGTCATCCAAAGATGCCGCAAGAGATAAAAGCACTTATCTACGTATCCTGTTCAACAGCATTATACGCAAAGGACTCAACACCCTGGCAGACGGGTGTAAAACAGTCTGCCTAGAAAGAGAAGATCAGGCAGGAACCCCGTCCGGTGGGCGGGAAAAGCCGATTTTCATTCCATCCCCTGCAGGGGATGGAATGAAATCGTCTTCTATATTCCAAATATCCTGATCTACAAGTAATATACGAGAGAGATTATATTATGGAAAAGAGAAGCGCATTGAGAAGATTTACGGACAAGTTATATGGTGGAATCAACCTGACCTGGCCCGGCATCATCCTGTATGCCGTCGGAACGGCGGTTTTAACCACTGTTTTTCTGGTTCTCCCGATCTTTCGTGGCACGTCCTTTGTGCGGATGGGCGAGACGTTGGAGGCATGGATCTTTTTCGCTGTCATTATCATCGCGAACGCCAAAAGCCCTCTGGACTCGGCGCTTAAGACCTTTGTGTTTTTCCTGATCAGTCAGCCGCTGATCTATCTGTTTCAGGTCCCGTTTTCATGGCAGGGCTGGGGACTGTTTCAGTACTATAAGTATTGGTTCATTCTGACGCTGTGCACGTTTCCTGCCGCGTACATTGGCTGGTACATCAAGAAAAAGAACTGGCTCAGTCTTCTCATTCTGATGCCGGTGCTGATTCTTTTGGCCTATCTCTGCGAAGACGGTCTGAAACACGTGATCCATCAGTTTCCAAGCCTGCTGATCATGGTCGTGTTTTGTGTTCTGCAGGTGTTTCTCTATCTCTATACTTTTACAGAGAAGGCATCGCAGAAGATTATAGGAGCGCTTGTACCGGCCGCGGTCATTGCGGTCATGCTGCTGCTCCCCAAGAACGTTGACTTTTCTTCGAGTCGGTTTCTCCCCGATAACCCCGTGTTGACAGAAAATGCAGAAGTGACTGTCGATAATACCGGGATCGCTGACATTTCGGTTTCGGGTACCGGGGAAGACAGTACGGTTCTGATTCGGGTGCACGCTTACGGCGACACCTCATTCACCATAATAGACGGTGACAAGGAGTACCAGTACAATCTCCGTATTTATGAGGATGATTTAGGCACCAGCCAGATCGATATTACAGCCAAATAGATTGACACAAAATAAGTAAGGCTATTGATAGACAACTGTGGAGAAGAAGGTACTGTACATCAACGCCTGCGCGCGGAGCGAGTCCCGCACCGACCGGATTGCACGGGCACTGCTGGAGCGTCTCGGCGGGCTGCAGGAGGAAGTGAAGCTCGCAGAAATGGATCTGCAGCCCCTCAGCGAGGAAGCGGATTACACAGACGCCATGTTCGATCTGGCGAGGCAGTTCCAGCAGGCAGACGAGATTGTCATCGCCGCGCCGTATTGGGACCTCTCTTTCCCGGCGATTCTGAAGCTGTATCTGGAAAATATCTATGTGACGGGGCTTGTTTCGGAATATACCGAAACAGGCCGGTCGCACGGCCTGTGCCTGGCGGGAAAGCTCTGGTATGTGACCACGGCCGGCGGGTCCTATCTGTCAGATTTCAGCTGCCAGTATCTGCACACCCTTGCCGCCGAATACTTCGGAATCCCGGAGACCGAGCTTATCTGCGCTGAAATGCTGGATGTGGAGGGTTTTGACGCCGACAATCTGGTTGCGCAGCAGATCGGGCAGATCCAAAAGCGGAAGTTGCTCTGAAAACCGTTATTTCGGCAGCTGCAGAGCACTGAAAACAGGCACACCAACACAGGAGACCATTATGAAAAAAATGCGAAGGCTCTTTACGGGCGGCATCCGGCTGAAGATCTTCAGAATGCTGCTGATCACGATCGTTCTGATTATCGCGGCTTATACTGCGGTGTTTTTCTACCAGTCGAACAAGGTGGAGCAGCTGGTCAACGAGACCTATGAAACGCAGAAGCAGATTTACGTCGAAAACGGCATGGAGGATCAGTATGAGTCCATCCGGAGCAGCGCGATCGATACCTTTCACAACGAAATGTTCCACGCCAGAAACATCCTCATTCTGGTGGTCGTATTGATCGTTGCAGCCGGGATGGTGTCTGCGTTTTCCATCGCTGGCCGCATCACAGATCCTTTGAATACCATCACACGGCGGGTGGCATCTTTGGGCGTCCGGAACCGGCAGTTTCGTATGGAGGACGTCTACCGGACCGGGGATGAGATCGAGGTGCTGGCGGAGTCTTTTGCCAAGCAGTCCGCCAGAATAACGCTGTATATTGACCAGGTCAAGAAAGTCACTGCCGAGAAGGAACGCATCGGTGCGGAGCTGGACATGGCAAGCAGGATTCAGGGCAGCCAGCTTCCGAGACTGTTTCCGCCGTTCCCGGATCGAAAGGAGTTCAGCCTCTACGCCAGCATGATCCCGGCCAAGGAGGTGGGCGGCGACTTCTACGATTTCTTCATGATTGACGACGATCACATGGGCTTTGTAATGGCAGACGTCTCCGGCAAGGGTGTGCCCGCCGCGCTGCTCATGATGGTTTCGCGCGTGCTGATCAAATCCACCATGCAAAGCGGAAAGGGTCCGGCGGAGACCCTCAAAAGCGTGAACAACCAGCTCTGTGAGGGCAACGACGCGGACTTCTTCGTGACCGTGTGGTTGGCAGTGCTGGAGATCTCCACCGGGAAGGGCGTTGCCGCCAACGCGGGGCATGAGCACCCCGCGCTGCGCAGAGCCGACGGTAGCTATGACCTGATCGTCTATAAGCACTCCATGCCGGTGGGCGTCATGCGTGATCTCCCGTTCCGGGAACACGAATTCCAATTAAACCCCGGCGACAGCTTCTTTGTTTATACGGACGGCGTCGTGGAGGCAACGGACGCAGACAAAGAACTCTACGGCTCCGACCGGATGCTTCAGGCGCTGAACCGAAACCCGGATGCGCAGCCGGAACAGATGCTCGCGAACATCTCACAGGACATCGACCGATTCGTAGACGGTGCGAAGCAGTTTGACGACATTACCATGCTCTGCTTCCGCTATTTTGGGCCGTCCGAAGAATTGTAATGGTTATATACAGGAGAATGAATCCATGAAAAGATACAGGATCAGGAGCGCTCTGAGAGTCATCGGAGATATCTTTATCCCGCTGCTTCCCGGCATCATCTGCGCCGGACTCTGCGGGGGCTTCGCGACGCTCATTGCGCAGGCGGTCCCGAACTATGCGGAAAGCAGCACCTGGGCGTTTATCTACCAGATTCTGAGGCTGATCAACAACGCCATGATGACCTTCCTCACTGCGTGGGCAGGCTATCGCGCGGCGGAACGGTTCGGCGGCACGCCCATCCTGGGCGGTATGCTGGGCATGATCACCTCTCTGGACGGCATCAATGAGATCGCCTCCATTATGGGGCTGTATAACAGCGCCGTTCCGCTGGATTCGGTGCTCTGCAGCGGCAAGGGCGGCGTGCTGGCAGTCATTGCCGGCGCACTTCTGATTGCCTATGTGGAGAAATCGATCCGCACTGTCATGCCGAAATCCATCGACATTGTCTTCACGCCGCTGCTCACCATGATTCTCTGCGTGGTGCCGTACATCGTCTTCATCATGCCGCTTTTCGGCTATGCCTCCAGCGGCATCGTCTGGCTGTTCAGCCGGGCCTGCCTGTCCGAAAATGTATTCATCCGGGCGATTTCCGGCTATCTTGCTGCGGCGTTCTTCCTGCCGCTGGTGGCGGCAGGCATGCACCACGGCTTGGTTGCGCTCTACAGTGTCCAGCTGTCGGAGCTGGGCTTTGTCACGCTCTATCCGGCCCTCGCCATGGCCGGCGCCGGGCAGGTTGGCGCAGCGCTCGCCCTTTGGAAGAAGGCTAAAAAGGTCGGAAACCAGAATCTCTGCTCCGTGATCTCCGGCGCTCTGCCGGCAGGCCTTCTGGGCGTGGGTGAGCCGCTGATCTACGGCGTCACGCTGCCCCTCGGCAAGCCCTTCCTCACGGCAGGTCTTGGCGCGGGCTTCGGCGGGGCTTTCATCATGGTCACGCAGGTGGCCTCCACCACTTGGGGGCCCTCAGGCCTTCTGGGCGCCTTCGTGATGACTGCCGGTCCCGGAGGTTCACTGGGGAGCGTGCTCCTTTACCTGACGGCTCTGTTCATCAGTTACGCTGCCGGCTATCTCATCACGAACGCGCTGTACCGCCAAGAGGAGCTGAGCTTCGAGACCACCCTCACGGCAGAGCAGGCCGCTACCTGGCGCTCCGCCTCCTTCCAGCGTCTCAGCAGGAAAAAGCCCCGTCACATCAAGGCCGGCGAGCCCCTGACGGTCACGGGCAGCACCGACGCTGTGAATCTGCCGCTCTATGCGCCGGTGAGCGGTGAAACCGTGCCCATGAAGCAAATCCCGGACATCATGTTTTCCTCCGGCGTCATCGGAAACTGTATCGGCATCCTGCCGGAGAGCGGCACCATTCTTGCGCCATGTGACGGCGTTGTGCTCGAAATTGCCGATACCAGCCATGCGCTGACCTTCCGATCCGGCGACGGCATGGAGATTCTCCTTCTGGTGGGCATCGACACCTTTACGCTGAACGGCGACGGACTCCGACCATTGGTCGTGGAAGGTGAGACCGTTTCCAAAGGCCAGCCGGTGATGGAAGCCGATCTGGAGCGGATCCGCCAAGCCGGTCTCTCACCGATGGTGATTACAGTCCTGAGCAGCTGAGGCATACAATAATCCTTAAAATCGCAGAAGAAGAAGGAAGAGGAGGAAATGTCGAATGTGCGAAAAGCAAAGGTATGGATGCCTCGTCTTTGCATTTTTGCAGCTTTCTGAATGAAATGCCGGTTCGCTGCCTGTAAAATCAAATCCGTTATCTACACTCGTACCACTCTTCATATGTTGAATTATTGTATAAACAAAAAGAAAAAAGGATATGGTCCTACGTTTACCCGTACACCCCGCAACAGATCGCCGGGAGGCCATATCCTTTTCTAATTACAGTTTAGAACAAATAGAGAAAAATCAAACTAGGGTAACTTCGATATCACTGTTGACAAAGCCTCCCGGCAACAATAAAACATTCATCATTTTCAGTTTCATCAATATACAAAATTATGGTGGTAGCTCTAATCGGTGCTGCAATAATTCAGGTGATACTGCAACCGGAATTATAACATAGTCTGACACAGTCTGTAATTGAATGGAAAATTCAATGCTTGATTACCGGTAATGCTCTTCCTTCTTAGCAATGGCGCCGCCAGTCTGATCACGCATTGCTTCCAACGCTTCTGATCTTTTCTGTATGTTTTCACATAGCCTGATTTCCTTCCGGATCTGCTTAAGACTTTTCTGTGTGGTTTCGCGGTCTGACTTCAGCTTTTCAATATTAACGGGATCATCAGACTGCCTGATCAGCTTGCAGAGATTTCTGATTTTACAAGTCAGCTGTGCTTTTTCATTCGTTAACTGTGCTAACCGCGAAGACAGGGATTCAATATCTATAATTTCATGCTTGAACAGGTACGAAACCTGTTCTGTAATAGCATCCAGATGCTTCAGATCCTGTTTCATGGAGAAGGGCACTCTCTGATTCCTGGTTTTATGCTCAGGAAGGATTCCCATCTGAAACATGTACTTTACATACAATGCCTGAAAGCCTTTCAGCTTCGCTGTCTCTTTTGTTTTGCCGGAAATGGTAACAGCTGCAGGTATTTCAGTAATATAAAACGTTTCGCTTAATTTAACAACTTAGTAGACACTATTTCAAAATATAGCTTAAACACTGAACAAATGAGAATTTTTTAAAGATTCCCTGGTGAAGTGGCAATGGAACGACTTGATCTTCCTGACGAGAATCTCCAGTTTCTCATTATCATCCATCTGTATAAACATACGTATGAACACGAACAATGCCATGTAACGGTTTATATACTTTGTGGAAACTCCTCTGTAAAAGGCCATAGTATCCTTGATCAGCTTATGGATGGAATTAACTGTATTCAGGTGTTCAACAGTGTTGTATGAATCGTAATCATACAGTTGTACAAGTTTACAATTTGTTTCCTTGCACAGCTGATCGTAAGAAAAAGCTCCGTCAGTGTATATCACCGACTTGAATCTGATGCGTTTTTTTTGATGCTTGAGGCATTCTGATATGCATTATGGATACAGTACAAATACAGCTTGATACGCAAGTTTTTGCGTATCATTTGCGTATCAGAACAAATAGAAAAACAGGCGTTATTATTGATGTGAATAGATTCAATATTGCAGGCGCGTGCCTGCTTTATTGTTTTCGGAATTCAATTTACTCACCACAATTATCAATTTACTCATTTTGCCAATAAATGAGTAAATTGAAAGCATATATGACGTGATATACTTCAATTACATCAAATATACTGCAAATGAGTAAATTGATTCTGAAATGAGGTAATTGAATGAGAGAGTTCAACTACAAAAGTGAATATGCAAAGCTTTTAACGCCGGACATTGTGAATTTGCTGACTGTTATTCATGAGTTTAAGGGTGAACAGACTTTGTTTCTGGAAGCGAAAAGTGATCTTCTCACACAGCTGCTGGAGATTGCAAAGATCCAGAGTACGGAAGCATCCAACCGCATCGAAGGAATCATAACAACAGACGAAAGACTGAAGCTGATTGTACGTGAAAAAACGATGCCGAAGACACGCAGTGAAAAAGAGATCGCCGGTTATCGTGATGTACTGACCACGATCCATGAAAGCTATGATTACATTCCGCCTCGCTCTTCCATGATCCTTCAGCTGCACAGGGATCTGTATAAGTTCAGCGGCATGTCAATCGGAGGGAATTTCAAAAACTCCGATAATGTCATTGCGGAGAAACTGCCAGATGGAACACAGAGGGTACGCTTCCAGCCGGTTTCAGCCTGGGAAACACCAGAAACGATGGACAGGCTATGTGATGAATTCATAAAGTCTGTCAATGATCCGGAAATGGATCCGCTTCTTCTGATTCCTATGTTCATTCTGGATTTCCTCTGTATACATCCGTTTAATGACGGCAACGGCCGTATGAGCAGACTTTTGACACTGCTTCTGCTTTACAGATCCGGATACATTGTGGGGAAGTATATCAGTATTGAAAAACTGATCACTGATTCCAAAGAAACATATTACGAAGCTCTGCAGGAGAGTTCGTATGAATGGTATGAAGGCACAAATGATTATCTGCCGTTTGTACGATATATGCTCGGTGTCATCGCTGCTGCATACCGTGAATTCAGCAACAGGGTGAAATTACTTTCTACAGGCGGATTCACAAAAGCTGAGCGTATCCGGAAACTGATCAAAGATCATCTCGGGAAGATTACCAAAGCAGAACTTATGGAATTGTGTCCTGATATCAGTCAGGCAACAGTGCAGAGAACATTGGCAGAATTGCTTGCAAATGGTGAAATCACCAAAATCGGCGGCGGCCGGTATACATCTTACATATGGAATGGAGAAGACAAATGATTACTGGAGAAGAGTTTCTTTGACAACCTTATCTGTTTTGATTTTATGAATTCTCTTCATTGGGCTTTTAAGAATGTAGTTTTCTTCTTCCAGCCAGGAGAAGAAACTGCTTAGGTTTCTTCGTATATTATCGATGTTGGTTTTGGAACAGTTATTGATCTTCTTATTTATCTTTGCCGGTTCTCTGATCTGCTGGATGTGCCTGGATCTGCTTTCTTACAAAAAACGGTATTAATACTGTTTTCTCCTGTTTCTTTTGCTGTTTTCTTCCTTTGCTTAACTTTTTTGCCTTGAAAAATGGTGAAGACAGCTCAAAGAAATATTCTGATGAGGTATATCAGATCATGGAAACCGTGCCGGACAGAGCTGCGAAAGATCTGACATGTCAGAAAGTTTCAGGCGAATGAATCTGAATCAGAACACTTTCATCAGAATTGAAACGGATAGTATTAAAGAACAAAAAAGTGCTGAAAACCATTCAACAGGCTTACGGCGCTTTTTTTTGCTACTTACGGCTTTTCGGTCAGATCGATATGATCCTGAATGATATTGCCGTTTTCATCCATGAGCATGACACTTGTTCCGTCATGGCGGATTTCCAGGCGCTTTTCATAAGAATCTTTCTGCCATGGTGTATAGATGATTTTTATGCATAGATGACCGTCTTCCTCCTGAAGAATATGGTGCGCATTCGGAGCCTTAGTGACATGTAAAAGAAGATCTTAACCGCGTGCTGATAAAACCGGAAACAGAAGCAAAATTGTTGAAAATGAAACATAATTAACTTATTTATATGTTAAAAATAGTTAATTATGTCAATCAATTACCAGAAGGCTTTCGGCTGATTGAACGTGAAAACAATGGTATTTAAAATGGTTTTACTGCGGTTGATCCTGAAAAACGCAAAAGGTGATAGAACTATGCTGCTGATTGAAAAGATGAAGCATAAAGAGGATTTCACAGCCCTTGAAAGGCAGATTTCCGAATACATTCTGGAACACAGAAATGAGATATTCGAACTGTCGCTGGCTGAGTTTTCCAAACGGCTTTATGTTTCCAAGGCGACAATGATCCGCTATTTCAAGAAACTCGGATTTGCCTCATACCGCGAACTGTGCGTCGAACTGGCTAAAGAGCTGAGCCTTTATGAAAACGGTGTGCCCGGTGACAGCGGCACAGCGGAATCCGGAAATGAGAGTGCTGAGGAAATCGCCAAGCGGATCCAGATGGTCAACACCACCGCGCTTGCGATCTCCTATGAATATCTCGGTTTCCGCGATGTTGAGGAAATCGCCGATATCATCCGCCAGTATTCAAGAATCTATATTTACGGATACGGAGAGGCCGGTATTTCGGCTGCCCGCATCATGAATGCGAAACTGATTGCCATGGGCAAGGACACAACCCTGATCCGCACATCGGAACAGCATGCCGGCCGTTACAGAAGCTTTGACCGCAAATCCATTGTGATTTTCTGCGTGTATAATGACGCGGAAGGCAAAGCGGCAGCCATGGCAAAGGATATCCACTCCATGAGCCTGCCGGTACTGCTGATCAGCGGACCGTTCCCGAGTGAGATCGACCGTTATGCATACCGCAGCCTGCGCACAATGTATACCGAGGAAGAGGGGGCGGATGTCACTTCGGGATCAGTGAGCGCGATGGAATATCTGGGAAATGTCATCCTTGAAGTTCTGAAAAGAAAGTTGAAACAGCAACTGATTCTTAAATAACAATCTGAACCGGAGCGTGAATTGAATGATGTTCCGGTTTTATAATTTCCGCAAAAATCACAACTTTTTGAAACTTAGGTAACACAAAAAACGCAGGGTTTTAAAAAGCTTTGCCACCTTGGAAACTACTTGACGGCGATTTGTTGAAAGCGCTTTTGCGACCCCATAAAATACGTTTGAAAGGGGAATTATTTCACATGAATGAAAAATTTATGAACGGCCTTCTTGCCTTTGCGGGTAAGATGCAGTCGAACAAGGTTCTTGGCTCAGTCAAGGATGCCTTCATCGACAACATGCCTGTCGTCATCATGGGTGCGTTTACCACCCTCTTCCAGTTCGTTCTTGCTGCAACTAAGGCTCAGGGTTATCAGATCTCCCTGGCTAACGTTCCGGGATTCGGCTGGCTCGCCAGCACATGGGATATGTGGGGCTACATGAACTATGGCTGTATGAACTTCATGGCGGTCGCAATCGTCTTCATGGTTGCTCTGCACTATGGTGAGGCTCTCGGTCAGCATGGTGACCGTACAGTCGCTTCCGTTGCACTCGCTTGCTTCGTTACACTGATCCAGACTTCTGCTACAACAACAACAGAAGCTGGTGAAGAAGTCAC
>JNJQ01000060.1 GCA_000701725.1 Erysipelotrichaceae bacterium NK3D112
ACTGGCTGAAATGCTCGGTATTTCTCAAAGCTCCATTGTCAGATATGAGAATGGTTCTGTTAAGTATGTGCCGCAGGAACTGCTCAATCAGATGGCCGCTATTTTTGAGTGCCCGATTGAAGAACTTACTGAAGGGGATGACAGATATTCCCAGAAGAAAGACAACAGCAGGAAGAGCTTTACATTGTCAGAAGATGAACATGATCTTCTTCTCAAATACAGAGAGTTATCCCTCAAAGAAAAGACCGCAGTCAAAGGCCTCTGCGATCTTCTCATTTCTCATAATTAATCATTTGGCTTCACAGCTGTTTTCAACAGGCTGTGAATAGTAACCAGCCGCGGACACATCACCTCACAAAGTCGTAAAAACCGGTGAATATACGCATATAATAATGAAGTACAGACAGAAGGAAGAAACTATGAGTGAGAAACAGATGACAAAACAGGAGATGCTTAATAATCTTGAAAAAGGCATGGACCTGGTTAAAAAGCGCTATGGAAGCGCCGATGAAGAATATTACAGAGCATTGAAGGAACTCGGCATTGAATTCAGTGAGGAAAGACTCATTGAGGATTACGCACGTGTGAAAGATACCGAAGCACTCTTTGATTCGTATTATAAACAGTACGGTGATATTCTCGATTCCGAACATGAAAAAGAATGGATCAACTCGGATATATTCATGGAACTGATCGACAGAATCATTCCCCGGCATTTCAATTTTGAGGAAACCGGCGATCCGTTTTTCATCACCACCGCAGTCGATGAGTTGTGTATGGATGATCTGAGAAAAGCGGATCAGAAACAGATCGAGAAAATTCTGCGATCTTTTATCACATATTCAAAAACGAGAGACAGACACATATTGGAAGACAGCCTTGAACTATACGATGTGAACGGACTGGTCAGGGAACTGATCCGTGTCTGCCACAACCGGGATGCCTCATTCAGGAAACTGATCAGAGAAATGTATGAATGCTTTGAAGATATGGATCCGAAGATCTTCCCTTCCGTATACAAAGAAGTCATGAACACAAAGAAAAAATAAGAGATCAGGGATATGATTTTCCCTGATCTTTCATTTGGCTTATTCGATTTGCAATACTCACTCAGAGTAAGTTCATTTCGCAGTACTTTTCCGTATTCTTCTTCAGTAAGACGAGAACGACTATCTGAATGATGAAATGCGCTGCGACTGCGATGAGACCGAGCATGATGCCCGAATCCGATTCAGCTGAGTCTTCACTGATCATCATCAGGTTGTTGGATGTGCATGCGTCATACAGTGTGTGAAGAAGAACCGGAACGCAGACGGCAAGCACATACTGCAGGAAACGCGGCTGTCCGAGTTTCTTTTTGTGCTGGGCAAGGCCGATGAATCCGCCCATGATAATGCCATAGATCATATGTCCGGCAACTGTCAGCATTCTGATCCAGATCGCCTGCGCCTCCACGTCGCCATATCCGAATTCCTCCGGCAGCGTGAAGCCGATGCCGATGGCAGCGCCGATCAGAATATATTCATAGACATTTCTGATCTTTTTGCGGAAAAGGAAAATCGCGATCACCATGAATATCAGCTTGGCAATTTCTTCGGGAGCTCCCGCCATCAGAAATGCAAACATCATGGATTTGATGAAATTGTTGGCGCTGCCTGCGCTGATTCCAAGAGCATTCAGCAATGATGCCACGCCGATCAGCACATAAAAAGAAATACTCAGTGATACCGCTCCGAGTGCGATGGGAACGAGTGCCTGAAGCCATCCGATCTGTTCGGGTTTTTCCCGCATGATCATTCTGTAATAAAGAATTCCGAGTATTGCAAGTGTAAGAAGTGTCTGTACAACAGCCATTAAAACATCCTCTGCTTTCTAATCACCGTACACAATAAAGTACCGGCAGCTGTTTCATGTCAGTGGATTATATCCATGACACAAGCGTCAATAATGATACCACCCGGATGCGGATTATGCATCCGTTTTTGGCAAGGTATCTTCACCGCAGTCTTGACATCTATATCGAGCTTCGATATATTATGTATATCGAGGTGCGATATATCGGACTGAGATAGTCAGGAGCTTCCTGTAACATACAAACAGGAGGACAACCTGAGAGATTAGGAGGCTGAAAGAAAAAGTACCTCGTGTAAAATTGAATCTGCTGACTGGTCGGTTAGCACAGTTCAAAATTACGGAGGTACGAAATGAATTGTAACACACAGAATGAAAAGATCGAACTGCTTACTGAAAAATGGGCAATTGTAGGTGTTGATGTAGGAAGTGAAAAGCACTATGCAAGAGTCTTCACAAACCGGAAGATTGAATTATCCAAAAAAGCATTTGGATTTACAAACGATCTGGATGGATTCCAGACATTTGAAAGATGGATAGCAGCTATTGTGGGGACGTATAAGCTTAAGTTCATCATGTGCGGAATGGAGCCTACAGGGCATTACTGGTTCAATCTGGCAAGTTATATGAAGAATCATGGAATGATGGTCGTGCATGTCAACCCATCGCATGTAAAGCATTCCAAGGAGCTGGATGATTCCAATCCCGCAAAGAATGATAAGAAGGATCCCAAGACGATTGCAGGGCTGTTATGTGATGGCAGATATATGTTTCCCTACATGCCTGAAGGAATCTATGCAGAGATCCGGGAACTGAACAACCTGCGCCTTACAGCTTCACAGAATCTTGTGCGCGTGAGGAATAAGCTGGAGAGATGGATCAGTATCTACTTTCCTGAATTCCATACAGTCTTCAAAGGTAATGATTCAAAAAGCGGCAGATTATTGCTTGAAGAAGCACCGCTGCCTGAAGATGTCTGTAAACTCGGATCTGAAGGAGTAAATCAGATCTGGCGCAATACCAAACTGCGGGGAGTCGGAAAAAAGAAGGCTGAACAGATCGTAAAAGCAGCCGAAAACAGTATTGGCCGCAAAGAATGCGCATGGACAGCCCGTGAGGAGATAGCAGAGCTGTTAGAGGATCTTGACAAGTACAGGATCCGGGAAGAGAGAATTCTTGCCAATCTGTATGAAAAAGTCATGAAAGTGCCGAATATTGAACTGATGCTGGAGATCAATGGAGTTGGTATGAAAACCACTGCAGGTTTTATAGCTGAAATTGGTGATATCAGCCGGTTTGATGATCCGAAAAGGATCCAGAAGCTCAGCGGTCTTGCGATTGTATCGGATGATTCGGGCAAGCACACCGGACAGAGCAGTATCTCTTACAGAGGACGGAAGATACTGCGATACACCTTATATCAGTGTGCAATGTCGGTTATAAGCAAAAATCCTGATTTCGCAGCTGTACATGAGTATTACACAACCCGCAGTCAGAATCCTCTGAAAGGAATGCAGTCTGTTATGGCAGTGGCGTGCAAGCTGATCAGGGTGTTCTACACAATCCTGACAAAAGGAGTCAGATATGACGGCAGAAAGATGCTCGGTGATATCAAGAGACCGGCATTGGCGGAGGCACATGCATCATGAGCGGAAAAGGATATCATCCTGAGAACTTCCAATATTGTATGCCGGATTATCTGGTTGAACAGCTGGATTATCTTGTAAAGGATCCGGAAGACAAGGATTATCTGATACTGAAAAGAAGGCTGCATGAAGCCGCTGAGAGATCGGTTGAGAGGAATCCGTTCAATGCAGGAAGACCGGAACGATTCGATGAAGAAGACAAAAGGAATATGCTTGAAATGAAGAATTCAGGCATGACGTACCGGCAGATCGCAGAAGAATATGAATGTTCGACATCTATTGTTTATAAAGCGGTATGTCAATTGAAATACGGATGGAAATAAAAGGTGTTCTGAAATCAAAACAGAACACATGTCGTTCGTAAATCAAAAGAGAACATCAGCTCTGGATCATGGGTGGATCTGAGTGCCTGATATATACAGACATTCAGATCCGGCTGTGATAACAGAGACCGGAAGCTAACCGGAGAACATAGCAGGCAAACGTCCTCTGCATCAAGCAAGTGCTGCTATGGGATAAGGTCAGCAGATTCAATACAAACAATGAGCTGGTAGCTGGCATGGTAACACCATAGGGCATGACCTTGATCAGGAGCTTAGCCGGCACCTGGGTTATGGGCAGACGGAACGAAGGAAGTTAGGACTCTGTATTATATGATGACAGATGATCCTGGTAGACACGGGAGGTTCGCCGCCATAGAGAGACAGGCATACATACGGCCATTTATACAACAACCGCGGCGTTTTGTATTTCCTGTATGCAAAATCACTCTATATTCGCACTCGATGCAGGAATTGCACATAATCCGAGCTTATTGAAACGAGTTGCATGTTCAAAAAAGCCTTTAAATAAAGCAAAAAACACTTGATTAATTAGGGAGGTGTTATGGATCAGCGGATCAGAAGAATTTATGCGCCGATGAGTGAATCGGGATTCTATATACTGCTTTGTCTGCAGATCCCCAATCACGGATACGGCATTGCCCGTCAGGTGAAAGAAATGACCGGCGGAGAAATCTCCATCGGTGCAGGCACCATGTACGGCACCCTTTCCAAAATGGAGAATGACGGTCTGATCGTCTTCTATGGGGAGGAAGATAAGCGGAAGCTATATGTGATCACGGAACTGGGACAGGAAGTCCTGGAAACCGAACTGAAACGGATTGAACGGCTGTACCTTAACAGCAAAGGATAATACATCCATGACTGAAACAAAATTCAGATTCTTCACAATTGCGGATTATGAAGACGAGGAAATCTGGCTGCGGAAAATGCATAACGATGGCCTGAAACTGGTTAAAGTAATTCCGCCCGGGATTTACACATTCGAGGAATGTGAACCCGAAGATGTCATCTACCGGATGGATTTCAGCAACAATGAAAAAGACGCGCAATTCATCTCAATGGCGCAGGATTTCGGCTGGGAATATGTGGAAAAGATGCTCGGCTGGCTGTATTTCCGCAAACCCGCCGAGGAAGCGGATGGAGAGGAACAGCTGTTTTCCGATGATGAAAGCAGAGCGGATATGGCCGCGCATGTCGTAAAGACAAGGCTGGTGCCGGTCGCAATCATCTTCTTATGCATCGTGGTGCCCAATCTGCTCAATGCCGTTAACGGAAAGATGAGCGGACTCAGCGGTTTCTTCGCAGCCGTCTTTGGCATCCTGTTTGTCATCTACGTATATCTGATTGTGCATTGCGGACTTAAACTGAAGGCAATCATCGAAGAAAACCGGAAGTGAGTGAATTCAGTACAGCTGATTTGTGAGGAGAAGACCATGAAGGAGGCGCTTCAGAGTGAGGGGCCTTCTTTCATTCTGTTCAGCTCAACCATCAGGCGTGATCATCCGCATTCTGCGTTATTGTATGGTATGGAATGACACTGTATGATTCGTTTGTAAACAAAAAGAACACACGTTACGGAGGTGATTATGGAACTGGGAAAGAAAATCAGACAGCTGCGGTTCAAAGCCGGCCTGACACAGGAACAGCTGGCGGGAAAACTCGGAATCGGCGCGCAGTCCGTATCCAAATGGGAAAATGCCGTGGCCATGCCGGACATCACGACGCTTCCCCTTCTGGCGGAGATCTTCGGTGTCAGTATTGATGATCTGTTTGACTTAACAAGCGAGCAGCGCCTGAACCGCATTGAAAACAGCCTGGATATCACAGAGGAACTGCCCCATGAGCTCTTCCGGGAATATGAGGATTTCCTGAAGGGACAGCTTGAGGATGAGCGCAACAAACAGCGGGCATCGAGCCTCATCGCTTATCTGTATTGGCACCGGATGAACTCCTGCGGTATCAAGGCAGCCGCATATGCCAAAGACGTCATCCGAATGGCGCCCGGGGAAAAGGACTGCCAGTGGATTCTGAACAGGGCGGAAGGTCATGCTTGCTGGGACTGGAACATGCGCAATCACAGAAATGCCATTGAATTCTGGCGTGAGATCGTCGAAGAAAATCCGGAAGTCCGTCTGCCCTATCTGTATCTGCTGGACAATCTGATCGCGGATCACCGCGCGGATGAAGCGGAAGAATATCTGGAACGGATCAGCCGTCTTCCCGACGCAAGACCCGTGATGGTTCAGGTCTACCGTGCGCATATCGCACTGGCCCGTTTTGATGAAAAAACCGCGGACGGGAGCATGGAAGAACTTCTGGCGAAAAACCCTGAAGACTATGTCTGCCTGTTTGAAGCCGCACAGTATTATGCCGGAAAAAGCGATTATGAAAAAGCCATCGGACTTTACGAGCGCTCCTTTGAAAATTCGCCGAGACACCCGCGCTATATCGATGAACTGATGGCCATTGCGGATATTTATGAGATTACGGGCAATTACCGCAAAGCAGCCGATACCTGCCAGAGGATCATTGACCTTCTGAAGAATGAATGGGGATTCACAGAGGATACATCCCTGCAGAAGTATGAGAAGGAAAAAGCGCGTCTGCTCGCCAAAGCATAATCTGATCCTTCATCACATCATCTGATTCACACCCGGAAATATGAGGCATGCCTGTGCAATGTGTGCTGGCATGCTTCATTTTTTTCATTCTCTTCGACGCTCTCATAAGTTCTCCCCTGCGGAGAGTATGGGCTGTTTCCTGCCTGTGAATACAATTTAGTCATTTTATGACTTTTTTGTTGACGGATTGATATCCGGTTCTTAAGATAGATACATATGGCAAGCACAAGCGATCTCAAAAGCGGAAATATCCAGACGGTGCGCAGATGTTTCTATCTGAATGAAAGCCTGTCGGTCAATGAAGTCAAAAAGATGACCGGTCTTTCACACGGATGCACGGTCAACGCCTTCCGCGCGCTTGAGGAAAACGGTGAAATCGGACTGCTTGAAAAAACCGGAAAAACGGTCGGCAGAAAGACGCACCGATATGCGCTCAATGAGGAATTCGGACACTTTCTGGCCATTGATGTCAGACGTGAACATAACGGCTTCTCCTCACGCAGCTGGCGGATGAATCTCAAAGGAACCGAAACAGATGTCAGAATCCGCAGCTTTGCAGAGATGGATGACACCTATCTTCATGAGGAAATCTCATCCATGATGCGTGCATATCCGGACACGGACATGATATTGATCAGCACACCGGGCATCTGCGAGGAAGGCGTCATCACCAACGGTGAAATCTTCCGCATGGACATCGGTTCCCGGATTGAAGCGGAATATCACATCCCCTACGTCATCGAAAACGATGTCAATGTGGCGGCGATCGGTTTCTCTGCCGATTATCCTCATAACGCTGACATCGCGGTCATATACCAGGCGGAAAACGGCATCTTCGGCTGCGGCATCCTGATCAACGGAAGACTTTACAACGGCTTCTCACACGCCGCCGGCGAAGTGCGCTATCTGCCGGATATGGAAGAAAAGAAAAAGATGGATCCTTCCCTTCTGCTTGCGGAAATGATCCAGTCGGTCTCTGCCATTCTCAATCCGAAGATCATCGGATGGGCAAGCGATTGCGTGCATGAGGAACCCTCCGTCAGTCCTTCCCTGCCGGCAAGGCATATGCCCACACTGATCCACATCCATGATTTAAACACCTGCCGCAGAAGAGGATTATTCTCCATCGGCATCTATAACATTTCTGAAGAGTCAAAGGGGTAAAAACAGATGAAACAGAAAACACAGGTTGATTTACTGCACGGTCCGATCATGAAGTCACTGATCATTTTCATGATCCCGATCCTGATCTCCAACATTTTCCAGCAGCTTTACAACGCGGTCGATACCGCCATCGTCGGAAACTATCTCGGCGAGAACTCACTGGCTGCCATCGGCGCCTGCGCGGCGGTATTTGAAATGATGGTCAGCTTCTGCAACTCCTTAGGTTCCGGTTTCTCGATCGTCTGCGGACGCGCTTTCGGCTCCGGTGATCCGGACCGCATGAAAAAAGCGGTCGCCTCCTCCATCCTGATCGGTGTGGTCACCGTCGCAGTTTTGACCCTGGTTGCCATCATTGGTCTGCGACCCCTTCTTGAACTCATCCACACACCGGCTGAAATCATCGAGGAGTCCCATACCTACATTCATATCATCGCCCTTGGCCTGATTGTCATGTTTGCCTACAACCTGGCTTCCAGCATGTTAAGAGCGATCGGAAACTCGGTCATGCCGCTGATCTTCCTGATCATCTCCTCCCTGCTGAATATCGTTCTCGACATTCTCTTCATCACAACCTTCAAAATGGGTGTTGCCGGTGCCGCCATTGCGACAGTCGCCGCCCAGGGTGTTTCGGTTGTATTGTGCATTATCTATATTCTGAAAAACACAAAGGTGCTCGTTCCCGAAGCACGCCATTTCGCATTTGACAGGGAACTGTACAGCGATGTGGGCGGCCAGGGCTATGCGATGGCGCTCATGGGCTCCATCGTCTCCGTCGGCTCCATCATCCTGCAGTCAGGCATCAACAGCCTCGGCACAGAGATCATCGCCGGACATGTGGCCGCAAGAAAGCTCTACATGCTTTGCAATATGCCGTTCATTTCCATGAGCGTTGCGGTCAGCGCCTTCATTTCCCAGAACAAGGGTGCCGGCCAGGGAGACAGAATCCTCAAGGCCATGCGCAGTGTATATATCTATGACTTTGTCATGGCAGCTATCGTGTCCGCCATTCTCTTCCTGACTGCTCCGAAGCTGGTGTCCATGATCTCCGGAAGCACCAACCCCGTCATCATCTCCAACGGCTCCAAGATGCTTTATATCGTCGGTCCCTTCTATGCGGTGCTCGGCGTTCTGATCCAGACAAGATTCGCGCTTCAGGGCATCGGCTCCAAGCTGATTCCGATGATCTCTTCTGTCATTGAGCTGATCGGAAAGATCCTCTTCGTCTATATCTTCATTCCGAAGTTCGGATATGACGCGGTCTGCTGGTGCGAGCCTCTGATCTGGGTTGCGATGACTGCACAGCTCTTATATGCATTCAACACCAACTCCTATATCAGAGAGACCCGTGCAGCCATGAAACAGGCGGCTGCCTGATCCTGAAGTTTCAGACAGATTCAATGAGCAGATGTGATTCAAAACATCTGCTTTTTTCGTATACAGGGATACAATGAAGATAACGGAGAAACTCTCATGAATACTCTTGTCTTGATTCAAAAGGCGGCTAACCCATTCTAAAGGCTGAAAGACTTAGGAGACATCTTTTGCTCATTACCAATCGCAGTCGGTCAAATAAGAGAAGGAATGAACTTATGAACCCGTATATCGGATCAAGGATATACGGGTTCTTTGCTATATCAGAATGATTCACCTTTTGACTGATGTTTGTATGCTTTCTGAACGGACAGGGAATATGATGGGTCTCCATTCTTTTTCCTGAATGGTTTGACGAATACCGGAAGCACTGTATAATCACCGACTTCATGGTAACTGTCCGGAGCGTAGTCATCAATGTAATATCGTTTATCATTAGCGTCTGTAACTGTATAAGTCACGATCTCTGTTGTGGGATTATCCGTAGGCA
>JNJQ01000061.1 GCA_000701725.1 Erysipelotrichaceae bacterium NK3D112
TGACACATTCAGTTGACTGATACTAATAGGTCGAAGGTTTATTCACGTAAACGAGAACGTTCAGAGCAAGAAACAACTCAGAAGAGATCAGAGAGTCTAATAACTGTTATTCAGTTTTCAGGGAGCTTCGGCAAACTGAAAAGATCTGGTGGCGATAGCGAAGTGGTCACACCTGTTCCCATCCCGAACACAGAAGTTAAGCACTTCAGCGGCTGACATAGCCTTTTGGTGAAGTATGCACGCTGCCAGGTTATCTCAAAGGAAGAGTTCATCTCTTCCTTTTTTTCGCCTCCGCTTTCCTTCAGCAAGGACTGTATTGCGGAAGCTTTGAATATATGATTACTGTAATTTCATTCATCCATGACCCGATTGGAAAGGATTGCTCTATTTACTTTATCGTCAAAATGTTTTAGCATTTTTATAGTGAAAAAAGGAGTAGATCATTATGAATATTTCACCTCTTCAGAAAGAAAGACTTCAGTATCAGCCGAAGCTTCCCGGAATGCTCAGACACGGTATCGCCGCAATCTGCGTAAAGGAAGGCGAAGAGACACAGAGTGTCGCTGATCAGGAAAAGATCAAGGAATTGTTCCCGAACACTTACGGAAAAAAGGAAATCACATTTGAAAAGGGCGAAAACACATCAGCAGCCAAGAAGCAGGTTGTAGGTGTTATCCTCTCCGGCGGCCAGGCACCTGGCGGACACAACGTTGTCACAGGTCTCTATGACGCGCTGAAGGCAACAAACCCTGAGAATGTTCTGTACGGTTTCAAGAACGGTCCGAGCGGACTTCTCGATGATGACTATCTCGTCTTCGATGATGAGTATATCGACCAGTTCAGAAACACCGGCGGATTCGATATCATCGGTTCCGGCAGAACAAAGCTCGAGACAGAAGAGCAGTTCGCGGTAGCAGCTGAAGTATGCAAGAAGCATGGCATCACAGCGATCGTTATCATCGGCGGTGACGACTCCAACACAAACGCAGCTGTCCTCGCTGAATATTTCGCAGCTCACGAGACAGGCGTTCAGGTCATCGGCTGCCCGAAGACCATCGACGGCGACCTCAAGAACGAGGATATCGAATGCTCATTCGGTTTCGACACAGCTACAAAGACATACAGCGAAGTCATCGGCAACATTGAAAGAGATGCAAACTCCGCTAAGAAGTACTGGCACTTCGTCAAGGTTATGGGCCGTTCCGCTTCCCATGTCGCACTCGAGTGCGCTCTGGAAACACAGCCGAACATCTGCCTGATCTCCGAAGAGGTTGAAGCAAAGAAGATGTCCCTGTCCCAGATTGCGGATTACATCGCTGATTCCGTCAACAAGAGAGCTGACAACGGCATGAACTTCGGCGTTGCCATCATTCCGGAAGGCGTTGTTGAATTCGTTCCTGAATTCAAGGCTCTGATCGCTGAAATCAATGAACTGCTGGCCGGCGCAAAGGCTGAAGAGTTCAACGCTCTGCCGACATGGGCTGACAAGTATGCCTTTATCGAAAAGGGTCTGACTCCTGAATCCATGGCAGTCTTCGCAATTCTGCCGCAGACCATTCAGCAGCAGCTCTTCCTCGAAAGAGACCCTCACGGAAACGTTCAGGTTTCCCTGATCGAATCCGAAAAGCTGTTCTCCGCTCTGGTCAAGGCCAAGCTTGATGAGAGAAAGGCAGCCGGCACATACAAGGGCAAGTTCTCCGCTCTGCACCACTTCTTCGGATACGAAGGAAGATGCGCATTCCCGTCCAACTTCGATGCGGACTACTGCTATTCCCTCGGCTACAACGCATTCATGCTGATCCAGTACGGCTACAACGGATATCTGTCCAAGATCTCCAACCTGTCCAAGCCTGCGGATGAATGGGTTGCCGGCGGTATGCCGATCACAAAGATGATGAACATGGAAAGAAGACACGGCGAGGACAAGCCTGTTATCAGAAAGGCTCTTGTTGAACTCGACGGCAAGCCGTTCAAGTATTTCGAAGCGCACAGAGATGCATGGGCTGTTGAAACAGCTTATACATATCCTGGTGCAATTCAGTACTACGGACCGTCTTCCGTATGCGACATCACCACAAGAACACTCGCACTCGAAAAAGGCGAATAATCCCTGAATCATCAATTCAGCTGACTGAGGAAGTTTCCGGCAACGGAAACTTCCTTTTTTCCCTGATTTGTCATCACAGACAGATGAAAAATCAAAGAGTTTATGCGATAATAATCATGTATTTATGCGTCAGTATTACAGCATAATGACTGAGAGGTAACTTTTATGGCTGATAATAAAAACCTTTATTACATCTGCGGTTTGCTTGCGTGCGGAATCGCGCTGGGTGCATTTGCCGGAATGAGCGGCAAATCATCAGCTCCTTCAGCACCGGCAGCTGCTGAAACTCCGGCTGCGGAAAGCGAGCAGACACCGGAAGCGGCTCCGGCGGAAACAGACACCGGCATCACGGTCGCGAAAGTTGCGGAAAGCGGAACAGGCATCACTGTCACCAAGGCGGATGACTGGTCAGCGCAGTTCCCGAACCAGTATGAAACATACATGATGAACAACGATAACAGCGAAGTTGTTGAATATACAGAGGAACATCCTTATATCCAGCGGCTTTATGCCGGCTACGGCTTCGCCAAATCATACGGTTCCGCCAGAGGACATACTTATGTCATCACCGATCTGACCTCCACCGGCAGACCGCACAAACTGGCCAACTGCTTCACCTGCAAAACAAGTGATTTCACTGCCAAGGCTCTGAATGACGGCGATGCCGCATATGCGATGGCATTTGAGGATTTCGAGAATCAGATCACTGATCCGTTCGGATGCTTCCACTGCCATTCCAATGAACCGGGCACCATGTATGTGACCCATACCTATCTTGCAAATGCGCTGGGCAGTGATCTGAACAAGGTTGATGCGGCGACACTCTCCTGCGGACAGTGCCATTCCGAATACTATTTCGATCCCGCCACAAAGGCGACATCCTTCGGCTACACAAGCATGGCCGGCATGAATCCGGATGACATCCTCGCTTATGAGAACGCAATCGTGGATGGCGAAGGCAATATGTTCGCTGACTGGGTGGATGAGGAAAACGGCATCCGCAAGCTCAAGGTCCAGCATCCTGAATTCGAAACATTCCTCGGTGAAGGATCTCCTCACGGATCAAGCACAAGCATGCTTCAGCTGACATGTGCCGACTGCCACATGGGCACAGCGACAGCGGAAGACGGAACCAAGTTCACAAACCACAACTGGACAAGTCCGCTGGACAACCAGGCGCTGCTTGATGCCAACTGCTCACAGTGCCACAAGGATCTCAAGGCTGAAGTCGAAAAGATCCAGGGCGAGTACTGGACAAGAGTTGACGCCGATGCGGAACAGCTCAAGTCACTCAATGACAAGCTGACAGAGGCAATCAATGCCGGCACAATCGCGGATGACAAACTGGAAGACTGCCGCATGGCGCTCAGAAGCGCACAGTGGTACTGGGACTTCGTATTCGTTGAAAACAGCAACGGCGTTCATAACCCGAAGCTGACTGCTCATTGCCTCGACCAGGCTGAAACATTCATGGAACAGGCTTCCGGTCTGATGCAGTAACCGCTTCTTCACAGTAAACTGTGAAATACCGTCTCCAGGCAGACGGTATTTTTTTGGAAAGTATTGGTGTTTATGAAAAAAATCTATCAGTTCCTGCGGTCCATGACATTCGGACTGATCCTGCTCGGAATCATTGTTGTTCTTTCTGTGATCGGTTCCGTGATTCCCCAGTCCCAGCATGCCATGACCTATGTGAATCAATATCCGTCCATGTACAGGATCATCCTGGCGCTTGGCTTCGACCATATCTTCACTTCGTGGTATTTCCTGCTGATCTCGGCATTGCTGTGCGTCAATCTGACGCTGTGCTCCGTGATCCGTTTCCGCTCTGTGCTCAATCACCGTGTGGAAATTGAAAAAGCAGCACAGGTGCCTGCGGCGGTGAAGCTGAATGAAGGGGAGATCGAGGCGGTCAAAGAAGCGCTGGAAAAAGATCACTGCAGACGCAATGACTTTGAAGGCAAAGGCACGGTTTATTCAAAAAACAGCTTCGGACGCTTCGGCACATTCATTACCCATCTCGGCATTCTTCTGACGGTCATCTTCTGGGCGGCCGCCATGTATCTGCCGAGAATTCTGGATGAGACCTGCATGCCCAAAGAGTCGATCACGCTGGAAGACGGCACACAGATCTATGTCGATTCCTTCTCCATTGAAACCGATGCGAAACTCGACTTCAAAAGCATGATCAATATCATTCTGCCCGATGGCAGAGAAAGCGGTCTGAAGGAATCCAGTGTCAACCATCCGGTTTCCTTCGGCAGATACAAGGTTTACCAGCAGACTTACGGCACGATCGGAAAAGTCACGGTCACAAGCAGCGATGGCAAACAGGATTCATTCTATCTGGAAACAAATGATTTCCTTTCCGCCGACGGAAAGAACGGCATTCTCTACGACAATCTCTATCCTGATTATGTGGAGGAGAACGGACAGATGCGGGTGATCAGCTCCACCAGCGGATCATACAAAAATCCTGTTTATGTCTATACCGTTGTTGAGGACGGATCACAGAAGGAGGTTATGCTGGCATTCCCGAATGATGTGCAGGAAATCGGTGAATTCTCCATTCACTTTGATGAACCGGTGGAATATCCGGGCCTCAGAATCAAACAGTCTCCTGCGTTTGTCAATCTCTGCCTGCTGATTTCATTCCTGATCATGACCATCGGACTTTATGTCACCTTCTTCATGCAGCCGGTTTTGGTCTGCGTGAATGAGGAAGGATATACATTGCTCAACGCAAAACAGGAGAGAATGAAAATTCTTCTGAATGACGCTTTAAGAGAATACAGAAACAGGGGAGGGGAAAAGAAAGATGCTTGATTTTACTTTCTTCGCAGGACTTGTGCTTTACTTCTTATCCATGGTTGGCATGTTCGTTGCCATGGTTTTCCATCAGAAAAAGCTCAATACAATCGCATGGTATATTTTCCTGGCGGCTGCCGCTCTTGAAACTGTTTATCTCATCATGCGCGGTGTGAAGGCGGGAAGACTGCCGCTGTCCAACCAGTTTGAATTCGCCGCCTCCTTCTCATGGGGAATCGCGGTGATTCTGATCTTCATGCACTATAAGCTGAAGATCGAGTGGATTGACTCCCTTGGCGCGGCTATGGCATTCCTGATTCTCTCCTATGCGGCTTTGCAGCCCCGTGAGATCACTGAACTGATGCCTGCCTTAAGAAGCGCATGGTTCGGCTTCCATATCGGTTCCGCCGCTTTCTCCTATGCCTCATTCCTGCTGGCTGGCGCTGCCGGAATCCGCTATATCCTGACTTACCGGAAGAATCCGCAGGATGAGAGTCTGGAAAAGATGGATTATATGATTTACAGACTGATCGCGGTGGGATTACTGCTGCTGACGATCACCATTCTCTCCGGCGCCATATGGGCGGAAGAGGCATGGTCAAGCTTCTGGACATGGGATCCCAAGGAAGTCTGGGCACTCATCACATGGATTCTCTATGCGATCTATCTGCACCTGCGCTTAACAAGACGCAAAACGGGAACCTTCCTGGCATGGTATGCGATCATCTCCATACCGGTTGTGCTGTTCACATTCATCGGTGTCAACACCATCATGCCGGGGCTGCATTCCTATGGAAGTCTCTGGACTGACACACTGCTCTGATTCATATTGAGGCCGGCTCAGCCGGCTTTTCATATGACTGTATGCTTTTGGCGCAAACACTGAATCCACTGTCATTCAAAGGGGAAACGTACTATAATAGCGTGGCGTGAGGTATATATGAAAGAATGGAAAGCTTATACGGACAGTATTGAGTCGACACATGTGCTCGGACGAAAGATCGGAGAGAATGTGTCTGAGAATATGGTGATACTTCTTGACGGCGATCTTGGCGCAGGCAAGACAACCCTGACCCAGGGAATCGCAAAGGGACTTGGCGTCAAGCGCAACGTGACCAGTCCGACATTCACAATTCTGAAAATCTACAAAGGCAGAATGCCTCTGTATCATATTGACGCATACCGTCTGGAGGGGGCGGCGCAGGATCTCGGTTTTGAGGAGCTGCTCGAAGACGGCGGTCTGACCGTGATCGAATGGTCGCAGTTCACCCCGCAGCTGATCCCCGCGGAATATCTCACCGTTTCCATTCATCTGATGGAAGAGGATCAGCGGGAGTTCAGATTTGAAGCCCATGGCGAAGCGTATGAAAAGCTTCTGGAGGAAATCGCATGATCACATTATGTATGGATACAAGCCATGTATTTCTGGCTCTGGCTTTGATCAGGGATGACACACTGATCGCCTCTGTCTGCGAACAGTGCTGGAAAAGACAGTCGGAAGAGATCTTCCCGAAACTGATTGCCATGTGTGAGGATGCCGGTGTCACACCGGATGACATCTCACAGGTCGTGATTTCAAAGGGACCGGGCTCCTATACCGGCGTCAGAATTGCGATGACCGTGGCCAAGGTGCTTTGCGCAATGAAAAACATTCCGCTTTATACAGTCGGCACACTGCAGCTGTATGCGGGAAACAGAACATGCCGCGTGATCATGGATGCCCGTTCCAAGCGTGCTTACACGAATGTTTATGAAAACGGCATTGCCGTGAATGAGGACAGCGTAAAAGAGTGCGAGGAAATCCGAAACGAATATAACGGTGAGGAAATCATCGGTGACGGCAGACTGATCGGCAGGGAAGACACATGGCCGGATATCTGCGCCAACTTCCTGGCTGTGAAGGACCGGTGGGAAAGAATGGACAACGTTCATCTGACCGTTCCCGAATATCTCAAGTCCTCGGAATCATATATGGTTAAAAAATGATCAGGGAAATGAGAAAAGAGGATCTCGGGCGGATCGCGGAACTTGAAAACGAACTGTTTCAGGATGACCCGTGGCCCGCGGACGCGTTCCTTTATGAAATGGATGACAACCCGTTCGCCTTTCTTTATGTATATGAAAAAGACGGAAGGGTGATCGGATACGCCGATCTCTGGATTACTTATGAGCAGGCGCAGTTGGCCAATATCGCGGTTGCGCGCGAATCATGGGGAAAAGGGGTCGGAAGCGAACTGATGGACTTCTGTGTGAATCAGGCCGTGAAGAGCGGCTGTGAGAATCTCACCCTGGAAGTTCGCGTATCCAATGAAAGAGCGAAGAAGCTTTATGAGAAATACGGTTTTATCACAGCCGCAATCCGTAAACACTATTACGAAAACGGCGAGGACGCGGAACTGATGATCAAACCGCTCGGAGGACTGGAAGATGACTTTGATTTTAGCGATTGAATCGAGCTGTGATGAGACAGCGTGCGCAGTTGTGCGCGATGGAAAAGAGATTCTTTCCAATATTGTTTCAAGCCAGATCAATGTGCATACATTATACGGAGGGGTTGTGCCGGAAGTTGCCAGCCGCATTCATGTTGAGAATATCTCAACCGTCATCACGGAGGCGCTTGCCAAAGCGGAAGTCACCATGGATGACATTGATGCGGTTGCCTATACAAGAGGACCGGGTCTGATCGGTTCCCTTCATGTGGGCGTGCAGGCGGCCAAGACCATTGCCTGGGCTTTCAACAAGCCGCTGGTTCCCATCAATCACATGACCGGCCACATCTATGCAAACCGGTTTGTTTCCGAACTGAAATTTCCTTTGATGGCGCTGGTGATTTCAGGCGGACACACCCAGCTGGTATGGATGAAGGATGAATGGAGCTTTGAGGAGATCGGCACCACCGGCGATGACGCGATCGGTGAAGCCTATGACAAGGTCGCAAGAGTGCTTGGACTGGGCTATCCGGGAGGACCGAAGATCGATAAGATCGCAAAAGAGGGAAAACCGCATTATTCCCTGCCGACACCGAAAACCGCCAATCCCTATGACTTCTCTTTCTCAGGTCTTAAGACAGCGGTGCTGCAGATGATTCAAAGAGAAGAGAAAAAGGGTGAGGAAATCAATATCGCCGATGCGGCATACTGTTTCCAGGAGACAGCGCTGACTTCCATGGTGAAGAAAACCATCGCCGCGGTTCATGAATATCAGCCCAGGATGCTGGTGCTTGCCGGCGGTGTGGCGGCCAACTCCAGACTGCGTGTCATGATGGAAGAGGAAATGGCGAAGATTGAAGAAACGGATCTGATCATTCCGCCGCTGTACTGCTGCACGGACAACGCGGCCATGATCGGTGCTGCCGGATACGTTGCCTATATGCATGGCGAGCGGGGCGGATTTGACGCCTCGGCTGATCCGGGCATGCTGATGCCGGGTGAGGAAGAGTGATTTAAACCCAACTTGTTAATATTTCAATATTTTCACAAATAGCCTTTTGGTGTAAGATTGTAACGGTGATTAATATGACGGAGAGAAAAGTACCAAAAGCAACCTTACAGAGATATCCTGTTTATCTCAAAGCATTGCGCAAACTCAGATCCGACGGTATCAGAAGAATCATGTCGCGTGAGCTTGCGGAATATGTATCCATTGAGTCCACAACCATCCGTCGTGATTTCAGCTTCCTGGGCAATCTCGGCAAGCAGGGATACGGATACAATGTGGATGATCTGATCGATATTTTCTCCGAACAGCTCGGTGTGAATTTTGATGAAAAAATCATTCTGATCGGAGCGGGCAATCTCGGCAAGGCATTGATGAATTACAACAACTGGAATCATGTGGTCGGCGAAATCGTGTGCGCGTTCGATCTTGAACCGGAAAAGGTGCAGGGGGCACCTGTGCCGGTTTATGCACTGAGCGAGCTGAAAGAGAAGATGCCCGAGGGCTGCCGCATTGCCATCCTGTGTATTTCAAAGGATGTGCAGGAAACCGTTGATCTGCTGATTGAAAGCGGCATCCGCGGCTTCGTCAGCTTCGCGATGGAGCACTTCTCGGTTCCGGCCGGAATATATGTGAAGAGTGTGGATGTTGTTTCAAGCATCCAGGAACTTGTATTTGAAACCAACGCAATCAGGAAATAGGATAGTGTCTAAAGTTTATGAAAACTGAGACCTGTGCAGCCTGGTGGCAGATTAATTCCGAGGCTGAAAGCAGGACTGACACTGTCAATGTTAGAGATCTTTGAAAATTCAGAACGAAAAGAACCTTTCTGAACGAAAAGAAGGCATGATGAAAACATCTTCGAGAGTTATGAGTATCTGATGACTATACCTGAACAGCTTCTTTGTGAAACCTGCCGGATATCTGGATCAGTTTGAGCCATTTGTCGGGCATCAGGTCATATTCATCGAATTCATCCAGAATAACCGGAGGCTTGTATCCCAAAGAGGAATGACGTCTGAGAAAATTAAAGAAAGCCACATAGCAGA
>JNJQ01000062.1 GCA_000701725.1 Erysipelotrichaceae bacterium NK3D112
CCGCGTCATGCTTGATAACGGGAAATCAGTGCCGATCAAACAAATCAGAACCGTTCGTTTTACAGGCGGATGGATAACAATATAAGGAATGCAATATACGAGGAGAAAAAGCAGGAACGCATTCCTCCCCGCCCAAATCAGAGATTATGGACGGGGTCTCCTGCGTTCACTAATGAACTACAAGACTCAGTTCCCGCAGATGCACAAGTCCGATGTCAACGGCGAAAACGAACTGCCGCTGTATACCTTCCTCAAGAGTCAGAAAGGCTTCGAGGGCTTCACCGGCGACAAGGCTCCGCTCATGGATCAGCACCTCGCCAAGATTGACCCTGATTTCAGAAACAACCCGAACATCAAGTGGAACTTCACAAAGTTCGTTGTCGACCGCAAGGGCAATGTCGCCGCCCGTTTCGAGCCGACCGCTGAGATGAGCGAGGTTGAGGCGTGTGTCGCTTCCCTGCTCTGACTCATATCCGCCTTACAAAGGAACCGCGTTCATGCGGTTCTTTTTTTCCGGATTCTGGAAATTGTTTGTATCAGAGTATCCTTTTTCCTATATTGAAACCGTAAGGACGGTAAATGAATATGAGTGAAAAAAGAGCAGCGGTTTTACTGGCGGACGGATTTGAGGAAGGCGAATCCCTGTTTGTCATTGACATTCTGAGAAGAGCGGGCATCGGATGTGATTCCGTGTCCATTGAAGGTGAAATGGTAAGAGGCGGACATAACATCTATGTGAAGGCGGACCGGATCATCTCAAAGGAAATCTTTGATGATTATGATATGGTTGTCATTCCCGGCGGAATGCCCGGCGCAGCCAATCTCAGAGATTGTGAGCTGGTCATTGACTGGGTGAAGAAATTCGATGAGGAAAAGAAATATGTGGCAGCAATCTGTGCAGGTCCCATGGTGCTGAAACAGACGGGCATCAGCGCAGGCAGAACCCTGACCTCCTATCCGGCTGATAAATACCGTGACATGTTTGCGGATGCGCAGTATATCGATGACAATGCAGAAATGGAACAGATGGTTGTGACAGACGGAAACCTGATCACTTCCAGAGGTCCTGCGACCACATTCCCCTTTGCCTACAAACTGGTTGAAGTACTGGGCGGCAATGCCGATGCATTAAAAAACGGAATGCTGTACAACGCACTCATTGACAGCTTCCGTTGATCAGATGAATTCATGAAGACCTTCGGGTCTTCTTTTTTATTCGATGCCGGCAGCCCGTTTGGCAGCTGTGATGACATTGGTGACCAGCACGCTGGTTGTGACGGAGCCCACTCCGCCGGGTACGGGAGTGATCATGGAAACGATCGGCTCCACTTCATCAAATTTCACATCGCCGGTGATCTTCTGCTTTGCCTCATTCCACGAGATGCCGACATCCGCGACGATCTGTCCCTCTCTGAAGTATTCCTTGCCGAACTGTTCCGGCTGTCCGGCGGCAAGCACGACGATATCCGCATTGCGTGTCTTGGACGGAATATCCACTGTTCTGGTATGGCAGACGGTCACGGTCGCGTTGCGGTTCATCAGCAATAATGCCAGGGGTTTGCCGACAACCAGGCTTCTGCCCACCACGGTGACATTCTTTCCGGTTAGATCGATACCGTAATAATCAAACATCTCAATCACGGCCTGGGCGGTGCAAGGCGCAAAGCCCTTGGGCGTGTTGGTGAAAACACCTGCCAGAGAGCCGTCCGAGCAGCCGTCGAGGTCCTTTTCATAAGCCACCGCGACTCTTGCCCTTTCGCGGTCAAGATGGCGGGGAACCGGACGGAACATGAGAATGCCGTGAATAGACTCATCCGCGTTGGCCTCATCCACCGCTTTGTAGAAATCCTCTTTGGAAACATCACCGGGAAGGATGATCCGCTTTACCTGCACGCCGGTGCTTTCGCAGCGCTTGAGCGCGCCCCTTTCATAAGAAAGATCCGATTCATTTTCGCCAACCCGGATAATGCCCAGAGTCGGTGTGATGTTATGGGCCTTGAGCCGCTCCACCTCATTGCGCACTTTTGCGCTTAAGGCATCGGCGACCGGTTTTCCTTTGAGTAGTTCAGCCATTGGTCAGCCTCCTGACAATATTGTCATATACGATTAATGCGCGCTTTGCATAATCATCCAGCATGTCCTTTGCCTGCTTTGCATAAGCGTCCGCATATTCTCTGTCTTTCATCAGTCTGGTATTGACGATGACATTCATATAAGCCCCATACATGGCGCCATGCGCAAGCATGACCGATGTCGCCGCATCCGAGATGGCAAGTTTGGAACCGATGTCCTGAAGTCTTTCATCCAGCTCCACCACTCTTGCGCAGTATTTCAGGATCTGATAAGGTGGTTCGGCGGCCACTCTCAGACACTGCTCCATGAGTTCCGCATAGCCTTCGGTCTCTTTGGGCAGCGAGTAGGCTTTGGCGAGAGGTTCAAATGCTTCGGCATCCCTTGTGATGCAGGCGAGCAGCTCTTTTCTCAGGCTGTCGGCCTCTTCGCGGATGGCGCATAATTCATCGGTATATTCAAGAAACTTCTTCTTGCCGATGGTGAGGTTGGTCACCATCGCCGCAAGACTTGCGGCAAGCGAGCCGCATAAAGCGCTGACGCCGCCTCCGCCGGGAACAGGTTCCTTCGAAGCTGACGCAGCCGTGAACTGATCAATTGTAAGATTGTCGAACTGACGGGACATAACACTGCCTCCTATACCTTAAGGATACATGGAATCAGAGATGATTTGTATCGGCAATCTGCCGGTTTTTCCATATCGTTAATCCTTATTTTGTTCCAGTTCCTGTTTTCTGCGCTCGATCGCATCCCGGAACTTCTGCTCATCATTCTGATTGCGGCCGTTGCGGGCGTCCTCATCGCAGTCATAGATGTTTGCGATATCGAGCGGATTGATATGATTGCACACGCGGCACTGCCAGAGCCCGATTCTTTCGTCAAATCCCTGCTGGTCATTGAGAACCGCTCCGCATTCATCGCATTTCCAGACAATATCGGGAAAGCGTGAGGTGACATCATCCCCTTCATAGGTATATTCATAATCCTCCGGGAAGAGGAGATAATCCAGTTTTGAAATCAGGCTGGGATCTTCGGAAGGCGCGCGGTTGACCTCAATAAAGGAGGAATCAAAGCGCCTGGTCAGTCTGCCTGCCTCGTTTCGGAACAAAGAGCCGATTAACAGCCAGAGATATGCATTCACGATTCCTTCCATGGTATACAGAGTGAACTGGTAGGCCGCATTGTAAATCACGGTATCGAAGATCTCATCATCCATCGGAAACGGTTCGCCATCGATTTCTGCCGCGGTAGATTCCGCCCGTTCATAGGCGCAGTCAATGATGAAGTCCAGGATATCCTTTCCGAATTCAGGGAATGCCTCCTCATCCAGAGCCATCAGTTTTTCCTCTATGTCTGCCATCAGGCCTTCGATCAGCGCATAGTTTTCATGAAGGCTGCGGACTGCCCGTTTCTGCAGAAGCACCGCGTTCTTTCTCTGTTTTTCACGGTTTCCCTTTGCCGTTCCGATCAGTCTGCCGCACAATTGCGAAATGATCATATCGCCGCCCGTATAGAGCTTGCCGTGATATCTGACGGCATGGATCATGCATTCCCTTTCATCAAACTCCGGTTTCTTTTTTGTATTGCCGTCGGTGTCTTTGATCTGTATCAGCAGGTTTCCAAACCATTCATACAGCAGATCGAGCTGGGAAGGCATCCGCACTTTTGCATGCCTGTAATAGAGCGCGCACACATTTCCGTATCTGAGCAATGACATGTTTCTCCTCCCTTTCCGCTGTTATGATCCATGATCATCCATGCAAAAAACACGACTGTTATAAAAATATTATCAGTCTTCACTCACCGAAAGTTCATGCATGTGATGATCTGTGCAGGCAAAACCTTTACGGCTGAGTGTTTACTCAATTACAATGGAATTAAGCAATCATACATTGAACATATCATATAAGGAGTAAGCTGATCATGAAAAACAACCGGTTTGTGAAGCTGATTCAGAACACGCTGAACGTGTTTTCCTCTAATGAAATGGATGTCTATTCAGGCTATGCCACGCTGTATATTCTGATGGCTTTGATTCCGCTATTGATGCTTGTCATTTCCATCGTGAACATGATGCCCTTTTTCTCCGCCGATGATTTCAGCGCATTCTTAATGAAAATCATTCCCGATCTTCCCCAGGTGCAGTCCATGTTTGACGGAATCATACGCAATCTGAATTCCCAGTCTTCGGGGCTGATCGCATCGATCAGTGCCCTGACCACGTTATGGAGCGCCTCCAACGGTGTTTCCTCCATTCAGGCGGGTCTGGAACATATGGAGGGTGTGCACAGAAGCAGCCTCAAAGGCAAGCCGATGGCGCTGGTGTTTACGCTGGTATTCATCCTGCTCATCCCTGCGCTGCTGATCTTCTCGCTGTTAAGAGATCCTCTGATCAGTGCTGTATCCGCTCTTCTGACATATCTGCATCTGGAAAAAAGTGCCGTGTTGTTTGAAAATGTGATGAATTACTCCGGCATATTCACCGTGGTCGCGGCCGCTCTTGTGATTCTTCTGACTTACACATATCTGCCCTATGGAAAGCAAACGCTGAAATCGCAGCTGCCCGGAGCTGTGTTCACCACCCTGGCCGCCGGTATTTTCACTGCCGCCTTCGGCTTTTTCATGGGCACATTCTGGAAGGCAAGCGCGGTTTACGGATCGCTTGCGGCAATCTTCTTAGCAACGATGTGGCTCAAATTCATTATCACGATTCTCTTTTACGGGGCTGCCTTCAACAAGGCAAAAGAAAACTGAGTTCAGGCCTGATTGCCTTCGGACTCAGTTCCGTGATGTCTTTTCGGTTTCATGCCGATCGTGTCACCGGGATAATAGCCCGGCACATACGGCTTGAGGATCAATGCGCATAAGAGATAGATGATCACGACAATCCGCACACACGCGGCAAGTGAGATCACCCAGCTCCATGTTGTATAGAAGTCCAGCATCTCAAGCACTGCCATGACACCGAGTCCCCCATAGCCGATTGTATAAAGACGTCTCTCCTTGCGGGCGTCTTTTTCATTCTGCGGCGGAATCAGATACATCACCGGCATTTTTCCGGATGCCACAAGCACGGCGTAAACAATCAATGCGCAGCCAATCAGACCGATCAGAATGTGAAAATGTCCCTGTACACTCATGGCATCATCTTATCACTGCAGCCTTACAATTCAACCAGGATGACCGGCCGTGTATATTCTTACCCTTTTGTGCTGTTGAGCTGTATCATATTGGTAACATGCAAAAAGGAGCTCACAATGTACAGAACCGAAGCCATTAAACCGGATGATTTCAAGCCCGCAAGATTTGTTTCCGAACACACCATCACGCTCAACGGTGTTGAAATTCCCTATCAGACCATCTGTGAGGACAATGTGTTTTACAATGCGGACGGCAAACCCGTCGCTTCCATTTTCTCCTACGCCTATCTGCGCACGGATGTTGAGGACGTTTCAAAAAGACCTGTGATCTTTGCCTACAACGGCGGTCCGGGCAGCTCAAGCGTTTATGTCCATGCCGGCTGTTTCGGCACCAGACGCGTCACATACGGGGAACCCGATCGACCAAGCGCCTTCGGACCGTTTGAGGTCATTGACAATCCCGACTGCCTGATCGATGTCGCCGATCTTGTCATCGTGGATCCGGTGGGATGCGGCTATGGAATGCTGCTGGATGAAAAGGAAAAGGATAACTTCCTGGGCATTGAAGCTGATGCGGAAGCCTTGCTCAACTTCATCGAGGCATGGTGCCTGCGCTATCAGAGAGGTCTTTCCCCCAAGTATCTGGCGGGTGAAAGCTATGGTTGCACCAGAAGCGCCACGGCTGCCGGCATCGCCGCCACGGGCGGCAAGGACAGAGCCTATGGCGTTGCCTTTGACGGCATCATCATGATCGGCAACACCGTCACCGTCGGTGAATATTTCGGACGCAATGTGCCGGTTGAGGAAAGCGTGCTCGGTTTCCCGACCTATGCGGGTGTCAACTGGTATCACAACCATCCGTCCGGTCAGAGCGTCGAGGAATTCGTGATGGAGGCCAAGGCCTTCGCGGATGAGGATTATGTGCTTGCCCTTTACAAAGGCGAGGCGTTAAGTGAGGAAAAGAAAGAATATATCATTAAAAAAGTCAGCTACTACACCGGCGTTTCCAGAGAATATCTGCTCGCCCACGGTCTGAAGATCGATGACAATGATTACCGTCAGGAAGTGCTCAAGGCCAAAGGAAAAGCCGTCTCAAGATATGACGGCCGCATGACACGTCCGATGCTGGAACCCTGGAAGGATGAGGAACGGAAAGCATTGTGGGATGACGCCACCGCTGACCGCTATGACACCTATTTCTATGCGGCTTTAACCGGTGATATTCTGCCTTACCTCAATGTGAAGCTCGACCGCACCTATGTGAACATGACCATGTATTACAAGAACTGGAACAGAACATGCGAGTTCGGCACCACCGGCGAACAGCTGCGCAACGCGATGACAAGACGTCCGGGCATGCGTACCTTCTTTGCCAACGGGTGGTTTGATCTCTGCACCGAATTCGGCCATGTCTTCTACACCCTTGACCATGCAGGACTGCCGAAAGACCGCGTCTATGTCAAAGGCTATCCTTCCGGACATATGATCTATATCGGTGAGGACAATGTGCGTGAGTTAAGCAATGACATCCGCACCTTCATCCTCGGCGGCAAACCTGAATAAGAGACTGTTTCATGAACAACGGGAAGCACATCCGCTTCCCGCTGTTTTCTTTTTAATTTTCCCAGCCCTGCATGCGGTCCAGGATTTCATAGAGGGCCAGCTCAGGATCTTTGACCATGCCGGCCTGTCCTCCGAATTCCATGAGTTCTTCTGAATTTGCTGACATCCGCCATCCCGTGCTTTGACCGGGCGTGCCGGTTTGGACAAATGCAATCCATGCATCATTCATCATAGAAGAAAGACTGCGGTCTGTTTCATCATAAAGCTTTGATCTGTTTGGAATATTGCCGAAAGCATAAACCAGTTCGCCGCTGTGCCAGCAGCCGAGTCTGCCATTGGTTTTGGAGAAGAGATATTCATATGCGGGCACACCGTTTTCATTTTCCAGACGGTTGAGACAATAGTGCGAATAATTGAAGAATACCGCACCATAGATCCTTGCCCAGGCTTTATCCGCCTCTTCATCAGTGGAAGCGGGATAGAGTTTCAGCACTTCATCCGCATATTCCCCGAATGACCGTCTGACCTTTTCCTCATAGTTTTTCAGATTCGCATGCGAGAACAGAATGAACGGCCCGCTTTCTTCGGCATTGTATCCATGCAGGACGGCTTCCTCATTGTGCACACCTGCCTTGCGCAGATTGTAAGGTGTGTCTTTGAGCACATAGCCGTCAATGGTGATATGGTGCTGTGTATTCTGCTCATTCACAAGCTTTTCCGCAGGAAGCGTGCGCAGCTCTTCGATTGTGTCAACGCCATAGCGCTTCATCAGATCATCGCCGCTTGCCAGCGCTTCATCATAGAGTCGGTAGGAGTGCGGCGGATTCACGGATGAAACGGTTGAGCTTTCCAGAATTGCCCGTTTGAAAAGACCTTTGGCAAGATCGGATACACATAACGCATCCACACAGACCGACCCGGCTGATTCCCCGGCAAGGGTCACATTGTCAGGATCTCCGCCGAAAGCGGCGATGTTGTCCCTGACCCATTCAAGCGCCTTGATCTGATCAAGCAGGCCATAGTTGCCGGTTGTATGATCCGGATCTTCGGCTGCCAGCTGTTCAGATGCAAGGAAGCCGAAGACACCGAGGCGGTAGCCCATATTGACACAGATGACGCCCTTTTCGGCAAATCCTCTGCCGCTGTAATCAGCGTACCAGGGCTGTCCTGTCTGCAGGGAGCCGCCATGGATATAGACAATCACAGGCAGTTTTTCATGATTTCCGGCAGGACGCCAAACATTGAGATAGAGGCTGTCCTCACTGACTGCTTCTCTGTATTGGTCATCGAATCTGATCTGATAATCATGATAGCCGATGATCTGTGCAAGCGAATCAAAGGCCGGCAGGTTTCTTGCCTGCATGGACATCGGCGCGAAGGTATCGCACTCACGGATGCCTTCCCAGCCCTCTGGCTCCTGCGGCTTTTTCCATCTCAGTTCGCCCACCGGCGGTTTGGCATACGGGATACCGGCAAACAGTTCTGCCTTTCCCCCGCTTAACACAACACCGCGCACATCTCCCTTGTCTGTGGAAACGACTTCTGTCCTTTCCGGCTGTCTTGTGTCATAGGCCTTTACCTGTTTCAAAGGCGGCCAGCTGGCAATGACGATCAAAGCGCAGACACATACATATCCGATGATAAGCAGTGTCCTTTGCCATGCGTGTGCGGTGAAAATATGGCGCACACACAGATAGCCCAGAATGCCAAGCGCATACAGAAACATTGCCCATCCAAGAAGTGTATTCCTGTTCAGTTCAAGCACCGCACCCATCAGGATTGAAATCAGCGCAATGCATATGGTTCCGAAAATTTTCATAATGAATCTCCCGATATTTATTGTATGAAATGCGGATGATGATTTCCATCAGGATCATCATCGGTGTATATTATTAACTTTTTGAAATATAAAACATTCTAACAGTAAACAATTCTGTTGATAAAACTCAACTGGACTATAATGAAATAGCCAAATATAGAAATACTTAAGCAGCTATCCAGCTCTATGTTTGGCGACATCTCCGGTTGGATGGCTGCTTAAGTAAGCGGAGATGTCATTATGTCAGTAGAGAATTCGTTTACTGACCTTGTTTTCAGTTTATCTGACAAGGATTTTGAATTACTGCAGTACGCCGTAGCCACTCGTAAAAACAGAGAGAAATACGGCGTATCAAACTTTGAAGAACTAGCTGTTAAATGCAATCGCGTTCCTACATGTCCGATATGCGGATCAGACAATGCAGTGTCTTTTGG
>JNJQ01000063.1 GCA_000701725.1 Erysipelotrichaceae bacterium NK3D112
TACTTTCTTTGGGTTAAGGATTTTACAATGCCTACGACCGATTCACTGAGTGAGCGTGCCTTAAGAGGTGTCAAATCAAAGATGAAGATATCCGGCCAGTTCCACACTGTACAGACAGCCGATTATTACGCAATCATCAAAAGCTATGTTGAAACATGTCACCGCAATGGAATCAACGAGTTTGATGCATTGCAAAGACTGGCATCCGGTAAACCATATACAGTTCAGGAGATATTCCAGTTGAATTTGTGCTAAGCTTTTTTTGTCGTGGAACGAAAATGATCAGGGATATTACCCTGATCACTGATTTATATCATTGACTGTGAATAGTAACAGGGTATTTATTGCCAGTCTGACAAAAGTTGGGAATGGACCAGTGAATATGATAAAATAGATCAGTCGGAGGTTATTCGATGAAAGTGTTAATCGCTGCCGGGGGAACCGGCGGTCATATAGTACCGGCTGTATCGCTTGCCAATGTGCTTAAAAAGCAGAAGCCGGAAAGCAGAATCGTGTTCTTCGGCTCAAGCAACCGCATGGAAGCCACGGTCATTCCGGAAGCGGGATATCCGTTCTATGGGGTGCAGATGAGCGGAATGAACAGCGGCATCAAAGCCAAGGTGCGCTCAGCCGTCTCACTGATCAAGGCGCGCAAGGCATGCCGTCAATTGATTCAGATGCAGAAGCCCGATATTGTCGTGGCATTCGGCAATTATATTTCCGTGCCCATCGTCTATGAGGCAAAACGGGCGGGCATTCCCGTCATCCTTCATGAGCAGAACAGCTTTGCCGGCAAGGCGAACCGTCTGCTTGCCTCAAGCGCGGATGCGGTTGTATGCTGCTATGAAAGCAATCTGGAACAGATGCCTGCGGAAAAGTGCAGGGTTTACGGCAATCCGGCTGCCACACTGGCGGTTTCCAGCGCCTTTGACGCGGAAGAAGTCAGAAACATGGGCTTAGATCCCGACATTCCTTTTGTTGTCTTTATGATGGGATCATTGGGAAGCTCATCTGTTTCGGCCGTGATTGATGAGGCATGCAGTAAATTTGATGACAGCTACCAGGTGATCATTGCCGCCGGACGCGACAATGATTATGAATTCCATACAAAGAGTGAAGGAAACATCCGTATTGTGCCTTTTGTCAACGGCCGCTCCATGCTCAAAGGCTGCACCCTTGCCGTCACACGCGCAGGCGCAACCACGATGGCGGAGATCACCGCCCTTGGCACACCGGCAATCCTGATTCCCTCACCCAATGTCGCCAACAACCACCAGGTTTATAACGCCAAAGCGCTGGCGGATCAAAACGGCGCCCTCATGATTGAGGAAAAGGATCTGAATGCGGATGTGCTTGCGGCAGCCGTGAACAGACTGATGAAAGACACACACGCAAGAGAAGAAATGAGAGAGAATGCGCTGAAGGCCGCAAACAGCGATGCCGCTTACCGCATGATCGATCTGATGGAGGAAATGATTCGCAAATGAAAAACATATATGAAGAACTGCTGGGATACAGCGAAGTCGATGTGGATCATTCCCTTGCCGCAATGACAACATTGCGGATCGGCGGAAAAGCCAGCTATACCGTTTATCCGGAGAACCAGGTCGCCCTGGACTCCATTATGCGCCTGATCAAAGAGCGTAATCTTCCATATAAAGTGATCGGAAAGGGTAGCGATCTGCTTTGTTCCGATGATGATTTTGACGGTGTGGTGATCCGTCTTGACAGGCATTTCCATCACAGTTATTTTGATGACTGTGTGGTAAGCGCCCAGGCGGGATGCTCGATCATTCTGCTTGCCGTGGAGGCGATGAAGCGCGGTCTTTCCGGACTGGAATTCGCCAGCGGCATCCCCGGAACAATCGGCGGCGCCATCTTCATGAATGCAGGCGCATACAAATCAAGCATGTCCGACATTCTTGATGAGGTGCTTGTTTTAAGAGACGGCACAATCGAATGGATCAAGGCGGAAGAATGTGAATTCGGCTATCGTTCGAGCATTTTCCAGAAACATCCCGAATGGATCATTCTCGGCGCCAGAATCCGTCTGACACCCAAGGATTCCAGACAGATTTCAGATCTGATGGAAGACAGAAGAAAGCGCAGAATGGCTTCCCAGCCGCTGGATTATCCGACCTGCGGAAGTGTGTTCCGCAACCCCGAGGGAATGAATGCATGGCAGCTGATTGACGGGATCGGCTATCGCGGCAAGCGCATCGGAGATGCCATGGTTTCGGAAAAGCACTGCAATTTCATCTGCAATATGGGAAATGCGAAAGCACAGGATTATCTTCAGCTGGTTCATGAAATCCAGCAGAAGGTCTTTGAGAAATACGGTGTTGAACTGCATACGGAAATGGAGTTGTTCAATTGGAAGCAGATCGTGTAAATCGTGAAGAAGATGTCATTGACATCCCGGTCGGCGTACAGCAGCTGTTTGATGAGAGAAAACGCAATACCATCAACAGAAACGTGCGCCATGAAGAGCCAAAGCTTTTCAGGATGGCAGTGCTTTGCGGGGCAATCATTGTCATGTTTGCCTATTTCATGATGCCCGTTTCCAGAGTGCACGGCATTTCTGTTACGGGCAATGCAAATCTCAGCCGCAGCTATATTCTGAATCTTGCCGGTGTCAGTGAAGACAGCATCTATTATCTGAGCCTGCCGGTGATTCTGGAAAGAAAACTGGAACATGATCCTTTGATCGAAAAGGCGGATGTGAGCCTGGAAAGAGACAACACCATCTCCATTACTGTGGATGAGGCGGATGTGCTGGGCTACCGGTATGATGAGGAGCCGGTGCTGCTGCTGACAGACGGCAATTCGGTGCCTTTGAAAAGCGAATATCTGGATATTATCTCCAGAATTCCGCTGGTCATCGGTTTCAATACCGAGGAGCAGACGGCCAAATTATGCAAGAGCTTTGCCGGTGTGGAGCAGTCCGTGATCCGCGATATATCGGAGATCTCGCAGTATTCGCTGAGCTATGATCCCCAGGCGATCCGTGTGCTCATGCGCTCGGGCGGGTATTTTATGGGCAATTACTACAACATCACAGTGCTTAACCGCTACTGGGATATCTACAACCACCAGAATGACAAAACACAGTGCATCTTTGCGGATGATTCCCTGACCAGCGCATATTCCAAAATGTGTCCCTGGGATGAGCCCGTCGTCAACAAAGAATACTGGAAGGATGAAAAGGGCAATATCATCACCAACACCTATGGCGACCAGGTCGAAAAGCATTATTACCTGGATGCGTACGGCAATTATGCCACGGATGGCGCCGGAAACAAGATACCCATTCCCATCTCACTCCAGGGCTTTGAAGTCCCGGATGATCTGTTTCTGAAGCATTATGAAAAGGGCTTCTACAAAACCGGAAAACTCGTGCTGCCGGAAGGTTATGACGAAAACGCGCCGGATGAGACGGAAGCACCTGAAGAAAGCGCTGAAGCAACAGAAGAGCCTTCCGAAGAAAACGCGGAAGCCGCTGAAACATCATCGGAAGAAGGTTCAGAAGCCTCTGATGAGGAAACCAATACAGAAGAAGAGACTCAGCCGTCGGAAGAGAACCCTGAAACAGGGGAAGATGAAGGCTGAATCAGACATAAGAGCGGAGTATTTGTTATAATATTCCGGAAGGAGCTTTGAATTATGACAGTGGAAAAAACAACGAATTACGGAACAATCAATGTTTCAGAAGAAGCGGTTGCCAGCCTCGCAGGCTCTTTGATCACCGAATGCTACGGTGTTGTCGGTATGGCCAGCAAGCAGGTTCTCCGTGACGGCTGGACCGAACTGCTCAAAAAAGAAAATTACTCCCGCGGCGTCGTTGTGCGCAAAGGAGAGAACGGCCTTGAAATTGATCTGTATATTATTGTCAGTTTCGGTGTCAGAATTTCTGAAGTTGTCCAGGAAGCCCAGAAAAAGGTCAAGTATGTTCTTGAGAAAACACTGAACATGCCTGTGGCTGCCGTCAATGTCTTTGTACAGAGTGTACGTGCGGTCGCTTAATCGGAGGTTCTGACATGGAAAAGATCAACGGTAAAATTCTGCGCGATATGCTGGAAAGCGGATCGAGCAATCTGAACAATCATAAAAAAGACGTCGACGCGCTCAACGTCTTCCCAGTACCGGACGGTGATACCGGCACCAATATGTCCCTGACTTTCACCAATGGTATCAATGAGGTCCGCAAAAGCGGTTCCGACTCTCTGCCTGTGATTGCGAAAACACTCTCACGCGGTCTGCTCATGGGCGCACGCGGCAACTCGGGTGTCATCCTTTCCCAGATTTTCCGCGGTTTCAACCAGGCGGTTGCGGGAAGAGAAGAATTGACTGCTGCTGAATTTGCGGAAGCCATGCTCAACGGTTCCAAGCTTGCCTATAAGGCAGTCATGAGACCGGTTGAAGGAACCATCCTGACCGTCATCCGTGAGAGTTCTGAAAATGCCAACGCATTCATTCAGGAAAATCCGGATGCGGGCATTGAAGGATATATGAACTGCATGGTTGCGGAAGCACAGAAGTCTCTGGACAATACGCCGGAACTGCTGCCGGTGCTCAAGGAAGCCCATGTGGTTGACTCAGGCGGAAGCGGCCTGCTGAAGATTCTCGAAGGCTTCAAGGCAAGTCTTGACGGCAATCCGTTTGTCGAAAGCGCGAAGATTCCGGTCAAGAAGGAAGAAAAGAGCGAAAAGGCTTCCGGCTACCGTACAGAATTCATCCTTGAGATGAATGATGCCGGCATGAAGAGCTTCAATGAGGAGAGAATCAGAAAGAATCTGAGCCGTCTGGGCAACAAGATCACTCTGATCATCGATGACAATGTCATCAAGCTGAGAATGAACACAATGATGCCCGGTGATGTTCTGACACTCGGACAGAGATACGGTGAATTCAAGAAGGTCCAGATTGAAAACATCCAGGATGATCTGAAGCCTTCCATTATCCAGGATGAGCCTGTCAAGAAGGTTGAGGAGAAGGAATACGGCATTATCTCCGTGGCTGCGGGTGACGGCATCCGCAAGCTGTTCACCGAATACAGAACAGACGTGGTTGTCTCCGGCGGACAGACCATGAATCCTTCCACAAACGACTTCGTGGAAGCGATCAAAAAAGTGCCTGCCAGACATATCTTCATCCTGCCCAACAACTCCAATATCATCATGGCAGCCAAGCAGGCAGCGGATGTGACAGAGGGCAAGGATATCATCGTTCTTGAGACCAAGTCCATCCCGCAGGGATTATCCGCATGCATCTCATTCAATCCGGACGCATCCGTCGATGAGAATACGGAAATGATGAAGGATGCCATCGCCAATGTGCGCACCGGTCAGGTGACATATGCGATCAAGGACACATCCGTTGACGGACGTGAAATCCACCAGGGCGATTATATGGGTCTGTTTGACAAGGACATCGTCGTCATTGACAAGGACAAGATGACTACAGCTAAACAGCTGATTGAAAAGATGATCGATGAGGACAGCGAGATTGTCACACTGATCAAGGGTGAGGACGCAACCGATGAGGAATGCGCTGAACTCGAAGAATTCATCAGCGAAAACTACGAAACAGATGTCGATGTGCAGAACGGCGGACAGCCGGTTTACAGCTTCATCATCGGCGTGGAATGATACCGCTGACCGGAGGAGAAATTCCTCCGGTTTTTTTCTGCTGAATCTGATGCAGATGGCGTATCTTTGCATGCAAAGACATGTTTTAGGGAATGTTTCATGGCATAATAGTTACAGATAAATGGAGGACATATCATCTTATGAGTTTCCCGAAGAATTTCTTATGGGGCGGAGCTGTCGCGGCCAATCAGCTTGAAGGCGCATGGCTGACTGACGGCAAGAAACCCAATGTGACAGACATCATGGTCGGAATCGGTTCCCGCCATCCGGGCATCCGCTGGAATGAGGAAAGCGGCAAATATGAAATGGCGCTTGATCCCAATCTCAAATATCTTTCCCATGAGGGAATAGATTTCTATCACCGCTATCCCGAAGATCTGAAACTGATGGCAGGCATGGGATTCAACTGTTTCCGCACATCCATCGCCTGGGGAAGAATCTTCCCGGACGGGGATGAGAGCGAACCTAATGAAGCCGGCCTTGCGTTCTATGACAGACTGTTTGATGAAATGCATAAGAACGGCATGGAGCCGGTGATCACACTTTCCCATTATGAGACACCGCTGCATCTTCTGACAGAATACGGCGGCTGGTCCAATCCGAAGCTGATCGGTTTCTGGAACAATTATGTGACGACAGTATTCAACCGCTACAAGGGCAAGGTGAAATACTGGCTGACTTTCAATGAAGTCAACGCCATGCTCAGAAACCCGTTTGTGGCAGGTTCCGTACTGACCATTGACAATCCCGCTGATCCGACTGATCCGATCGGCTCCACCACCGAGAAGGATATCTGGCAGGGCTATTACAACATTCTGGTTGCCAATGCCGAAACGGTCAAAACAGCGCATGAGATCTCCGATGAGTTCAAGGTCGGGTGCATGCTGACATGCTCGGGTGTGGCCACATATCCGTACAACTGCAATCCGCAGAATGTGCTTGGCGCACTGCATACACAGAGAATGGCAGTCTTCTACATGGGCGATCCGTTCTGCCTCGGCGAGATTCCGGGCTATGTGAAGCGCATCTGGAATGAGAATCCGGAAGTCAAACCGGTGATGGATGAAGCAGGACTCAGGCTCATCAAAGAGAATACCGTGGACTTCTTCTCATTCAGCTATTACCGCTCGGCTGCCTATGACACGGATGCGGAAATGACATCCAACACCGGCGGCATCAAGGGCAAGGAGAATCCGTTCCTCAAGGAATCCAGCCCGAAACCCTGGTCATGGGCGGTGGATCCCGAAGGCATCCGCTATACCCTGAACACCCTTTATGACCGTTACAGAATCCCGATGTTCATCGTAGAAAACGGCATCGGCCTGGATGAGGGACCGGATGAAAACGGCAAGATCGATGATCCGTTCCGTGTACGCTATCTCGAGGCGCATCTGAAACAGGTTCATGAGGCGATTCTCGATGGTGTTGATGTGATGGGCTATCTCTGGTGGGGACCGATTGACGTTGTCTCCGCCGGCACCGGCGAAATGAAAAAGCGCTATGGCTTTATCTATGTTGACCGTTTCAATGACGGCACCGGAACGCTTGAGCGCAGCATCAAGAACTCATATTACCGTTACAAGGAAATCATCGCTTCCAACGGTGAAGTATTATTGGAGAAATCAGAATGAAACAGCTCGGTATTTCCGTTTATCCGGAACACACAACCAAAGAAAAAGCCTATGCCTATATGAGAAAGGCGGGAGCGCTCGGATTCAAAAGAGTCTTCACATGTTTCCTGTCCGTGACCGAATCAAAGGAAGACACAATCGCAAATTTCAAAGAGTTCTGCGAAGTGGCGCATGAAGCTGGTATGATCGTTTCCGCCGACACCAATCCCGAAGTGTTCCGCAAGCTTGACGCGACTCCATACGATCTTTCCGTATTCCATGAGATCGGTCTGGATATCATCCGTCTTGACGGCCATTTCGGCGATGTCGAGGATATCGCAATCACCCATAATCCGTACGGTATCCGGATTGAATACAACGCTTCCGGCACAATCGCGATTGACAATCTGTTAAGATGCGGCGCGGATGCGGAAAACATGTGCTTCTGCTCAAACTTCTTCCCCCAGCGCCATACCGGTATGGGACTGGACCGCTATATTGAGCTTTCCAAAAGATACCGTGAGGCGAATATGCGGGTGGCAAGCTTCATTTCCTCCCAGCAGGAAAACACCTTCGGTCCCTGGCCTGTGTATGAGGGACTTCCCACGATTGAAATGCACCGCGATCTTCCCGTTGATCTGCAGTTAAGACACATGAATGCGATCAATCTTGCCCAGGATGTCCTGATCGGCAACTGCTTCGCTTCCGATGAGGAACTGGAAATCCTTGCCAATACAGATCTTACAAAGATCAACATGAAGATTGATCTGGAAGAGGGCATCAGTGAGACTGAGGAACAGATCATCTTCTGGGACAAGCACCAGCACCGCGATGACTGCAACGATCTCATCATCCGCTCCTCCATGCCGCGTGTCATCTTCAAGGGAAAATCCATTCCCGTCAGAGAAAGAAAAGACAGAATGTGCCACAGAGGCGATGTCGTTATCGTCAATGACAATCTGGAACATTACAGAGGCGAACTCTGGATTCTTCTCAAGGATCTGGAACTCTCCGACGAATACAATCTGGTCGGCCACCTGAGTGCCCATGAGGACATTCTTCTCGACTGGATCAGACCGAGATTCCTGTTTGGACTGATCCGTTAAGCAAACATGAAAATACCGTCTGTTTAAACTGGTCCCCGTAAGACGTACAGAACCATGACAGTTCTGAAGGCCTTACGAGGGCCTTTTTCTATCGGTGAAAGAGGTCATAATGAGGAATGCATATATGAGCAGGAAGAGAAAATCTGAAGCGAAACACTTTACAGAAGAACAGATCAGGAAGTTTCAGAACGATCCGAATATAAGGTATGTGGATGATCATACGCTCAGATTCAAATATGAATTCCGGATCAGGCTTTACGAGGCCTGGGAGATTGAGAAAAGACAAGGTATCAAACGTGTATTGACTGAAAACGGATATGATCTGAAAGAACTTGGGGACAGTTTCATCCAGCATTTATACATAAAT
>JNJQ01000064.1 GCA_000701725.1 Erysipelotrichaceae bacterium NK3D112
CTCGAAGACGCGGCCCAGTCCCATGGCGCCCGCTACAAGGGAAAGCAGACCGGTTCGCTTTCCGACGCGGCCGGATTCAGCTTCTATCCCGGCAAGAACCTCGGATGCCTGGGTGACGGCGGATGCGTGACAACAAATGACGATGAAATCGCCGAAAAGGTCAGAGCTCTGAGAAACTACGGTTCTGATTACAAATACCACCACATCTATCAGGGTGTGAACAGCCGTCTGGATGAGATGCAGGCCGCATTCCTGAGAAAGAAGCTGCCGCATCTGGACAGATGGAATGCACAGCGCCGTGAAACCGCGAAGAAATACTTCACCGGCATTCACAACCCGCTGATTAAGCTTCCGCTGCAGAGCGATGAGGACTTTGAACATATTTACCATGTGTTCGCAGTCAGATGCGATCAGCGTGATGCCTTTGAGAAATATCTGAACGACAACGGCATCGGCACGGTCAAGCATTATCCGATTCCGATGCACATGCAGGGGGCATACAGATGCCTGAACATTCCCGAAGGCGCGCTTCCGCTTGCCGAGGAAATCAGCAGAACCATTCTGAGCATTCCGATGTATTACGGAATGAGTGAGGAACAGATTGACCATGTCATTAACGTGATCAATCAGTTCAACGGGTAATTATGGAATTGAAGATAAGGAAACTGAAAGAAAAAGACGCTCCGCTCATGCTTGAGTGGATGCACGATCCGGATGTCGTTGCCGGCATGCGCAAGGATTTCAGCTCTTTTACCCTCAGTGACTGCATGGAGTTTATTGCCAATGCGAAGGCGGACGGATCCGCTTTGCACAGAGCGGTTGTCAATGAGGAGGATGAGTATCTCGGCTCGGTCTCGGTGCGCGATATTGACCGTCAGCTTGGCTGCGGAGAATTTGCGATTACCGTCAGGCGCAAAGCGATGGGAACCGGCGCGGCCATTTTCGGAATGCGTAAAATCCTGTGTGAAGCATTGAATGAGCTCGGTCTGAAAAAGGTCTATTGGTGTGTGTCATCGAACAACCCTCGTGCGGTCCGTTTTTACAGAAAGAACGGCTTCATTGAAGTGAAAGAAGAAAGTGTTCCGGATTATCTGACAAAAGGGTACGGAAATGAGAATGATCTTCTTTGGTTCTGCTATGAGCAGAAACGGAACGGATCAGAAGAGGAGAATTTGTTTTGCGACAGAAAAGACTGAAATATCCTTTTTCGAAAGAGCTGCCAGATAACAAATCAGAAAATGGCCGCTGGATGTTTCTTCTTTCTGTACGAATACAGACCGGATTTCATGATACGGAACGACTATTCTATTATCGATAAGTTGTGATATTTGATACAGATATCAAGAGCTTTCATTTCAGTCATAAAGGTAATCATCATATTATTTCCGGCAAAATTCGGATCTGAGTCACTCACGTCCTGTTTGACGAAAGGTCTTATCCTGTCATCTGTCCGGGTTCCGTCTGAATGCTGCGTATCCGGAACATCCGCCATATTCACTTTTTTGGCCATTGAGGCAGTCAGCCCTTTGGCTTTTTCTATTGGCTCGTTGGACTCATATTTCTTTTTTGCAGACTACGAAGAGGATGCATGTTAAATTTTTTTCAGTCAGAAAAAACCAGAGCCTTTCGGTTTGATTCAATATATCTGTATCAAGATTAATCGATGCGAGTATTTCGGTTATAAAGAATCGTCATCATCAACCAGGAGATAATCACCTTCAAGACGGAGCCAAAAGATTTACAGCAACCAGTCGCGGTGCCTTTAGGGTCAGTAAAATAGGATTACTTATAGACAGCAGGATGAGCGCTGTTTTCTAAAGACCGGAATAGTGTGCATGAATGATCTTTGCGAATGCTGAAAACCAGTATTGATAATACCGGCATGAATACTAGCTAAAAATATAGAAAGCAGCTTTAAAATATAAGGGACACACATGCGTATTCGTGAAGCAGTTTCCGATTTGATATAATACTGTTAATCAATAGTCAAAATGACTAATATGAATAATTGAAAGATATATCAAGACAGGAAGGAATACATGCATGACAGACGAAAAGTATAAAGAAAAACTGGAAGCATTCAAAAACTCATGCCGGGTATATAAAAAGGAAAAGAAAATGCTTGAAGCTGCTGAGTCAGACAGGAATGCATTTGGTAATGAAAAACTATACATATATCTTCGGGAAGATATCGGGTATGTGGAAGATTTGTTTGAAAAAATCGGCAGAAAATGCGGTGCCAATGCCCGTCTTATGATATGGCTTATGTTTGTTGAGGAGAATATACAGTCGGACATCGCATTACAGTTCGGATTGACCAGAAGGCAGCTTCAATACAGTCTTAATAAATGGATGCATCATGTGTTTGAAGAGGAGGATTCCATGTGAGGCATGGAAACAGGGTGAAAGAGTTTAAAGAAATCACCAGGAACTTTCGAAAGTACCAGGATCGAATCGGGGAAATTGATAAACAGCTTGAGAATCTAAAGACAGAGATGACCGGAGCAGACTCTGTTAAGATAAACAGTAATGGTGTTATTTCTCTTTATCAAAAACGATCACTTCTAAATGAAGAAAGACAGTATTATATTGATCTCATCAGATGGGTTGAAGATGTAATTGATTCCATCGATTCTCCGGCAATCAAAGTGCTTGTCTGGATGACATATGTTCAGAGAAAATCACTGGCATCCATCTCAGAAAAGTACCTCATCAGCAAAGATAATGTATATAAAAAACGGAAGAAATATCTGATCAGCGTGCTGAATGATGAAGCTATGAAAAGGCTGGAAAGGATTCAGAAACATCGTGTGTGATTCCATCAGAGCAATGAGCTGAAATGCTCATTTTTTGTTTTCCTGGAAATGTTTGTTAAAATGAATAACGGATATGTTTGGAAAAGAAATTAAAAGCATCACGGATTTGCATTGTCACATTCTTCCGGGTATTGATGATGGTGCAGAGAACCTTGAATCAGCAATCGCATTGTTGAAGGAACAGAAAGCGCAGGGTGTCGACCGGATTGTTTTCACACCGCATTTCTGGTCTTTTCAGAAAACGGTGAAGCAATTCAGTAAAGACCGTTATAATGCGGCTGAACAGCTGGCTCCTTATCTGGATGAATTTGGTATTGAATGGGGAGCGGGAGCCGAAGTCCGTATGACTCCGGAGCTGCTTAAGATGGATCTCAGACACCTGAATATCGTTGGCACATCGTATTTTCTTCTGGAATGGCCTTTTACACAGTTCCCTTTATATGGAAGAGAAGTAGTAGAGCAGATACAGGATCTGGACTACACTCCTATATTTGCGCATATAGAGCGCTATGATTATTTCTGGTCAAATCCCAGGGAACTTGATGATTATATCGATGAAGGAATTGTCTGTCAGATCAATCCCGGCATTCTTCTTAATTCAGATACAAGAAAATATGCGTTGAAGATGATCAGGGATGGTTACGTACATGTTCTATCTTCAGACGCACACAGCATGGAAAAACGTCCTCCTCATCTGAAAGTTGCATATCAGATTGTTGAAAAAGGACTGGGCAGAAGGTATTCAGACAAACTGAAAAGTAATGCAGAATGCATTTTTTACGGGCATGAAATTGAATAATACTGCAGATGTATAAGATTTGAAAATGATCAATCTCTTCTGAAGAGGTCTCTTGTATAGACCTTTTCTTTTACGTCGTCAAGTATGTGATCATAGCGATTCGCGATGATACAGTCACTTTGAAGTTTGAATTTTTTCAGATTATTGATAACCATGCTTCCGAAGAAGGTTGTCCCATCTTTAAGGGTTGGCTCATAAATGATGATATTTGCACCTTTTGCCTTGATTCTCTTCATGACACCCAGGACAGAGGATTGTCTGAAATTATCGGAATTTGTTTTCATAGTCATTCTGAAAACACCGATGGTCACTCTTTTTTCTCTGACGGAGTCGTAAGTGTTGTCTGAATAACTGAAATACTGTACTTTTTGCAAAACTCTGTCCGCAATAAAATCTTTTCTGGTGCTGTTGCTGCGAACGATTGCCTCAATCAGGTTCTCAGGTACATCCTGGTAATTTGCCAGCAGCTGCTTTGTGTCTTTGGGCAGATAATAGCCGCCATATCCGAATGACGGATTGTTATAATAATCGCCGACACGCGGATCAAGACATACGCCTTTGATAATATCTAAAGTATTCAGTGACTTGACTTCAGCATAGGTATCCAGCTCGTTGAAATAGGAAACTCTTAAAGCAAGATATGTATTAACAAACAGCTTGATTGCTTCAGCCTCAGTTGTACCGACGAATAATGTATCGATTGTATTCTTGAGCGCTCCCTGTTCAAGAAGCGTCGCAAAAATGCGGGCAGGTTCCTTTGTGTTTTCGCTGCAGCCTACAATAATACGGCTTGGATAGAGATTATCATAAAGGGTTTTGGATTCACGCAGAAATTCAGGACTGAAAATAATATGATCTGTATTGAATTTCTTTTGTAAATTATCTGTATAACCGACCGGGACAGTGGACCTGATAATGATCAGCGGCTTTTCTTTTCTATCACTTGTTGAATCTAATATAAGATTTATCATGGATTCAACTGCAGAACAAAAAAAATTCTGCTTCGGATCATAATTGGTCGGTACAGCAATGATTACAAAATCTGCATCTTTATATATAGACAGGCCATCTGTTGTGGCTGTCAGATTCAATGGTCTGTTTCCGTTTTTCGCATCAAGCAAATATTGATCAATATAATCATCCTTGATCGGTGAAATATAATTGTTCAATTTTTTTACTCTTTCCTCATCAATGGCAACAGCAGTGACGATGTTGTGCTGAGCAAGCAGCATAGCCATAGAGAGGCCAACATATCCGGTGCCGACGACAGCGATCTTATAGTTTCCGAGTGAAGGGGAGGGGGCCGGTATCTCCTCTGCAAATACATCATTCAGATCGAAATCGAGAACGGATGATAAAGCCAGAAGCTGATCCACTGAAGGAACGAACTGTCCAGACTCCATGCGTGAGAGAAGCGTGCGGTTGATTCCGGTTTTTCTGATAAATCGGATTGGGTGATTTTCAGGGCTTTGCGATGTGAATGCACTGTTTCTGATAGCAGTTGAATTGACAGATGTTTCATTGAGGCACCCCTCCTGTATCACTGTTTTTACATAGCAATGTTGATGACAGTAATCCATTAAGATGCAACTGACAGTAGAATTTGCATATAATTCAGCATTGTATATTACCGATCAAGCTTAAAAATGTTGTTGACAGCAACATTTTTTGGAAAGAATCTGTATGCTATATATACTGATGAATACTGTCAGATCATATGGTTTACAAAATCTTTACCGGGATCAAATTCAACAATTGCCTGAAATCGCAGAGATTGCTATGTCTATGGGCATGGATGGCAGGAATTGCCAATTCAATCGGGAATCCTTCGCGGAAAAAACTCCTCAGAATGCGGAAAGAAATTGAAAAAGGCTGAAAGTTATAATTATAGTGATCACTAAAACATTAGGAAATCAGAGGTGATGCGAAACAGAATATTTGACAAAATAATGAATAATTGGAATATTCAAGAATATTGTCTAATACTATCTAAAAGGATAGATGGTTTTCAGGATGGCCTTTATCTTCTTTCTATATAATACAGAGTATACAGTTTTTATTTGGATAAAACCTGAGTAAAAAACTTGACACTGCGAGGGGGAAAGTAGTTGTGAAGTATATCAAAGCAGGAAAAATTCAGAATCTGATTGCTCAGGCGGATAAAGATAACCGTCCTCTCTATATTACCGGTCCGATCGGGATAGGGAAAACTGCAGCAATAGAGTATTATTACCGGAGAATATCACATCTAACAGTTGATTGTTCGGAAGGCAGAATTGATCGGAAAACAATTCCGTCAAAAATCAGACAGCGAGTTGTGATTTTTGATAATGTTTCCTATCTTGAGGATGAGGAAAGCCGAAAATATGTTCTTGATATGCTGGCAAATTCAGACAAGCATATTATTTTCACATCCCGTGCACCGCGTCCGACATGGCTGATATCAAAATCAATTGATGAAAATGTACTGATTGCAGATCACAGGGATTTACGTCTTTCCAAGGAACAGGTATTCAGATTCCTGGAAGAATATGAAGTTGATTCTACGGAAGAGGAAATGCTTAAGGTAATGGAGGATTCCAGATCCAATCCGCTTGTTCTCTGGTGCATTGCTTTTCATATGAAAGACAACGGATTATATACAAAAGAAGTCAATACTTTTGCAAGAATCCATTATCATACTTATCTTGATAATGAGTTGCTGGGAAGATTCACAGACGAGGAGAACGAATTTCTGCTTGCGATGAGCTGGTATCCTTCCTTTACTTTTGATTTTGCACGCAAACTGAATGGCGGACTGGACTGCAGACCGCTTGTCGATTCCATTCAGAAGAAAAATGCTTATATTCTCACGTTCTCGAGTGCAGGTGTTCAGCTGATGGATAATTATATTGATTATCTCAGGCATAAGCGCAGTATTATCTGGAGCGACGAAAAACATGTGAGCAATCTGTGCAGGGCTGCTGAATACTATGAAAAGAGCGGTAACACTGTTACAGCTTTGCAGTGTTACTTAAACGCTCATGCAGAAGAAAAGTATTATTCGCTTATGGAAATGACCGCTATGAGGGGAATTCATGCGGCTTCTATCTACAAATTGCTCGGCTATTATATCTCACTGGATGAAAAGATGGTCATGAGATCATGGCCTCTTGCCTCTGCACTTTGCATGGTACAGTCTTTGCGGATTAAACCGGAAAAGTCTGAATACTGGTTTGACTGCCTAAAGCGTCTTTATGAGGAAGAGAAGGATCCTTCAGTCAAAGACAGTATTTACAAGCGTATACTGTTCCTGGATCTGATGCTGCCGCATCATGGAAACCGGAACATCGATGAAAGGCTGAATAACTTAATGCGCAGGTTCAGTGAAGACTGCCATTCCATGCCGAAAGAATATATCGAAATGATGCCGACGATTGTTCATGGCGCTCTCGATTTCAGTGAAATATCAAAAAATGAAGAAGAACTGTTCAAGGTTGTGGAAAATATCATAAAGTCCCTGAAAGGAAGGGCATCCGCTGCTGTTATTGATATTCTCAGGGCTGAACTCGGCTACGAGAAGGACAGTATGGATGATTTTGAAATACACCAGCTTCTTGAAAAGGGTTATATGATTGCAGATTCGGATGACAGTTTTGCCGGTTGTTTTGCGGCAGTCGGTGTTGAAGTGCATCTTCATCTGGCCCGCGGCAACCAGCAAAGGGCAGAGGAATTGCTGGAAGGTATCCGGAAAAAAGCTGTCAGTGCGAGAAATGATTATCTGTTAAGAAATATAGATGCTTTATATTGCTGGTTTGATCAGCTTCATTCAAACAGAGAAAGTGTCTGCGCATGGCTGGAAACAGCTCCGGACGAAGGAACAGGATTCACATTCCTGGAACGCAGCATTATGATTTGCAAAGTGCGTGCCTATATCATTGTCGGCAGATTGGATGCGGCACTTGCTCTGATTGAAAGACTGCTAACTTTCTTTGAAATGTATGAACGTGTTTATGCATATTACGAGGTGCTGCTGTATAAAGCAATTTGCTTATACCGTATGAAGAAGCCGGAATATGAAAAAGTCATGGCAAAAGTGATGGAAAAGGCTTGCGATCTTGGATTCTATCGTCTGATTTCAGAACACGGAATTGCAGTAGTTCCGTTGATCGAGAGTGTAAAACCGGCTAAAGTCAGTAAAACATATTATAACCATCTATTGAAACTGACAAAACAGATGGCCGAGAATTATCCGAATTATCTGCATACTGTTCAGAAACTGAGTGAACCGCTGACAAAAACCGAACGCAGAGTTCTTCATCTGCTCTGCGAAGGGCTGAATGCGGATGAAATATGTGGAATGATGGATATCAGTTATTCAGGTATAAAATTCCATAATAAGAATATCTACCGCAAGCTCGGGGTAACCAACCGCAATGAGGCAGTCCGAAAAGCTTTCTTACTTGGTATCAGTGAAGCAGGAAATATTGAATAAACATCCGGAGAATTATCTGATTATAAAAAGGATTTTTCTGCTGGAGTCATAAGCAATGAAAAAAGCATATGCAGACAATGAATAAGAGGGTTTTTAAAAAATCCTGTGGATAGGCTTTAAACACTGTGTGGACAGACCTATACACTGTGTGTTGATTTCAATAAACGGTAGTATGGATGGGCTTTAAACATTGTGTGGATTTGAGGCCTGATTTGAAGAAAAACAAACCAGCAGCTTTGGTCAGAAAAAGCGCTCATCGCGCTTCTTCTTCCCAAGCCACTGGTTTGTTTTCTTAAAGCTTGTAAGTATCCTTCTTATTGAGGCAATAAAGGATTCTGTTACGTGTACGCTTGAAATTCATAAAGCCGTTTGCGTTGATGAACAGCTTTTCAATCTGGTT
>JNJQ01000065.1 GCA_000701725.1 Erysipelotrichaceae bacterium NK3D112
GACCGATGGAAGGCATTAACGTAAATCCAAAGAGCCTGAAAAGAAACTCTCACGGCGTAAGTAATTTCATCTATAACCGCAACCGGATTCTATGGGCTACCAGAAACAATCCTTCTATTCTTGCCATTCCGCGTTCCAAAGAAGAAATACACAATCACACTGGTAAAAAACGCGGTCCTTACAAGAAATCAAAATAACAATTCATTAATGAGTGCAAGCAGCTCTCCGCATAAAAAACCCGGAGAGTTTTTATTCACTCTCCAGGTCATTTTTCTACTGGTCCCCCGTGAGGTCCCCCATCAAATCCCCCATGAAATTTGACTAGCCCCCACGAAGTTTGGTTACCCATTTTTCTTTGTTTCAGATGTTATTAATGTTCACTCACAACTCATTCAAACGGGAAACGATAGTCCAGTCCGAACTTATCGCGCAGTTCAACCAGCTCTTTCTGGATGGACTCGCCGACCGGGACGCCCTTATCCTTGCGGTCGCACCATGAGAGCCATTCTTTCTCACCGGCAGTGTAAATTCTTTCCGCACCCGGCGCTTTTTCGGAATTTCTCAGATCACGCAGGATGCCTCCTGCGGTTTTTTCAAATGTGTCGAGTCCCATGAAGAATTCAGGATTGATCACAAAGAAGAAGTGGCCGAGTCTGTACATGGCAGGCTTGCCGTTTTCATCCTTGCCGGAAAGTGCCTTCATATACGGTCCGCCAGCCAGAGCTGCCGAAAGAATTTCGACGATGGTGGTGAAACCGTAGCCCTTGTAGCCGCCTGTCTCCTCACCTGCTCCGCCGATTGACAGGAGTGCGCAGTTGCCGGCTCTCATCTGTTTCAGGATTTCGCCGGATTCGGTCATTGTGCCGCCATCCTTTGTGATAACGAGATTGGCCGGTGTTTCCTTGCCCATTCTTTCATAGAATTCAATCTTGCCGTTCTGAACGATCGAGGTCGCGCAGTCAAAATTGAACGGGAATTCCTCATCAGTGGGCATTGTGAACGTCAGCGGGTTGGTGCCCATCATCGGCTCAACACCGAATGTCGGGGCAACGCTCGGTCTGGCGTTGGTTCCGGAAATACCGATCATGCCTGCTTTTTCAGCCATTGTTGTCCAGTAGCCGGCAATGCCGTAGTGGGTGGAATTCATGATTGTTCCGCCAGCCATGCCGTATGTCTTTGCCTTTTCGATCAGCTTTTCCATCATATGGTAGCTGGCGACCATGCCCATGCCGTTGTTGGCATCCATGACAATTGTGGTCGGTGTTTCTTTGACAATATCAATTTTCGTAACAGGCAGAAGTGTGCCGTTTTCAATGCGGTCCAGATAAATCGGTTTGAAACGGTTGCAGCCATGGCTTTCGATTCCTCTTCTGTCACTTTCCAGAAGCACATCCGCGCAGATCTTCGCATCCTCTTCGGGTACGCCGTATTTCACAAACACGTCAATCATGAAGCGGTTCATCATGTCCCATGGAACATAGGGTCTTGTTTCTTCCATCATTCCCTCCGGTAATATTGAATTCATTATATCAAACATAAGGAATTCTTAAACTTCGGGATCTTGACCTGTGCATAGACAGATAATACACTTAATACAGTTAATACAGATAGGAGGTGCTGAATATGTTTCTTTTGAATCTTCAAAGCAAGATTCCCATCTACGAACAGATTCAGACTCAGATCCTGCGTTTCATCGAAGCCGGTGTCCTCAAACCCGGGGACAGGCTTCCGTCTGTACGGCAGCTGGCGACTGAAAACGGGATCAATCCCAACACCGTCGCCCGTGCCTATGCGCAGCTGGAAGCAGCGGGATATGTCTATAACCTGCCCAAGAAAGGCGTTTACATTGCCGAGATCGACTCGGATGCCACAAGACACAATCAGCTGGTCTCTGCGCTGAAACCGCTGGTTGCGGCAGGTTATACAAAAAAAGAGCTTTGCGATGCGGTTGAGCAGCTCTTTGCGGAGGTTGAATGATGCTTAGAATTGAACATCTGAATAAATCGTTCGGATCGAAGAACGTGCTCAATGACCTGAATCTTACGGTCAGCGATTCATCCATATTCGGTCTGGTCGGAATCAACGGAGCGGGTAAATCCACCCTGTTAAGATTGATTGCCGGTGTCTATGAGGCGGATAGAGGAGTCATTCTTCTGAATGAACATAACACATATCTGAATCCGGAATGCAGAGCGGAAATCGCCTTTGTGCCGGATGAAGCTTATTATCCCCTTGGCGCCACGGTCGGCTCATTGAAATTACTGTATGAAACCATGTATCACTTTTCCGAAGAGGCTTATCAGAAATATCTGAAGCTGTTTGACCTAGATGAAAAGATGAGCGTTGCCAATCTGTCCAAGGGAATGAAGAGACGTGTCTCCCTTCTGTTTGCCCTGGCGCTCAAGCCGAAGCTGATCCTTCTGGATGAAGCCTATGACGGACTTGAACCGCTGGCAAGACTGCGCTTCAAGAAAGCGCTGAGTGAACTGATCGAGGATGAAGGTATCAGTGTGATCATCTCCTCCCACAATCTCAGGGAGCTTGAAGATATCTGCGATTCCTTCGGCATTCTCGAAGGCGGACGGATTGTCAGCTATGGCGACCTGCTTGAATCCAAAGAGATGATCAACAAATACCAGCTCGCCTTCACGGATGAAAAGACAAAGGATGACTTCAAAGACTTTGATCTGCTCCACTTTGAAGCCGAAGGCCGTGTCATCCGCCTGGTTGTGCGCGGGAATACGGAAGACGTCATGGCAAAGCTCAATGAGATGAAACCGGTCCTGGTCGATGTCCTGCCGGTCAGCTTTGAAGAGCTCTTCATCTATGAGCTGGAAAGCAGAGGTGAAGGTCATGAATAAAAACTATCTGAAATATCTGTTCAAAAATTACCGGATCGGTCTGGTATTCTATGCGGTGCTGTTCCTGTGTATCGCAGGCACCCCGTTCATCGGTTCCAACAATCCGGGCGGCTCATACAGTGCAGCCGTCGAGATCATGCTTGCCATGAGCTTTGCCATGACATTCGTGATGCCCGTGATACTGTTCGCCTTTGTGCACCGCAGAAGAAGCGCGGATCTCTTCCTCGCTCTTCCCATCAGCCGCAAAGATCAGCTGCTCACCAATCTGCTGTTTGCACTGATCACGGTTGTCGGGATTTTCTGCCTCGGCAATCTGATCATCTGGATTCCGGCTGCTGCGTATGTCTCATTTACTGATGTGATGCGCATGTGCGCTGCTGCGACCCTCTGCTTTACCAGCCTGATACTGATTCACAGCGCATGGTATCTGATTGCCAACAATATCTTCGACGGCGTGGTCATGATCGGTGCCTGGAGCGCCATTCCCCTGCTACTCTATTTCACGATCTCGGAATTCACCGGTTCCATGATTGCCGGCAGAAGCAGCTTCAGTCTGTATGAAATCAGCATGTCCCTCTCTCCGCTGGCGATGAGCGTCCGCAATCTGTTTTCCATCAACGACATCACCAACGGCGGAGTCGTCCCGGCATACTTCGTACTGATTCTGTTATGGGGCGTGATCGGCGCACTCGGTGTATGGAAACACTTTGTCAGAAGAAAGAGTGAACGGGCAGAACAGCTTTCCGATGATCCGCTGGCCTATCCGCTGATCATCAACTTCTACGCGCTGTTCATCCTGATCGCAATCGCATGTGCTGCGGTCAGTGAACGCTCCTTCGAGCTGATTTCCATATACCTTTCCCTGCTGTTCATCTATGTGGTGGCGCAGTTCGTATACCGCCGAAAGATCAGAGTCAGTGTAAAGACACTGGTCACCTTCGGTGCCATGAGCTTAGCCGCATTGATCTTCGCGCTCGCCGCTTTCAATACCCAGGGATTCGGACTTGCTCAGCGCTATACCATTGATGACAACACGCATCTGCACATTTCATACAATGCGATGGTATACCGTGACGATCTGTCCAGGCTGGTCGCCAGAAAATATCCCACCGACGGTGATATCGTATGGATCAACATGGACCTCTTCATTCCCGTCAAAGATTACGAAGCGGATGAACCGCTGAACAGCGTATTGGAAAAAACCCGTCAGAACGGCATTGCTTACTTCTACTCGGATGAGCGCGGCGCTGATATCAATTGCGTCATTGATTTCAATAACTGCGATCATAACAGACAAAAATACTCAAACGATTATTATTACGCTCTCAATGAAGCCATCAGTCTTGAAGACCTGAAGGTTATCGACAGTTCACCGTTCTCGCAGATTACACTGCAGACGTATGAAGATGACCGCACATGGACACTGAAACAGTGGCTTGAAAGGAATGGAAATTAATATGAAACTGCATCTGAACAAGGAAACAAGAACAGTCATTTCAAATGGAAAATCCTCGCGTCTTACACCGATCGAATATGATATCCTCTCGTATCTGATGAATCATGAGGATGAGGTGAAATCACCGGAAGAGATTTACCAGAATGTCTGGAAGGATGATCCCTTCGACTGCCATCTGGTGATCTCAGTCCATATGCGCCATATCCGTGAGAAGATTGAAATCAATCCCTCCAGGCCGCAATTGATCCGTGTCTTAAGAGGAAAAGGATACCGCTTCCGCGAATCCGAGTGAATATAACGAACAAAGCTGTAACAGCGAAATTGTTACAGCTTTGCTTTTTTATCTTCGTTTCAGGTCTGTCAGCACCCAGTCTTTTTTCTTCAGTTCATACTTCCTGCCGCAGTATGGACAGCACTTCTGATGTACCGCATCGAAGCTTCCGCCGCAACCTTCACAAGAAGCCCTCAGGAGTGTGAATGCAGGATTATAATCTGCAGAGATTTCCTTTTCAGCAATAAAACGGAACTGTTCGTCTATTTCTTTAAACGATCTGCCGGCATATGTATCTGTCATGAAAGCTGTGCCTTCCACCCGCAGCATTTCACCGTTCTTTTCGCATCTGCGGATATACAGTGCTCCTCTATACTGCATGTCAAGCACAGTATCGAGAAACGAGAGATCTCCGTCGCCTTCCCATACAGCAAGGAAATCTCTGTCATTCTCAAAGGCAGCTGATCGCAGCAGTGACAGAATTCTGCCTTCAAATGCCTCATAGGAGAAGAACGGATCGTATACCTGCATGAACTCCGTCATCTTCTTCCTGCTGTTCAGTCCTTTCAGCATTGAGAATGATCTTCCTGCCACAAAAAACACTTTCCCAAGCAGAATCAGGCTGCGGATCATATACCAGCAGAAAGCAAACACACCGCCGTACAGCGTTCCCATAAACAAAGCGGCGGGAATCCTGTACAGCAGAGGCAGTTCGTTCCAGGCAATGAAACATATGACTGCAACTGCCAAACCGCAGAGCACTCCCGAAATCATCAGTTCCTTCTTGATGTTTTCCATCAATGTTCCGCGCTCAACAATGGACGGGACAGTGTAATAAGATACTGCGCATGGATACACTTCTTCCATTTCAAAATGCGTTCCGCAGTAAGGACATCCGTCACGTGCTTCCTCCGCAGTCATCGTATGTCCGCAGTTCGGACATGTGCATGTATCTCTGGAAGCATCCTCTCAGTCCAGAACGGAAACATACAGATTGACTGGCCGGCTGTATTTCCTGAGAACTTTATCACCCCGCCGGTATGTCAGATTCTGCCGTGCTTCACGGTAAATGATCTTTGAAGTATATCCGTTACCTTTGCGGGGCAGGCTCCCTCTGATCTCGTCTTTTACATGAATATACTCTTCTTCCTTGAGAATATTCTGCTCTTTCAGCCGTGCTTCCTGCAGATCCAGCATGTATCTCAGATCAATGGAAGCTGATACCGGCTCCCTGCCGGTCAGAGACCATTCATGCAGCTCATCTGTGAATTGTTCCAGTGTGTCCATATATACCTTCCAGTTTCGTCAGAAATGCACAGAGACAGATATCTGTTTTCTTTTCTTCAGCAGTTCTGCCGTGATACTTCACAATTGCGGCAGACAGAATATCCGGATACAAATAATTCTACTACAAATTCCACTATGGGAATTGATCCGGGTTAATTTTGCTGTTGAAAAGAAGGCACTCTTTCGAATGCCTTCTCGTTCAGACTTATTTCACTGACTTTGCATAAGACCCCGGCTTGACTGGCGGAGCCTTTCATTTTGAAATACAACCTTTTTACAGATTGATCTTCTGGCCTCTTGTGACAGGCTGGGGATCAATGAATTTCACTGCGTGCTCGGCGCTGTTTGTGACAATCAGCATGACCGGCATTGCGTATTTCTTTGAAAACTTCTTCAGATCCGCTTCCACGATCGGCATACCTGCTTTGACGGTGTCACCCTGTTTCTTTCCGAGGAGCTTAAAGCCGTCGCCTTTGGAATTGACTGTGTCAATACCGATATGAACAAGCAGCTCCGTGCCATCTTTCATGGTGATGCCGAATGCGTGTCCGGTCGGGAACAGTGCGGAGATTGTGCCGTTGGCCGGTGCGCAGAATGTGACCTTGTCCGCATCATAGGTGAAGGCGATGCTTTCGCCCATCATCTTTTCAGCGAACATCGGATCGGATACGGTGGTGACATCGATCAGCTTTCCGTCTGCGATCGCGACGATGTCTGTATCAGGCACATTCAGTGCCTCAAATGCTTCCTTTTTTTTGAAAGCATCAAATAATCCCATGATTTCTCCTGGTTATTATAATCTTGCAATTCCTTCTTCTCTTGCTTTGTCGGCAACTGCCTTTGCGACAGTCTTTGCAGCTTCGGGATGGAAGACACTCGGAATGATATTCTGCTCATTCAGTTCCTCATCCTTGATCATGGCAGCGATCGCTTCTGCGGCTGCCAGCTGCATGCCTTCACTGATATCCTTTGCCCTGACATCCAGCGCACCGCGGAAGATGCCCGGGAAAACGAGCAGGTTATTGATCTGGTTGGGGAAATCGCTGCGGCCGGTGCCGACCACTCTTGCGCCTGCTTTCAGGGCAAGATCAGGCATGATTTCCGGTGTCGGGTTGGCCATCGGGAACACGCATGCGTCATGGTTCATGGATTTGACCATTTCCTCACTGACACATCCGCCGACTGATACACCGATGAACACATCCGCGCCGTTCAGTGCGTCTTTGAGTTCTCCGCTCAGATGTTCCGGGTTGGTGATGGAAGCCAGTTCCTTCTGGGCGTCATTGAGAGCTGTCTCTTCGGTGAGAATACCCTTGCGGTCGCAGAATACGACATTCTTTGCGCCGTAGGACATCAGCAGTTTGCCGATGGCAGTGCCGGCGGAACCGGCGCCGTTGATGACAATGCGGATATCTCCGATTTTCTTGTCAACGATCTTGAGAGCGTTGATCACGGCCGCAAGCAGAACGATCGCGGTGCCGTGCTGATCATCATGGAAGACGGGAATGTCCAGTCTCTCCTTGAGTTTTCTTTCGATTTCGAAACATCTCGGGGCAGCGATGTCCTCAAGGTTGATGCCGCCGAATCCCGGTGCGATTCTGCATACGGTTTCGACGATTTCATCAGTGTCTTTTGTATCGAGGCAGATCGGGAACGCATCCACGCCGCCGAACTGTTTGAAGAGGATTGCCTTGCCTTCCATGACCGGCAGACCTGCTTCAGGACCGATATCGCCAAGACCGAGAACGGCAGTGCCGTCAGTGACGACCGCAACCAGGTTGCCCTTGGCTGTATATTTGTAGACATCTTCTTTGTTGGCTGCGATGGCACGGCATGGTGCCGCAACACCCGGTGTGTATTCGATGCTCAGGTCATCTCTTGTTTTCAGTTCCGCTTTTGAAACGACTTCAATTTTTCCCTTGTGTTCCTCATGGAATTTCAGGGACAGTTCATCATAGTTCATTCTAGATCCTCTCCGTTGGACTCTATGACTTTCTTAAACCAGTCATAGGAGTTCTTCTTTCTTTCCAGAGTGCCGCTGCCGTCGTTATACCTGTCAACAAAGCCAAATCCGTATCTCTTGCGCATTTCGCCTGTGCCGGCGGAAACCACATCAACCAGCCCCCAGTATAAATAACCCATAATTTCCACTCCGTCAAGAAGTGATTCTTTCACCTGTTCCGGATGGTCTCTCTGACATAGGTTTTACAGAATTCATTGTTGATTCAAAATGCGGCTAACCCCTCCTTTAAGAGAAGAGTTTTCACAAATCTATCATCTGCTGTTCGAATTGATAAACAAATCTATACCATCAGAAATATAGGAACGCTGATTATCAGATAGCTTCCTGTATTTTTTTATCAATTCGATTTCAGATGGCATAATTTCAAATTTTATGCAGTCTTCATTTCCACCATAAAGCAGATAGTCCTTTGAAACATGAAGAAAATCCGCGATTGAATCAATGTATTTCATATATGATTCACCGCCGTCATATTTCCATTTGGTGAATATCCCATTACTTAATCCAAGGTGATCTGTAAGCTCATTCTGCTTTACACTTCTTGAT
>JNJQ01000066.1 GCA_000701725.1 Erysipelotrichaceae bacterium NK3D112
AACAGTTATATTGAATCCAGAAACAATCAGATTGAAAAGCTGTTCATCAACGCAAACGGCTTTATGAATTTCAAGCGTACACGTAACAGAATCCTTTATTGCCTCAATAAGAAGGATACTTACAAGCTTTAAGAAAACAAACCAGTGGCTTGGGAAGAAAAAGCGCGATGAGCGCTTTTTCTGACCAAAGCTGCTGGTTTGTTTTTCTTCAAATCAGGCCTCAAATCCACACAATGTTTAAAGCCCATCCACACTACCGTTTATTGAAATCAACACACAGTGTATAGGTCTGTCCGCACAGTGTTTAAAGTCTATCCACAGGATTTTTTAAAAACCCGCTAAATTCTGCTGGGACTACACATCAGTTTATCAATCCATACTCTCTGTATCGTGTATTGCAGAAACACACCCTATAAATGTATACGGACTTTATTCATCTTTTTTGCGGACAGGCTTGTTGACTGCCGGTACGCCCACTGCAATGCAGTTATCCGGTACATCATGCAGTACAACCGCATTTGCGCCGATTGAAACATGATTCCCGATTTTAATATTTCCGACAGCCTTGCTGCCGGCGCCGAATATCACTGAATCCCCGATTACCGGTGAATGAGGGGATACGTTGTCCTTTTTTCCGATAATTACGCCGGGGCGCAGAAAACAGTTATTTCCGATCACAGCATTACTTGCGACAACAATATAGCCGTGATGCCCTATAGCAAGTCCGGGACCGATCTTTGCACGATATGAGATATCAAATTCATATTTATATGCAAAGTGTTTCAGTATGAACCTTGAGATTATGAAAAATATGCTGTGCTTCAGCCATAAATAACGTGTGATCCTTAGCCACAGACAATACTTGAAACCAGGCTCAATTAAAGCAGTCGTCAATATGCTTTTTAGTTTTCTGCTTCCGTTAATACGGAAATAATCACGTTTTATAAAATATTTCAGTCCGGCAAAAGTATCAACTTCTGTATATTTTTCCATCTTGTTTCTCCAAAACCTGCCAATTTACTATGACTCACATAATTTTACACACAACACAGAATAAGTATATTGTATCTAATCCTATTTACATATAATCAACGATTTCTCTAAAATTCCTTGACACGCTCCCATGTCAAGGAATGGATAAATATACCTCCTAAACATGGACAATCCTAAATGATTGAATATTATTTGCTTATCTCAAATTCATTTTACCCCCAGCTAACGTCCAAGATTATCATTGGACATTTTCCTATTGTAATGTATTCGAAGTATTCATTAGGTTACGGCTTTCCCTGTTGGTACTAGTAACGATTATTGTTGTAATAATTCATATAATTATCGATGACAGCTTTCACGTTGTATTTCAGCCTAGCTTAACTTATTCTTAATCTCATCCTTCATATGATCAAAGAAGCTCTGTTATGGATCATTATCCCAACAGTTTCCTATTCTTGATATGGATTGTCTCAGCTTCTTATCCTTTAACAGATCGTTGAACTTGAGAGGGATGTATTGGGTAAAACTCAAAAAGTTAAGACTATCTCAAAAAGAATAACTAAAACTGTTTCAAACATTTGATAGTATTCGCACAATTTGACTATCGAAAGTAGTGTCAGAAACACCTGTAGATTAATGAAGTATTTTAACCAATTAGATATGGTAAATCACAAATGCTCAGCAAGGCAGAATTATTTATTTTGCTGCATGTCATTTATGAGAAATTCTAGAACAGCCAGGTCACTGTCAGTATTCTTATCATTTAGTGCATTTGCAAGTTTTTCTCTTTTCTCCCTTAATGGATCATTTCCATTTCTGAGTTGATCGAGCAGCTTTTCAACTTCATTCCAGTTTTGAGCATGGTACGAACAATTAATTATTGATTGCAAGATTTCATTTGGAGCAATTAGAGGGGATTTGCTACAGTGAATCAGAACTACCCCTTTGAGAAAAGCGTTAATTATTACAGATGTATAGTCTGTAACCATGATATTGATATTATCTAAGGTTATATCAACTCTTGCATTTGAGTCAAAATGGATACCTGCCTCTTTAATTCGCCGTTTATATTCATCTACTTCTTTGTTTGTCATCTGTTTAGTGGAAACAGCCTGCTCAAAAGTTAATGGATGCGGGCGGAAAATAATTTCATCTTCAGGATGAGCTTGTTTATAAGGAATCCAGCGGTCTTTATAATCAAAAAAAGATGTTCCTCCATATCGGGGGTTTGTTTCCCATCTTGGAGTCCAAAGAATTCGCAGACGAGAAAAATCGCGTGTTGTATATGTTATTTTACTTAGGCTCGGACACCCCAAAAACACGGACTTACGTTCACCGGGAGGCGAATAGGTGTCATTTTGCTGTTTGTTGCATGAAAACAAAATATATAAATTGCTGAAGAATCTGGTCTTATAATATGTTTTAGAATTCTGAAAATTGTGGTATTCATAGGGAATGTAACAAGTTTTCGCATATTTGATTACCTGATTTGTATTTAGTGCTTTAGGAAGATATAGTTCCCAACAACGTTGATAAAAGATGTAATCAAAATAGTAATTCTTCAGTTTGGTAAAACTGTTTGATAGTTCGGCAGATGTCAGTATATGTGCCGTTGGATATGTCTTTTTGAAATAATCTAATTCACTGCTGTATTTTTCAAATTTCTTACTTGCAGTATTGTAAGCTGGAACAACGATCAGCCACGGATCAAATTGTTGGCTAATTAACATTCTTTCGAATACAGGGGCTTCTTTATCCCAGATTTCAGGTAGCTGCACTATAAAACCAACCTTTATTGGCAAATCAGTTTTGCATTGTTTTTGATTGAGTTTTTGAATCAGAAAATCGATTTTTTCAGTTTCTTTTTCAGCTTTTTTCACTAAATTCTGTTCAATTAAACTACTTCGGATCTTTCTGATTTTCTTTATTAATCTGAACATATTTATTAAACTTTTTTGACCTATTATCAAGTTGGCAGTATCAATTACTGGCTATTGTTTGTGAGTAAAAGATCCTGTAGCAGATATATAAGATAGTATTTATTTGTATATGTGAATTAGTCGAACATCTGCAACCTTTTATTACGGCTATAAATTAGAATACACAGAAGCTGAGCAAAAAAATAACTAGTTCCTATCCTTCGATACCGTTGATCATTGCAATAAAGAGAAGTCAGTTTGAACATACCAGCCAATCTCCCGCTGGAAGCTGCTGATTTTTGTGCATATCCAATTTCCCGCAATCTGTTTGTAATTTTAAACAATTCCGATTTGGCTTCTGAATGTTCAGGACATGATAGTAACGCATATTGTTCAGCAGATTCTGCTAACAGAATGAGGTCGTTAACATTACTAAATGAGTTTTGAATTCGGGAATATGCTTTTTTCAACCTTGGAACCATTGGAAGATCTACTGAGTGAGACGAACTGTTATGAACTCTATATGAAGTAAGCTTTTTGTTGATGTAGTAGAATTGACTGTCGCAGACTGCGCAGAATTCAAGCCATTGATCTTCTGAACTGTTCATCGGAATAGGTAAACATTTATCAGCCAGTCCTTTTGAAATACAAATTGATGCTCCGGAAATTAACGGACCAGAAATTGCTGAAAGAATATGACTATCCCGTGTAAGCCGCATAACACCAATACCAGTTTCTTTGTACTGTCCGCTTAATGTAAAGGTTGGGGTAAAGCTTATTTGTTTGTTTTCGCTGTTAATATAACTCAAATCATGACAGACAAGTTCTGCATCTGGAAAAGCAATAAAAACATCTATGACAGATTTAACTTTTTCAGGCATCCATATATCATCCTGTCCGCAAATAAAAATGTAATCACCATTGCAATGTTGGATTGCCCACTCAAAATTGCCGCCAATACCATGTCTTGGGTTATTTGTCATAAGTACTATGGTTGGCAGTTTAGTATATTTTTGTGAATAGTTCTTGACAATTTCAACAGTTTCGTCTTTTGATCCATCATCGCTGATTACAATTTCATCGGGAACAACTGACTGATTAAGTATGCTTTCAATTTGTTGCTCAATAAAGCCTTCACCATTATAAGATGCGATTGCAACGCTGATTTTATTTCCCTGGTACATTTTGAGTTCCTCATTTCATTTTTATTCTAATGAATCTATGATACACAAAGAATATCTCATCTGGCAAAAAAGATCATCTTTACAGAGGTGTGATGGATTAGATATCTTAATAGGATTGCTGAACAACCATAAAATGCCAGTAAATTCTGAAGAAAACGTCTGTTATAAAAATTATGCGCAGGAATAGTGAAGCAGATCATGCAAAAAAGTCTGAATATACTAGAAGTAGATCTATGTTCAAACGCCACAAAACAGCTTCAGCTGAGTATTTTGGATTTCATCAAGCCATTCAGCGGTCATCTGGAAACAGATGGGTTGCTATGGCTAATACCATCGACTTGTATTGCGTTGATGAGGCGTCTGAGAAATCATTTACCTAAGCCCTGATATCTATTTCTTATCCCCCGCTTACGCTGGCCCAAGAATTTGCCCCCACTCCCTAAGTCCTAATTAACATGCTCAATAACAAGATCTTTATTTGGTGCCAATTCATACTTATTTATCTTATTTACTTTGATATCAGGCAACTGAAAAGTACCCCAACGCTGCTCGTTCCAGTTAAGATTATGTTCATTCAAAATTTCAATATATAATCCAAACACGCAGTCGATATCAGTATTCCCACCGAATTCATTTTTTTCAAAAAAAGTATAGTTTGTGGCATATTGACCTGGAATCAAGAAAGACGGATCTATCTCAAATTCAGCCTCGACGTACTCTCCTTTTTTCCCGGAATAGAAGTAATTAAGCAAAGATGTTCCTAAAGGGCTTCTGTCAATTTTCAGTAATTCTATTCTTAAGCACGCATTGTTAACATCCTGTTCATTCAACCAAAGCAGTTTAATAGTTATTTTGTGATTTTTCTCAAAAACAATGGTTTTCTTTCCGGGATATTCTGCTTTAAGAACTCTGATTTTTGTGTTTCTCAGATATTTTAACCGTGGGATTTTTGTGTAATCTATGCATGCACTGTAATTTACTTCAATCTCCGTATATTTATTAATTGCTTGATCAACATCACCATCAAACACTACTTTACCTTCATTTAATACGAGACATCTGGTACAGAGTCTTCTGATCGTAGCCATATTATGTGATACATAAAGAATTGTTTTACCTTCTGTTTTTGAAGCATCACTCATTTTATCAAGACATTTTTTCTGAAATGCTACGTCACCAACAGCCAGCACCTCATCCATGATCATGATTTCTGAATCAAGATGTGCTGCCACCGAGAAAGCCAGTTTTACATACATACCGGAAGAATAACGCTTAACAGGAGTATCTATGAAATCACCAACTTCGGAAAACTCGATAATCTGATCCATCTTGGAATCAATTTCAGCCCGGGTCATACCTAAAATGGCACCATTCATGTAGACATTTTCTCTGCCGGTCATTTCAGGATGAAAACCAGTACCGACTTCCAGCATACTGGTAATCCTTCCATAAATATCAATAGTGCCTTCAGTAGGAGCTGTAACTCTGCTTAACAGTTTCAAAAGAGTACTCTTTCCAGCACCATTCTTGCCGATAATTCCTACTGCTTCACCCTGTTTGATTTCCAGGTCAATTCCGTTTAAAGCCATAAAAGTCTGACCTATCAATCTTTGGTCAGATCCTATTTTGGAGTTTGGATCTTCTTTGCCTCGCTTTCTTGCCCACCATGACTGAAGATCACCTTGTAATGTGCCGCCGCCAATCTGGCCAAGACGGTACATTTTCTTTACGCCTTTAATACTGATAGCTGTATTATTTTCCATATACACCGCCTTAGATTGTATCCATGAAAGTCTTTTCAACCTTATTGAAAAGAATGATTCCGATAAAGAGTATGACCGCAGTGATCAGAACTGTGATTGTCCACCAGAAGAAACTCACTGTCCCTGTTCCAAGGAATATATATCGGAATGTCTCCAATGCCTGCGAAACAGGATTGATTCTGATCAATGTGCTTAACAGAGGATTGCTGATCTGAGACAAAGGATAAACCACCGGTGTTCCATACATCCAAAGCTGAACACCGAAACCCACCAGAACATTCAAGTCACGGTACTTGGTCGTTAATGAGGAAATGATGATACCAAAACCAAGTCCAAGACACCCAAGCTGTAATAAAACCAGCAAAAACAAAGGAATATACATCCAGTTGGGAGCCACCTGTCCGATAGCAATGTAATAAACCCAGAAGAAACCAAACATCAGCATTTGAATACCGAAATTAATCACAGCACTGAATACAGATGATATTGGCATGGTCAGTCTTGGGAAATACACTTTTCCGAATATACCGGCATTGCTCAAGAATGTGCTCGCGGTTGTAGTCAGACACATCGAAAAGAATGCCCATACAGCATGTGATCCCATATAGAATAAAAGCTGAGGCACTCCTTCCGTGCTTAATCCTGCAATCACGCCGAAAACCAGGTTATACATTACACTGGTGAGGAAGGGATTCAGAAGAAGCCATGCTGGACCTAAAATTGTCTGTTTATAACGAACAGTAAAGGATCTTTTCGTAAACAGAAAAATAAGATCCCGGTACTTCCATACTTCTTTAAGGTTAAAATCCAGAAGCTTATGTTTTGACTCTATGTGAGTGTGATAAAGTTCTACGTTTTCCATACGTCATGTATTTTAATATAAAGAAGCAAAGAAATCATCTTTTATATCCTCGCCAATTAATCAGTAATTCTATAAACCATATGCTAAAACGGATATTCTTTCCGCTTTGCCTATTGCATGCGAAGAAAAAAAACTAATAAAATAACCAATGTAACTGGCTTTAGTTATTGCTTAGAAACATATTTTAGAGGTCGGAAAAATGCTTGGATTATCGTCTTTATCGTTCGTCATTATAAACAGAGTATTTCATTCATTAAAGTGCAAAGATGATATCGTAAAAGATATGATTGCGGTTGGAGGAAACAATACTTCAAAGTCATTACAGAAAACCCTTAGAGAAGTCAGGACATTCAGAAGTATTTTTTTATATAGAGTCTACCATGAGTCAAAAATCAAATACCATTTGATCAGACACTTTTTCAAAACTATGGATTCATTAGAACTGAATGTCACATCCGGAAAAATCGGTGCTGGTTTTGCAATCTGGCATGGTTATGGGACTGTTATCTTTTGCAAAGAAATCGGAAAAGAGTGCACTTTTTACCAAGGAGTAACTTTAGGCCGAGGAAAAACAATTAATGGCTGTGATATACCTACAATAGGTGATCATGTTGAGATTTTCACCAATGCGGTCGTCATTGGCGGAATACATATAGGTAACAATGTAAAAATCGGTGCCGGGACTGTAGTGACTAAAGACGTTCCGGATAATTGTACAGTTGTAGGAGCACCAATGAGAATTATCCATAACAATGATTAAATCTCAGAAGAAAATGAAGCAATTCATTCGCTCATTCACAGACCGGGATTGTAATTAATGTCATTCTTTTTGATAGGTAATATAAATACCTAGCAAAGCAAATATGAATTACTGTTCAATTTGTATAAAACTTCTGTTAACAATCATCAAGACTTTGTAATTTTTAGATTCTGGTGTTTATCAGATTGTTTCGCCCCAAATATATTGACCGCAAGCTGCTTGTGTTGAATGTCCGTGAGCAGCTTTTTATAATGTCCATTGCGAAGAAAGGAAAAGCTCTGAGTGTATAGATTTCGCCGTCTTCCCTCAGAGCCATGGTTTTACCCATGCCTATGATAACAGAGAATTATCATATCGAAAACAGCGAAACCCGTCCTTAGTTGTCATCAATGAATATCCAGACTGCCCGGTCTGCGGAAGTGAACTCGAGTTTGCATTTTACACAGCCAGAAAGCTGAAGACGTACGGCGGCGTTTCCAAAGAATATCAGGTCCCCGTGTGTATGTGCGGCAATAAGAACTGTTCATTCA
>JNJQ01000067.1 GCA_000701725.1 Erysipelotrichaceae bacterium NK3D112
GGGTGTACAGGGATCAGCGAGCTTGAAATCAGGGAAGGAATAACACTGGGAGCACTGGCGTTCAACGGGTGCACCGGGATAAAGAATCTGACCATACCGGTGGATCTGACATATCCGGCATATATAGGCGGCACAGAGAGTGAAACGCATGTGTTCAAAGGATGCACAAGCATCCAGAAGATTCACTACACAGTGGGCAAAACAGGAATCATGCCAGACAGAGTGACGAATTATCTCAGTTCATTGCCGAATTATTACACATATACACCTGAATACATCTCATACAACACACTAAGCGAAGTGATCTTTGATGAAGGAATTACAAGAATCGGAAGTAATGTTTACAGCAAAAATACTATTCTGAAGTATGCATTGCTGCCAAAATCTCTTGAAGAAATCGGCACTGATAATTTCCTTAGAATTAACAAAACACAGGCTGTATTCTATGGATATAAAGACAGTTATGGTGAAACATATTCGGGAACGCTGCCAGTTAAATTCATTCCTCTGTATTATCCGCTGCTGAATGAAGATAATCCGGATACGGTGTATCGCGGACGTTCTTATAAGCTTTCAGCCCGAATCTATACAGGTGTCGGTATTTTCAATGAAGATATCCTGTGGAGTGTATCGGGAAATATCAGTTCTGGCACAAAGATAAGTCAGAATGGAATCCTGAATATCGGAACAGATGAAACGGCAGACGAGATTACTGTAACAGCAAGGCATGGAGAGAAAGCTGAATCATTTGTATTGCAAGTAAAGAATACAGATGTGCAGGTATACGGAACTTCCCTCGCTCTCGAAGGTGAAATCGGAATCAATTTCTATCTGGATATAATGGATGATCAGGTGAATGATCTTGAGATTGTCATGGTTATGGGAGATCAGGAAACCGTCATACCTGCCTCAGAAGGAATCGTCAGCACAGTCAGCGGCAGAAGGCTGCGGATGTTTGCTTATCCTGTGGCAGCTAAGGAAATGTCGGACCAGGTAGTAATAAGCGTCCGGGATAAAGAAGGGAATCCTGTATCCCTGACCAAAGAGAACATCGAATATCCGGAAGGATACGGTTACCGTGCAACTGATTACTTTGCAAGAGCAGAAGAAGCAGGCAAAGAAAAGACTAAGAAACTTGTCAGAGTATTAGATAACTTCGGTAAGTATGCACAGATCTATTTCGGATACAATGTCACGGATGATGTTCTTGATACGGATGACGTCAGTCATGTCAGTGCTGAAACACTTGAACCTTATAAAGCGATAATCAGTGCGGATGAAGTTGAGGGTATCAGTTATGTAGGTGGTTCAACAATGCTTGACGGTGCAATCGGCTACAGACTCTACTTCAAAGTGGAAGAAGGGCATAGGATTGCTGATTACACATTCACGATGGATGGAAATAAAGTGACTCCGGTAAAATCGGGTAGTCAGTATTACATCGAAAAAGCTGATATTGCCGCCAAGGATCTCGGTGTCATAAATCAGATTACGGTCAGCAACGGTACAGCAACAAAAACAATCCGTTATTCAGCATTGTCATATGCATATACCGCCTTGACGCTGACAGGAGATAACAGAGTGAAATTGCAGAATATGTGCAGAGCGATGTATCTCTACAATCAGCAGGCGATTGAGTATTTCAACAGCTGATAATCAAAATGTATAAGCTCTGCCGGGTAATCCGGCAGAGTTTTGTTGATTTGGGAAATTGTAGTATTTCTTGACTTTAATGGTTGAATCTGTTTTGCCTGTCTGTAATGATTAGGGTGGATTCAAAAAAAAGGCCGGCAGAATGTCTGTCGGCACTTAAACGGAAGGAGCATTATGAGAATAAGTGTGAAAAGGATTTTTGCTGTGCTGCTCAGTCTGATGCTGTGTATTCAGTATTTCGGACATGAGGCAGTTGCGGTCAATGCAGAAGAATCTGTTGCATCTGTACAGACCGTCACGCAGCCGCTTGATTTTGTGGCTGATGACAGCGCCAGAGGCAATCTGGAAACAGACGGCTACACCTGGAAGAATAAAACGCTGACAATCAAAAACCTTGTGATGAATGTCGGCGACGGCGCGGATTATGCAATCAGGGTTCCGCATTCGGCATATATTGATTTCCAGGGAAATAACAGCATCACTTACAGCGGAGAAGGCAATGCCGTTGTCTGCGAAGGCTGGCTGAATCTGACCGGTTATGGGGATGCGGTTTTGGATATTAACACACATGGTGAAGGCAGCGGTCTTTACACCGGCGGACTGTATTATGATACTCCGCAGTATTCAGATCAGGTGACAGACGGGCATTATCCTTTGCTGAACATTGTTGCGGATAGTACCGGGATCAAGGAAAATCTGACAGAAACTGCAGCGTTTAACAGAATTTTCAATTTCAAGACTAAAACAAGAACTGTTATCAATGCTGATACCGGCATTGATATTCCCAGCAGCAATTCTTCAGAAGTATATGGAACCGGCAGTGTTGACATTACATCCAGAAATTACGGAATCATTACCAAAACTCTTGATCTGGGAGGCGGCTCATTGACAGTCAACACCAATCAGGCTGATACGGATGATGTGGGAATCGGACTGTATTGCTATCACATTGTGGAACAAGTAAATAAGGGTGGTTTTGTAGATATCTATGGCTCCAATTATGCATTCCAGTCCAATGATCCCCGCGCAGAATCATATCCTGATTCAGTTATCGCTTTGTCAACTGTCGATATTTATGAACCGCTCAGATATAAAGTGGGCGAGTTTGTGACTGACCGGGTCACCGGAGAAAAGGCAAATCATCTTGTGATCAGATCGCCGCACAGAAATGTCAGAAGTGTCACAGTAATCCCTGAAACATTGCTGATGAATCCGGGGGATACCTCACAGCTGAGTGTTACGGTTGATCCGGAAGAGGAAGATGTTTACTGGACAACCGATCATTCGGATGTTGTGACAGTTGACGACAGCGGGAATATCACTGCTGTGGCTCTGGGAACAGCCACCGTTAAAGCTGTTTCGTATATTGGCAGTGTCATGGATACATGCACGGTGACAGTGGTCGACGGACCTACATCGATGGCTTTTAATCCTGTTTCCCAATCTGTAATCGAAGGAGAGACACTGCAGCTGACACCGGAATTCACTCCTTCCGGAACAGCCCTCGGAAAAGTGGTCTGGTCTTCCAGTGATGAGAACATTGCGTCTGTTGATGAGAACGGTCTTGTTACCGGCAATTCATATGGATCAGCTGTGATCACCGCATCCAGTGAAGATGGCCTGCTCAGCGCATCATGTAATCTTTCTGTTCTGAAGGCTGTATCTTCCATCATGATCAATTACAGCGCCATTACACTTGATAAGAATGAAACATTCCAGATCGAAACCTATATTGACCCTGTTGATGCAGCTGATCAGACTGTGCTGTGGAGCAGTGATAATCCTTCCGTTGCAACAGTTGATGACAACGGAAAAGTGACCGGTGTGGATTATGGAACGGCCAAAATTACAGGCACAACACGTGACAAAGGCAAGACGGTCACATGTGATGTCACTGTTATGCTGAATGGCGGCTATCAGTATATCGATAACGGTGATACTGTCGCGATCAGCGGATACACCGGTGTGAATACACGGCTGAACATTCCGGATGAAATCGACGGCAAACCGGTTACCGAGATCTGGGATGACGCGTTTAAGGGAAGAAGCGATCTGATAAGCGTGAGAATCCCTGACACTGTTGTGCATATCTGGGACAGAGCATTCATGGAATGCTATAACCTGGAAAATATCAATCTGCCGGATGCACTGATCTTACTTGGAGAATATGTCTTTAGTGGCTGCTGGGCTCTGACAGATATCAGCCTGCCGCCAAATCTTATCACAATCGGACGTGCTGCTTTCATGGGTTGCAGCAGTATTACTGTAATTGATATTCCTGACAGTGTTACTGAAATTGGATCAAGCGCCTTTGGTTCATGTAATAATCTGACCTCAATACGTCTGCCTTCCGGAATCAGAGAACTCAGCAGCAATTTATTAAGTAATTGCACAAGTCTGAAAACTCTGGTAATTCCCGAGAGTGTCCGGAAACTTGGTGATGGTGTTTTTGGGTACTGCACATCTCTGGAAAAAATCGTAATTCCGGCAGCGATTACACAAGTTGGACAATATATGTTTGACAACTGTGAAAAACTGAAGACAGCCGGACCTATAGGCAGTGGGTCGAATATCGAATTCGGATGGACTGAGAGTATTCCCGCATATGGATTCTCAGGTGCAAACAATCTTTCGAAAGTGACGATTCCGGAAGGAATTAAAGCAATAGAAGATTCCGCATTTCAAAATTGTTCATCTTTATCGAAAGCTGAGCTTCCAGACAGTCTCACTTCAATCGGCATAAGTGCATTTTACGGGTGCTCAAGATTGCTTGATATCCATCTTCCTGAAGGGTTAAAGAAACTTGGTGAAGGCGCGTTCAACGAGTGCTTAAGGCTACATCATATCAATTTGCCCATTTCCATTGAAGAATATGGAGGATCCATTTTTTCTGGATGTGAAATGCTGAAAACAGCTGGTCCAGGCAGCGAATACAATATTGAATTCTCTTGGACCGAATCAATTCCAGGCAGAGTATTTTACTGGGCTGATCATCTGGAAAGTATCACAATACCAAACACAGTTACATCGATTACCGACTATGCATTCTTCCATTGTGTATCATTAGAAGAGATTGAACTCCCTGAGTCACTGAAAGAACTCGGCAGCTATGTGTTCCAGGAATGCAAGGCATTGAAGGCCATCACAATTCCCGACGGAGTTGATACGATCAAGGATTGCACTTTTACCAATGACATCAATTTGAAAGAGATCCATATCCCTTATTCTGTCAAGTCAGTGGGCTATAGGGCATTTGATGCTTCAGGTCTGGAAGATGTTTACTATTACGGAACTGAGGAAGAATGGAAGAAAGTCGTAATATACGATTACAATGAACCGCTTCAGAATGCGAATATGCATTACATCCCGGGAATCCGCATCAGTCTTGATCAGAGTGAGGCTGTACTTGGTGTTGGAAGAGAATTGCAGCTGAATGCAACAGTAACACCGGAAGAATTTGAAATTTCCGGAATTGAGTGGTCTTCCAGTGATCCTTCCGTCGCTGAAGTCAGTGATACTGGAATTGTTACTGCATTGGCGGAAGGCACAGTCACGATCACCGCAGTTGTTGTTTCTGAACAGGGTGATGCGTTTGCTGATTGTGTCATCACAGTTGTAAAACCTGCTGAACGTATTGTTCTTGATCAGACAGAAGTGACTGTTGCAGTCAATGAAGTTTTCCAGCTGAAAGCAGAGGTCGGTCCGGAAGATGCGTATAACAAGAATGTTATCTGGTCGAGCCAGAATGAATCGATCGCTACGGTTGATGAAAAAGGCTATGTATATGCATATAATCCGGGTGAAGTGCTGATCACTGCAGTCACTGAGGACGGCGGACTTGAAGCACAATGCAAAGTGACTGTCATCAGACATGTCACAGGTATCAGGCTGAATACAGGATGGATGACAATACGCAACGGGAATAATGTTACATTGAACGCCTTTATTGAACCCTATGATGCATCAAATAAAGAAGTCGTATGGACCAGCAGCGATGAATCCGTTGCGACAGTAGATGAATTCGGAACTGTCACAGCTGTATCCAGAGGAACAGCAACCATTACTGCAACATCTGCTGATATGGGATATACAGCATCCTGCGATGTGACAGTTATTCAGTCCGTCGCCGGTGTCACTCTTGATCAGCACGAAATCAAAGCGTTGATCGGTCAGGGAATTCAGCTGAATGCAGCTGTCATGCCTGAAGATGCGGATAGACAGGAAGTCATGTGGACATCCAGCGACTATACAGTGGTTAATGTAAATGACAATGGTTATCTGACAGCTGTCAGCCAGGGAACAGCAACAATTACTGTCACTTCAGCTGAAGGAAGTTATACAGATTCGTGCAACGTTTCAGTGATCCAGCCGGTCAGCGGATTGACAATCAGTTCTCTTGCTAAAACAATTGCAGCCGGCTCATCTGTAAAACTGACCGCTTCAATCAGGCCCGCAACCGCAGATAATCACAATGTGATCTGGACCAGCAGCGATGCATCCGTTGCCACGGTCGCAAAAGACGGAACTGTCACTGGTGTCAGAAACGGAACAGCGACAATTACCGCAGAAAGCGAAGACGGCGGATACACTGCCGCTTGCGAAATTACCGTGATCTCCACGGTTCAGAGTATTTCTCTTAACAAAGATTCATTGAACATGAATGTCGGACAGACAGCAAGACTGAGAGCAAGTGTGACTCCTGCAGATGCATATGATCAGAGCGTGATCTGGGACAGCAGTGATCTCACTGTCGCAGAAGTTGATGCTGAAGGCAATGTGACTGCGATCGGCAGAGGAACGGCTATAATCACCGCCACAAGTGTCGACGGCAGCTATACGTCCACATGCGCAATCAATGTGGTACAGCCGGCAGCGGGTGTGAGTCTGAACAGAGTGAATCTGATTATTGCGACAGGTTCTGAAACACAGCTTACCGCACAGGTCAGACCTGCGACTGCAGACAACAAGGCACTGATCTGGGAAACCAGCGATCCGCTTGTTGTCACAGTTACAGAAAACGGAAAGATCCATGGTGCTTCAGCCGGAACAGCAGTAATTAAAGTAACTACAGCGGATGGAAGGTATACCGCGGAATGTGAAGTGGTTGTTGAAGATCCGGCAACCGGTATTGCTTTGAACAAAGCTGAAGCAAAGATGAATGTCGGCCAGTCCATGCAGCTGACAGCATCAATTGCGCCTGCAACTGCAGCTAATCAGAAAGTGATCTGGGACAGCAGCGATCTTACTGTCGCCGAAGTCGATCAGAACGGCAATGTGAAGGCAATCGGAAAAGGTACCGCTGTCATCAGAGCGACAAGTGATGACGGAGGCTATAAAGCTGAATGCACAGTCACTGTGCAGCAGCAGGTTCTCAGTGTCAGTCTGAACAAAGAAACGCTTTCTATGTATCGTGGCGACAGTTCTAGACTGACAGCACTTGTATCTCCCGGTAATGCGGATAATCGCAATGCCACATGGACTACCAGCAACAGCAATATCGTTACTGTCGATGAAAACGGAATGATCAATGCGGTAGGCGCAGGCACTGCACAGATTACAGTCAGAACCAATGACGGAAGCTATACTGCGATCTGTGAACTGAATGTTTCAAAATACACCGGCATCAGCGTCTACGGTTCCTCGCTTGGTCTTGATGGAAAGATCGGAATCAACTTCTACCTGAATATCGCACAGGAAGATCTCAATGATCTGACTGTAGTAATGAAGATGGATGAGAAGGAAGATATCAGAGTACCCGCATCCGAAGGCAAGGCAAGCACAGTAGCAGGACAGAAGCTAAGAATGTTCGTATATCCTGTAGCAGCCAAAGAGATGAGAGACAAAGTAACTCTCACAGTGGAAGATGCAGAAGGAAATAAGATCAAACTTACCAAAGATGAAACAGACTATACGGAAGGCTATCCGTTCTCAGCAGCTGATTATTTCGCAAGAGCGGAAGAAGCCGGAAGTGAAAAGACAAAGAAGCTTGCGAGAGTACTGAACA
>JNJQ01000068.1 GCA_000701725.1 Erysipelotrichaceae bacterium NK3D112
CACAAGGGAATACTGATCCCGCAGCCTTGTAATAATATTGACGTTGTTTATGAGTATCTCGAAGAAATTGATGATTATGACGAGAAACAATGCGCCATACTGTCTTCTGCCATAAATACCGTATGGCATGATATCTTTTTGTCCCAAAGGAATGTCCTGAACGAAAACCTGAAACCCTGGGAGGAATAGCGCTCCATGGTGATACCGAGAGATCTTGAAGATCTCTCTTTTATTACCGGCAGCTGTCATCCGTCCCAGACAGCAGTGAGATCAGCCGAATGACATTTTGACAGATCAGTTCGCGGACAAATCAGCTTAGCAGCAACATCATGATGACGACCACAGAAAGAAGCGCGGCCTGTCAAAGGATCTGCTATGCATTGCAGTTGCTATAGACACCAACAAGAACACCTATGCTGTTATATGCGGTCACGGGAAGCCATCAGGCAGGCGGATTTACGATGCTTTTAAAGATCACATCACTCCAGGATCCATAATCGTCCATGATGGTGAAAAAGCGCATAATATGCTGATCAGTAAGCTTAAGCTTCAAAGTGAAGTATATAAGGCTGATACAAGCAATCAGGAGTATCTGGACAATATGGCACTGATCAACAACATGTGTTCCTGGCTGAAGCGATACATCTATCGTTTCATTGGTATGCGGATGGTAAATCTGCAGTCATATCTGAACTGGTTTGTATACCTGTTCAGAGTTAAAGAGAATGTAGACAAATGGCCAAAGATGGATCGGATTCTTCGTCATTTGATACTATCTGATGTTCAATACAAGCGAAAAGCCTAGTATTTATCGATAGTATCATGGCCAAAATTGTTTACTGTTAGAAATGATATAAATCATATGAAGTAAAGTATATCTGCATATTACTGATGTATTATGTTCGGGATCTGATAAATCAGTCTGACTATATGCTACAATAATGACGGCCGGATATCATTTATTACTGATATGCCGGTATAGGAAGGTGTGTCAGAAATGATTGAATTGGTTTCAAATGACATATCGATCAAATGGTGGTTCACATCAATATAAACAGATTGGTTTTGAAGAGAATTTCTGTTCGAAACTGATGGCTGTAATCCGATATATAACCAATCAGAGGCAGTATGACTAAAGCACAGAGCACTTTCAACAGATTATCAGTGAGTGTTAAAGATGGCACCTATCATGAAATGATTGACGACTGGAAATGGATTTTTACCTACAGCCGTAAATATAAGGGTGCTATCCTTTTTTATGCTGTGATCGGTATTATTTCAACCTGTGCAACACTTCTGGCAAGTATAGCTTCGAAACATGTGATCGATATCATAGCTGGTTTCGAATATCATCGTTTGGGAGTTATGGCTGCACTAATGGTTGGCAGCGCTGTTTTCTCACTTGTTTTCAGCAGCCTTGTAAACAGACTGTCGACAAAACTGAGTCTTCGTATTAACAATGAAATTCAGTCTGATATTTTTGACAAAATTATTGATGCGGACTGGATGGAACTGAATGCATTTTCAAACGGTGATATCTTGAACAGATTTAATGGTGATGTTTCCACCGTCGCAGATAATGCGGTCAGCTGGATCCCCAGTATTCTGATTGCATTGTTTAACCTCTTTGCCACATTCCTTGTAATCTGGCATTACAACGAAACGATGGCATGGATGACTTTTGCGACAGCTCCTATTCTTCTGTTTATGTCCAGATATCTGATTCGCAGACAAAGAGAGTACGGAAAACTGACCCGTGAAGCATCTTCTCGCCTGATGTCATTCGAAACAGAAACAATTTATAATATGGATACTCTGAAATCCTTTGGGATCATGGATCTGTTTTCACATCGGCTCCGTGAAAGACAGGAAGATTACAGAAAAATTGCGCTTGAAAGAAATCTGTTCAAGATAAAAACAGACGTGTTCATGTCGGTCATTTCGCTGCTTGTTCAATATGCGGCTTTTGGCTACTGCTTATGGCTGTTGTGGACTAACCAAATTAAGTTGGGAACTATGGTGTTATTCCTTGAACAAAGAGCCAACCTTTCCAGTGCAATGAATAAAGTGATTTCAGTTGTACCAACATTTCTTAACAGCTCGGTATCCGCACACCGGATCCGCGAGCTTGTTCAGCTTCCAAAGGAGAGGCATCTTTCAGCGACAACCAGTCTGGATGAGCATGCGGACAAGGGTTTGTCTGTATGTGCTGAGAATGTCGATTATTCTTATGTGGAGACTAAAACAGTTTTATCCGGTATGAATCTTGAGGCGCATCCCGGAGAAATCATAGGATTAATCGGTGAGTCAGGTGGAGGAAAGACCACAGTGATCCGTCTGATTCTCGGATTGATTAATCCCACAGCCGGTTCAGTCAAAATATCTGATCGGATGGGTAACGAAATCGAATGCAATGCGGACAGCCGCAAGTTTATTTCTTATGTGCCGCAAGGCAATACGATTCTGGCCGGTACAGTAGCTGAGAATCTTCGTATGGTTAATGATAATGCCAGCGATGAAGAGTTGATTTCAGCCTTAAGTGTTTCGTGTGCATGGGAGTTCGTCAAAAGAATGAAAGACGGTATCAACAGCAGAATCGGTGAACGAGGAAAAGGTCTTTCTGAAGGCCAGGCACAGCGAATTGCAATCGCCCGTGCACTTTTGAGAAACTCACCGATCCTGTTGCTTGATGAAGCCACCAGTGCGCTTGATACCGCGACGGAGCGCAGACTGCTCAGAAATATCATGGTTAAGAAACCGAATAAGACCGTGATTGTCACATCGCACAGGCCCAGTGTGCTCGATTTATGCGAGAGGGTTTACCTGGTTGATAACGGTGATGTACATATTCTGAACAAAGAGGAGGCTGCGCAGCGTGTGGCAAACTTCTGAGAAAGGTCCTGAGAATGATCGATATTCATATGCATATTATCCCCGGAATTGATGACGGCTCACAATCAATGGATGAGTCTGTTTCAATGGTTTCCATGGCATATGACAGCGGTGTTCATCATATTGTCACAACCTCGCATTGTTATCCTGGCTTATATGAAAACTATGCCTCTCAGGAACTGAGTGACAAATGGGATGCATTGGTTCACAGAATTGAAACGGAAAGGATTCCCGTTCATTTATATAAAGGAATGGAAATTATGGCGTATGATCATCTTCCGGATGATCTGGTCAGTGAGAAGGTCTGGACTATTAATCATACGGCCTATTTTCTTATTGAATTTGAATTTGATGAAAAGCCAGAATATTGTAATGAAATATTGGACAGGTGTTATGAGCGTGGCTTTAAGCCGGTCATTGCACATCCGGAAAGATACTATTCCGTTCAGGATAATCCTGAAATTGTGTATGAATGGTATCGTCTTGGCTATGGTGTCCAGATTAATAAAGGAAGCCTGCTTTCCAGATTTGGCCACAAAGAAAAAAGAGCAGCAGAAAGTCTGTTAAGACACCATCTTGTTCATTGTGTCGCAAGCGACGCACATAATACCAGTTCCAGAAGCCCTTCGATGAGCAGATTAAAAAGATATCTGGATGAACACTTCGGGAAAGAATATGCATATATGCTGTTGAACGAGAATCCCCGCCGAATACTGGAAGGAAGGAGACTTGTTGGATACGAACCTTTGCAATATAATAAATTCTCAGGGAGACATGAGAGATGAGATTTTTACGTACAGTTATATTGGTCCTGTTCTGTATAACTGCAGCAATATTCGGTGTATATACATTCAACGAAATCAGAAGCAGAGATGATGAAGCGCCTGTCATTACGTCTGAAACGGATGAGCTTTTTGTGAGTGTCAATGCCACAAGAGAAGAGCTGATGCAGGGATTAAGTGCCATGGATAACAAAGATGGAGATGTTACAGATTCCATTGTTATGGTATCCAGTTCATATTTCATTACAGGCACAACCGTGAAAATGACTTATGCTGCTTTTGATGCGAGCAATAATGTCGGCACCTATACGCGGAAAGTAACATATACAGACTATATTTCTCCCAGATTTACAATAACATCTCCTTTGGTCTTCACATCACATTCCAACCCGGATTATCTGGCACATGTCAGTGCATACGATGTGCTGGATGGAGATATCACATCTAAAGTCACATTGATTGCTCAGGATTCCACTTATACAGACTCTGATACAAGAACAATCCCAATGGTTTTCCAGGTGACAAACAGTGTGGGTGATACAGCAGAGGTTTATGTCAATGCGGATCAGGTGACACAGGAGACATACAACAGACCTGCGCCTGCTTTAAATGATTATATTATTTATACAACAGTGGGTGAGCATCCGGATTACAGAGATAATATTGCCGGTATACGTGCAGGCAGTAAAGTCCGTGGTTTTGATGAAGATTATTATACAAAGGATCAGATCAGCGTTGATTCCAGCCGTGTTGATACAGCTGAACCGGGATCATACAGTGTCACATATATTCTGACAAATGATGAAGGCGAGATTATGGGCTCGACGTATTTATATGTTGTGGTCATGGAGGAAGGACAATGAATCTGAAAAGGGGTCTTTCATTCGATGATATCGATTTATACAGCCTGATAATGGATATTCTCCATAATCTCTGGGCTATTCTTTTAGGCGCGCTTACTTTTGCAATGGCGATGTATATCAATGACAGTGTCCGCCATGTCAATAACTATACAAGCACAACAACTTTTGCGATCATGTCCCGTAAATCCAGTGATTATGTGGCCAATAACCTGAATGCCGCACAAAATACCGCTAAAACTTTTTCGGGAATTATCGGCAGTGATGTGTTGAAGGCGAAGGTGTGTGAGGATCTGGAGATTGAATCTTTCAATGCAACAGTGCGCACTACCATGGTGGATCAGACAAATATCATGATTATGTCTGTTACCAGTGATTCTCCGAAGAGCGCATATAATATTTCAAGAGCAATCATTGATGATTATCCTTCCCTGGCAAGCTGGGCATCTTCCACGATGATCATGAATATTCTGAAAGATCCTGAAATAGCGTCCAGACCGGACAATCCGCTGTATCTCAGATCTGCGGCGATCAGGAATTTCGGTATTTCTTTCTTTGCGCTGCTCGCATTAATCGCATTTTTGTCAATCAACCGGGATACGATCAAAAAGGAAAGAGATATTTCCGATAAACTTGACGCAAAAGCATTGGGAACTGTTCATTACGAAAGCAAATACAAATCTTTGCTGTCAAGATTCAGGGAAAAGAAGAACAGTCTTTTGATTACAGATGTTACCGCCAGCTTCGGCTTCGTGGAATCATACCGTAAAATTGCGGCGAAAATCGTTTCGGAAGCAGAAAAGAAGAATTCCAAAGTCATTCTTGTTACGAGCGTACGTGAACATGAAGGAAAAAGTACAACCAGCGCCAATATTGCGCTGCTTCTTGCGAGCCAGGGAAAACAGGTGATCCTGGTTGACGGAGACCTCAGAAGCCCTTCTGTCGCTGAAATATTCAATATCGATGTTCCGGCAGAGCAGTCATTATATGCCGCTCTCTACAAAGGAGTAACACCTGCGAAAGCATTGTTTGTGGAGCCTAAGAGCGGAGCATATTTACTGCTTAATGATAAGGGATATTCAAATTCAACGGAAATCATTTCATCTGAAGAGATGAAGCGGGTCATCAGAATATGCAAGGAAGCGGCGGATTATATTATTATTGATTCTCCGCCTGTTTCGGTACTCGCCGATGCGGTGGAAGAGGCAAATATTGCGGATATGAGTATCCTGGTTGTGCAGTACAACCGTGCTCAGGCGCAGGATGTCAATGATACAATCGATATTCTGAACGAATGTCATGCCGAACTGATCGGGTGTATCCTGAACGGCGTCAGGTCGCTTGGCAGCACGACGGCAGGATATGGCTATGGCGGCTACCGCCGATATGGCAAATATGGCGGATACGGCAGTTATGGCAAGTATGGAAGTTATGGCAAATATGGCAGATACGGCAGATATGGAAAGTATGGGGCCTATGGCCATTACGCTGATAACAGGAAGGAAGCGGATGCATGAGCAGCAATTCTGAGGAAAATCAGAAAGTAAGAGAAGAAATAGATCTTGTTGCCATGGCGCAGGAACTGCTGCGTGGAATGAGGCATTTCACACTGCTGATTATTTTAATGGCAGTGGCTTTCAGCGCGTTCTTTTCCTGGAGAAGCCTGCGCTCATTCAGACCGACCTATAAATCCGAAGCGGATGTGACGGTATCATCAGTACTGGGTGAAGAAAGCCAGAATCAGGCGACAGCCAATCTTCTTGGCCGTGTATTTCCCTATATCCTGACATCGGGGCTGTTGAATGACATCGTTGCGGAAGATCTTGGCAGAGGATCTGTACCCGGTACTGTTACAGTAAAGAATATTCCCAACACACCGATTCTGACGATTTCGGTTGTTTCCAGTTCCCAGGATGACGCAAATGCTGTTCTGCAGTCGGTGATTACAAATTATTCGAAAGTGGCGAAATATGTCGTAGGCAATACTTCACTGGGAATGATCAGTGAAAGAAAAACCGGTGTAGCCGTCTCCTCACGCAGTGTCATGATCCGCTCCATCCGGAACGGATGCCTGCTCGCTTTGGTCATCGGGGCATTGCTGGGCTTTCTGTATTCCATGTCATTCAGAACGATCAAGACAGCAAGAGATCTTCAGCGGATTCTGAATGCTTCCTACCTCGGCACACTTCCTGTTTACCGCAAGAAAAAGAGAAAGAATGCCAAGCATGCAGGAATCAATATTCTTGAGGCCAATGTCCAGCAGAGTTATCTGGAAGCATTGAGACAGGTGAGAACCCGCCTGGACCGCCGTCTGAAAAAGCACCATGCCCATGTCATCATGGTTACCAGTTCCATCCCCGGTGAAGGAAAATCAACCGTGTCGAGCAATCTTGCTCTTTCAATGGCAATGAACGGTAAAAATGTGCTGCTCGTGGACTGTGATATCCGCAACCCTTCGGTTCAGGAAGTATTGAATGTCAAAGGCAGTTATCCGGGTATTCTCGGTATTATTAAAGGCACAGCCAATGCCGAACAGTCCAAATATGTATATCAGAAGGGCGATGTGAGCATGGATATCATATTCGGTGCTGAAAAGCCTTCGATGGAAATCGCATTGCTAGGTTCAAAAGTCATGCAGGATTTCCTTAAGGAAACACGTGAGCATTACGATTATATTATTCTTGATACACCTCCTTCAGCAATGGGTAGTGTCAAAAATCGTCATTTTTTCCGATTTCCGACCTACTCTTTTTTTGTATCTTCAAGCAGTTGTACACCGCTCAAATCCTTGTTTGTTCACCTAAATTTAAAAGGTGGTAGTTCTGTGCTATCTTAAAGTCGCCAAACCATAGAAAGGAGAACTATCACCCGTGGAAAATATATCACATATTCTCGAGGCAATACAGTCTCTTTCGGCTCAGCTGTTTGTCTTCAGAACGAATATTGAACCTTTAACTCTCATTCAGAATGTCCCGGAAGATCTGGCAAATCTTATTAACAATCCT
>JNJQ01000069.1 GCA_000701725.1 Erysipelotrichaceae bacterium NK3D112
ATTTATGTATAAATGCTGGATGAAACTGTCCCCAAGTTCTTTCAGATCATATCCGTTTTCAGTCAATACACGTTTGATACCTTGTCTTTTCTCAATCTCCCAGGCCTCGTAAAGCCTGATCCGGAATTCATATTTGAATCTGAGCGTATGATCATCCACATACCTTATATTCGGATCGTTCTGAAACTTCCTGATCTGTTCTTCTGTAAAGTGTTTCGCTTCAGATTTTCTCTTCCTGCTCATATATGCATTCCTCATTATGACCTCTTTCACCGATAGAAAAAGGCCCTCGTAAGGCCTTCAGAACTGTCATGGTTCTGTACGTCTTACGGGGACCAGTTTAATGGTCCGGTGTTTAATCTTCTGTCTGTTTGCTGAGCATGATTCCGTCCGGATAGAAATCCAGGAAGGAGTATCTGCCGTCATCGGTTTTGTAACCCGGGAAGGTTTTGAGATAAACCGCATGCATGGCGCGGAAGATGTTGTCCTCGATTTCCGGATTGGTTTTCTTCAGCTCATTGAGCAGAAGCTTCACTTCCAGACGCTTTGAGGTGATTTCGCCGCTCTTTTCATTCTCTTCGGTGAATTTGCATGCGCAGTTGATGAAGGAGAGATCATTGTATCTTGCCCATGCAAGAATATCCTGTTCCTTGACGCGGTAAAGGGGACGGATCAGTTCTATTTCCCCGAAGTTCTTGCTCAATGCCTTGGGAATGATCGTTTCCAGCTTGGAGCTGTAAAACATCGACATCACGGTTGTCTCGATCACATCGTTGAGATGATGGCCTAATGCGATCTTCGTGCAGCCAAGCTCTCTTGCCCGGTTGTAGAGATGGCCCCGGCGCATTCTTGCGCACATATAGCAGGGCTTGTCGGCAAGGGATTGCGCGACTTCGAAGATATTGGTTTCAAAGAAGGAAAGATCAATGCCGAGAATTTCCGCGTTCTCCCTGATCTTGATGCGGTTTTCTTCTTTGTAGCCGGGATCCATGCTCAGAAAGACGAGCTCAAAGGGGACCTTGGAATGAACCTGCAGCATCTGCATCAGCTTTGCCAGCAGCATCGAATCCTTTCCGCCGGAAATGCATACCGCGATTCTGTCATTGGGCTGAATCAGCTCATACGTATTGATTGCGGTGAGAAAAGGAGCCCAGATCACCTTGCGGTATTTGGTGATGATTGACTGTTCAATTTTCTGCACGCGGGTAAGTTCTCTTGCCATAAATTCTCCTGACTGCGGACTATTATACATGAAAAGATGCACAGGGATGAATCTGTGCATCAAAGATTAATGAGAATGTTTTCAATACGCTCTTTGCTGACCGCGAAGTATTCGCCATCCTGGACAATTGTTTCCTTGGCGCTCATGTGGATCTCACGCGATCCGCTGACCCGCAGGATTTCCTTCGCGTTTTGTTCATTCACACCGCCGCCAGGCAAAAAGGTGATCCGGTTTGCGCATCTTTCGTTCAGCGCTTTGATGAGCGGCGCGCCTTTGAGGGCGTCGCTTTGCTTTCCCGAGGTCAAAATGCGGTCGATGCCCGCATTTGCGAGTGTTTCTGCAGCCAGGAAGGGATCGGATGTGTCATCAAATGCCTTATGGAATACCGCCTGCGCATTGTATGAATGGATCAGCTGAACCATTCTGATTGCGAAGGGCTCATCGACCGTATGATCCGGATTCAAAGATCCGAAGACAATTCCATGCGCACCGGCTTTAAGAAACACACAGGCATCCTCATACATGAGATCCTTTTCGCTTTGCGTATAAATGAATCCGGCCGGCCGTGGTCTGACCATGGCGATGATCTGCTTTTCTGAAACCGCAAGAGCCTTGTTCAAAGTGGAGACAGAAGGGGTCAGTCCGCCGAGTTCAAGCGCGCAGTTGAGTTCAATCCGGTCCACTTCTTCAAATGATGAAGCGGTGATGACATCATTCAGCGAGCCTGCGCAGATTTCAACCGCAATGCCGTTTTTCATCAGATCAGTTCTTTCAGGATGATATTCGCATCGCGCTCCGGTGAAACGGAGACAAGGCAGAGATCAGTGCCTGTGTATTCCTCGATGAAGCGGATATACTTCTGCGCATTTTCGGGAAGATCTTCAAAGTTTCTGATTCCGCTGATATCCTCGGTCCAGCCGTCGAATACTTTGTATACAGGCTTTGCCTTGGCGTAATCCTTGAGTGAGGCGGGGATGGTTTCATAGGTTTTGCCGTCAATCTCATAGGCAACGCATACCGGCAGCTTTTCATAGCCGGTCAGAACATCGGTCTTGGTCAGGGCAAGATCAGTCAGTCCGTTGATAGTGACTGCCTGTTTGACAACAACAAGATCCAGCCATCCGCATCTGCGCGGTCTGCCTGTGGTTGCGCCATACTCGCCGCCTTTTTCACGCAGGCTTTCGCCGGTTTCATTGAGCAGTTCAGTCACGAAGGGACCTTCGCCGACTCTTGTTGAATAAGCTTTGACAACACCGATTGTGCGGTCGAGCTTGCTGTAGGCAACACCGGTTCCCTCACATACACCGGCAACGGTCGGGCTGCTTGAGGTGACATACGGATAGGTGCCGTAGTTGATGTCGAGCATGTTGGCCTGCGCACCTTCGAAGAGAACAACCTTGCCGGCATCGAGTGCCTTGTTGATCTTGTCGGTCGCATCGATGATCATCGGAACGATTCTTTCGCGCACGGCTTTGAATTTTTCCTTCATCTCCTCATAATCAAACGGCTTGCCGCCATAGATCTTGACGATTTCCTCATTCTTGAAAGCAAGGGCGGTTTCCAGTTTTTCACAGAAGACATCCCAGTCTCTCAGATCGCACATGCGGATGCCTGTGCGTGTATATTTGTCTGCATAGCACGGGCCGATGCCGTTTTTGGTGGTGCCGATCTTGTTCTTGCCGGCTTTGGCTTCCTGAAGCTCATCCAGATAGACATGATAGGGCATCAGAAGATGGGCACGGTCGGAAATGCGCACATGGTCGCATTTAAGACCTTTGGCTTCCAGGGTTTCGATTTCCTGGAACAGAACAAATGGATTGACCACGACACCCGGACCGATCACGCATAACGCGTCACGGTTGAGAATGCCGGAAGGAAGAAGGTGAAGAATGGTCTTTTCATTGCCGACCACAACCGTGTGTCCGGCATTGTTGCCGCCCTGAAAACGGACGACCATATTCACATTTGTACCGAGCAGATCGACGACTTTTCCTTTGCCTTCGTCTCCCCATTGGGTACCTACGACTACATATCCTGCCATATTGGCCTCCTTTGACTGAAACATAATACCACACACAGGGGAATGTAAGTGAAAATCGATTTCCTTTTAAAACAAAATTGATTGATGTAGAATAACCGTTGTGAGGTAAGGAAATGAGTGAAAACAGAAACGATCAGAACTGCAATCATCATTGTGAAGGCTGTTCTGTAGAAAATTGCGGTTCCAGAAATCCGCAAAGCTTTGTGATTGAACCGGCCGCGCAGTCGGTCATCCGCAAAAAGATCGGTATCGTCTCGGGCAAGGGCGGCGTCGGAAAATCCTTCGTTACCAGCATGCTCGCATCCGAAATGGCAAGAAGAGGCCACCGTGCGGCTGTTCTTGACGGCGATATCACCGGACCCAGCCAGGCAATGGCGTTCGGTATCCATGAAAAGGCATACGGCAACGGCGATCTGATTCTGCCTGCTGTCACAAAGAACGGCATCCAGGTCATCAGCACGAATATGCTGCTGGACAGTGAGAGCCAGCCGGTCATCTGGAGAGGACCGATGGTTGCCAACATTCTGAAACAGTTCTACCAGGAGGTTTACTGGGAAGATGTTGACTACATGTTCATCGACATGCCTCCGGGAACCAGCGATGTTCCGCTGACCCTGTTCCAGTCCATTCCGCTGGATGGAATCATTGTTGTGACAAGCCCGCAGGAACTGGTTTCCATGGTTGTCGAAAAAGCCATCAACATGGCTTCCATGATGAACATCAAGGTGCTCGGCCTGATTGAAAACATGTCCTATGTCAGATGCCCCAACTGCGATGAGAAGATCATGGTCTTCGGCCATTCCCATATTCATGAGGTGGCTGATAAGTATAATCTCCCCGTACTGGCGCAGGTGCCGCTGGATGTGCGCATTGCTTCAGCCAGCGATGCAGGCACGATTGAGGACCTCGAAATTGAGGAAATCAAGCCGGCAGCTGATTTTATTGAAAAAATCTGATGATTCATTCACACCATGTTCACTTTCGCCGGTTAACATGGTGTTTGTATTTAGAGGTGAGAGAATATGACGAAGATACTGATCGTTGACGACGAAGTCAAAATCCGCGAAATGATTATGAAATACGCACGCCATGAAGGCTTCGAGACAGAAGAGGCAAGCGATGGCATGGAAGCGGTTGAGCTGTGCGAAAAGAATCAATATGATCTTGTCGTCATGGACATCATGATGCCCAATCTCGACGGTTTCTCCGCGGTCAAGGAAATCAAGAAATTCAGACCGGAACTGCCGTTCATCATGCTTTCGGCACTGGGTGAGGAATATGACAGAATCCATGGCTTTGACGTGGGTGTGGATGATTATGTGGTCAAGCCATTCTCCAGCAAGGAGCTCATGATGCGCATCCATGCGATTCTCAAGCGTGTCAATCCGCATGGAACAGCAGGAGTTGACACCTTCAAGGTCGAGGAGATGGTCATCGATTATTCGGCACGCACCGTCACCATTGAAGGACAGCGCATTCAGCTTTCCCCCAAGGAATATGAACTGCTGGCATATCTTGCGAAAAACCGCGGTATTGCTTTGACACGTGAGCAGCTGCTTTCCAACGTCTGGGGTTATGATTATTTCGGTGATGACCGCACCCTGGATACCCATATCAAACTGCTGAGAAAGAACCTCGGCAATTATGCGAAATACATCGTCACACTGAGAGGAATAGGGTACCGCTTTGAAAAAGATAACTAGTCTGAAATGGAAAATCGGTAAATATCTGCTGACCTTCGGAATCTTTCTGATCGGCATGATTTTCCTGTTCCAGATTATTCTGCTCAAACCGATGTATGAAAGCTACAAGGTCAATTCGGTCAAGCGGATCTCCGATTCGGTTGCGGCAAGAATTGTTGAGCTGGATGACGATGATGATATTGATGAGGATCTGGAAGAGGACCTTGAGGACATCATCTACAATACGCAGAATGAGAGCGGAACCTGTGTCAGGGTATGGAGAAGCTCATCCACCGGACCGGAGTCCTCCATGCTCAGCGGCAATATGGGCTGTTTCCTTTACCGGATGAAACCGGAAGAGGCAAGCAGTCTGATCGTCGGGGCAATGGGCAGTGAGGACGGCACTTATCTGCATACGAAAACAGGCATGTCGATGATGGACGGCGGCGGTGAGCGCAAGGAAATCATCTATACCAGGATTCTCGGTGAGGATGACGATATGAGCGTGATCATGGTCTATACCGGCATCACACCGGTTGATTCCACGATCTCGACACTGACCGCGCAGTTATGGATCATCGCCGGCATTGTCGCGCTTGCGGTCATACTTCTGACACTGGCGCTGAATTATCAGATTGCCCGTCCGCTTGCGATCATAGCCGAAAAGGCGGGATCGCTGCCGGAAGGTCATTATGAGGCGGATGAGAAAACCAACCGCTATCAGGAGGCCAAGGATCTCAATGACACCCTGACAAGAGCAGCCATGGATATCTCCAAAGCCGACAAGGCCAAACGTGATCTGATTTCAAATGTCTCGCATGATCTGCGCACACCATTGACCATGATCAGCGGGTATGGCGAAATGATGATTGATCTGCCCGAAGAGAAAACCGATGAGAACATCCAGGTTATCATTGATGAATCCAAACGCCTGACCACGCTGGTCAATGATCTCTTGGATCTCTCAAAGATGCAGGAAAGCAGGATTGTGCTGAGTGAAGAGGTCTTCGATCTTTCCGCGCTGATTGAGGCACAGATGAAGAAATATGATGTCTATCAGATGAAGGAAGGCTATCAGATCAGTGTTCAGACACAGCAGGGTTCTTATATCAATGCGGATTATTCCCGCATCGAGCAGGTCTTCAACAACTTCATGACCAACGCGATCAATTACTGCGGCAGTGACAGACGGATTGAAGTCAATGAGAAAATCATTGACGGCAAGGTGCGCTGCGAAGTGACGGATCATGGCGAAGGCATTGATGAGGAAAGCATTCCGTTTATCTGGGACAGATATTACAAGCTCGACAAAACCCATGTGCGCTCCACCAGCGGCAGCGGAATTGGCCTTGCGATTGTCAAGGAAATCCTGGAACTGCACCACGCTGATTATGGAGTTGAATCAAAGGTCGGCGAAGGCAGCACCTTCTGGTTTGAATTCAGCCTGCAGAAAGAAGCGTGAACAGAAAACCGATACATAAATACGGACCGAAAGGAATCCTCTGATTCAGGGATTCCTTTTTGATTGACTGCACAATGATGCAAAGCAGACTCGCAACAGCAAATCCGGCCGAAGCAATCAATCCGTATTTCATGATCATGAGTCCCATCAGTTTGATATCACCGGCTCCGATCTTTTTCATAAACACAAAGGGAGCCGCAATCAGTGCCATGATAAGACAGGAAACAGTATGAGGCGCCTGGTGTGAAAGCCCCATATGCACAAACATGATCACAAGCGGCAGATCGGGTATTTCCTGATCCCTGATATCAACATAGGAGCAGACAATCAGCAGCGGCAGAATCAGAATCAGCTCATTGCGTCTGTTCCATGAAACAACAACACAGACACAGACCAGCACCGCAGCGCACAAAGCGCATGATGCGATCTGAAACCATTTCGCTTTGAAGGCTTTTCTGTAGTGGGGATAAAACGGAATGATCCAGAGAACCAGCCATGCATAAATCATTCCCGGCAGCATTTTAATCATAAATTCACCTCCGCGTATCGCTGGGTAGTGTCAAAAATCGTCATTTTCGATAGATTTCTGACCTACTCTTTTTTATATCTTCAAGCAGCTTTTCAGCCGCCCAAATCCTTGTTTGTTCCACCCAAATTTAAAAGGTGGTAGTTCTGTGTTATCTTAAAGTCGCCAAACCATAGAAAGGAGAACTATCACCCGTGGAAAATATATCACATATTCTCGAGGCAATACAGTCTCTTTCGGCTCAGCTGTTTGTCTTCAGAACGAATATTGAACCTTTAACTCTCATTCAGAATGTCCCGGAAGATCT
>JNJQ01000070.1 GCA_000701725.1 Erysipelotrichaceae bacterium NK3D112
GCGACCAATGTTGTTCCTTCTTCAAAAGTGATTTTCTTAAGTCCATCACAGTTTCGGAATACACCATACCTATAGTTTTCGTCACCGGTTAAGAAATCGCTTTTGCCTGTATTCACCAAAGCTTTCGGAATCTCTATTTCTGCAATCTTATCATCGTCATAGAATGCTACTGCCTGCAGATATGTCAGACCTTTTGATAGTTTAACCTTCGATAGTTCACTGCAATACGCAAAGGCTGCAGCATAAACACTTGTCACACTGTCAGGAAGCGTGATCTCCGGCAGTGATGCACAGTTATAGAATGCATATTGCCCTATTGTTGTCAGATTCTGACTGAAATTAACTTTTGTCAGCCCAGAGCAATTATTGAACGTTTCTGCCTCAATTGTTTCGACTCCGTCTGGTATGTCAATTGATTCCAAAGAAGCTGCTCCGCTGAAAGCCCTTCTGCCAATACTTGTCAGTGTCGAAGGCATTTCAATTGATGTGAGCCACTCACAGTCTTTGAAGGCACTCTCACAGATTGAAGTGATTTCTCCTTCGGTAGTTACATATAAAACAATATCTTTATAATTATCTGTCCACGGATGACTTGTCATTTCACCTGATCCATTCAGATGAAGTTCACCATCTCCGTAGAGAATATAGTGGATATTGTCTCCGCATTCACCTTCGAGCAGAATAATTCTTGTCCAATGCGCATATAATGTAATGCTTCCATCGATATTACATGCTGTATCCGCAGTAATCAGATCTCCTGCTTCCGGATCCGTAAACCAGCCGTCAAATCTATAGCCAAATCTAGAAGGTACGGGAAGTCTTCCATACTTCTGACCCGTAGCAATTGATTTCTGACTCTCATAGCTGGTACCACCATTCGCATTGAAGGTGATATTACAATATGTATTGTTTGTATATGAGTATCCGCCGTCAGCGGTACGTACCTGCTCAATCACATCACCTTCGAGTTCTGCATATGAAGCTGCAGTCGGAGTTTTATTGCCTTCGAAATATTCTTTGGCTGTTAAATTGAACTTTCTTGACTTGACAATGGGCAAGCCTCCAATAAAGAAGAATTCCTTATCTTTAATCAGTTCGGTAATTGTTGAGAATACATTGAAAACTGTCTTCTTTTTCATGTTTTCAGAGTAAACCCACTGATTTTCACCAATCAGATACCAGTCATGGTCATATGAATTGTTGTACGTTCCAAGAATTGAGATTGTGTCGAAAGGTTTTAAAGCCCCAACAGTTGTATCAGCGCCGTTTAAAGTTTTATAAGGAGCAGACCGAATTGGACTTACGCTGCCAAAAAATGTGTATGCCCCAAACTTTTTGCTATCCCCATTAGCTTTGTACAGGTTTATAAAGTTATGCCTTAGTTCTCTTCCACCTATATTGCCAGTTGCATCTTCTGCATACCATTTAACATAGAAAAGACGCACATCATCATTAAACTGACTGAATTTTCCAGTCACAGTCGCATTAACGCCATCCATTGTAGCTACATATTTAACACCTTCGCTGACGGGTTTGCCATACTCTGTAACAATCGCATAAACAGAATTCAATCTGTGATTGTCTGTCGCAGTGTATTCCACTGTGAAACCGTCGTCATTAATCGAATGCACAATAGCGTTTGATACAACTGGAGGCGTTGTATCATGTTTTAGATTAGGATGTATATAGCAAAGAGGACTAGACTTTGTACGTTTTTTATACCGGGCAGCTCCTCCTGAATTCAACGTGTTAGTTTCAACTGTCAGCAGATAGTCATTTTCGATTTCATAAATCAAACCAACATGCCCATAATTCTCATCAGTATGTTCATTTCCAACTATATCATCACCTATGTTAACATCTTTGCCCCATACCACAATGTCGCCTGGACTTGGATCATATGTTATATACCAGCCTTCTGGTGGCGTGTTAGTGGCATAGTTTATTGCATTTCCGCTTTGACAATATCCAAGAAGATGTGTGTAATATGCGCAGATCAGATCAACACACTCAGCATGACCTGGATATTGGCCATCGAAATCCACATTCCAGCCTTCATCTGCTCTATCCTTAATCCACTGAATTGCATCAACATCATAAATATCCGCTGCTGACGCAGTTCCCATAAAAGCAGGTATATATTTACTTGCATACGAGTATTCGATCGATTCAGCAATGTCTGTTGTTGATTCCTCTTCAGTATCATTAATACCCGTATCAAATGGGTTATCTTCTTCTGAATTATCAGTTTCACCCACAACAATCCCATTATCTTCATTTGTTTCTTCTGCAAATGCCGGTGTCAGCAACGCAGGAACAATCAGAAATACCGCTAAAACGGATAATACTCTTCTGCCAAATGCATGCATAAATCATTCTCCTTAACTGGTCTGTATTAACACTATTTTACAGGTTGACTGTAGTTGACAGTTTTGAAATCAACTATCCAAAAGAACAGGGCACAGATTTTTCTCTGTCAATCTGTGCCCTTTTATTTGATAACAGTTGATTGTTAATGCCGATTTATCATTTTGTTCCAAAATATGCAATCGCCGCCTGATTATAAAGATATAACGCACGGCATGTATTCTTGATGGCATCTCCTGTCTTATCACTGCTTAATGCAGTGTATGCATATGAAAGCGGATAATAGATCACCGTTAACATATCATCACCTTTTTCAGTTGTGACTGTGATTGCTTTGCCAAGATCTTTTGCGGCAATATTATTCAATGTCACGTAATACTGATTTCCGCTTCGCAACTCGGCATCTGCCGGTTCATTGTTAACCGTGAAACTGTACTCGCTGATCTTATGCCCTTCTTCAAGAGAGAAATAGATTCTTAATGATGTGTCGCTGTTTAATTCCATGGAACCGCCAAGGTAGCTTAAGCCTTCAACGCTTCCGGCATTCAGAGGCCTGTATTTTTTCAGCGTATCAGCAGTGACATGAGTAACATCTTCTGTTTCTTTCACCTGCTCTGTATGGTAATTGAAATAGAGCTGCGCATATTTCCCGTATGTTTCCAGCGCTTTTGCGAGAGGTTTGAGTTTTTCGCTTCCGCTTTCCTTTGCCTTTTCAAAATACATTCTTGCGGAATAAACATATCCTTCGGTATAATCCTCCCCGTCTTTGGTGAGTGTTACGGGATTGCCATCCTTATCTTCTACTTTCAGAATGATATCATCATTCATTTCTTTTGCTGCAGTTTCATATGAATACATCCGGTAATTCTTACCGTCTATCATTTTGACTGTTCCGTCTTTCGCAGGGATAACTCTGTCTTTTCCGTTGCTTGTCAGCCTTATATTCAGATCATTTATGTCATCTTCAGGCATTTCAAGATAATAATTCAGTCCGACCTTTCCTTCAAGGTTGAGAGAACATCCGTAAATATCAGCCGAAATCTCTTTCTGCCTGTCGACAACACGGATAGTGATATATCTGTTTCCGGCAATATAAATCTTTGCCGTTCCCGGTCTTATGGCAGTGAACAGCTTCCAGTCTCCGCCCTGATCAAATATTCTGTATGCGCCGGCATAGCCCGCCTGAGGAGGATACATTTTGATGCTTCCGGTTTCAGAAGAACACCTCATTGTCCAAATGGGAATTGGATACAATGCTACTGTATCTTCGAACTGCAGATGCGTAGAAATATAACGGCTGAATATTGTATATGAATCACCGGTATAGCAGACAAATTCATTGTTTTCATCCGGATCGACCTGTTCATTGACCGCCTGGGTCGTATTAACCACAACCGCAGATTCATGCCAGTTTCTTCCTTCCCCGTCTTCAACCGTCACAGGGAATGTGACTGATTTTGAAGGATCTGATTTCAACACAGCGGTTACAGTTGCACTGCCTGGTTTTTTTCCATTAAGCATCTGAACATTTCTGAATTTATCCGTTGCCACTTCCACAATTTCCGGATGATCAGAAGTAAGTATGTAATCTGTCTGATCGGTATAAATCGGTGTGATTTTCAGTTTCGGCTGCCGTATAAAGCCCAGATTCAGTTTTACAGGCTGCGGTTCATCCAGTTCAATTCCGGATGGAGTCAGCTGATTGCCGACATGAATTGTCGCCGATGCCTGAAGAAGTCCATCAGCTGTATAGGCAGTGATAACAGCAGTACCGGTACCAATCGCATTCGCCTGTTCATAGTTGATCTGAACAACCTGGTCATTGCTGGTAGTGAAGTAAATATCGTCCACCAGCTCATCCTTCGGGAATATATCAAGATACTCCCTCAGCATCATCGTATATCCTTTGTATAAATAGTATTGATCTTCCTTAAATCCGATACCGGTCAAAGGCCCATGAACATAAATATGAACAGTTTCGCTGAGAAAACGTCCGTCTTCTGCAGCCGCATATACACAGGCATACCCGGGTTTCAACGCTGTCAGATAGCCGTTATTGATAATCGCAACAGAAGGATCGGAGACGGCAAGATTCATCTTTTCGTACCGACTCAGACTGAACTGTTCACCGACTGAAAGAACTTCATAATTGAATGATGCAGAAGGATATCTGTCATACTCACCTTCCTCAACAATCACTTTCAGCTGTGCGCTGATTCCGTTGCCTGCGGATGCGGTAATTACTGCAGTGCCTGTTTCCTTGCCGGACAGCCATCCCACTCCGCCATGCCCATAATCTATAACATCGGCAACGGACAGATTGTCTGATGTATAGGTCAATGGCCAGTTATCTGAATCCGGAGAATCGGAGAAAGCAAATATCTGCATATTTTTTCCCTTTTGCAGCGTTACCGTTTCCACCGGAAATCTCAGATTTTCAGGCTGTTTCGCCACATATACCGTACAAGTGGCGCTGTATCCCAATACCGTCTCAGCCATGATTTCAGCTTTACCATAACCTGAAGCTGTTATGATGCCGTTCTGATCAACGGAAATGACATCATCCCCATCTGTCACTGACCATTTCAGCTGCTCTTTTGATGTGTTGCCGGTATTTGAAGAAAGAGTATATTCCACCTGTTTTGATTCATTCAGAGAAAGATACATCTCATAATCAGCAAAAGAAATACTGTTTGCATATCCATCCACAACCTTCGCAACCGTCTGAGCCTTCAAGCCGTTCTCTGTTTCAGCAGTAATCACCGCTATTCCTTCTTTATTTCCTTTCAGCACATATGAATCCATATGCTGCTGTACAACCTCAGCAATACTGCTGTCGCTGCTGGTATATGTTTTTTTACAGTTGGATGCCGATGCCGGTTCAGTAAGCACTCTGAAAAAAGCAGTATCCCCGACAGGTATCATATACTCAGTCTTTTCAAAAGAAATGGATTCAGGAAGATCTGACACATTGATTCTGTATTGCACGCTGCTGCCATTTGTGATCCGGGCATCGATATATGCTGTTCCTCCTCCCGCAACAGCTGTTACAAGACCTGTATCGCTGACAGAGGCATATTCTGTGCCTGATGTGACTTCGAAGGTGACTTTTTCATCTGCATAAGAGCCGCCGTTATATGAATATAACGAATACTCAAGCTGTGCGGTTTCACCGGTTTTTAAATAGAATTCAGTATCACCGACAGTATTGATAAACTGCGCATAGTCACCATCCAGTACAGTCAATTTTGTTTCGCAGCTGATTCCGTTTGAGCTTGTCGCTGTAATGGTTGCTGTACCTGCGCCGACAGCATTGACATAAACCGATCCGGAATAAACCGGTTTTCCATCCTGAGGTATGCTTACAACCGAAGAATCGCTGCTGACAAACGTTTTCGGACAGTATTGCGAACTCCAATCGTTCGTATTTACGAAAATGAACTTACCCTGTCCCACAATTGCCGGATATCCATCATCTCTCAGAGACATGGATGTCGGATCAGTGTAAACATAAACATGATAGTAAATACTGTACCCGTTGGACAATTCAGCCCGCACCGATGCATCGCCTGTATTCAACGCGCTGACAACACCTTCTTCATCCAGTGTAATACAGCTGTTATGGTTATATTCGAGGATAAAAACCGGTTTTTCATCCGATGTTTCAGGCTCAATAGAGTACTTCAGTTGTTTTGTTTCTCCCGGCTTCAAACCGACTTCCGTCTCATCAGAAGTGATGAAATCTGCTGCGGTTTCATTCACTGCGTCTATAGCGTCTGCAGTTCCATCCTGCCCGGTTTCTGTTTCATGAATGATTTCACTTTGCGCAACGTCGGTTTCTTCCGCATTCACACTCAGACATGTCAATGACATAATCAGTGAAAGAAGACAGACTGAAACCATTCTCTTCTGATTCATTTTCTTCATATTCATTTTCCTTCCGGCTGTATACATACTAATCATACCCTGCCGGAGCACAAAACTGAGGCAAAAAAATCAAAAGAATAATGCTGAAACAGTTTTTTCCGCCAACTGAAAACTGCCATGTCTGAAATCTATCAAAAGGGGCCTCACAGTGACTCCTGAACAGCCGCTGCCCTGCCCCTTTATGCTTAATACGTTTTCACTGATAATCTGTTCTGCTCAGCTGATTACAGCGAGCTGTTTCGATATCTGCTGTAAATCATTCTAATTATTGAAATACTCAATCGCCTGCTGATTGTAGAGATACATCGCTCTGCACATGTTCTGCAACGGGATCTTGTCCTCCGCTGTCAGTTCAAGTGCTCTGTATGCATACGACAATGCGCAATACTGGATTCCGAATGTATTCTCTCC
>JNJQ01000071.1 GCA_000701725.1 Erysipelotrichaceae bacterium NK3D112
ATGTCCATGTCATGGGAAAGAACAATTACGTTTTCTTCTTCTCAGATCCCATCAAAAAGATCATCACTTCCTACTACATCTTCTCAAACAGAGACACTAAGAACGCTGTCATCTCCATGTGGAATGTCATGCGCAAGTTCATTGAATACCCCGATGATCTCACCTTTATTACTGACGGAAATCCGATCTACAACGCTGCCCAGCTCTTCTTTGAAATGCAGGGTTTCAAGTTTGATCTTCACCAGGTCATCGGCGTAAAGAATATGGACGATGTATCAAGGAAATACCGTCCATGGAAGCAGACAGAAGAACGTCTCAACAGAACATTCAAGGAAAGCTACCATCCGACCAATGGATATGCCTCTCTTGATCAGGCTAACTCCTATATGGTCTGTTATGTAGCTTTCTTTAATTTTCTCAGACGTCATTCTTCACTTGGATACAAGCCGCCGGTTATCCTGGATGAATTCGATGAATATGACCTGATGCCTGACAAATGGCTCAAACTGATCCAGATGTCCGGCAGGTTTCACAGGGAAGCTGCTCAGGCATAATCATCAAACACCATTTAATCCTCAAAGATATTTTCATCATGCCTTCTTTTCGTTCAGGAAGGTTCTTTTCGTTCTGAATTTTCAAAGATCTCTAACATTGACAGTGTCATGTCGTCTGTCAGCCTTCAATTCCCTGGTCGCAAGGCTTTCATTACCTCAGTTTTCATAAACTTTAGACACTATCATTATGATTAAACTGCCATTTTATACAGCGCGTCTTTAGCCGCGTTCTGTTCCGCCTGTTTTTTGGATCCGGCTTCCCCGGTTCCCATGATGACACCGTCCACAATCGCATTCATTACAAACACCGGCGCATTGCTCGGGCCTCTTTCCGAAACGAGCTCATAATGCACGGTTCTGCGGGAATCCGCCTGCACGTATTCCTGCAGTCTGGTCTTGTAGTCATGGAAGCTTTCCGATTCTTCCGGGTGGGCAAGTCTCGGGGTGATCACCTCGTCAAGAATATTCGTGATGGCGCTATATCCCTGATCGAGATACAGTGCGCCAAGCATCGCTTCAAACATATCGGCAATGATCGCATCGCGGTTGCGTCCGCCCATCTTCTCCTCGCCCTTGCCGAGTTTGAGAAAGCGCGGCAGATCCATTTCACGCGCATACGCGGCCAATGCCTTTTCGCAGACAATCTGCTGTCTGAGCGCGGTCATGCGGCCTTCCGAAAGATTCATCGGATAGATCGCTTCCGAACTCCATAACTGCAAAACCGCGTCACCCATGAATTCCAGACGCTCGTTGTCGTGTTCCTGTTTATATTCATTGGCGTAAGAGGAATGAATAAAAGCCTGATGAATCAGATCCTTGTCATTGACTTCAATTCCTCTTTCCGCCAGCCATTCAATAATATCCATGTCAGCCTCCTAATCCGCATAATCCGCATTCGTTTGTCTTGCCAGACGGACCGTTTCAATTAGGGCGATATAGTCCGGATTGTCCTGCGACTGCACGATTTTTGCGGCATCTTTTCTTGCTGTATTGATAATTCCCGTATCGGATACCAGATTTCCCAATATGAAATCCGGCACACCGCTCTGCCTTGTACCAAGTATATCACCCGGTCCCCTGAGCCGTAAATCTTCATACGAGATTTCAAAGCCGTTGTTGGTCTTCACCAGCACATTCAGACGTGTTTTCACGCTGTCATCATGATTGCCGGAAAGCAGCCAGCAATGCCCCTGTTCACTGCCTCTTTGAATACGTCCGCGCAATTGATGCAGCTGGGAAAGCCCGAAGCGGTCAGCGTCATAAATGATCATACCGGTCGCATTGACCACATTCATACCGACTTCAACGACCGTGGTTGAAACAAGGATCTGCGTTTCATTGTCATAGAAGCGCTTCATAACAGTCTGCTTTTCCTCACTGCTCATGCGGCCATGCAATAAATCCACATGATACTTCGGGAAGAGCTTCTGAATGTTATTGGCAGTCTCGTAGACATTGCGGGCATCATATGCCTCATTGAAATCCACCGCCGCACAGATGACATAAAGCTGTCTGCCTTTGGCAAGCAGAGCCTTTACTTCATCCAGCACGCTGCGGAAACTGTTTTCCTCAATATAGACCGTCACCGGATCTTTTCTGCCCGGGGGCATTGTCTCGATCGTTGACACATCCATATCGCCATAAAGAGTTGAGGCAAGGGTTCTTGGAATCGGCGTGGCGCTCATTAACAGAAGATCCGTTCCTTCGCCCTTGCGCTTGAGTGCCTTGCGCTGCTCAACGCCGAAGCGCTGCTGCTCATCGGCCACCACAAAGCCGAGGTTATGGAATACTACCGCATCCTGGATGATGGAATGGGTGCCGATCAGGATATCAATTTCACCCGCTGCGGTTTCTTCGAGAATCCGTTTTTTCTCCGCATTGGAAAGCCCCGAATAGAGCACTTCAATCCGTGTGTCTGTGCCTTTGAGGATTTCACGGACGCTGGAAAGATGCTGCCGGGCAAGGATTTCCGTCGGCGCCAGCAAAGCACACTGCACGCCGGCAGTCACCGCGCCATACATCGCAATCGCCGCCACCGCGGTCTTGCCGCAGCCGACATCCCCCTGCACCAGACGATACATCGGTCTGGTCTTTCCGAAATCATGAATGATATCGCCAAGGGTGGTAATCTGATCCTTTGTCAGATGATATTTCAGATGCGCGATCACCTGTTTTACCTTCGCCGTGTTCACATTGCGCGGGGATCTCTGCATGCCTGCGTAGTCCTCGTTTTTCATCATTTCAACGGCCGTGAAATAGCGCAGGAATTCCTCATATTTCAAAGTGCGTACAGCAGACTGAACATCACTTATGCTGGAGGGGAAATGAATCCGTCTGAGTGCTTCCGCACGCCTTAAAAGCCGGTAAGCGGAAATGAATTCCTCCGGCACGATGTCCATGATCTCATTGCACATCACCTCATACACCCTCTCGATGCATGCGCGGATGGTTTTCTGTTTGACCCCTTCCACCGTACTGTAAACCGGTGTGACGGCATCATGTTCAGCAAGAGGCTTTGTATCATAGCTCATCGCGGTGATCCGTCTGTTTCCGTTATAGACGCCATGCAATGTGATCTTCTGATTCAGCGTGAGATTTCTCGCCCAGGGACGGTTGAAAATGGTCACCTTGAAAATCTGATCATAAGCAGCCACCTCAAAGGAGCTGGTGGTCAGCTTGCCATGGCGGAATGATCTGACTGCGGATACAACTTCCGCTTCAAGCGTGATCTTGTCCTTGATCTTCCATGTTTCAAAATCACTGACTTCCAGGGTTTCATAGCGGAACGGGTAATATGAAAGAAGCTCTTCTGCCGTATGGATATGAAGACGGTCAAGAGCTTCAAGTCTTGTCTTGGTCAGTCTGAATTGCCGGTCGTTAAGTTCCATGCAATCATTATATCATTTCAGGATTGGTTTTCTGAAAATGCCCGGCTGAAAGAATGACTTTTCCGCATCATCCATTCATAAGCCGCACTTCTGCGCATATTCCAGAATGAAAGGAATGATCTTCCGGTCAGCCTCAAGCCAGGCAACCTCATCCAGTTCTTTCAATGACAGCCATCTGGCAGAGCGGTGCTCGCTCAATACGGGCTCACTGCCTTCAAGTGTACATAGAAAAACATCCATGGAAAGATGGAAGTCGTTATAATCGTGTTCCAGTGTCATCAGTTGATGATACGGAATGATATCCGCTGAAAGCTCCTCGCGGATCTCGCGGACAATCGCCTGCTCACCGGTCTCATTCTCACGGATCTTTCCGCCGGGAAACTCCCAGCCCATATGGCTGCCATAGCCTCTTTCCGCCGCGAAGATCTGCTGATTGCGCACAATCACAGCCGCGGCCACGCGTATCGTTTTCATGGAGATATTTTAGCATTTAAAATTACAAATTCCATTCTATGGTATAATGCGTAGCTGTTGGAGGTATCCATTATGAACAAGAGCACACAGATCCGCCAGCTCACCCTGGCCGCGTTCTTTATAGCACTGCAGGTTGTCATGACCCTGACACCCATCGGATATATTCCGATCGGTGCCATCAATGTGACCACCATGCACATTCCGGTCATTCTTGCCGGTATCTTCCTAGGCACAAAGTATGGCGCACTGACCGGTTTCGTATTCGGTCTGACATCCATGTTAAGAGCCACATTCGTTCCCGGCGTCACTTCATTCCTGTTTTCGCCCTTTATCACGGTCGGAGGCATATCCGGCAACTTCGCATCGCTGATCATCGTTTTCGGTCCGCGTATCCTGCTTGGCTGGTTAAGCGGAAAGATGTTCCGCATGCTCAGAAAGAAAACCGGAAATCTGCCTGCATGCGCCATCAGTGCCGCCATCAATACAATGATCCATACCCTGCTTGTCATGGGTCTCATCTATATCTTCTTCGCCCCCAAATATGCCCAGGCGCTCGGCGTTGAGACAGCGGCTGTGACAGGCATCATTCTCGGTGTCATCACCAGCAACGGTATCGCTGAAACCATCCTGGCCGCGATCGTAGTGCCGGCTTTGGACAAGGCATTATGGCCGACCATCCGCAGAATGCGCCTTGGAGAATAAGAATGAAGGTTGTTCCCTATTCTCCTGAATACCGTGACGCAATGCGCCGCATTCATCTGGCCACGGCAAGCGAAAAAGCAAGAACCGATGAAAAACACGGACGTTTCTCATTATTAATGTATTGCGATGAATATCTCGATCATGAACATGCGTTAATGCTTGTGGATGAGGAAAACATTCCAAGAGGATATATTCTCTGGGCTGAGGATGCGCATGTCTGGGCAGAGAATATGCACCCGTATGCCGAAGAGATCAGAAAGCTTGGCGAACCGTATATAAAGCGCGTCGAGGATGGACTGAGAGAATACAATCTTGCATATGAGGAATATCCCGCCCATCTGCATATCGATATCCTTGAGGAATACACCGGAAATCATCATGGAAGCATGCTGATGAAAGCGATGCTGGATCTCTTGAGACAGCATCATGTCAAAGGCGTCTGCCTTGGCGTAGCACGAGCCAATCAAAGAGCAGTCTCCTTCTATCTTCACAATGGCTTCAAAGTGCTGGCCGAAGATGAAGGCGGCTTCTTCATGGGACAGAAACTGATCACAGACTGAAAAACACCGTCCTTCCTGCATGACGCGGGAACTAAACTGATCCCGATGTCAAGTACCAAAGTTTGACAGTTTAAGTTTTGAGAAAGAGACACAGATTCCACCTGAAATATGGTGAAGTGAGTCTGTGCCTTTTTGTTTGTCCCAGTAAATTGTGAACCACAAAAATAACTGTTCATCTGATACACAGCCAAAAGGTTCTGATCGATTATGTGCTGCAGTGATCCGGTGGATCATCATGCATATTTCATTCCGGGGCTTTATGCCGCGAAAGTCAATTTACAGTGGGTGTACCCCTTGTACACTTGCGGCGAAGGTGTTGCCAAAGGGCATTGTTTTTGCCAATGGCTTCGCTT
>JNJQ01000072.1 GCA_000701725.1 Erysipelotrichaceae bacterium NK3D112
ACTACCGTTTATTGAAATCAACACACAGTGTATAGGTCTGTCCACACAGTGTTTAAAGCCTATCCACAGGATTTTTTAAAATCCCTTTTTTTAAATGCTGAGATAGCCCATGATCTGCTCGGCGATACCTTCGCCATCGAGCTTATACTCATGGAGCAGCTGCTGCCATTCACCGCTTTCCGCAAAACCGAACATGCCGATTCTGTGGACAATGCGCGGTACTGTTTCACAGGCGATTTCGCAGATGGATGAGCCGAGACCGCCGGTAACGGAATGTTCCTCAACGGTGAAGATCTCTTCGTGATCCCTGAGAATTCCGGCAACGCCTTCCTTGTCGATCGGCTTGATGGAACATACATCGATCACGGTGATGTCGATGCCCTGTTCTTTCAGAATATCAGCCGCTTTCAGTGTCATCTGAACCATCAGTCCGGTTGCGAAGACAGCCACTTTTCTGCCGCTTCTGAGGACATTGATCTTACGGACATCGAATTCCTTGTTTTCATCAAACACATCCTCAACCTTTGCTCTGCCAAGGCGGATGTAGCAGGGACCGTTTTCCTCCATAGCCTGGCGGATGACGGCTTTTGTTTCCCATTGATCGCACGGGCAGTAGACAGCCAGACCGGTGATATCGCGCATGATTGCCATATCCTCGATTGCCTGGTGGGTAACACCGTCCTCACCGACGGAAATGCCGCTGTGTGTTCCGACGATCTTGACATTGAGTCCCGGATAGGCGACGCTGTTGCGGATCTGTTCCCAGACACGGCCTGTGCAGAACATCGCGAAGCTAGATGCGAACGGAATATATCCGCTTGCCGCAAGACCGGCTGAAACACCGATCATATCAGCTTCGGCGATACCCATATCAAAGAACCGTTCCGGTGCGTATTTTGCAGCTCTGGCAGCGTTTGTGGAGCCTGCGAGGTCTGCATCGAGTACGACGACTTTCGGATTTTCCTGAACCAGTCTTTCCAGTTCATCTCCGTATGCTTCTCTGGTTGCTCTGGCCATGGTTATTCTCCCTCCAGGTCTTTCAGTGCGGTTGCGGTCAGTTCGGCATTGGGTGCCTTTCCGTGCCAGTCAGCCACATTTTCCATATAAGATACACCTTTTCCCTTGACGGTTTTGGCGATGATGCATGTAGGTTTTCCCTTGATGGTCTTTGCTTCGGCAAAAGCTTTTTCAAGCTGCGCGAAATCATGTCCGTCCACATTGATTGTATGCCAGCCGAATGCGCGGAACTTTTCGTCGAACGGTGCCGGTCCGATGACGTCTTCAATTTTTCCGTCAATCTGAAGACCGTTGTTGTCAATAATTGCGCAAAGGTTATCACACTTGTAATGAGCGGCTGCCATCGCAGCTTCCCAGATCTGTCCTTCTTCGGCCTCTCCGTCGCCGATCAGGCAGTAAACACGGTGATCGTTTTTATCCAGCTTATTTGCAAGACACATGCCGACCGCAGCTGAAAGTCCCTGTCCGAGTGAGCCGGTTGTCATGTCGATTCCGTCAAGCTCATTCATATCGGGATGTCCCTGAAGTCTTGTGTGCAGAAGTCTGAATGTGAGCAGTTCTTCCTTCGGGATAATTCCCTTTTCAGCAAGTACTGCGTAAAGAAGAGGTGATGCGTGACCTTTGGAAAGAACAAATCTGTCTCTGTCATTCGTTCCCGCATTTTCCTTGGTGATATCCATCACATTGAAGTAGAGGAACGTGACGATATCCGCAGCGCCGAGGGAGCCTCCCGGATGTCCGGATTTTGCGTTGGACACCATTTTGATGATGTTGATACGAATATCATTTGCAATCTTCCTGAGTGCTTCATACTCCATATAATCTGCCTCCTGTCCGTAATGCCCGCATATCATACCATATAAATTGAAGATTATTAACTTTATCCATTAATTCACGATGTTTTCAGTAATAGTCAAGAAGATCACTGATTTTGTGAATGATCAGGATATCAGTTCCGCATTTGCGTTCTCCCCAGTTCCAGATCCAGACCGGTGTCATCCCGGCACGGTGGGCGCCAAGCACATCCCTGCCGTAGATGTCTCCGACATAGACTGATTCCTGCGGAAGCACATCAAGCTTTTCACACGCCGGATAAAACAGACGCGGATCAGGTTTCCTGAACGGATAGTCGCCGCTCACGACAATCTGTTCAGGATCAAAGAACCGTGAAAGTCCCGAATTGCGCAGTTTGTTGCGCTGGCCGACGGAAGGACCGTTGGTGATCAGCCCGAGCTTGTAACGCTTTGAGAGAATCTCCAGAGTCTTCTCGGAATCACTGTAAGGAACACAGTGTTCCCAGAGAATCTGGTCCCAGTATGCGTTGAGGTCCTCATACGGCAATTCGATTCCATATGTCTCTTTCAGCATGTTCTTGACGTGGGTTTTATCAATATTGCCCTTTTCGTCCCATAACATGCAGTCCTGGACAACCGCTTCGAATTCAAACGGATCAGTCAGATGAGGCGCCTGTTCTTTGATGATTCTTCTGTAGCAGTCATACGCATATGCCTCACGATGTCCGATTGTGTCGTCAAAATCGAAGAAAATTGCCCTGATTGCCATAATGATCCTCCTGCGCCTTCATAATACATGTTTCGCGGATAATCACAAGATCAAAAAAGATCTCTTTCGAGATCTTTTCATTGTTGCAGATCAGCCGTTGATTTTCTTGTAAACGGCGAGGAATTTTTCTGCGAGAATGCCGAAGCTTTCTGCACTCATGAGCTGGTCCTCAGCATGTGTGAGAAGCAGAGTCATTGTAACAGTCTCACCGTTTGCCATCTTAACGAGCAGTTCCTGATGAGCACCATGTCCGCCGTTGAAAGCTTCCTGACCTTCTTTGATGAGCTTTTCAGCTTCTTCAAAGTTTCCTTCAGCCGCTTCGTCAATAGCAGCGATATAGCTGGAACGTGCTGTTCCTACTGAAGCGATGATGTTAAAAGCAACGAGTTCTGTTCCTTCCATAATGTTCTTATTCCTCTCTTAATATTTTTTCTGCAAGAGCGAGCACGCCCTTGCCATCCATCAAACCATAGATCTGTGAAGGAATGACTGCGATTTTCAGTCCCGGGTATTTCGTCTTCAGCTTCGGCAGCGCATATGCTGTGCGCGGACCGAGCAGACAGACATCTGATACCGGCGCTTTCGCGTCGAATTCACTGAAAGGAAAGGAAAAGATTTCATAATCTTTTCCATGCAGCGCCGCATTGTCCCGCATTTTATTGATCAGCAGGGACGTGGACATTCCGGAATCACAGAACAATGAAATTCTTCCGGACATTGAAACCTTAATTGGTCAAGAATGATTAATTATTCTTCACCAAGGAGCTTCTTGGCGATAGCGAGCGCGCCCTTACCATCCATCAGACCATAGATACGCATATCGATGGAGTCGATCGGCTTGCCATATGCCTTCAGCTTGTCAAGAGCGAAACGAACCTGCGGACCAATCAGGATGCAGTCAGCCTTGGGAGCTTCGTTCGGTGCTTCACCGAGTGAGAAAGCAGCGATCTGATAGTCTTTGCCTTCAGCAGCTGCAGCTTCCTTCATTTTGTTGACCAGCAGAGATGTGGACATACCTGCTGAGCAGAATAATGTGATTACTTTTGTCATTGATTATACCTTCTTTCTTTCTGAAACAAACTTGCGTTGTTCTAAAAACATTTTATACAGAAAGCGCTATCATTTCAATCATCTTTTTTTTCATCCATTGGCGTGCGGACAATCTTAAAAACCAGCACGGTTCATGCGGATAACACCTTCCTGCATGTTCCATACCGGTTCAGATCAGGTTGAATTACTCTTCGGATGCTTCGAGAATACTGTTGAGAACCTCATTCAGTTCATCAAGCAGTTCAGGTCGGATGGAGGTGATGAAACGCTCCTGGAATTCGTTCAGATAGGATACAAGCTCAAGAGTAGCCTTCTCGCCTCTTTCATCGAGATAGAGTTTGTACTCTCTGCGGTCCTGCGGATTGGTCTGTCTTGTGACATACTTACCATCCATGAGTTTGGCAATCAGTTTGGCAATGGAACTCTTGTCCATTCCAAGCACTCTGGCGACGTCGTCCTGGCTGAGCCCAGGATCGTTGTAGATCGCAATACATACTTTGCTCTGGACATTTGAGAGGCCGTCAGTATCCATCTTCTCACGGGCATACTCCCATGCAAGACGGCTGACAACTCCCATTTTCTGTACTGCTGTCTGTCTGTCCTTCTTTTTCATTTTCGTATCCTCCCCAGGGTACTTTTATCATGTTATATGATGAAAAATATTACCATAATCCACAGCTTCGTGCATGCATTACACATGTTTTTTTGATATTTTCAACAGTTCATGAAAGACCGTAGTATTCTTCCATGGTTTTTCCGGACTGATAGATCCTTTCGGCTGCGTCTTTGCCGACATAACGGAAGTTCCATGGCGAAAAGGTGATTCCCGTAATGTCCTGCTTGCTTTCAGGGTATCTTTCGATATATCCGTATTTCCAGGAATTCTCTTTCAGCCATGCGTAAGCGCCGGTATCCGCGAAACAGACATTCAGCTCGCACTTTCCGTCTGTTGTGCCGATGTTGGCTGCCAGCCCGAGCTGGTGTTCGGAACCGCCTGGTTTTGTGTCAAGCTCATCGGCGTACGCCTCGCCCTTTTTTTCAACCCAGTATTTCCTGAGCATCTGCTGGAACTCATATGAACGGTATCCGCTGATCAGAAAGAGCTCATATCCGTCATTGCCGGCAGCCGCGAACATCTCTTCCAGTGCTGCCGCCGCATCCGCACGCATCAGGTTCTGATTCTCATCCAGAATACACGGCACATCAGGCATCACAAGATTTGCCGGCACATAGGAAGAAGCGATTGTTCTGGACGGGCTGACAATCTTTGTCAATGAATCATCGGATTCAATATCATCTGTGATTTCCGCTGTCGCTGAGGGTGTGGGTTCAGGCTCTGAGGAAGCTTCAGCCGTTTCTGCAGGATCTTCTGTATCCGCGGAAGAGGAAGGCTCTGCAGAAGGCGTCTGTGTGCTTTCCGGAGTTTTGTCATCAGCTTCCGGTGTCTGTGTATGTGCAGGTTTATCCTGGGAGCTGATTGCTTTCTGGATTTTTTCCGCGCCTCCGGAAAGGATCAGATATAAAAGCAGTGCAAGGATCGCAATGATCAGTGCAACAATCACATATACTTTGGAAAGAAAGCTCTTTTCAGTATTTTTGTTCATATGTTTCATTATAAAGCATGCCATGACAATTGATGTTCAAAAAATGCAGCGATACACGTGTTCTGTGCATTTCATCTGTTACATGGTCATGCTGAAGGAAAGCGGAGGCGAAAAAAAGGAAGAGATGAACTCTTCCTTTGAGATAACCTGGCAGCGTGCATACTTCACCAAAAGGCTATGTC
>JNJQ01000073.1 GCA_000701725.1 Erysipelotrichaceae bacterium NK3D112
GAGAACGGATAGCCTTCCGTATAGTCTGTTTCATCTTTGGTCAGCTTGATCTTATTTCCTTCTGCATCTTCCACTGTGAGAGTTACTTTGTCTCTCATCTCTTTGGCTGCTACAGGATATACGAACATTCTTAACTTCTGTCCTGCTACTGTACTTGCCTTGCCTTCGGATGCAGGTACTCTGATATCATCCTTCTCATCCATCTTCATTACTACAGTCAGATCATTGAGATCTTCCTCTGCAATATTCAGGTAGAAGTTGATTCCGATCTTGCCATCAAGGCCAAGTGAAGAACCGTAGATTAGTACATGTGGTTCTTTTTCTACTACAACACGGCACTCTGCATAAAGATTGTTAGCTGTTACAGCTGTAATTGTTGTGATTCCTTCTGAAAGTGCCGTTACTTGTCCAGTGTTATCAACAATTGCCACAGATTCATCGGAAGAGGCCCAGCTGACTGACTTATCAATTACATAACCCGGCAGAAGCGTTACAGTCAGTTTATTCATTTCTCCCTTATGCATGATCAGTTCAGTTTTATCCATGCTAATTCCAATTGGATAATATACTTTCTCCACGACAGTAACATTGCAGTATGCCCGCTTTTTTCCGTATTCAGCTGTAGCTGTTACCACAGTCATACCCTCTCCGGTGCCAGTCAGAATGCCGTCATTTACAGTAACGATCGCTTCATTCCATGATTCCCAGACAATACTGTTGGCTTCAATCGGGCTGGGATCTGACACGAGATCAAGCGGCACGTTCTCCCCCTTGAACACTGTTACATTTTCCGGAAGACTGAGCGAGTTGACAGGCCCGAAAACAGTCACATGACAGATTGCCTGTTCATGCCCGTCTTTGCTTGCCGCAATAATATTTGTCTCTCCGTATCCTTTTGCCCAGATGATTCCTTCAGGGCTGACTTCAGCAACCTGTTCATCCTCTGAATACATTGATACATTCATGGCGGATACTCCGTCTTCAGTTTCTGCCGCGAACAGGTATTGTCCTGTTCCGATTCCTTCGATTTCAATTTCAGACTCATTCAAATGAATAGAGCCTTCGGAACTGTCAGGTTCATAAACATAAATATCACATGTATTTTCAAACATCCTTCCATCGGTGCATCTGCCTTCGGCTGTCAGTTTGGTATTTCCTACACCGGTTGCTTTGATCTTTCCTGTTTCATCTATTTCAGCGACAGAACTGTCTTCTGTTTTCCAAGAAATTCCTTCCAGCTCAGTCTCTTCAGAAAACAGTTTTGCCGATAAGTTCATCTCCGCTCCGGACGGGATCACAAGATAAGTATTGCTGAGTTCAAGCATTTCAGGGATGGAAGAAGTGGCCTCATCCTGTTCAATCAGACGGTATTCCCTGTGTCTGCCATCATAAGCACAGATTCTTTCTTTCATACCAGCCTGTTCTGGTTCAGGCTTTCTGACAACTTTCCATTCACTGTAATCATGCCCGTGAGCAGGTCTGTCAGTATGAACATTTTCAAAGCCGCAGATTGTACATCTTTCAATATAGTAACCGTCCTTCGTACAGGTTGCTTCCACATCAAGCACCTCAAATATGTGCTCAGTCCCCGGCGACGGAATCACTGAACGATACTCAGATCCGCATTTTTCGCACTTTGTCAGCAGCACACCGGTGCTGCTGCATAAAGCCGGTTCAAGTACTTCGCCATGATTATACGTAAAACCGCACTCAGGACAGACGTTTGGCACCGTGAATTCTTTGCTCTGACCGCAATCCGAACAATAATCACCATCCAAATGCGTATGATGCATTTCACTGCCCATCCAATTCCCATAGTTTCTGAATACAGAAGCATAAAACTGCATTGCGGGGAGATTTGTACAGCTATACTTAACCGTATAAGGCCAGTTCGCATAATCGTAGACAAACGGTATCGAATAATAGTTTTCAGGCCAGATTTCCAGTGAATCCGGAATATAGATATCTCCGGCAAAAGCACATCCCTGAAAAGCTCCATTACCGATTTCCTGCAGATTTGACGGCAGGTGCAGACTTCCTTTATTGAATGAATCAAACGCGTAAAATGCTCTATCACCGATATATACAACGGAATCCGGAATGTAAAGATCACCGGAAAATGCTGTTTCAAAGAATGCGTTGTCCGAAATGGTTTTCAGAGTTTCAGGCAGTTTCAGCTGCGTCTGACTGAGCTTGGAACAGTCATGTACAGCAAAGCTGCCGATTGTTTCAGTTCCATCCGGAATCAGCAGTTCTTTTGTTCTGGCCGAAGGAACAAATACTAATTCCTTCATATCTTTTGAGAATACCTCTCCATCGGCTGAGGCATAGTCAGGATGATTTGTACTGATTGTAAAAGACTCTATTCCAATGCAGTTGAAAAACTGATCATTCGGATTGAATACCAGCCTTTCATTTATATAAACATCCCCGGTGAGACTCTGGCAGTTATAGAAGGCTCCGCTGCCAATGGTCTGAAGGCTGTCTGTCAGCGAAATGCTGCCGCCCAGTTTTGAATCATGCATGAAAGCAGACTTGCCGATCGCTGTAAGACCAGTGGGCAGCCTGAGACTGCCGGCAATATTAGCACAGTTATAAAACGCAAAATCCCCTATTTCCTTCACTGTTTCCGGAATGGTCAGATCACCGGTAAATCCTTCTTCCCGAAAAAATGCATGGCTTGCGATTCCTGTTGTTTTATATCCGTCAATCTCTTCCGGAATAATCAGATCGCCGGAAGAGAAGTCATTGTATCCGGTGACAGTACATGAAACACCGTCTTCATTTACATTATAGGAGAATAGTCCGCCCTCCCACGCATAATCAATGGCAGCCTCGGCATACTCTCCTGCATCATACGTGCCTGAATATACATAGTCTGCTTCATTCAGCTGAGGAGCGTGAATTATGTAATCATAGCTTCCATCCCGCGGGTAAACCCCTCTGACACCAGCATATCTGGCATCGCTGCCCGCAGAGCCTTCCCCTTTCAGAGGTTTCCCATACAGATCATCATACAGAGAACTGCCGTCAATACCCTTGCAGATGTTGGTGCCGTCAATCAGATACCAGTTTCCGTCATCCATAAGAATGTAGTTGACCGCATGCATCTGATTGGGATCGGAAACATAGTCAGTTGTCACAAAAATACATGGTACATCCGCCGCATCACATGCAGCCTTGATCATATAGGCAAAGCCTTCACAGACACACGTATTATATAGCAGACCGCCGATGATATCGTGAGCATGGTTTGAATTGGTCCCGCCAATCAGATAAATATCATCATAGTCATATTCCACATGCTTCTGAAGATAAATGAGCAGGTTGACAATTCTGGAAAAGCGGTCCCCATCTCCCATTGTCTTCACAATCTGATCCAGCCTTGCATGCGCTTTGGCTTTCTGGAAATCATGGTATCTGCTTGCAGAGAGCGTAATCGTGAAAGATGTTTCCTGAATGCCGAACCCGAAAGAAACAGCATCAATATTCGCAGTAATCCATGGATTCTCTGCAGCTACAGCATACAATGCCACATTCAGCTGGTAATACTCCGGTGAATATGTTCCGTTTCCGATTTCAATCTCAACGCGATCGCCGGTTATGGTTTCAGCAGCTTTAAGGACCTGCCAGTAAACAGCCTTCTGAACGTCATCCATCCTGTTATAGTAGTAATGCTCGGCCTCGTTTCTGTCATTCTGTTCCGGAAGCTGCGAAACCAGTTCATCCAGATCTGTTTCAGGAAAGTTTTCTGAATCATCATATGAGTACTGTGAAACGTAGAAGGGCTCAGCTGAAGCATTCACGCTTTCAGAATACAGGAGATTTTCAGAGCTTGTTTCTCCAGAATAAGCTTTCTGTCTGGAGATCTCAAGATGCAAAGCATCTTCAACAATGCTGCTATTTTGTTCCTCATTCAGCAGTATTTTAGCTTTATCGCCTGATTCCGGTTCACCCTGTGCATAAGTTTCAGCAGTATTCAAAACACACATTGACAAGACTGCAGTAAGAATTAAGAATCTATATGCCATATTATTCCCCCTTACAGCCGACAGACAGGTGAATGATTATTCACTTATTATCTCGCCCAGTCTGACAGCCTGTTATCTGCTATAGAATAGCATACAAAACATCTATACATTTTCGGTTTCAAAAAAGAACTTTTTCTTTTTTCTCGTGCTTTATTCTTTTGAGCGGTTATTAACCATACTTTTTGATGAATTAATAAGGTTTCCACAGAGATCACAGAATATTAGTTACATGAGATTAATTAAACTATTTCCGCTTATTTATTATTGTTGCAATCAAGAACAGGATATGGAAAAAAAATCCATATCAGGCCATATCTGATGTGTATTCTTGATATACTTAATCGCTTGCTGATTGCAAAGATACATCACTCTGCACATGTTCTGTAACGGAATCCTGTCTTTCGGTGATAATGACTGAATTCATATTGCCAAGATCTTTTGCCGCAATATCTGCTTTTTCAATATATTATAGACTTCATTTCACCGGTGCCACTTTCATTCCATCCACCGTGAATGTGTCTTCACTGATTTCAGCTGATAACCCAAGCAGAATAAACACACCTATTACAAAAGTGAAAATAATAAAGACCTGATGTCCATAACACCGGGTCTCTATCATTTTGTCAATTATGAATAGGTAGCTGATTTGACGGTTTAAAGTTGATCAGAACT
>JNJQ01000074.1 GCA_000701725.1 Erysipelotrichaceae bacterium NK3D112
CGAATGATCCTATTTTTTCCAGAGATTCAGGAAGCGATACTGTTTCCAGTCCAATCGGTGCCGATGACTGCCCTCCGCTCACATTGAAGTAGGCACGGCCGGCATAGTTTGCCAGTTCTTTGACTCCTTCCTGATAGATCAATGTCTTCAGGCTGTTTCTTGCGATGTTTTCAAGCTTGCACGTATACTTCTGCTCTCCATCGGCAGCGGTACTGCCGGTGGACATCTTCGGCTGGATTCCTGTGTATCCCGGTGTGTATATGATCGTTTCCACATTTATGCATCCGGCAAACGGACTTACTGTTTCACCTTCCGCCGTCCTTGAATACAGCATGTCTATCGGCAGCGTGACTTTCGTAAGCAGCGGATTATCTGCGAATGCCTGAGCCCCTATGTAATCCGTTTCCTTATACAGCGTCAGGTTGTCGATTCCGCAATTGAAGAATGACTGGTATCCAAAATACTGCAGTTGTGAAGGATCTTCATTATAGTAAGCAGGATTGACATCACTGAGAGTATTCATGAAACAATAGTCATCCACTGATCTGATATTTGAAGCAGCAGGCTTCAGGGTTCCGGAGTAACCGTTCCATCCGTTATATCCAAGATACATTGAGTTGATCCAGGTGACATATGTTTCACCATGATGACCGTCTGTAAATGCGTCCAGCACTTTACCGTCAGTGGAATAGATCAGGCCAAAAACACCGGCAATCCGTTTTGCCATTTTGTCATAACTGCCTACCACCGCCTCAAGACAGTTTAAGGCTTCTTCCATCAGTGACATTGTTATTATTTCCGGCATTCCGATCAGCAGCAGATAGCTCTGAGCCAGACCAAGCTGCGACTGATTATAATCTCCGTGGAACCATTCTGAAATTTTTTTCTCAGCATCATCCAGCGGAAGATAACTGTTCAATGTGGCCAGTCCCTCCTTAAGGAATGTGATCAAAGCTTTGATTTTGACCAGTTCCGGATTTGTTTCTTTAAAAAAATCTGAAATTGCAAGCAATGTTCCGATCGCATCAGTTGACAGATCCTTTCCAAGCTTTTCAAAACATGAACGGATAAATGTTTCATACCCCTTCAATCCGGCGTTCCTTGCAAGATCGCCGGATAAAAACGATGCGGCAACAAAAAGAATGATATCCATTTCTTTGTCAGAAAAATCATCTTCAGTCTGACCAAGTAAGCTCAAACTTTTAAGGTAGTCTTCCTGTGTCAACGGCGCCGCATATTCATGTTCAGACTGCCTTTGCAGCTGGAATCTGACATTATCAATCTGGCTTGTATCCAGAAATATATCCTGTCCATAAGATTCATATCCCCAGTCCGCAAGAGGAAGCAGAGGAACCAGATCACCGATATTATTGAAGTTGTATATATTTTGAAAATCGGTCATTGTAACGTCAGAATTCCTGCTCACAGCAGGACATGCGAAGTTATATCCGAAGATATGTTCCGGTTCGGCATGCATTTTCTGATCTGTCAGTTCACCTTCAACGATATTGGCCACTGCAGCTCCGCGGCTGTGACCTGTCATCCAGATAATCCGATGGAATTTATCATATCCGTCGGTATCCATCACAGCTTTCAATACGCTTTCGACTTCTTCAGCAGCCGTATAAAACCCTGCGTGATTCCCATTTTTGCCAAGATTGAAATCACTGTACCATTCATGATCCACTGTACCTCTGACCGGAACACAATAAACAATATAGTTTTCGCCGTTCAGATTGATTTCTCTGGAGCCAACGACAAATGCGACAAAATCAGAATCAAGATAGGATGATTCACGTCCGTAATTCCTGCTTGCGACAATTTCATATCCCATCTGATTCATTGTTTCAGTCACAATTGTTTCACTGAAATATGCATTCATTGCAAGTGCCACAGATGCTTTGGCAAAAGACGGATCCGGTTCACCCGATTGCGCATCAATATCAAACATTTTATCGCTGTAGCTGAAATTGTAATACATGGTCAATTCTGACGACTGCCCTTTTCTCTGAATTTCTTTCAGCCTGTATTGCACAGTTTTCCAGCTTTCATCATTCATAACAGCAACCTGTGCTTTTACTGGTGTTACTGATGTGATAAGCATGGAAATACCTGAAAGCATCAATCCAGCAATCATTTGCAATCTGCATCTCTTCATAGACAATTTCCTTTCCGCTATTGAAACTGCTTACTACACGCATAATACCATGATTGACCTGTTTCACCATTGAAAAAGGAGAACCGTTTACCGGTTCTCCCCTCACATTCAGGCATCAGCTGTTGAAATACTCAATCGCCTGCTGGTTGTAGAGATACATCGCTCTGCACATGTTCTGTAACGGGATCTTGTCTTCCGCTGTCAGTTCAAGTGCCCTGTATGCATACGACAATGCGCAATACTGGATTCCGAATGTATTCTCTCCGTCTGTTACTTCAACCGTATTCTTAACTCCTAGATCTTTCGCTGCGATATCTGTCTTCTCAATGTAATACTGGCTTCCCGATTTAACCGGTGTAACTACCTTCCCATCCATCTTGAATGTGTAATCGCTGATCTGATGTGCTGTATCAATCTTGAAGTACAGTCTGTATCCGACCGCATCATCAAGCATTGTGGTTCCGCCTACATATGTAAGTCCTGCAACCTTGTTCTCTGTCTGTACTGCCTGATATGGTGCAAGTGTCTCCAGTGTTACAGCACTGACATCTGTTAAATCAGTCACTTCTTCCGGATTGTGATTGAAATAGATCTGTGCATACTTGCCATAGTTGTTCAGTACTCTCGCAAGCTTCTTTGTCTTTTCCTGTCCGGCTGTTTCAGCTTTTGCGAAATAATCAGCTGCTGAGAATGGATAGCCTTCCGTATAGTCTGTATCATCTTTGGTCAGCTTGATCTTATTTCCTTCTGCATCTTCCACTGTGAGAGTTACTTTGTCTCTCATCTCTTTGGCTGCTACAGGATATACGAACATTCTTAACTTCTGTCCTGATACTGTGCTTGCTTTGCCTTCGGATGCAGGGACTCTGATATCTTCCTTCTCACCCATCTGCATTACCACAGTCAGATCATTGAGATCTTCTTCTGCGATATTCAGATAGAAGTTGATTCCGATCTTGCCATCAAGGCCAAGTGAAGAACCGTAGATTCCTACCGGATTGAAACCATCTGTGATCCTGATATCTGTAACCTTGAAACCCCATTCGTTGCCCGAACTGTCGCTGACAAGCTTCAGCTTGATTGTGTCTCCGGGAATTTCAATGCTCTGTCCAGCAAGTGATGTTCCGGTATACTTACCGATTTCATTACCATCAGCATCATAAATATACAGGAAGTCAAAATCTTCTTCGATATTTGTCTGCTCATCAAATGTTATAAGAAGTCCTTTCGCACCTGATGATTTGTAATACCAGTAATCATTACAGTTATCCGGATAGTTATGCGGTGTTTCAAGCTGATCAGCTGTCACACAGATATTCGCATTATTGGTAACTGTTACGGTTGCTGTTTTGGTGATTCCGCTGCCATCCATTGATGCAGCTGTGATGGTTGCCGTGCCCTTTTTCAGACCTGTAACCAATCCGTTTTCATCAACACTGGCAATTTCAGGAGCAGAACTAGACCAGACAATCTCTGTGTTATATGCATTGGAAGGATTCACTTTTGCAGTGAACTGGAACGTTTCCAGTGCATCAAGAGTTACTGAGCTCTTATTCAGTGTGATGGATGTAACCGGCTGTACAACTGTTACTTTACAGCTGGCACTCTTACTGCCTACTGTTACCTTGATTGTGGTTGAGCCTACGGATACTGCTTTAACAACACCTTTGTCTGTAACAGTAGCAATACCTGTATTGGCTGACTTCCATGTGATTGCGTCTGTGCAGTCTTCAGGATTGATCGTTAATGTCAATGCAGATGACTTGCCATTGAGAAGTGTAAGCTCATTGGCAGACAAAGCAATCGATTCTACAGGAACCTCTTTATTTACAAATGTATATCCATTATCATTTGCAAAAGTCTCCGCGTATGTCCCTGCCACTCCGTAAATCGTAGTTTTGGCAGGATAACTGAATGCTGTTTTTTCAATTGCAGTTACTGTTCTTGGAATTGTAACAGAAACCAGTTTAGTACAGTTTGCAAAAGCATACCCATTGATAGATGTGACACCGTATGGAATAACAATTTCCTCGAGGGCGGGACACTGGTAGAAAGCTGAATAAGGAATTGCTGTCAATCCGCGTCCAAGTTTTACATTCTTTAACAGTTCACAGGTATAGAATGCATAGTTGCCGATTGTGGTAATTGAATCTGGGATCACTACATCTGTCACTCCATCACAATCATAGAAAGCACATTCATTGAGTGTTGTTACACTTTCAGGAAACTTCAGTATTGATAATGCGTCGCAGTTTTGGAAAGAGTACTGCCCGATTGTTTTTAAATTTGTATTCCAGTTAACAACTGCCAAAGATACACAGCCATCAAATACATATGATCCAATCGTTTTTAATGAATCGGGTAATGTAATTGTTTCAAGTGAACTGCAATTACGGAATGTACGGTCTGCAAGATTTACCAAATGTGATGGAAGTATTGCAGACTTAAGACTACTGCAGCCCTCTAAGAGATATTCACCAAATGAAGTCACACTGTCAGGAAGCGTGATCTCCGGCAGTGATGCACAGTTATAGAATGCATATTGC
>JNJQ01000075.1 GCA_000701725.1 Erysipelotrichaceae bacterium NK3D112
TAAACTGATCCCGATGTCAAGTACCAAAGTTTGACAGTTTAAGTTTTGAGAAAGAGACACAGATTCCACCTGAAATATGGTGAAGTGAGTCTGTGCCTTTTTGTTTGTCCCAGTAAATTGTGAACCACAAAAATAACTGTTCATCTGATACACAGCCAAAAGGTTCTGATCGATTATGTGCTGCAGTGATCCGGTGGATCATCATGCATATTTCATTCCGGGGCTTTATGCCGCGAAAGTCAATTTACAGTGGGTGTACCCCTTGTACACTTGCGGCGAAGGTGTTGCCAAAGGGCATTGTTTTTGCCAATGGCTTCGCTTTTCAGGGGTCAAGGGGTACAGGGTCCCGCTGTCAATTGAACCGTGGAATAAATCCCGGGCCACTGTATTCAGCTGGGCCATCCGGATTCATAAATTCAAAAAAGTTCTTTCATATCAAATATGTAGTTGAGCTCGACATATTTTTGCCAGTTTTGAGGAATGGCAAGTTCATCCAGTTTATCCTGCGGGAGTGATCGGACAAATTCTCCCGCTGTTTTTGTTTTCTCAATTATTGCGTTCAGACGATTAATCTGTTTGCGCGCATCCTCTTTCGTCTGTTCCCAGTCTTTGATCTGCTTTCTGAGAATCTTCTGATCTCTGGCGATAATCTGCAGCGGTGTCTTATGAAGTCTGTTCCGCTCTTCGTTTTTACGGGCGTACGCTTCCCGCGCTTTGCGGTTCTTCTCATCCGCGAGCCTTCTTCTTTCCGCAACGAGTTCACTGACAGGCATGAGTTCAGTGCTTTTGACTCCGTAATATTCATCGAGAGGATAAATGCCTGTGGTGACATATGTATAAAACTCATCCGGAGTCAATCCGGCAAGATTGTATTGATAAAACTCAGAATTGTATCTGCGTATATATTCGGTGATCATATTTTTGACCGTTTCCACATCGGTGCACAGTGCCACCAGATCAAGAATCTGAGTCTTCATTTTTCCAAAGAAGGATTCCATCGGTGAGTTGTCCTGTGAATTCCCGCGTCCGGAAACAGACTGAATGAAGCCATCATCTTCAAGCATCTCACGGAATGTTGTGCTGAGGTACTGACTTCCCTGATCACTGTGGATATAGACCTCACTGTGTTTCAGCTGAGAAGCGTACTGTTCCATCATTCCGTCATAAGCTGCTTTGACAAGATCAACAGTCATTCTTCTCTCAACTGCAGCACCGAGAATCTGCTTTGTATATGCGTCTCTGAATATGCACAGGTATACCGGAGTTCTGTATATTCCGTAGTAAAAATAAGTAATGTCAGTCAGAATCACTTTGCGGGGACCGATGAAGAAGTTCTGATTGACACTATTCACCGGAGAGGCGCATTCATGATTATGTGTTGCCTGGTGCTTGTATGCGTCCTTCTTAGGCCTGTTAGCCACAAGGCTCATTTTACGCATCAGTTTCGCACAGCGCTTGACACTGATAAGCTCATGATAATCTCTCCAGAGATCATTGCGGAATGTTCTCTTGCCCGGCACATAACCGCGTTTACAGATGACCATTCTCATGAGTTCCATGATTCGCTTGTTTTCGGCTTCTCTGGCAGCTCTTTTACCGTCTTTATCTTTCTGCCTCTCTTTCCAGCTGTTATATCCGGATCTTGAGCAGCCGAAGATCCTCAGGCACTGCACCTGAGTCTTACCGTTTTTCAGTTTCTTCTGTTTCCGGTAATAGAACTCCATCAGAAGAAATCTGTCGGCCTTTATTTTATTACCTTGATCGAAGACACAGGTTTCCCCAGTAATTCTGATAACGTCTTTTTTTTAATCTCATATACTGTTTCGAGATAGATATTTCTCGCCTTGAGATAGGCAAATTCTTCTTCCGGCGTCATCTTTCCCATCTTTTCCATTGGTACACTGCCGTCATATGCGGAAGGGTCCACTGTATTCAGTTTTCCTTCTTTTGCCATCTGCACTGCTCTTTTTCCGCACGCATTGGCTCTGTCTGTGCCAAGAACCTTTGTGCTGAAGCCAAGCGATTCAAAGGCCTGAACATATGTCATTCCTTCCTGAATCTTTTTATATAAAGCGACATAAAAGTCTTTGGAATAGATGATTCTTCCTTTTCTGTAATCGGCTACGAATTCATTTTCCAGCTGATCCCAGATTTCTCTGGGAGGTTCTTCTGTTCCGTCTTTCAGGAATGTACTTTCAAAAGGTTTGTCTTCGCACATAATGGTCTGTCCTCCGCATTTCTTTCAGCTAATTGTATTAGACACCGAGTGTCTTTGCACGTTCGATTGCCTTCGCAGCAGCTTTTTCCCGCATCTTTTCATATTTCGCCGTTTCTTTTTCAAGATATACAGAGAATTCTTCATCACTCATTGACTGCAGATATACCTGATAACGGACCGGTGTCATCCGGTTTCTTGTCCATTGTCCGCGCTCGGTATTGTAATAGGACATGTATCTGTCCGCCAGATCGATCAGCTCATAAAGATGCGTGCAGTTCTTATAATTCACTTCATCCTTGAAATGTCCAAAGAATGATTCCTGCGGAGCGTTGTCCCAGCAGTTTCCACGCTTGGACATGGACTGTCTGAAATTATGATCTTTGAGAAGTTTCTGGAAGTGATCACTCAGATACAGTGATCCCTGATCGGTATGAAATACAGAATGATCACTGTGTTCCCAGCTGATCAGTGTTTCAACTGTCTTATCTGCCAGAGAAAGATCATTGGAATCACTGATTACAAGCGCCATGACTCTTCCTGTCACTGCGTCAATACACGCTGAACCGTATGCGAGTTTATCATCTCCATACGGAAGATATGTCACATCACTCAGGAAGATTTCCAGCGGTCTGTGCATTCTGAACTGTCTTCTGAGATGATTCGGACAGACATTTCTTTCCAGCAGTTCTCTGGCGGCACGGCGGTTATGATTTGCCTGCCTTACAGGACAAGTGATTCCATACTTCCTTTTCAGTCTGCGGATCTTATTGATTCCGAACTGCCTGCCGGTAATCTTTTTCATACTCATATAAATCATCCGTGTGCCTTTGGGATATTCATCATGTTCAAGAACTTCGCGGATCACCTGAACATCCTTTTCATCTTCTGATTCCTTCTTTTCCCAATACAGACCATACTCGGCGTTCTTCAGACAGGAATAGAATGATGATCTTGAAATCCCGATCGTTTTCAGGATGTATTTCTTTGTGAACTTCTTTCCGGGATCAGGAACCATGGCGTCAATCATCTGACAAAGCTTTTTCCTTTGAAGAGGCTTAAGCTGCGGAACGATATCATGGATTTCCTTCAGAGATTTCTCCGCTTCCTTTTCAAGGGCACTCATGATATTGCGGTTAATTCTCAATGCCTGTTCAGATTCCATACAAAAACCGACATCACTTCTCTCATGATGATTCAGCCTGAACCGGATTCTTGTTTTGAAGCTGACAGGCAGCTCCTTATGATCAAATTCAAAAAGATCCAGAATGTCATCAATCCTCATCCGTCTCAAGCAGCACGCGTCATCATAGAAGGCATCTTTCAAAACAAACTGTTTCGCTGTAATCTTCTTCACATACGGATGATCTTTATATTTCTCAATCAATTCCGATGAATATGATATTCTCTCTTTTTCAGCTGGTCTCTGATTTTCAAACCTTCTCTGAAGTGTGTATATTCTCTGATAACCGACTTTTGCGGGATCAATCCCCGCCGCCTTCAATCCTTCTTCAATCGACTGTTCCGGATACTTATGAAACAGCTCATTTGCGAAATCATCACTGAATCTGATTCCGTTCCTTGATTTCACAAATCTGCCTGTGCTGAGGAAATATTCATTATCTTCAGGATTTGTGCGGAATAACTGAACACTTCCGACAGGCTGATTGGTTTTGGTGTTTTGGGGGCGGCCATTCCGTTTGAAATTTATGTATAAATGCTGGATGAAACTGTCCCCAAGTTCTTTCAGATCATATCCGTTTTCAGTCAATACACGTTTGATACCTTGTCTTTTCTCAATCTCCCAGGCCTCGTAAAGCCTGATCCGGAATTCATATTTGAATCTGAGCGTATGATCATCCACATACCTTATATTCGGATCGTTCTGAAACTTCCTGATCTGTTCTTCTGTAAAGTGTTTCGCTTCAGATTTTCTCTTCCTGCTCATATATGCATTCCTCATTATGACCTCTTTCACCGATAGAAAAAGGCCCTCGTAAGGCCTTCAGAACTGTCATGGTTCTGTACGTCTTACGGGGACCAGTTTA
>JNJQ01000076.1 GCA_000701725.1 Erysipelotrichaceae bacterium NK3D112
AACCTGCATCTTCACAGGTACTAAGATTTCACCGAGTCTGCTGCCGAGACAGTGCCCAAATCATTACACCTTTCGTGCGGGTCAGAACTTACCTGACAAGGAATTTCGCTACCTTAGGACCGTTATAGTTACGGCCGCCGTTCACTGGGGCTTCGGTTCAAAGCTTCGCCTTGCGGCTAACAAATCCCCTTGACCTTCCAGCACCGGGCAGGTGTCACCCCCTATACTTCGTCTTGCGACTTAGCAGAGAGCTATGTTTTAGTTAAACAGTTGCTAGGGCCTATTCACTGCGGCTCTTTCGAGCATCCCTTATAGCTAACGTACGGGATCAATTTGCCGAGTTCCTTGGCAACAGTTCTCTCGCTCACCTCAGGCTTCTCGCCTTGACCACCTGTGTCGGTTTTGGTACGGGCCGCTGATCAATTAGCGCTAGAAGCTTTTCTTGAGAGCCGGCATCACACACTTCATTACTTGCTCGCGCGTTCACTCGATGCGTGGCTTACTTTGCGTATACGGATTTCCCTGTATACCGGATATACCCACACAACGCCCAATCCATTAAGGACTAGTGCTAGCCTTCTCTGTCACTCCTTCACTTGATCCGCGGGTGCAGGAATATAAACCTGCTGTCCATCGACTACGCCCTTCGGCCTCGCCTTAGGTCCCGACTTACCCAGGGCGGACGAACCTTCCCCTGGAAACCTTGGTCTATCGGTGTGCAGGATTCTCACCTGCATCTCGCTACTCACACCGGCATTCTCACTTCCATACGCTCCAGCACTCCTTTCGGTATACCTTCAACGCTGTATGGAACGCTCCCCTACCACTAATGAAACATTAATCCATAGATTCGGTACTATGCTTTAGCCCCGGTTAATTTTCCGCGCAGAGATACTCGACTAGTGAGCTGTTACGCACTCTTTTAAGGATGGCTGCTTCTGAGCCAACCTCCTAGCTGTTTGCGCGTCTCCACATCGTTTTCCACTTAGCATAGATTCTGGGACCTTATCTGATGATCTGGGCTGTTTCCCTCTTGACCATGGACCTTATCACCCACAGTCTGACTGCTGAATATTCTTGCGCGGCATTCGGAGTTTGATATCAATTGGTACGGCTAGGTGCCGCCCGCGTGATTTCAGTGCTCTACCTCCGCGTAGATCCGTTCAACGCTAGCCCTAAAGCTATTTCGGGGAGAACCAGCTATCGCCGTGTTCGATTGGAATTTCTCCGCTAATCACAAGTCATCCGCCAACTTTTCAACGGGGGTCGGTTCGGTCCTCCAGCTGGAATCACCCAGCCTTCAACCTGCTCATGACTAGATCACTACGGCTTCGGGTCTATCCCTGCATACTGCACACCCTATTAAGATTCGCTTTCGCTGCGGCTCCGCTTTGTCAGCTTAACCTCGCATGCAAGGATAACTCGCCGGTTCATTCTACAAAAGGCACGCCATCACACCTTAATGTGCTCTGACTTTTTGTAAGCATACGGTTTCAGGATCTATTTCACTCCGCTCCCGCGGTTCTTTTCATCTTTCCCTCATGGTACTGGTTCACTATCGGTCATATAGGAGTATTTAGCCTTACCGGATGGTCCCGGTTGCTTCCGTCAGGGTTCCACGTGCCCCGACGTACTCAGGATCCCACTAAGCTGCTCTCACATTTCGTCTACAGGGCTTGCACCTCCTGCGGCTGAGCTTTCAATCTCATTCGACTATGTTCCTTCAATACTATGTTGTGGTCCTACTACCCCAGCTCTTTGCTGGTTTGGGCTGCTCCGATTTCGCTCGCCACTACTCTCGGAATCACTGGTTTGTTTTCTTCTCCTCCAGGTACTAAGATGTTTCAATTCCCTGGGTTTTCTCCTCATAAGTTATGTATTGGCTTATGGGTAACCGCGCTCTTCAACGCGGCTGGGTTCCCCCATTCGGATACCCCCGGATCGTTGTCTGTGTACGACTCCCCGAGGCGTTTCGCCGTTTTCTGCGTCCTTCTTCTGCTCTATATGCCAAGACATCCACCGTACGCTCTTTTTCGTTTAATCACTACTTACTTAGCTTACTTATGCTTTTACGAGAACTGTATTCTTCGTTTTACACTTAGAATAGACTTCGTTTTAATCTTCAGTTTCTTACAACTACTCAGAAAGACCTATCTGTCTTTCTTCTGTTATTCAGTTTTCAAAGAACTTCTTCCTGAGAAATCACGCAGATCTCTCAAAACCAAACAGGAATCAGAAACTCATTTCGTGAGAACGTCATGTGTGCCGTTAAGCACACTTTTTTTCGTACATCTTTCTCCTTAGAAAGGAGGTGATCCATCCCCACGTTCTCGTAGGGATACCTTGTTACGACTTGACCCCAATCACTAGCCCCACCTTCGACGGCTCCCTCCCTTGCGGGTTAGGCCACCGGCTTCGGGTATTGCCAGCTCTCATGGTATGACGGGCGGTGTGTACAAGGCCCGAGAACGTATTCACCGCGGCATGCTGATCCGCGATTACTAGCGATTCCAACTTCATGGAGTCGGGTTGCAGACTCCAATCCGAACTGAGACTGTCTTTCAGAGATTCGCTTCATGTCGCCATGTCGCTGCTCGTTGTAACAGCCATTGTAGTACGTGTGTAGCCCAGGCCATAAGGGGCATGATGATTTGACGTCATCCCCACCTTCCTCCGGTTTATCACCGGCAGTCTCTCCAGAGTCCCTAACTTAATATTGGTAACTGAAGACAAGGGTTGCGCTCGTTGCGGGACTTAACCCAACATCTCACGACACGAGCTGACGACAACCATGCACCACCTGTCACCTTGATAACCTCTATACTATCTCTAGTACTTCGCAAGGGATGTCAAGGCCTGGTAAGGTTCTTCGCGTTGCGTCGAATTAAACCACATACTCCACCGCTTGTGCGGGCCCCCGTCAATTCCTTTATGTTTCACACTTGCGTGCATACTCCACAGGCGGAATGCTTATCGCGTTAGTTACGGCACCGAGTCACCCCGATACCCAGCATTCATCGTTTACAGCGTGGACTACTAGGGTATCTAATCCTATTTGCTCCCCACGCTTTCGTGCCTGAGCGTCAGTCTCTGTCTAGGAAGCCGCCTTCGCCTCTGGTGTTCCTCCATATATCTACGCATTTTACCGCTACACATGGAATTCCACTTCCCTCTCCAGTACTCTAGCCTGCCAGTATCTAAGGCGTGATGGGGTTGAGCCCCACAATTTGACCTTAAACTTAACAGGCCGCCTACGCACCCTTTACGCCCAATAATTCCGGATAACGCTCGCCACCTACGTATTACCGCGGCTGCTGGCACGTAGTTAGCCGTGGCTTTCTGGTAAGGTACCGTCAACTAAGGATTCTCTCCTCAGATTTCTTCCCTTACAACAGAGCTTTACAACCCGAAGGCCGTCTTCACTCACGCGGCGTTGCTCGGTCAGGCTTGCGCCCATTGCCGAAAATTCCCTACTGCTGCCTCCCGTAGGAGTCTGGGCCGTGTCTCAGTCCCAATGTGGCCGTTCACCCTCTCAGGCCGGCTACGCATCATCGTCTTGGTGGGCCGTTACCTCACCAACTAACTAATGCGCCATAAGCCCATCCACCAGTGTTTTTAACCTTTAACAATATTGACATGCGTCATTATTGCCTATCCGGTATTAGTCCCCGTTTCCAGGAATTATCCCAGTCTTCGTGGGCAGGTTGCTTATGTATTACTCACCCGTTCGCCTCTCCTTCATTCAAGCAAGCTTGAATTCCAGCGATCGACTTGCATGTATTAGGCACGCCGCCAGCGTTTATCCTGAGCCAGGATCAAACTCTTCATTTGTTTGATTGCTCATTATTTTTTCGTAAATCTCTTTCGATTTACTTTCTTACATAAATAAACTTGACGTTTGTAATGTGTTTCTTTTCCTGTTCAGTTTTCAAAGATCTGCCGCGCCGCTCTCTCCGAGCGCGCTTTGATAATATACCACCCGGACTGATCAGTGTCAACAACTTTTTTCAAATTGTTTTCTGAGATGTTGTTCTCAGCGCTGACCTCTTCCGTTCGGCAAGTATTTAGTATACTCTTTCTTTTTGCCTTGT
>JNJQ01000077.1 GCA_000701725.1 Erysipelotrichaceae bacterium NK3D112
AACAACTTTTTTCAAATTGTTTTCTGAGATGTTGTTCTCAGCGCTGACCTCTTCCGTTCGGCAAGTATTTAGTATACTCTTTCTTTTTGCCTTGTCAAACATTATTTTTGACTTTTTTTGTTTGATTTCACCGCTATATACCTGGATATTCCGGCTTTCACATACTGAAAAACGCAGCCGTCAGTGAGTGAGAATATGCTTCTTCACTCCTGCCTGCTGCGTTTGAAGTTAAGCTTTTTTGTACGTTTATAGTCAGTCAGAATCTGTCTGTTTCATAAAGTCTTTAACAGTATTCAGATATTCCTCGGGATTTTCCAGATGAACCGCACATTTTGCGCGCAGCCGGATATACCTGACATCCTGCAATCTGCTGCAGGCAAACTTTGCGTTTTCTTCTGACATTGCTCCATTCAGCGTTCCATCTTCCAGAATTTCCGTATCTGCCTGAATCAGTAGTACCGGACATGTGATTTTACATAATGCTTCAGTATGATCGAAGCCCTCATTCCAGGTGCCATCCGCGAATGCTTTGCCAAAGTGCGGGTCATACTGATCGATCCCGCGGATCGTTTCGCTGAGCAGCGGTGTTACAAACGGAATTTCCGTTGTCTTCTGCCAATGCAGCATTCTTGTAATCATGATCAGAATTCCGAGCATTCCCTTTTGGCTTGGATAAAACTTTATACCATAAAAATCTTTTGTGTTCTTCAGCCAGAAGAGAAGAAAATCACCTTCATTGTCTTCCTTTACTGCTTTGTCACTGATTATGAATTTGCGATATGCATTTGTTTTGCGTATTGCCGGATATTCCGACGAAAACAGGGGCGGATCCTCCAATACTGCACATCTGATCAGATCCGGCTTGTTTGCGACCAGCCATACCGCGAGCAGTCCTCCGGCAGAGTTGCCGCAGATAATCACCGGTCTGCCGATCACTTCCTCAATAAACTTGGCAAGAGAAGATCCGATATTGCCCGCATTCATTTCATAGTCATCCGGGCATCTGGTTTTACCATGCCCCGGCAAATCAGGTACGTAAACATGATATGTATCACACAAAGCTGTCATCACGCGATGATAGGAAAACCAGTCCATCATCTCTCCATGCAGCAATACCATAACAGGCTTTTCCGTATCAGAGGATTCGGCATAATGAAAACGTACATCACCGACGGTGACATCCTTTTCTTTATAGCCTGCTTTCTTCAGCCTCAAATGTCCGGGATTGCGATAAAGCGCAATCAGAATAACGATCACCGGTATCAGTCTGAGCAGGATCCGGATCAGATTAATCAGCAAATGAATCATCGCATCTCCTCATAACTATAATACTGTCAAATACCATTGCAATTCATGCATACTTTGCATCATATCCAGGATAATGATTAAGATTGTGGACTGGCATGGATTCTTTCATTTCACCAATCCGACGATTCTGAATCGATCTGTTTTGCATTCATCTTAAGAAATTCGGTATTTCAGATGGCTGTACCTGACCTTTCCATGACAAAAGGAGCACTTGCGCACTCCTCTGTCTTTCTTTTCAATTCAGCTTTTATCTGCATTCACAATTTTCATTTTGTCTCAGAAATCGCTCAGCGGGCAAAGATCACCCGGCAGCTCTCATTCTCACTTGTCTCGATCTCGAATCGGTTGATTTCATTTTCAGGATTGACACCATCCAGGATATGAACAGTATTTTCCTGATCCAGCAGATAGATATATTCACTGTCCGCACTCATTGAACGGTATGTACCGCTGAATATGAATTCTTCAGCTGCACCTGAAATCATATCAATCCTGGTGATCAGAACATCACTTCTTTGCTGTGCCTCCGCCAGCAGCAGATACTGATCATCCTGCACAACCGGTATTCCATCCTGAGAAAACATCAGATCTCTGCGGATCACATCACCGTTTAAAAGATCAATGATAAACATTGTCCGGTATGACTCGCTGCCGTTCATATGCCAGGCCATGACAATCATATGATTGTTCTGCATGCAGCTGAACACATTGCCGACCGTATCATCCAGAAGAATCTGTTCAGATACCTGATTTAAATCTGAATCATATATATTTGCTTTGAGGTTTGTACCATCCTGAACTGTCAACAAACAGACTCTGCCATCCACAGCTCCGACTGCCCTGACGACCAATGCTTCTGTTTCGATTGATTTTATCTGCATTGAATCAAGATTCAGCCGGTCGAGTGTCATGATCGACGGCGATCCGCTGTCTGTTTTTGCAAAATAGACATTCCGTCCTTCGGCAGCCGTGAACCTTGCAGGTTCTGTTTTCAGCTGATTAACTGTTCCGTTTTCGATATTCAGTGCATAGAGAGTCTTACCCGGTTTGAATTCTTTGTCTGTATAACCCGGCACCAGCCAGATTTCATCTTCACTTTCAGGCAGTGAATGTTCTTCATCGACAAGTCCGATTTCAATATCTGTACTTTGAAGTTCACCGTTTTCATCTATAACAACAAGTCTTCCAGAGCGATCGGAATAATCTGTTACCGTGACTGCCGCCTTCCAGCCTTCCGGCAGGCTGAAGTATGCCTGATTCATTGACGGAGCAGTTCTGCACCCGCAGAGAACCAGTGCTAAAAACAAACTGATATATTTTTTCATCGGATCACCTCTTCTGCGAGTCGGTGTTTACGGTAAATGCTGTAAACCTGCCATATGAGAAGAATTAACAGGCACGATACACCGAGCGGATTTACAAAACTCCATAAGAATCTGTATCTTGTCACAAATGATGTGCTGGCAGCTGAATATGTGCCGGATTCCAGGAAGAACAGAAGTACATTGACGAACAGATAAACACTCATCATTGTACTTAGAAACGGAAAATATCTGACTTTACTCTGGAAAAAGAAGAGTACTGTCAGAACCATGCAGATTATTGGCAGTATACAGAAAACAGCTGCTGTTCCTTCTGTCATCAGAGTGACAGCCTGTGATGCAAAAAAGATCAATGCAATGATTCCGGAGATCCGCTGACTCAGTTCACCTTTGAAGGAACACCTGATTCCTGCAAGAAGTACAATGAGGATACTGACTGTCATAAGAATATCTGAAGCCTGCCTGATATATGCCGCAGCGCTGCCGTCATGGACTTCGGGAAACAGAAAGAATCCGATCAGTCTGATCACAAAGGCAATGGCTGCCAGGGTGTAAAGTGATGTCTGTATACGCCCGTCCCGGTAATTCTCCATCACAGGTGCCTTCTTCACATATTCAGGAAAATCTTTGGCGGCCAATATCTGATCGAGCGGCACTTCATAAAAGTCTGCCAGTTTCTTAGCCGTCATGAGATCAGGATAGCGCATCCCGGATTCCCATCTTGATACGGTTGCTGCAGTGATGAAAAATGTTTCAGCGATTTCCTGCTGAGTTAAGCCGCGCTTTTCGCGGAGTCTTTTCAGATTAGTACCGAATTCACTCATGCATTCGTCCTCCTGCCCTTAAATTATAACTGAACAGGGAAAATTGGTATTTCCGTAATGGTAAGGGCTATTTTCAGGCATATATCCGGTTGAAAACAAAGATTTCAGGACACCAGAACCGATAATTACAACCGCATAAGAGGCATGCTGAAGGAAAGCGGAGGCGAAAAAAAGGAAGAGATGAACTCTTCCTTTGAGATAACCTGGCAGCGTGCATACTTCACCAAAAGGCTATGTCAGCCGCTGAAGTGCTTAACTTCTGTGTTCGGGATGGGAACAGGTGTGACCACTTCGCTATCGCCACCAGATCTTTTCAGTTTGCCGAAGCTCCCTGAAAACTGAATAACAGTTATTAGACTCTCTCTGATCTCTTCTGAGTTGTTTCTTGCTCTGAACGTTCTCGTTTACGTGAATAAACCTTCGACCTATTAGTATCAGTCAACTGAATGTGTCACCACACTTACATCTCTGACCTATCAACCTCGTAGTCTTCAAGGGGTCTTATTCA
>JNJQ01000078.1 GCA_000701725.1 Erysipelotrichaceae bacterium NK3D112
TGTTTCGCCCCAAATATATTGACCGCAAGCTGCTTGTGTTGAATGTCCGTGAGCAGCTTTTTATAATGTCCATTGCGAAGAAAGGAAAAGCTCTGAGTGTATAGATTTCGCCGTCTTCCCTCAGAGCCATGGTTTTACCCATGCCTATGATAACAGAGAATTATCATATCGAAAACAGCGAAACCCGTCCTTAGTTGTCATCAATGAATATCCAGACTGCCCGGTCTGCGGAAGTGAACTCGAGTTTGCATTTTACACAGCCAGAAAGCTGAAGACGTACGGCGGCGTTTCCAAAGAATATCAGGTCCCCGTGTGTATGTGCGGCAATAAGAACTGTTCATTCAGATTTGTACGTATTCTGCCTGATATAATGACACCTCATAAACACTACAGCACTGAAGTCATTGAGAATGTAATTGATGAAATATGCACACCCGAAACACTGCAGACTGAGGATTATCCATGTGAATTGACAATGGCCAGATGGAAAGCCTGGATTGCCGGCAATCACAATCATGTCGATGGAGTATTGAAGTCCATCGGCAGCCGGCTCTTTGTATTTGGAACGGAGCTTCTGAATTCAAAGACTTCATTGGTGGATCAGCTCCGCAAAGACGGCGAAGGATGGCTCTCTGTAATGAACCGCATAACGTGGAATTTCGGTATGCCTTTTTTTAATGCCCGCCAGCTCAGATCTGTTTCAACGGATTTGTTTTCTGTCTCTGACAGGGATGTTCTAACCTTCCTTTGTAAGGAGAGAAACATTCATGGAAAACAAAGAAGTAACAGACTGGCGGGAAAGTATTGCCCTCAGCAGGTTCCAAATCATCCAGCCTCTTCTGGATCAGACCCTTGATAAAGCCAAACGGATTCAGATACGCAGAAAGATCGCTGAAGATAATGACATTTCGGAAAAGACAGTCAAGCGCTGGGAAGATGCGTTTTTTCAAAGCGGCTTCAGCGGCCTGAAACCGGCTGAGAAAACCGGCGGTCAGTCATCAAAGCTGCCGGATAATTTTCCCGAACTTCTCCAGGAAGCGATTCAGCTGAAACGTGAGGTCACAACACGTTCGGTAAACCAGATCATCTTCATTCTTGAAGGTGAAGGTAAAGCAGAGCCGGGAGTATTGAAACGTTCAACCCTGCAGCGACATCTGTTCAATGCCGGACTTTGTGAAAGACAGCTGAAAATGTACAGACAGGATGAACAGAGCTCTATGACAAAGCGCTTCTGTAAACCGCACCGGATGATGTTGACTCAGGCGGATATCAAATACGGAGTCGGTATTCTCATCACGATGGATGGAGAAAAGAAAACAGTCTATCTTTCCAGTCTTATTGATGATCATTCCAGATATATTCTCTGGTCTGAATGGTATGAGTCACAGGACGAATACTGCGTAGAGGATGTGTTCCGCAAAGCCATTCTAAAGCATGGCAGGTTTGATAAAGCATATACGGATAACGGTTCACAGTATCTGTCCCGGCAGCTTAAGACAAGCTGTGCCATGCTTGGTATTTCCCTGAAGAGAGCACGTCCGAAAAGTGGAAAAAGCAAAGGAAAAATCGAGAAATTTCATCAGGTTGTCGACTCATTCATTGAGGAAGTGAAACTGAAGAAACTTATGGAAATCACCGAACTGAACAGATACTGGCAGATCTTTCTGGATGAGTATTACCATAAGAAGCCTCATGACGGAATCAGGGAATATTACAAAAGTAAGGGTATTACTCTCCCTGAAAAAGGCATTACTCCTGAACAGGAATGGAACCGTGATACCAGAGCACTTGTATTTCTTGATTCAAAGACCGTTGGTGAAGCGTTCCTTCATCATGAAAAGCGCTATGTGGATAAAGGCGGTCTGATCAGCTATAACGGCTGCAAGTATGAAGCGGGAGCTCACTTAATCGGCGAACAGGTTGTCATCGCATTCGACCCGAAGGATGACAGGACAATCACTGTGTATCCTAAGAACTCAGCTTCCTTTACAGCCAGGCCGGTTCAGATTGGAGAATACTGTGCCAGGGAGATTCCTGTGCCCAGAGCTGTCGCAGATGAACCCGTCACATCCAGATTTCTCGATGTGCTTGAAAAGAAACATAAAGAATCACAGAAGAAACTGGCCGACGCCATTTCATACAGTGATTATGGAGAATAAATATGTACGAGAAAGAATTCGGATTGGAAAGAACACCGTTTGTCAGAAATATTCCGCCTGAACAGCTTTATGAATCTCCTGCTATGAGAGAAGCACTGAGCCGTCTTCAGTATGCGGCTTCCAGACAGCTGTTTGCGGTAGTGACAGCCGATGCCGGCTGCGGAAAATCCACTCTGCTGAGAAGATTCAATGAGAGTCTTCCTAAGGATAAATACCTTGTCATGTATGTATCTGATTCCAAACTGACACCGAAATGGCTGTATAAGAGTCTTCTGGATCAGCTTGGACTGGAAGCAGGTTTCTACAGAGGAGATGCCAAGAAACTTCTTCAGAAACAGATTGAGATCATCCGTGAAAAGGAACACCGCAAGGTTGTCTGTATTCTGGATGAAGCACATCTTCTTGAGAAAGAGACGCTGGAAGAATTCAGGTTTCTTCTCAATTCAAATTATGATTCAGAAAGCCAGCTTGCGCTTATACTCGCAGGACAGACAGAGCTCTGGGACTCAAAGCTCAGATTCCGCAAGTACGCCGCAATCAGGCAGAGAATTGATATCAACTGTGTTCTGCCGCACCTGGATCGTTCAGAAACAGAAAAATATATTGAATCACATCTGCGCTATGCCGGCTGTAATCAGGCGCTGTTTACTGAAAAGGCGCTGGATGAGATTCACAGATCATCAACCGGCATTCCAAGAGTAATCAACAGGACCTGTGACAAATGCCTGACATATGCCGGCCAACAGAAGCAGAAACTCGTGGATGATCATACTGTCCGCTATGTTATAGAGCACGAAATGCTCGGCATCTCAGATTAAGGTGAAACAGATGAAAACCACAATTCAGAGAAACTATGATGTCATGATTTGCCCATATGACAGCGATGACGATGATTACATCAGCTATACTCTTGAAATCAGGAACATAACCGACAGGTTCGTGGCAATGCATGTCATAGCTTCAGGACTGTATGACACCTATATGTATATGGCAAATTTAAATGATACTCTTCTGTTTACAGATCCGGATGAGCACAAGGGAATACTGATCCCGCAGCCTTGTAATAATATTGACGTTGTTTATGAGTATCTCGAAGAAATTGATGATTATGACGAGAAACAATGCGCCATACTGTCTTCTGCCATAAATACCGTATGGCATGATATCTTTTTGTCCCAAAGGAATGTCCTGAACGAAAACCTGAAACCCTGGGAGGAATAGCGCTCCATGGTGATACCGAGAGATCTTGAAGATCTCTCTTTTATTACCGGCAGCTGTCATCCGTCCCAGACAGCAGTGAGATCAGCCGAATGACATTTTGACAGATCAGTTCGCGGACAAATCAGCTTAGCAGCAACA
>JNJQ01000079.1 GCA_000701725.1 Erysipelotrichaceae bacterium NK3D112
ACTCTGATATCTTCCTTCTCATCCATCTTCATTACTACAGTCAGATCGTTGAGATCTTCCTGTGCAATATTCAGGTAGAAGTTGATTCCGATCTTTCCATCAAGACCAAGCGAGGAACCGTAGACGCTGACAGGATTTTTCACGTTCACATCACATACAGTCTCAAGGGACGGGTTGGAGTTGGATCTGACTGTGATCTTCGCGATGCCTTTTTTCTTACCGGTCAGCTGACCGTCTGCGTCAACTTCTGCAACTGAATTATCCGAGCAGATCCAGCTGAATGATTTATCAGTTGTGTTGACTGGCATGACACCTGCAATGAGTCTGACAGATTCTCCGACATAGAGGTTCAGCTCATTGACGCTGATATTGATTGATTCCGCAATCACATCCTTATCATGACCTGCTTCGATTGTAACATTGACTGTTCTGCTGACATCCGTATCTGCGACTTTGAGAAGAATTGATGCACTTCCGGCCGCATGTGCCTTGACTGTAACGGTTCCGCTGCCATCAGACGACAGATTTGTATTCATGACTTCAAGCAATACGGGATCACTCGATACAGCTTCGATCTGCTGACCTTCGCTGCAGTTTTCAATAGTAAATTCAATATTAGCCGACTTCCCTGCGGTTAGGGTGATCTCATCTTCAACGATGAGATTTTCCTTTTCCTTGGCAGCCGGAGTTTCATTGAGCGCATCAGCAGCCTTGCCGTCCGCTGAAATCAGTGTTCCTGCAGGTGCTGTCACATTCAGTAATGAGCCTTCTTCAACTGTTTCTGCGAATACAAGTCTGAATGTCTTCGCATACACATTTCCGTTCTCATCTGTCTCCGAAGTATAGACAAGCTCATAAGGAATAACGGTGCCGTCTCCTCCGGTGATAACCACGTTCTGAATTGTTTCTGGATCCATATACTGATCGAAACGGATTTCCACGCAGTCTGTATACGGATTGACTGCCAGGATCTCAGGACCTGCTTCAGGCACCATTCTGATCTGCAGTCCGGTCTGAGGAGGAGGTACCTCCAGCCATTCGGTATATGCTGTTGTGTATCCTTCTTTCTCTGCCTTCACCTGCCATAATCCTTCCGGCACATCCCATGAGAATGAACCGTCAGCCTTTGTAATGACCGGATTGATCTGATCATATTCATCCGCATCCCATTCTGTTACTTCGCCGGTTTCCAGGTCCTTGAAATATACAGTAGCTGTCACACCTTCAAGAGTATTGGTTGTGACACCTTCATAGACGATTCCGCTTGGATCGATAATCCAGCCAAGTCTTTCCACAATCACTTCCACAAGGCTGTTCAGCAGCAGTTTCATAATTCCGCTGAAACTTGTCTGTCCTCCGGAAAGTGCAGTATTGTAATACTTCTTCAGCGCCTTCTTGGCAATCTCTTCAACGATAATCAGCGGAATTGCCAGCTGCGGGAATACTGTTCCGACAGCAAAGAAACAATACTTCATGGCAAGACTTGCGCCATAATAGTCTTTTAATGTTTCCAGCTGGGCATAGGCTTTCTCACGGTCAGCCAGGGACATGCCAGACATCTCGATTTCAAATTTTGTCATCGCAACATCGAGCATGCCGACGGCACCTTTTTCGGTAAATCCCCAAAGTTTGTTGATGGTTTTACCGCCCGGTGTTAATGAGATACCTTCTTTGTAAATCTTCCTGGCAGCCTTATCCCAGATCGTTTCCTCCACTTCATAATCGTCAATGTCGATCTTCACGTAATAGACACTGCCTGTTTCCGTCACAATCTCTTCTGTTTTTTCATCCTTGATCAGTTTTTCAACAATTCCGGCTGTTTCCTTGTCAACGAAATCTTCCGTCAGGGTGATAACAGCTTCCGTGAAATCTTCATCGCCAAAGCGGATCAGAGCCGTTCTGGTAGTCTTTGTGCCTTCGGTGACGGTTGTAGGATTGGATACCGTCGCATTTCTGACACTTGCCGGCAGATCTGAGAACCGTCTTGTATCGCTTGTTGAAATCTGCTCATTCACATTGATAGTGCTTGAGCTTCTGAAATACTGCAATCCGATATCACCGGGCACATAACTTGTATTCTTTCCGTCAAACTTACCGGAAGTCACATACATCTGCGCTTCGGAATCCCAGACCGCGTTCATCATCTTTGTGTCATTGTTCCTTGTACTGGTCACAAAGACATTTTCAACGCTCTCCGGATTTGCGACTTCAATCGTAAATCTGTAATCATAACCCGGATTGAAAGTGATTTTCTGCGTACGCGATGCCGCATCGGTCAGATCTGTCACCTGCATGTAATGATTCAGATCTCCACCATCATGTTTCCAGTAATACATCCTGAAGGACTCAATCTGCGGAGCTCCTTCGTCATAGAGCACATCCAGAGTCTGTTCTGCATCCATGTCATCCTGGGTAACAGCCGCTTTCACGGTATAGAACCGGTTGTTCTCTGCTTCAGGAATTGATATTGAAGCTCTGTAAGTCCCGGCTTTGGATGTTACGGCTGTGGTATTCAGAACGTCATCCAGATACAATCTGACAGTTGATCCTGCCGGAGCCACACCGTCAACACTGAACGAATTCATACCGACGACATCCGGCGCGTTAAGTGAAATGGTGGGCATTTCCGTATAGATATAGCTGATCGCTTCGGATCTGTCTTCCTCTTCATATGCATAGTTCAGATAAGCCACTGCAAAGAGATTACGCGCCGATAATGGTGCTGCCGAGAAGGCAAGAGTGCCTTCCGCTTCATTCACAGGAATGCTCATGACTCCGTCATTCACAGTGAAATCACTTACAGATGATCCGTTCAGACGGACAGTGTTGTCATTGATAATCATCTGATCACCAAGGTTGATTTCAATCGAAGAAGGCACAGCGGATTCTCTGTATTCATCTTTGACTGCATAATGCAGTCTGAAATCGATATGGCCACTGATTGATGCAGTGCTGCTGTTTGTCTCAAAATAGGAAACTTTTCTGTCAAGAATTCCCTCTTCTTCAATATCCAGCGGCACGAACTGATAATTATTTGTTATCGCATAATCAATGAGTTTTGAATATTTGGATGCGTAAATCGTGAAATTCTCATGTGCCCCGTTGAATACGCTGTTTCCGATTGCCGGTGCACTGCGGAAGAACGCACCCTTGAGGTTCTGATTATCCGCAAACGCATTGTCAGCGATTGTCTTGACCGATGCCGGAATTGCGACATTCACCAGACCGTCGCAGTTTCTGAAGGCGGATGCTCCGATTGTTTCCAGTCCGTCATTCAGATTGATATACGGCAGTCCGATACAGTTAGCAAATGCATTGTTGCGAATCTCCTTCAATGTGGACGGGAATTCCAAATAGCGCAGATGTTCGCATTCAGCAAATGCGTATTCAGGAATCACCGTCATTCCTTCCGGCAGAACCAAAGTTCTCAGTTTCGGGCAGTTAAAGAAGATCTGTCCGTGCTCGTCATAATAGCACCCTTC
>JNJQ01000080.1 GCA_000701725.1 Erysipelotrichaceae bacterium NK3D112
AAAATTATTTTGCCACACATTTGCCGCGTCACCGTCATATCCATCCAGATTCAGGTCACCGTTCACTGTCAGTGAATGTCCGTTCAAATCAAAAGGTTTCCTGATACTGCCATTTGATGTACTGCATATATCCGCATCTGTTGCTATTGTAGTGAAATTGCACCTGCCATCCAATGTGGTAAAAGGATTGTCAAATCTGACAGTCTCATAGATAGGGTCGCCTGTATAAATCAGCTGTTCTTCAACTCCTGAAAATGTGACAAGACCAGGGTATTCTAATTTGTATGATCCGTTAAGACGCATGTGCTCCCAATCGAGCTCATGAACAATGCTATTGCCACTACCCCTATGATAAATTTCCGGCGATTCGACAGTGACATTACCGCAGTATACCAATGTTCCGTTTTCAAGGTATATTTCTGCATCACGTCCGAAATAGCATGTTCCCAGTATTGTTAATGTATACCCCTTCAAATGAACCTTATCATTTATATATACCGTCCCCAACTCGACATCGCGGTCAAGTACCCAACCATCATTATCATCATCATGCTCACAGATAATCGTCATATCTGTATACTCTCCGGTTTTGCCGGAAACTATGATATCTGGTTCATCATCTGCACCGTCTCCTTCCACGACATTGACTGTGACAGTATCTGAGAATTTACCGTTTATAGATGTAGCCGTTACCGTTGCAGTCCCTACAGAATTCAAATGTACTTTCTGTGTCACATATGTCTCAGAGTGATTCTCCCCTTCGCCGAAAGATATTACACTTTCATCCGATGAAGTCAGAATATACCCGTCATTGATCAGATCACATCCTTCCGGCTCCAGAACCGGAATCAATGCTGTTGCTCTGAACAACTCTTTTCCTACACCATACTCGATGCTTTCCCTGTCATATCGCAGCCCTGTCATAGGCACTGCAAAATCCGGAGTTTCATTAAAGAATGCCCAGTAAAAATTATTAAAGTGATGATAGATGTATTCTCTTACAGCTCTGTACAGTTTCTTTTCCAGAAACATGTTTAATTTTGGATTTTCAGTATACTCTTTGAGATACTCTTGTTTCTGCTCCTCACTGGTTTCATGAATATCCATCAGGTATTTCGCATATCTGGAATCATATGCAGTCTCAATAAACTGTTTCGTAAAGTCATTTCCCAGATCAAACAGCGGAAAGTATAGTTCAACTGTCGTTATCAGTTTTCTGCAGTTCTCAATTGAACTGTCTGCCATCACGCAGTCTCTTTCATAGTTATAGAGATCGTCAAGTATAAACTGAAACCCCTGTGTCAGTTTCATGCGGTCATATAATTCCACAACTTCGTCTGCTGAAAAGAGATAATTGCATACTTTCCTTCCGACTTTGATTACAAGTCCTGTGACTTTGAGGAAAAATGCAAGGCCGTTACATGCTTCACTCAGTGCATCAAGGGCGGTATCCTCGAATTTCTTCATGATAGTTTTTGTGATATCCCATGCCAATGGCACACCCTGTCCCACAACCTGATCCATAATAACCTTATACCGCTCAACTGAGGTCGCATCCTCTACGCTGTCCATTCCCTTAATCAGTTCTTTCAGAGCATCTTCCCATACGGTTTCTTTAAATACAGGATCGCTCTGAACAACTGTAAGCATATCTTTCAGCAATTCTTTTTTTGATTCCGTCAGGTCCAGAACATGCTGGTACATCAAAGAGTGCTTGATTCCTTCATGCAAAGTCGTGCAGCAGTCAACAACCTGCCCCCATGTTCCCAACGCGAGATGCGCCATATCTGTCATTTCTTTGAATCCGGGATCCGGTGCGCCAAGTCTGAGCAATATGTCATTTCGGATCGCTTCCGTAGGCATTTCATTATCCCATTCTTTATACTCCGGAACTCTCTTCTCTATAAAACTGATCAGTTTTTTTGTCTTTGCCTCAACGTCTGCCACTGAATCCTGCGCTTTTTCATCGCCGATTGTATAGTCTGTCAGAAACTGCAAAACCATGGCTTCGGCATATCCCATCTGCGCCTGTAAGTTTTCATATTGACCAACGATTCCGAGTTTTGCAAAATTGCCGGTGAATTTCCATGCTTTGTACTTTTTTTCAAAACTCGTCTTTTCACTCAGATCTAACAGAAGATGCGTGTGCGGATACTCCCGGTTCATCGTTTCATCAACCAGAGCTTTAACTTTATGACCCATTCCAGCATAAAGCTGGGCTTTGATAAATGTGTATGCATCATAATAATCAGGAACTTCAATCTCATCATCATTTGTCTCATCAGTACTATCTGTTTCTGCCGAATCAGCTTCATACACTTCAGATACACTTTGTTCCTGTGCAGATTCTTCAGCCTCTTCCTCTTGTATTTCTGAGCCCATCTGAACATCATCTGCATTCAGTTCATTTTCATTGAAGCTTTCTTCCTGTGTTTCATGAACTTCAGGCAGAACTTCAGTCTCTTCGCTCTCCGGTGTTTCTTCAATAGCCTCATCAGATTCGCTTTCTTCTTCGGTTATGATTTCCTCATTTTCTTCCGGCTGCGGTTCAGATGTTTCTTCAGCTTGAGTCTCGGATGATTCTTCTGTCTGAGTCTCAACTGTTTCTTCTGTGCCGGTTTCTTCTGCAATTACATTCAGACAGCTTTGAGTCATCAGAGTAATTGCCAGGAAAAAGCTTAAAACTCTCCGGATGTAAATATTGATGTTCTTCTGCATACTGTTTTCCTCTCTGCCGACGATGGGTGAATTCCAGTCCTTTATCGGTTTCTTTCCATCTGATTATTCTGATAATTATCTTTCATGTCTTAGTCGAAAAATAATCATATATAAACATTTTACAGTTGCATTGAGAATACTTCATTTTCGCTAATCACTACTTTTGGACAGTAAAAAGGGGCATGACCATACAGATTCGCAGTCATGCCCTGTAAATATCACTGATTATGATCAGTTATTGAAATACTCAATCGCCTGCTGATTGTAGAGATACATCGCTCTGCACATGTTCTGTAACGGAATCTTGTCCTCCGCTGTCAGTTCAAGTGCCCTGTATGCATACGACAATGCGCAATACTGGATTCCGAATGTATTCTCTCCGTCTGTTACTTCTATCGTATTCTTAACTCCTAGATCTTTCGCTGCGATATCTGTCTTCTCAATGTAATACTGGCTTCCCGATTTAACCGGTGTTACC
>JNJQ01000081.1 GCA_000701725.1 Erysipelotrichaceae bacterium NK3D112
TAAATTCGACACGAGTGGTGAAATATCGCGATGTGATGTCTAAAAAATCCAGTAAATAAGCGGTTATTCACCAACGCAGTGCAAATTACCACCTTATGCTTTTTTAACCTGATTGACTGCCGGTTCTGTTTTGTTCATGACAGTAATCCTATCACTTTCACTGTCTGACGCAAAGGAATTGGCTCATACGAAAAAAGCAGGAGAAACATGTCCCCTGCCATTGCATATTCATATTTTATAAGTCCTGAAGAGACGGTCATCCCGATCATCATCTCATCGTGGCGGAAAACCAGATGAGCCATACACATGCGATCATGACCGCGACAATCAGCGCGATGATTCTGGCATGAAGCTTCTTTTCCGAATTGAGTACCGCGACAAATTCACGGATAAAGGCATTGATCCAGAAATAGCTTCTGGTCGCAGCGCCAATGCCCTGTGCGTCAATGCCCATTCCGCGGGCCAGCACGCCGGAGCGGAACACATGATAATTGGTGGTCGAGAATGCGATGTTCACCGGCCTCTCATGAGAGTGTTCTTTGATCAGTTCCAGTGAATTGCGGAAATTCTCATACGTATTGATCGATCTGTTTTCAACCAGGATATGATCCGGCGCGATTCCCTGTTCCAGAAGATAATTGTTCATCGCCTCCGCTTCGGCAATCACCTCGTCATCCCCTTTGCCCCCGCTTGGCACAAAGACGATATCCTTTCCGGTTTTATCCTTCTGTATTTTTGCGAATTCCAGGGCACGGTCCACTCTTGACTGCAGGAGCTTAGTCAGGCCGCCGTCCTCTCTGATCTGACATCCCAGGATCAGGATGTAATCGCGGTCAAAGGATGGAATTGCCTTTGCGGCGCGGCGGGCGTGAATGATTGTGCCGATCAGAATGCATTCCAGATAAGCAACCGCGGCAGAGATCAAAGATTCAAAGGCGATTTCCGCATAAAGCCAGAAGCCGTTTTCATTATGGACATCGATGAGGGTTGAGCGCTGCAGATATTCACCGATCAATCCCGGCGCAAGGGTTCCGAAACACAATAAAATCCCGAGGAAAATACCCAGCATATTGCGCCATGTGCGTCCTTCTTTTTTCAGCAGCGTCACATTGGAGCGGATCAGGTAAATCGCGCCGAAAAAAGCGAACGGAAACGTGAGTACAGTCAGAGAGCGTGCTGAATTGACTGCCGTTGATACGGTCTGTATCATCCGCTGGTAATTGAGCAGCGAGGTCAGCTGTTCCAATAACAGCACACACAGAAACAGAATCAGACCGAGGTTGCGCACATTCTGATAGCTGTACATGGTCTGTCTGCGCAGAATGATGTATTTCCTGATCCGCCCATAGAGCAATATGGCGATATATGCCGACAGCATGATCGGAATGATGCGCATTCCATTGCACGCGCCGAAGTATTCATCATAGGTGATCAGTCCGCCCGGATGGCCGAAAAGGATCAGGATATGAATTGTATCTTCACCATGCATCACATCGACAATCAATCTGCCAGGGGCAAGATCCGTAAAGGTTGCCTCAAGATAGCCGTCTTTTACTTCCGCTTTGACAAGCGGATCTTTTTCCGGCACGGGTTCATAATGAAAATGCAGATCCTCTGCGGTAATCTGCGGATCATCAACTGCGACCCGGATCGTGTATGTCTGGCCCCTGATCATGATATATGTGATGCATACCAGCATCATCACAATGGCGAGCAATGCTTTTTTCATGTTAATCCTTTTGTTATTTCAAACCTGTTATTCTGCACTCGGAGATCAATAATCACACTGCTGAATTCTGATCCATCTGAATTTCAATATCGAAATACTGTTCCTGAAACCAGACTGCCTGTCTGATTTCTTCTTCGCTGAAATCTGCGTTTTCCTCAGCCAGGACCCATTTGTCCTCAACATCATCCCTGCGGTGAATCACGGCAATCAGTTTTCCCGTAAATTCTTCAAGCGGCTCTTTGATACCGAGCACATATACATCCTGATCCTCGCCGTCCCCGCCGTAAAGTCCTTTGATGTAACCGTAGTTGAGCGGATAGATCAGATCCGGATATTGAGGATGTGCGCTTCCGTAAGGTCTGTCGATCACGGCCGAATAAATATTGCCGATGCGCACCCGCTCATCATTGACAATATGTCTCACTCCTTTTTCAGCCGGATCCAGCGCATAGCGGAAGAATTCCGGATACATCTTCAGCGGTGTATCCGCATTCGCCCACACCAGATATTCAGGATGATTGTCGCTGGAATAAGAATGTGATACCGGTTCAAAATCATCCGGAACTTTCATGTAAAAGTAATAGGCGATCTCATAGACGGTTTTGCCGTAACTTGCCGGCATATCCCCTCTGAAATAGTTTTCCTGAATAAAACCGAGATGATCGATTTCAAGCCGCACACCGGTTTCCTCTTCGGTTTCGCGGATCACCGCCTCTTCAGCTGTTTCCGAAAATTTCAGTCTGCCGCCGACGGAATACAGATACTCACAGGAATCATTGCGGACCATGAGGAAGCGTCCGTCTTTGATGATGATCGCTCCCGCTCTGATATTGATCAGTCCCTGTGCGCATGGCACACACATGTCATTGTTATTCATCCTGCCTCACTGCGGATCAAATCCATTTTCATCCGGATTCACTTTGATCTCAATCACATCCATCTTGTGGATGCGGATAAATCGGCTCTGATTGATTTCCTGAATCACTCTGTCAATCTCTTCTTCCGAGCCCTGTATCTCCATGGTCACACTGCCGTCATATTCATTGCGCACATATCCCGTGCAGCCAAGGCTTCTTGCCGCATAATATGCGGTATAGCGGAAACCGACTCCCTGCACACGGCCGAAAAATCTGTAAAATCTGCGGATCATTTTCTTTCCCATAACATAAACATTATTCTAACAGTAAACAATTCTGTTGATAAAACTCAACTGGACTATAATGAAATAGCCAAATATAGAAATACTTAAGCAGCTATCCAGCTCTATGT
>JNJQ01000082.1 GCA_000701725.1 Erysipelotrichaceae bacterium NK3D112
AAAAAAGAAAAGATGGTTTTCTCCTATTCTTGCCCCCAAGGATATGTGAAACCATCTCTTCGTTCTGAACAATCTCACCATGATTATTGTTCTTACCATAATGATAGCGAATATCACACAGTCTTACTACAACAATCTGATCAATCCTATCGATCCTCTGTCCATTGCCTGTCCCTGCTGTAAGGAAACAGGAATGGATATTCACGGATACTACCATCGCAAAATCAAAAATCAGAACTGTCTGGATAAGCTGGATCTGAAAATCCGCAGAGTCATCTGCCGTAATCCTGAATGCCAATCTACTCATGCTTTACTGCCAGGCGCGATTGTCCCTTATTCTCAGATTTCAATGATTGAAACTGTGAATATTATTTGTGCAAAGTCTGTACAGGATAAGGAAGCCGTTATGCTCTCCAATCCTCTGATCGATTATAACGACATTCTGGCAACACTCAGAAATTTCAAAAAGAAATGGCGCCGGCGCTTAGCTGAGATTGAAGCTTCTTTGGGGGATGAGAGCTTCTTCGAAAAATGCATTTCTTCTTTCAACACTCATTTTATGCAGATGCCTGATACCATCTGCGGCAGCTATAGCTGCCACCACACGGTCCGCCTTTCTCTGCCTCTTTAATGCGCTTATTCTTTGCTTGGAAAGGATAAGTTCTTTTATGATTCCGTTGTTTTGATCTTTTCACGCTCTGCTTCAGGCAGTATGCGGAAAACAATGTTTTCATAATGTTCAGAACTGAATTGAGAACCTATGACTGTTTGTATCGCTCATTTCAACTCTTCCTGTTCTTTCGATTTTTCTGTCGATAACGGGTCCGATGATCTCTCTCTTTCCGACTGGATATCCTGCAAAGCTGATTCCAGGGTTGTTCATCACTGTCCTGTCATTCTGAACATCTGTTCTGATTCGTCATTTTTACACTCTTATGTAATCACCCCTTTGCCGGAAAACCGCTGTCTTTTCACTGATATTGAACAATGCGCATCCTGTTTCTTTAATCCTTATTTGTCGGCTGATCACATTGCGGATGACATCCTTGAAGTGATTGATGATGAAGAACTCGCCGCCATCACCGCAAGAGTGATCATATGGCTGCACTGTCCTGTTAATTCCCCGGAGTTTTTCACCTCATGATTGATGCCGTCACAAATGAAGGGAATATCATTCTCGAATTCTTTAATCTCCAGAATACAGATGTCCAACGAATTTCAGCCGCCACTGTCAATCATGTACTGTGTGCTGATGTTGAACTGCCTGATGTCAGACCTCATTGTAAGTACTGCGGTTTTGACCATGTGCGTCTGAAAGAGACAACAGTAAAACAAATCAAACACTCCAACATTGCCGGCAGACCCTGTGTGATCAGATATCATGCCCACAGATATAAATGCCTGTGCTGCGGGCGAACCTTCTACGAAGACAATCCTTTTGTCTTTAAGGCCCAGAAAATTTCTGTCCTCACTATTACCAATATCCTTGAAGATCTTAAAAATCCTGCCGAAACATTTTCCAACGTTGCCAAACGATACGGTCTTTCTCCTACCACCGTCGCCTCCATATTCGATGAACATGTGGATATGAAACGGCTTCCTCTGCCAACCTATATGTGCATTGATGAATCATATTCTTTCAAATCGGAGGACTCCAGCTATGTCTGTATGTTTGTCGACTTTGAAACCGGCGAGCCTATTGATATTCTTCCTTCCAGAAGAAAGGAAGTGCTTCTTGAATATTTCCGCAAGATCCCTCTGGAAGAAAGACGCAATGTCCGCATTGTCGGTATTGATATGTGGAATACTTACAGGTCTGTTGTAAAAGAGCTCTTCCCCAGAGCCCTGCTCTCCGCTGATCATTATCACATCAAGCAGGATATGCATCGGAAAGCAGATAAAATCCGGATCCGTGTCATGAAACGGTATAAGACTGATTCGCAGGAGTATTATCTCCTCAAGCATTTTCATTGGCTCATTTTTAAGCAGCTCGATGCGAAAGACAGCGAAGGAAACCTTCTCTTTGATCCGAAAAGACCCGGGAAGTATAACCATAAACTTAAGCAGGAACTCAATTACTATGATCTGCTGGACCTGATCAGATCCATTGATCCTGAGCTTACCGAAGCGATTGATCTGAAGAATAAATGTAACGATTTCTATAAAAACAATTCTTATGACACCGCTGAGAAAGCTCTTAAGAAACTGATCAAAGAATTCAGGGCTGCCTCCACCCAGGACATGGTTGATTTCGGCAATACCATGGCCGCATGGCGCCAGGAAATCATCAATTCATTTATTGTCGTGAATAATGAATATAGTGTCAGCTCTGAGGACGGCCATGTGGTGTCCCGTAAAATCAAAATCACATCTGCGATCGTTGAACGGCAGAACTCCTCTGTCAAAACGATCAAAAAAGTAACCATGTCCATGGCAAACTGGGAAAGATTCCGCAACAGGGTTTTATATGCACTGCGCAAGGATGTGAGTTTCAATCTGAATCCTATCGACACTCCCAGAGCCCGCAAGCACTATAAACTTAAAGATTCACCCAAAAACAAGTGATTTCCACCATAAAAGACGACAGAGCCTGTCGTCTTTTATCTGTTTGTGACTGCATCCTGGTGCTGCTCTAAACCTATTTGGACTATTTCTTGATCCAGCTTTTCTTAGAGCTTCATCGATGGCTGATCCCGTCCAATTTTATAGCACC
>JNJQ01000083.1 GCA_000701725.1 Erysipelotrichaceae bacterium NK3D112
GCGGCTAACCCCTCCTTTAAGAGAAGAGTTTTCACAAATCTATCATCTGCTGTTCGAATTGATAAACAAATCTATACCATCAGAAATATAGGAACGCTGATTATCAGATAGCTTCCTGTATTTTTTTATCAATTCGATTTCAGATGGCATAATTTCAAATTTTATGCAGTCTTCATTTCCACCATAAAGCAGATAGTCCTTTGAAACATGAAGAAAATCCGCGATTGAATCAATGTATTTCATATATGATTCACCGCCGTCATATTTCCATTTGGTGAATATCCCATTACTTAATCCAAGGTGATCTGTAAGCTCATTCTGCTTTACACTTCTTGATTTCATTGTCTCGAGTATTCTTTGAATAACAGGATTTTCTACAATTTGTTTTTGAGTTTTACGCATTTTTGACACCACAAGAAGATAGTATATTGACGGTATATAAGTATGAATATATACTTTATATGGAAACACATTCTGAGCTCGGTGACCCCTTTAGTAACTTTGATTACTCTTTAGGAGACTGGGCCTGCGGTATTTGCGTTGTTGGTCTTGCGTGCGTTCAGAGCGCCTAAAGGAGTGTTGTCTCTTACAATACCGCCGTCCTCATTGTACCATGTCATGACTTTAACCGTCATGGCATGGTCAGCGGGGATGATCCGTGATTGTTACAGAAGATACTGCGTAATGCACAATAATTCGTTCGTTCCTATCTCAGGATACAACAGTGCTGCACTGAATCATTGTTTTTAGCAATCATCCCATATCAGGGAAGCCGTGAAAGGACGGCTTGATTTCATCATGGTTAAAAAGAATCATTCAGAGTTTTTGTGTGACAGCGAAACCGGTGAAGTCCTGGAAACAGGAACTGAAATACAATACACAAAAGATTACGGAGTCGGTATAGATTGTCACTCCAGGTTTCTTCAGATCAGCGTTCTTGTCAAAAACGGTCCTTCGGTATTTGAATACCGGAATCAGTTTGATACGGACTGGCAGTCCGTAGTCAATGCAAAAGAATGGGTTGTTTCAGTTATAGAAACCAATTCTTCTCCATTTGTTCACATTACAGATGAACTTCATTACTGTATCGAAAGCACATCTGTATATCATGTCGTTGTATTGAAGGCATGGAAAGGTATGCCGAGCGTCATTAATCCATCCATTGCCGGGTCAACAAAAAAGAAAACAGATGTGCTGGATGCGAAAATGCTTGCCGTACAAGATCTGACCGGTATATGGCCTTCTTCATTCATCCCTTCATCCGAAGTTGATCAGATCAGACTGTTACTGGCAGAAAGAGATAATTTCAACCGACTGGCTACACGTACCAGTAATCGTATTAACAATTCCCTTCTGAAATTCGGCTATACCTTCGGCAGAGATGGAAGTGTCACCAAAAATACCAAGGTCAGAGAAATGATTGAGGATCAGATTTCAGATGATCCTTCTGATCATTACAATGTCTGTCCTGAAGGCATTCCAGAAAATGTGAAGTGTGTCTTCATTGAAGAGTATATGCAGTATGACATGTATCGTGAACTGGTTCGTGACTACGATAAGCGTATACGTTCTATGGTATGTTCCATGAACTGGGAAACAGCCGATTCACAGATACCCGGCAGACAGATGTTGAAGATTCTTTGCACAGCACCGGGAATCGGAGAGCAGACAGCGATATTATGGCTGGCAAAGATCGTCACTCCGAGAAGATTCAGAAATGAAAAAGCATTGGCAGCCTATTGTTCATTGGATCCGTCTTTAAAAGTCAGTGCCGGAAAAGTTACATCAACTGTTAAAAGAGGCGGCTGTAAAGATCTGCACAGTGCTTTATGCATGGCAGCTTCCAATCTTGTCAGAAAGCATAATGAACCGTTCGGAAGATGGGGATACAACATAGCTGTGAACAGCGGCAGATGGAAAAAAGGCATCAGTGCAGTTGCCAGAAAGCTTGCGGTGGCTTTGTATTTTATGTCATTGCGGGGTGAGGAGTTCAGCTATGAAAAGTACAGAATGATGACTGAGCCTGATGTCATAGATATTTCAATTGAGGAACTGGCAAATAAAGAGCCGGCATTCAAAAGATATGTCAGGATTCTGATTTCCGGTAATATCCATACAGCAAAACAGATGGTTCACAGCTATTACCTTTGTGATCTTACGAACATCAAAGGACTTGGAAAGAAGTTTTACGGCTTATTGAAAGAGTTTATAGGAAACCAGGAGAAATACAGATCATGAAAAAGACAGATCAGCAGATCACAGGATTATATATCGCCGGTACGATACAGGAGAGAACACGAAGAATGGTGCCTACGGATAATCCCACAACAGAGATCGTGACTTATACAGTTACAGACGCTAATGATAAACGATATTACATTGATGACTACGCTCCGGACAGTTACCATGAAGTCGGTGATTATACAGTGCTTCCGGTATTCGTCAAACCATTCAGGAAAAAGAATGGAGACCCATCATATTCCCTGTCCGTTCAGAAAGCATACAAACATCAGTCAAAAGGTGAATCATTCTGATATAGCAAAGAACCCGTATATCCTTGATCCGATATACGGGTTCATAAGTTCATTCCTTCTCTTATTTGACCGACTGCGATTGGTAATGAGCAAAAGATGTCTCCTAA
>JNJQ01000084.1 GCA_000701725.1 Erysipelotrichaceae bacterium NK3D112
CCTTCTTTCTCTGCTTTTACCTGCCACAAGCCTTCCGGCACATCCCATGAGAATGTTCCGTCTGAATTTGTGATGATCGGATTGATCTGATCATATTCATCCGCATTCCATTCTGTTACTTCTCCGGTTTCCGGATCTTTGAAATAGACAGTTGTTGTCACTCCTTCAAGTGTATTGGTCGTTACGCCTTCATACACTGTTCCGGACGGATCAATAATGAATTTCAAAATGCCTTTGAAGATTTCTTTGACATTTTCAAAGAACAGGGCTTTGAAACCATACCAGCCTATATCACGGCCGCTGAGCCGTTCGTTATAGAATTCAAGTATTGTCTTACTCACAAGCGGCTTAAGGACCATAAGCGGAACTGAAAGTTCAGGGAACATCGCACCTGCAACAAAGAATACATATTCTGAGAATAACTGCATCGCATAGTATTCCTTAACAGTTTCGAGCTGTTTCAGGGCAGCCTCTCTTTCTGCCTGACTCATCGGCTGACTCATGATTTCAGAGTAAATCATCGCACAATTCATTACCCCGATCATACCGTCCATCGCAAAGCCGTACATGTCAAACAGATATTCACCGTCATTTGCTGTGATCAGAGTCTCGATCAGTTTGTTTCTTGCCTTATCATAGACAGTTTCCTTAACCGTGTACTTATCGATCTCTACTTTCACATAGGCATGTGATCCGTTGGCTCCGACCACTTCCTCATAGCCGTCAGCAATCAGCGCTGCAACATTCTGAACCGAATCCCGTTCAGTATATGTAACATTTATCTTTGACTGCTCCTCATCATTCAGTGTGATCGTTGTTGTCTTTGTGGTTACACCGTCTTTGACTTCAGTTTTAACCGGATCAGTCTTGGCTCCGATCAGGTTTTCAGGAATATTCTTGAAGAAATCATCATCATCTTTGCTGATATCACCGTAGAAGTCGGTCAGTCCTTCTTTTTCTGCAAAGACAACTGTGATTGTTCCGGGTACATAATTATCGTTGGAAGGATCAAACTTTCCGTTTGTAACAAACGCACCTGAAGCCTCATCATAGACAGCTTCGAGCATTTTAGTGGTTCCGTTTCTTGTGCATACGACATAAACATTCGCAACATTCTGAGCGTTGGTCATCTGCACGCTGAAACGATAATCCCAGTTCGGATTGAATGTGATTGTCTTTTTCAGATCTTCCGCATCAGTCAGGTCTACAGAATTCTCACTGTAATTCATGGCACTGTCATGGTACCAATAATACATTTTCAGACCTGTCACTTCCGGAGCGGCGGTTCTGTATTTTGTTTTGGCAGTGCTGGAAATAGTACTGTCTTCATATGCAGCATCTGCCCTGACAATATATGTCTTTCCATTAACCGGATTGGAAATATTGATGGATGCCTTATATGCGCCTGCACTGTTTGCGTAAACTGTCTGGTTCAACACTCCGTCCAGATACAGATTGACCGTATTGCCTGCCGGTGCATATCCGCTGACATTCAATGTATCCGAGCTGAAATTAGCCGGTAAGGACACTGAGACAGTCGGCTTTTCATTATAGATATAATCTGCGATTTCAGACTTGTTTACGCCGTTTTCTTTCCAGGTAAACTTTGCCACGGTGAAGAAACGGTCAGATGATGTCTGACTGACAACCGCTCTGAACGTACCGGATTGTGTATCAACAGGAATGCTCAGAATATTGTCGTTGAATGAGTAGCCGCTGATCAGTTCATTATTCAGCCAGATGCTGTCATCAAAAATCCTGATATTATCATTGACAGCCAGATTCAGATAAATGTCACTCATGGATTCAAAAGACTCATCTTTAATCCGGTAGTTCAGCAGCAGATCAGTATAGCCTGTATTGGAGCTTACTGAATTGTTTGTTGTATATATAGTATTGGAATGATCAATAACCCCATTTGTATTGACTGTATCAATCGGTTCGAATCTCTTGTTGTTAAGAACAGCATATTCCACTGCGGTGGAGTATTTCGGGCAAACAATTGTGAACTCAGAATGTGTATTATTAAATACTCTGTCTCCAAACCGGATATTATTTGACAGAATCTGAGCTTCACGTAATCTGACACAGTTTTCAAATGCATTATATGCAATGCTTTCAACGTTCTCAGGAATGATAACAAATGTCATTGTGGAGCATTCGGCAAACGCATATTCATTGATTATCGTCAGCGTTGAAGGCAG
>JNJQ01000085.1 GCA_000701725.1 Erysipelotrichaceae bacterium NK3D112
AATAATCTAACTGTTCAGGCATGATTCCGGTTTCTCCCGGTGTATATATCAATGTCTCAATGTTTTCACACCCGCTGAATGCTCTTGTATTTGTTACCAGTGAGTCTACCGGCAGCGTTACTTTTTCCAACAATTTATTATCACCGAACGCTTTGGCTCCAGCATAATCAGTTTCTTTGTATAAAGTCAGTTCTGTAATTTTGTTATTATACAGAGCCATTTCTCCAAAATACCCTATTTGACTGGGATCTTCATTGAAGAATGCAGGGTTTACATCCTTCTGCACATTGGCAAAGCAATATGCGTCAATGGATTTAATATTCTTAAACACGGGAATTTCATCTGTATATTCATTCCAGCCTTTATAGCCAAGATACATGGAATTAATCCAGGTGACATATGTCTCCGGATGATGTCCGTATTCAAAAGCTTCCAGCAGTTTTCCATCAGTCGAATAGAACAGTCCCATAATACCGGCAATTCTTTCCGCTGTTTTTTCATACTTATCAACCACTGCTTTCAACTGATCATATGCAAGTGACACACCGGACACAGTTGTGATTGTTCCAATCCCGTAAAACATGAGATATTGAGATACTTCAGCCAGTTTTTCACTGTTTGAAGTTACAGCAAACCATTGAGATATCAATTCTTCCCAATTATCCTCCATACGATATCCATTCAATGTTTTCAGACTTTCTTCCAGAAATGCCACTAAGCCGGCGACTGCAGCCACGCTGCTATTTGTGGTCACAAAAAAATCAGCAATCGCAAGCAGTGTACCCATGGCATCACCGTTCAGATCTTTACCGAGTTTTTCAAAACATGTCTTTAAAAAACGTCCCAAACCTAAAGGACCTTCATTAACATTCAGGTCCCCGCCCAGATATGCAGCCAGAATAAACAGAGCTATATCCATTTCCTTATCGTGAAAGCTGTCCTCTGCCGCTGCTATCAGATTTAAACTCATCTGATAACCCTCAGGCGTCATTGGCGCATAATAATCTCTATCAGAATTGTTTTTTATCTGAAATTTCACATTATCAATCTGACTGACATCCAGATACAGATTCTGCCCATAAGCTGTATAACCCCACTCAGCCATTGGCAATAAAGGAATCAGATCGCCGATATTATTGAAATTGAAGATGTTATGAAAATCAGTGCCGGTAACACTTTCATTCCTGCTGATTGAAGGACAGGCAAAGTTATAACCAAAAATATGTTCAGGCAATGCGTAGTCAGCGCTTGCTGTCATTTCCCCTTCTACAATGTTGGCAACTGCCGCCCCCCGGCTGTGACCGGTAATCCAGAGAATACGGTGTTCTGTGTCATAAGCATCATTGTTCATGATTCCTTCAAGCACCTGAAAAATCTCCTGGGCAGCTGTATAGAAGCCTTCATGATTGCCAGTATCTCCAAGATTGAAATCACTGTACCATTCTCTGCCGTCGGTCCCCCTTACAGGGATACAATAAACAACATAATCCTCACCATTTATCTGAATTTGCCTGGAGGCAATTGTAAATGCCACAAAATCATTATCAAGATATGAGGACTGTCTGTCATAATTCACATTTCTGAGAATTGTATACCCCATGCCTTTAAGAGTGTCATTGACATCATCATTGTCATTGAATTCATCCGTTGGGCGATATGCCCCTGCTGCAAGGGCTGCAGACACTTTGGCAATCGAAGGATCCGGCTCTTCCATCCTTGCGTCTATCATCAATATTTTATCGCTGTATCCAATAGTTCCTGACGCAAGTCTGTTATTAAAACCATTGTACGCATATATCGCAGGCTTCCATGCACTGTCATATTCTGTTACCGCATTAACCTGAACCGCTGAAGTCAAAAGTATTGATAAACAAGAAATCAAAGATAAAACAAACAATCCTATTCTGCTTTTCTTCATAACATAACCCGTCCTGTCTATATCATTATTTCAAAAACCCAGAATCTTGAATACTTCTCAAAGAAAACAGATCCGGATTTTTTCCCGGACCTGTCTGTTTGGGTTACGGTTACTTCGTATTGAAATACTCAATCGCCTGCTGATTGTACAGATACATCGCTCTGCACATGTTCTGCAACGGGATCTTGTCCTCCGCTGTCAGTTCCAGTGCTCTGTATGCATACGACAATGCGCAATACTGAATTCCGAATGTATTTGTTCCGTCTGTTACTTCAACCGTATTCTTAACTCCTAGATCTTTCGCTGCGATATCTGTCTTCTCAATGTAATACTG
>JNJQ01000086.1 GCA_000701725.1 Erysipelotrichaceae bacterium NK3D112
TAGTATGTTTCATATCCTTCTTTCTCTGCTTTTACCTGCCACAAGCCTTCCGGCACATCCCATGAGAATGTTCCGTCTGAATTTGTGATGATCGGGTTGATCTGATCGTATTCATCCGCATTCCATTCTGTTACTTCTCCGGTTTCCGGATCTTTGTAATAAACTGTTGCGGTTACACCTTCGAGGGTATTTGCCGTTACACCTTCGTAGATTGTTCCGGATGGATCAATCGCCCATCTGAGGGTGATCAGATCTTTAAACATTTCATAGAAATACTTATAGAGAAGATCTCTTAAGCCGCTCCAAGGGATGTTGTATTGAGCAATATACCCATGGTAGTAGGCAATCAGTGACAGGTATACAGCATCGTTGATCAATAATAACGGTACTGTGATTTCCGGAATTGCCAGTCCGATCGCGAAATATGCAATTACGATTGCCATTTCGGTCAGATACAGATCTCTGATCAGATAGAACTGCTGCAATGCCATTTCCTTATATTCAGGACTCAGATTGGAATTCATGATTTCATACATTGCAAGCGAGCAGTTCATCGGACCGATCTTTCCTTCCGGATCATATCCCCATAATGCCGGCAGATTGCCGCTGTCAGTGGATATTGTGACTGTTCTGACTTTCTTTGTCTTTACATCATATGTGTACTCTTTCACTGATCCTTCGGTTACTTCGACTTTGACGTAGCCGATGTTGCCTTTGCTGTCAGTCACTTTTGTATAACCATTCTTCACCAGAGTTGATTCATTCTGGACTGATGTCTGTTCTGTATATTCAACATCAATCTTTGCCTGATCTTCGTCATTGAGTGTAATGGTTGTCGACTTGATCGTGACTCCGTTTTCCGTTCTGGATGTCACTTCACCTGTCTGTGCACCGGTCATACTGTCAGGTATTTCGCCGAAATACTTTTCATCAGTAAGACTGATATTGCCATAATAGTCGGTTGTGCCGTCTTTCATGGCAACGAAGACAGAAAGTGTTCCCGGAACATAATTCATATTGTCAGGATCAAACTTGCCGGATGTCTCATACACACCGGCTGCTGAATTCCAGACTGCCTCAAGGATCTTCATGACACCGTTTCTGGAACTGATGACATAGACATTTGAAACATTCTGAGGATTTGTAATTTCCACCGTGAATCTGTATTCATCTGTTGGCCTGAACCGGATAGTTCTCTTGATGGTATTCGGGTCCGTAAGCTCATATACGCTTTCATTTGTCCGTCTGCCATAATGCAGCTGGAAGCTGGTGACAACTGAAGCATCACCGGTATACTTCGTTTTCGCTGTGCTTTCAATCGCAGTTCCTTCAGCTTCCGCAACAGCTCTGACTGTATATGTCTGTCCTTCAGCCGGTGTAATCTTTACTGCAGCCTGGTAGGTTCCGGCTTTGGAAGCTGTAACAGTTGCACTGTGGACACCGTTCACATAAATCTTAACTGTTGATTTTGCCGGCGCATAACCGGTGACATTAAGCGTTTCGGAATTGACATTCTGAGGAACAGAGACAGAAACCGATGGCAGTTCATCATAAATGTAATCAATGATTTCGCTCTTCGGAACACCATCTTCCTTCCACGAAAGCTTGGCTACGCTGAAGAATCTAGCAGCTGATGTCTGGTTGATAATCATTCTCAGTTCGCCTTCCTGTGTACTGACAGGTACGGACAATATGTTATTGGAGAATGTGTATCCACTTGTCAGCTGTCCATTCAGATAAATACTGTCGTCATACAGTTTAGTACTGTCATTGACAAGAATATTCAGCTTGACATCAGACATCTTCGCATAGTCTTCATCCTTGAATCTGTAATTCAGCACAAGGTCCACATAACCTGTATTCGATCTGTTTGGATGATTATTTGTATAAACAGTATTGTCATAATCAATAACTGTATAAGGCTTAACAACATCGATCGGAACGAATCTGAGATTATTTGTTACAGCATATTCAATAACATTTGAATACTTCGGTGCAATCAACGCAAATTCATAATGAACATTATTGAATGCTTTTGTTCCGATTTCGATATTCATAGATTCAATCTGTGCAAATCTCAGCTGTGTGCATCCATCATATGCATAACTGCCGATTGTTCTGACATTTTCAGGAATGATAGCATATGCATATTTCTCACAGTTTCTGAACGCATTGTTACCAATGGAAGTCAGTGTGGAAGGAAGAATCGCATATTTCAGACTGCCTGCTCCATAATATGCATTCGCCGGGAT
>JNJQ01000087.1 GCA_000701725.1 Erysipelotrichaceae bacterium NK3D112
GCATGTTATGACAACAGATACAGTCCAACTTCTTACACCCTTACACTGGATGAAATCCATCTTCCTTCAACATTACAGAAAGTTGGAGCATATGCATTCTATAATACCGGTTTGACAGAGGTATATCTCCCGAAAGCAATAACAGAAGTTGGCACAAATGCTTTCAACAGCAATCCCAATCTGACGCTGTATGTTTACAGAAATACAGCAGCACATAACTATGCGGTCAACAATAAGATTCCTTATGTTTTTATGGATCCTGCCGCAACAGCGATCTTACTTCCAGCTGAAAAAGAAGTAATGCTGGGCAGTACAGAACAATTGAATGTTACTTACACACCTGAAGACGCTACTGATCCCATCTTCTGGGTATCATCGGATGAGTCCGTTGTTTCAATCGATGAAAACGGTAATGCCAAAGCATTAAGCACAGGCACTGCAATTATCACAGCCACAACAGAATCGGGATTAACCACACAGTCTGTCATCACTGTAACAAGCAAGGGAGTATCCGTATACGGATCTTCACTGGCATTGGAAGGCAAGATCGGAATCAACTTCTATCTGAATATTGCAGAGGAAGAGCTTGAATATCTGAATGTTGCCATGACAATGAACGGGCAAAGAATGACAGTACCCGCATCCGAAGGCAAGGCAAGCACAGTATCAGGACAGAAGTTAAGAATGTTCGCATATCCAGTCGCTGCCAAAGAGATGAGAGACAAGGTGACTCTCACAGTGGAAGACGCAGATGGCAACAAGATAAAGCTGACCAAAGATGAAACAGACTATACGGAAGGCTATCCGTTCTCCGCATCTGATTATTTTGCAAGAGCAGAGGAAGCAGGAACAGACAGAACGAAGAAGCTATCCAGAGTATTGGACAACTATGGCAAGTATACACAGATCTATTTTGACTATCATGTGACAGATGACGTACTGAATATAAAGGATGTCAGTGCAGTAACACTGGAGACACTGAAACCGTATCAGGCAGTACAGACAAGCACAGAGGTAGCAGGACTTACATATGTGGGCGGCAGTACAATGCTGGATGATATGATCGGATACAGACTGTACTTCAAGATTGATGCATCACATCAGATCAGTGATTACACATTCACGATGGATGGAGAGGAAGTAACACCGGTGAAATCAGGAAGCCAGTATTACATCGAGAAGACAGATATCGCAGCCAGAGATCTTGGCAATAAGAATACGATAGAAGTATCAGACGGAAATACGACATTCGGAATCCAGTATTGTGCATTGTCATATGCATACAGAGCACTTGAGCTGACAGCGGAGGACAAGATCCCGTTACAGAACATGTGCAGAGCGATGTATCTCTACAATCAGCAGGCGATTGAGTATTTCAACAGCTGATATTGATATGAACTGGCTCAGCCGGGGATAACCCGGCTGGGTTTTTAATATACGTACGAATCCGGAAAAGTGAAATGCTGTACAGCTGATTGATACACAGCGAAGCTTCAAAAAATACATGCATATGAACATATCAATACAGCAGCGCAAATATATTGGCGCCGCTTTGACTATTTTGGTTACAATAACTGTAGAACTGCTATAAGTACCATTAAGGGAGGGACTTATGAGAAAAACAATTCTTTATATGCTTTCATTCATTATGATTCTGGGACAGTTGGATTTTACTGTTATTCATGCGGAAGAAAGCGATGAAACAGATATTGCCGAAACAATATCTGAAGAAGAAATATCTGAAGAAGAAATATCAGAGGAAGTGATTGAGGCAGAAGAAGCAGCACCGCCGGAACAGGCTGAAGAGGCACCAGTTCATGCTGAGCCTGAAACAGCCTCCGTACAGGCTTCGGTAAGCGGTGATTATGAATATACCGTCAGCAACAATAAAGTGACCATCACCAAATATACCGGAAGTGCCTCGAGTGTGACAGTGCCTTCTGAAATTGAAGGATACCCGGT
>JNJQ01000088.1 GCA_000701725.1 Erysipelotrichaceae bacterium NK3D112
TTCAATTTCCAGAAGCTTATAGCTGATGCGGATATAAAGAGCACATCAAACGCCAGAATAAGTGAATCCTTTGATCTGAACGGACATTCACTGACTGTAAATGGTGACTTGAAACTGAGTGCTGCTGCATCAGGTCAATACAATATAGATAACAGTAAACTGAAGATTAACGGCAATCTGTATCAAACAAATGGTGTGCTGAACGTGGGATGCGGAGAGGTTATTATCAGCGGAAATTTGATTCATACCGGTGGGTCTTTGGCTTTGGACAGCGGTGAAGTTGTTATCAACGGCAATTATGAAAACTGGAAAGGAACACTGGCAGATGACGGCAGTAAGCCTGCAGGAACCGGACAACTGAAGATGGACCATCCGGATGCCAGAATGATGGTGGAAGGAGATTTCTACTATCGTGGAGGAGCTGCGACACTGACCGGAGGCATACTGACACTGAATGGCAATGTTGAACTGATCGGTTCCAATATCAAGGCTTCAAAAACTCATACAACGGTATTCGGCGGAAAGAATAACCAGACTGTCCAGACAGAATCATCCGCACTGCTGAATGAAGTTTCATTCGCAAATCCGAATGTGATAATAGGCGGGCCATTCAATTTCACAAAACTGGTATCAGATGGAGAGGTCAGCACATCAAATGCAGTTATCAATAACGCATTTGATCTGAATGGATATTCACTGACAGTAAACGGAGATCTGAAACTGAGCGGTACGGGTGTATATAACATCAATAAAGGCTGTCTGACTGTGAACGGGAATCTGCTTCATACAACAGGAACTTTAAAACTTTCGCAGGGAGCGGTAATTGTGAATGGAAATTATGACAGTTACAGCGGTACTGTGGATACTGAAAATGTCAGAACAATCGGAGCAGGCATTATCAATATGACATTGCCGGAAGACCGTATGACAGTGACAGGAGATTTCTATGCAAACTCCAAAAACAAATCAAGTATGACAAATGGCATTATGTACTTCGGAGGAAATGTAACAGCACTGTATAAATATAATCTGTATTGTGAAAGCAATCATACAGAAGTACTTAATGGATCAGAAAAACAGGAAGTCAATTTTGGCGGTAATAACCGGTTCAATATACTGAGTCTGAAAAACAGTGAAAGCAACTGCACATTCAGTCCGGAGAACTGCTGGAAGAAACAGATACCCTATGTAAATGCAGAATCAATAACGATTTCTGAGACGGAAATTGAAATGGCTGCGGGTGAAGAGTATCAGCTTTCAGTAACAGCACTTCCGGAAAACTGCAGTGATCCGACGGTTGAATGGTCTTCCTCTGACAGCAATATTCTGAGTGTTGACAATACCGGCAGAATCAGAGCGGCAAATACAGGAAGCGCAACAGTCACAGCAGTTTCCAGAAGCAACCCGTCAATAAAAGCGGAATGCAAAGTCACTGTAAAGACAGGTTATTATGAAGTTGTATTTGACAGTGATAACGGTGAAGAAAAAACATATCAGACAGTTGAAAGAGGAACTGTATTGGAGAGACCGGCAGATCCAGTCAAAGAGGGATATGTATTTACCGGCTGGTATAACGGCACATTCAAATATGCATTCAGAAACGGTGTTATGAGCAATATGACACTGAAAGCAGGCTGGGATGAAATCAAAGCTGAGCTGGTAGAACTGAGCCATACTGAGGTTGAACTGATCGAAAGAAGGCAGATACAGATAACCGCAACTGTTTATCCTGAGAATGCGGCAAACAAAACAATTAAATGGACATCATCGAACAATAAAATTGCGACAGTAGATTCAGATGGAATCATTACTGCTGTCAGTAAAGGCACCGCAACAATCAAAGCGACAGCCGCAAGCGGTAAATATGCAAGTGTGAAAGTTACTGTTCTGGAGACCAGTGTCGGCATTTACGGTTCCTCGCTTGGCCTTGATGGCAAGATCGGAATCAACTTCTACCTGAATATTGCACAGGAAGATCTCAA
>JNJQ01000089.1 GCA_000701725.1 Erysipelotrichaceae bacterium NK3D112
GTTACTATTCACAGCCTGTTGAAAACAGCTGTGAAGCCAAATGATTAATTATGAGAAATGAGAAGATCGCAGAGGCCTTTGACTGCGGTCTTTTCTTTGAGGGATAACTCTCTGTATTTGAGAAGAAGATCATGTTCATCTTCTGACAATGTAAAGCTCTTCCTGCTGTTGTCTTTCTTCTGGGAATATCTGTCATCCCCTTCAGTAAGTTCTTCAATCGGGCACTCAAAAATAGCGGCCATCTGATTGAGCAGTTCCTGCGGCACATACTTAACAGAACCATTCTCATATCTGACAATGGAGCTTTGAGAAATACCGAGCATTTCAGCCAGTCTGGTGGTTGTAATATTTCTTTTTTTCCGCATCACACGGATCTTCTGATTCACACTCATAAGGCCTCTGTATTTACTGATATTGTACCGAAATAATAACAACATCGGTTGAATATAATTGTAAAATACGCGATAATAAAGTCAAGAAATATGAGGGTATATGCTCATATGTTTGAGGCTGTTATGGCATTTAATCGTTATTCTGCGGATATGAAAACCCATAATGAACTGCGGCAGCTCAGAAAGAGGGTCGAGGATTTCGAATCCGGTGAAATATATCAGAAGTTCATAATTGAATATGAAAAGAAGCTGGCTTCCAAAGACAGAGAGATCATACACATCAATGCACAGTATGACCGCCTGAATGAGAGAAACCGGCTTTTATTATCGGAAAATGAATTACTCAAAGGAAAACTCGAGCAGCGGGATTGTGATGTGGAGCGTCTGAACAGATGGATTGAAGAGCGTGATGAAGAAATCAATGAACTCCGGAAGAAGTACAACGACAGAGGCTTCCAGATTGAACGGCTGAAAGCTCTTCTGAACACAGACAGCACAAACAGCGGTATCTCCACCGCAAAGACTCCGCTTAACAAAGACAAGATACGGCCCAATTCCAGAAAGAATACCGGCAATCCCAGAGGCGGAGTCAAAGGACATAAGAAAGCACATCTGAAATCGTTCAGTGATGACGAGATCAACGAGTTCCCGTTTCATCCGTACGAAGATAACTGCCCGCTTTGTGATTGTGAACTTGAATATACCGGCAATGACATCACAAAGGATGAAACCGATATTGAAGTGAAGACAGTCAAACGTCGCCATCGTTTCGGCATATACAGATGCAGGTGCTGCGGTAAAGAGATTCATATACCGATCCCGAACAATCTGAAAGAAGAGAATCAATATGGACCAATGGTTCAGGCAACAGCACTGTCTTTGATGAATTCCTGCAATACTGCGATGAACAAAGCCGGTGATTTTCTTGCCGGAATCACTGATGGCAATGTGAATCCATGTGATGGCTATATGGCAAAGCTTCAGAAACGGGCAGCTTCTTTACTTGCAAAGTTCAGAGAAGATCTCAGAAACCTTCTGATCGAAAGACCTGTTGTTTACTGGGATGACACAGTGATTATGATTGATAAGAAGCGCGGTTGTCTGAGATTCTATGGAGATGAAAGGATTGCATGGTATGCGGCCCATGCGCAGAAAGATCTGGATGGAATTCTTGAGGATCAGATACTCCAGTATCTCAATGAGATGACAACTGTCATGCATGATCACAATACAGTCAATTACAACAAGGCATTTATTTTCAGGAATATAGAGTGCAATGTACATCTGATCAGGGATTTACAGAAGGTATTCCAGATACTGAATCACAGCTGGGCGAATGATATGTGTGAACACATTTCAAAAACAATTCATGAGCGGAAGGAACTGACTGCACAGGGTAAAGACTGTTTCAATAACCAGAAGATCAGTGAATTCAATTCAAGGATTGATTCACTTCTCACAGAAGGAAGAAAACAAAACCGCGCAGACAGAAGCAGTTATTATGGCAATGAGGAATTCACTCTGTTGAACAGAATCGAAAAATTCAGAGAGAATTACTTTCTTTGGGTTAAGGATTTTAC
>JNJQ01000090.1 GCA_000701725.1 Erysipelotrichaceae bacterium NK3D112
CTCGTATATTACTTGTAGATCAGGATATTTGGAATATAGAAGACGATTTCATTCCATCCCCTGCAGGGGATGGAATGAAAATCGGCTTTTCCCGCCCACCGGACGGGGTTCCTGCCTGATCTTCTCTTTCTAGGCAGACTGTTTTACACCCGTCTGCCAGGGTGTTGAGTCCTTTGCGTATAATGCTGTTGAACAGGATACGTAGATAAGTGCTTTTATCTCTTGCGGCATCTTTGGATGACTGCTTTAAAAGTCAGCACCCTACTGATACAGTTATAAGCTCTAACACTAAAGTTGCACCCCTCATGGTGATACGCAGCAGTTTAACCGTCTTATGAGGTGAGTGCTTATTACGAGGCTGATGTTTACCTGTATCACTTAGGACTCAGCTCTGCATATCTCTGTTTATTTGATCAAATTAGAAAGGAGGTTAACCTGCAATGCCTATTACCACACTATTTGTCGGTATCGACGTAAGTCTTAAAACAAATCAGGTGTGCTCCATCAATTTCAACCAGGATGTGTTTTTCAATCAGTCTTTTGATAATTCTCCTTCCGGTACTGAGAAGATCGTCTGTAAGCTTCTTGATGTTCTTAACGTTCATCCAGAACTTACTAAGATCCATATCTGTATGGAAGCTACCAATGTCTATCACATCCACGTTTCCTCTGTTCTTTCTACAGATGCCAGGCTATTGGCTCATGGCGTAAAAGTCTTTGCTGTTAACGCTAAGCTTATTGAGAAATACAAGGAAACATTTGTTGACCGGTCTAAGACCGATCCTGAAGACGCTTTCCTGTGTGCTGATTACGTTCGTATTGGAAAATGCAAGGATTTGCCACCCGTCATGGGGTATCAAAAAATTGCCCTGCAAAGGCTCACCCGTCAAAGAAAGCACATTGCAGAGCAGCTCGGTATTGAAAAACAATACCTCAGTTCCAACTTATACCTTAAGTTTTCTGCTCTGAAAGTCAACCCTGATGAGAGACCTTTTTCCAATATTTACGGAAAAACATCTTCTGTCATGCTTACCGATTTCCTCACAAATGAAGAAATCGTTCAAGCGGATCTTGCCGATCTGGTTGCCAAAATCGCTGAAGCCTCAAAAAAACGTTTTGATGATCCGGAATCTACCGCCAGACTGCTGCAGAAGGTTTCCCGTGATTCCTTCCGTCTTGACAAAGTGGCGTCCGATTCTGTCTCAATGGCCATGGCTTCTTCTTTCCGGCTTATCCAGTGCTATCAGGATGAACTGAAGCATCTGGATAAAGAGATCATTCGTCTTGTTGGAAGTATGGATAATCACTACTACACAATCCTTACTTCCTGCAAAGGTATCGGTCCGGTTTTCGCTGCAGGAATGATTGCCGAGATAAGTAATATTAATTGCTTTTCATCTGATGACAATCTCGCTTCTTACTGCGGCCTTAGATGGAAACGTAAACAGTCCGGTCCGAAAGACTCTGATCACCGTAAACAACCGAACGGCTGTAATTCTTTTCTTCGCTACTATATTGTAGAAGCTACGGCATCTGTCATCCGTCATAACGATACTCTGGCCGATTTCTACAACCGTAAACGCAGCGAAGTGAAAGTAAATGCTCATAAGCGCGCACTCGTTTTAACTTCTCGTAAATTCGTCAGAATTGTTTTTGGTCTGCTGCGTAATAACAAGCTCTTCGACGACCGTTGTCTGGCTGCTTCCAGCTAGACTTATCTGAAATCCCGCTTTTCACTGAAAAGTTGTTTTTGTCATGCGCTTTTTCAAAGAACTCTTTAAAAGTCCTTATTTAATATCTCTTGACATATTACCTAAAGACTTT
>JNJQ01000091.1 GCA_000701725.1 Erysipelotrichaceae bacterium NK3D112
AACATAGAGCTGGATAGCTGCTTAAGTATTTCTATATTTGGCTATTTCATTATAGTCCAGTTGAGTTTTATCAACAGAATTGTTTACTGTTAGATTAATATATCGAACTAAGTAATGATGGAACCGATGATGGTATGCGGTATATGGCCTGCCGTTAAGATCGTCATAACATTGATTAATACATGTTTTGTGAATTTCTCACGGCTATGGTACAGCCGTCTTATTGCGCAATCCGTTACGGTCAGGACTCAGATGCCGTCCAAACAGGTATATCCGATCAGCCATAGATCACCTGCGCGCATCCGTCTGAATAATGCAGTCTGAACCGGCGGTGGCTGATCGAAAGACTGTCCAGCAGATCGTTGAGCCCGACCGTGACTTCATCGCACCAGTACGGCATCATTGATGCGATCTCATGGTATTTCCATGTGCAGCCATAATGCGTGACTGCTGTGCGGTAAATGAACATCAGAACCGGGGTGAGGTTCAGTATGTTGTCGCAGGGAATGTCCATCATGATGGAGATATCGAACATGCTGATGATTTCCTTGCGGATCATCAGGACTGTGTCCCAGATTTCGTCTTTGCCGATCAGGGCGTTGTAGATCTCTTTTCCTTCGTTTCTCATTTTTCTTCTCCTTTGTTCAGATATGTTCTTTCAAGCTCCAGATAGCATCTGCGGTAAATCTCATGCGCTTTTTCAGGATCATTGTTTTCAATGGCCCTTACCGAAGGCATTACCATGTTTCCGTAGATCATCCGGTAGATATCCATGTGATTCCCGAGGCGGTCAATGGCTTTGACAACCAGCGGCGCCTGTCTGTAATACTGCCGGATTTCATGAGGATAATTCTGTTTCAGCCATGTGTCCCGGAAATGTCTGAGCGTTTTCAGCTCATAACACGCGTCGTCAAAATTCTGACGAAGGGCGGCCAGGCAGGCTGAGGTGATGTAGCATCCGCCGGTATCGACCCGCTGCTGACCCAATGGTGCGTAGCGGTCCTCGGCATATCTGTCACGGTAAGTGACATATTTCAGAGGCTCATCATTCAGATACCTGCATGATGCCAGGGCATCGCGGGCGGCGTTGCCGTCGGGACCGTTGATACTGGCATATTTCATCATTGTGTAGTACTCCGACTGGGTCAGGTACTGACCGTACTTTGTGGATTTCTCCACTGCTCTGCTTAATTCTCTGTCCATTTTCTTTTCCTCCTCAGTTCATATATTCATTTTCGAAATAGCGAAGATCATCAAGGCATTCATTCATGAATTCTTCCTTTGAATTCGTTCTGCCTATGAAACTGACCATTTCCGCAACTGTATCAAGGTCGCGTCTGAGATGTCTCAGCCGGGAATCGTCACCGCTCAGGGCGGCTTTGTACCGCTCCGCTTTGATTTCATCTGCGATCACATTGGTGATCATGACCATCCGTTCTGTGAAAACGAGTCTGTCTCTGATCCAGAGGTTGTTTTTTCTTCTAAACAGGTTCATCTTTTTCTCCTTCAGCCTTCAGGCTGTTCATTCATGTGAGCCGCCGGTGAAGCCGGCCATGTACGCGGTGATTGTGATTCATGTCTTTTCAATTTATTTGTTTTCAGGTCATATCGCGCTCCTTTTTGTGACTGCTGATACTGTACAGCACAGCATTTTCAAAAAAAGAGGGGGGAAAACGTACCTGGAACAAATATGCATTGAGAAAGGCTGCTGAACAGAGAAGGCTCAATTTTCAGTGAAAGCCCCTTATCAGTGAAACCGCCTGTTTTTAGGCGGTTTTAATAACGCATAGGTCTTCCAGTAAAGCGAGAAAT
>JNJQ01000092.1 GCA_000701725.1 Erysipelotrichaceae bacterium NK3D112
CCAGAACCGCTGAAGATTCACCTTTTTGCGCTTCTGGTTTTCTGTTTTTAACTGGTTTCAATCAATATCATTTAGCTTAACTGAATGACATTGGCCAGCGGCTGAATCTTTTTTTGTCGGTATCACCGATATTTTTAATTGTGATTTCCGCCGTTGAAGTTTTCCGGATATGCGGTAATCTTTTGTCAGGAGGATGATTCCATGAACGATTTTCTTGATACACTCCGGAATCCTTTCGCGCTGATTGTGTTTGTCTTTGTCGCGGGCAGTTTTCTGCGCGCACTGATGTACCAGTGGAACGTGCGCCGCAACGGATATGAAACCGAGGCCACGGTCACTTCCATCGTTGAGCGCGAAATCTACAGGGATGGACATCCGACATACTACGATGATGTGCATATTGTATATCAAACAAAAGACGGCCGTTTCGCCGAAGGTTCTCTTGCCAATGTGACCCGCACATTCACGGAAGGAGAACGGATCCGCATCAAATATACCGATGAGGATCCCGACAATCCCGTCTATACCGGCAAGGCAAAATAAAGTTAAAACAAGCAGAATTATGAAAGACAGAAAAATCGACTTTGAAAACTGGAACCGGAAGGAACTGTACACGCACTTTGCGCATACATCCGCTCCCTTCTGGTCCGTCACATATGAAGAGGATGTCACCGAGGTTTACAGATTCGCGAAAAGAAACGGCGTCTCCTTCTATCACGCCATGATCTGGACCGTTTCAAAAGCCATGAACAGTGTGCAGGCATTCAGATATACCATCCGTGAGGACGGCATATATGAACTGTCTGAAAGGCTTCCCAGCTTCACATCGATGAAGGAAAACAGCGAAGTCTTCCAGATCATCACATCCCTTTCCCTGAATGATTCTCCCCTTGATTACTGTAAGCAGGCAGCCATCCAGGCACAGAACCAGAATGAATTCATCCGCTATGATCTGGAATCGGATGCGCTGATCTTCATCTCCTGTCTGCCATGGATCAAAGTCACCGGTCTGACCAATGAGGGAATGACAGACCCCGCTGATTCCGTTCCGCGCATTGCCTGGGGACGGTTTGAAGAAAAGAACGGAAAGTATCTTCTGGGTATGAATCTGGAAGTCAATCACCGCCTGATTGACGGCATTCATATCGCGCAGTTCCATGATGCATTTCAGAAGATCGCGCAGTCTCTGAATCCGGAAATGATCTGATCATCAAAACGGTATGGCTCTTTTGCGAAAGCCATACCGTTTCATTTTTTCTTCAGTTTTCTTTTCAGCACCAGATCCATTTCCGCAAGCAATGCGTTGCCCTCCTGCGCCAGGCGCATGATTTTCTCTTTGTTCTCCACAGTCTCAAGTGCTTCCTCTGCGGCAGCCGCGTAATCACGTTTATGCGCATCATTGAGTTTTTTCCACGGAATGTGCGCCATGGACGCAACCGCTTCTTCATCCAGCGGAAGCTTTCCCTGTTTCATGAGCACCGCCAGCACCGGATAACCGGGATAGCCCTGCCAATAGGTGGCCGGATCGCTGGATGCGTATGTGTTTCCGTCCCATTCCACCGTATATGTCTTTGTGCCGTCGCTGGATGAGACTTCAGCGCTGTTTTCATGCATGATGATTCTTTTGTCCGCAATTGCGGAATAAGCTTCCAGGATTTTTTCTGCCGGCGGCATTTTCATTAGTGAACGCAGGAGACCCCGTCCATAATCTCTGATTTGGGCGGGGAGGAATGCGTTCCTGCTTTTTTCTCCTCATATATTGCATTCCTT
>JNJQ01000093.1 GCA_000701725.1 Erysipelotrichaceae bacterium NK3D112
CTTATCAATCAGGCCTGACAGCAGAAATGTATGTAATTCTTTCCTGCTTACAAGCCTCGCCTATAGTTCGCTAGAACTTAGGCGGGGTGATTGACGACAACGATGGCATTGTAATCAAAGCGGTTTTCTTCCCTGACGAGGATCAGCTTGTCATCCGGCTTGGCCTTAGCCAAAGGGGAAGGATCTTTCAGATGAGAGGTGCCTGCGACATAGGTATCGAAGAGGTGAATCTCCTTCACCAGAGGACGGATGATCTCAGAGACTCCTTTCTCATCGATCAGTGACACCAGGGATTCGGGTTTTACGGCGATTTCGTTTTTCATACATTTGCTCCTTCCTTCTGACGGTTTCATTATCCGCAATTCTCTGTACATTATTTGCGCCAGTGAAATAATGAAGTTTTCTGATTGCGCGAAGATTTCCGAGGGTTGACGCAAATATAAGGCTCAAGGAGGAACTTATGAAAGAACTGGAACAGAAATATGAAGCCCTCGGCTTCACCAACGATCTCATCTTCAAATATGTTCTCACTTCTGATATTGAATTATGCAGAGAGCTGATCAGCAGAATCGATCCTGAAATCGATACCGAAGGAATCCATTATGTGGATTCGGAAAAAGAGATCATCGTCGGGGTTAAGGATGAGAAAAGAGTCCGCCTTGATATCGTGACAGAGACACCGGGAAGTATCAATGATCTGGAAATGTTCAGGTACAAGCCGAAAATATTTTCCAAAACAGCCCGGTATAACGCGACCATGATTGACGCGCAACTGACCAGAAGCAAACTGCCGGCTGATCTGCCTGATGTGAATGTCATTTTCTTATGCACGTATGATCCATTCGGCTATGAAGAACCGATTTACCATGCGGAAGCGAAACTTTACGAACATCCGGAATGTGACTACAATGAGGGCAGAAGGATCTGTATTCTGACAAACAAAGGAATTGAGAAGGCACCCGAAAAACTGAAGCCGGTCATTCAGCTGCTTACCGGAAAGAATGAGGAGCTCAATGATGACTTCTACAGAAGAATCCAGGCGGCAGTGAAAGAAATCAAAACAGATCCGGAAGTACGGAGGTCAGCCATGAACTGGTTGGAAAAGGAAGACGCGATCAGAAGAGAAGGCCGCGAGGAAGGCCGTGAGGAAGAGGTTCTCAACGGCATCAGAGTTTTGATAAAGACTCTCAGAGAACTGAATCTGAGTGAAGAGGAGATCTTTGCGAAAACAGATGAAGCTTATCCGGACAGGAATGACACAATCAGAGAAATCATGAAGGCTTAAAATCAGAACGGTCAGATCATTGTGGTCCGGCCGTTTTCTTCTGCGGTTTTCTGAAGAATACAAAAGGCACAGACACTGCTGTCAGGAAGAGACTGATTCAGAGCATTGTGCATTATAAGAATGAATGCGGCTGCAATCCCGGCGGGATTTGCTTTTTGAGGAGGTATAGCTAGTAAACATTCTCACATGCTTTCATGCTGCAAAAAACTGTCACATCAGTAAATCAGCCGTAAAATGCATGAAAAAAATGCGGCATCCGCAAATAATTCACGGAGGTGTGATGATGCAGTACAAAAGAAGACAATATATACAAAACCAATAAGCGGCTAACCCCTCCTTTAAGAGAAGAGTTTTCACAAATCTATCATCTGCTGTTCGAATTGATAAACAAATCTATACCATCAGAAATATAGGA
>JNJQ01000094.1 GCA_000701725.1 Erysipelotrichaceae bacterium NK3D112
GGGTCTCCAAATTCCATGGGGGACTTCATTCGTGGGGGACCTTCATGGGGGACCGGATCTGAATAGCTAAAATCAACGGTATCTGATTGATTCAGATGCCGTTTTTTCCTTGGAGTGGAATTGGGCTGGCCCGCCTCCAGCGGTGACTGCCCGATGGAACGACCCCCGACGGTCAGGAGGGCTTTGCTGTCATCTGACTTGTACTTGATCGTAGTATGTCTTCTCAATCATAAAAAACAGGACGCAGCCACTACATTCCTGTATGTTTGCATCCTGTCCTGTCTTTTCCTATCATCTTAGTTGCTTACACTCAAATGAAAGGAGACTATGACAGATTATATATCAGATTTAATCAGCCTGGGAGACCCCTCCGCCAAGGTTACAGATGTCATCACAGATGATGACACCAAGTATGTTTTCATCGAAAAGAAAGACTGCTGTATGTACTGTTCTTCATGCGGCTCAAGAATGAAATCCAAAGGCCCGCGCATCAAGCAGATTAATCACTCGATCCTCCAGGACGGCTTCAAGCTTGTCCTCGCTGTTTCTGTTCGCAAATGGCACTGCGATGTCTGCGGTGCATATGATCATGATCATTTTACTTTTGTGGAAGACAGAAAAAGAAATTCAAATCTTGTTCCTCTCATGATCCTGGACAAAATGAAAGATCTTAATGTGACTGCCAGACAAGTTGCCAGAGCGCTCAATGTTTCAGACACTTATGTCATCGAAACATTTTTACAGTATGTCAGTTTGCCGAGACTTCCATTCAGCGAAATCATTTCCATTGATGAAGTCCACATGAAATTCGATAACGAGGACCTTTACGCTGCAGTGATCATGGACTTCTGTTCCGGACAGATTATTGACATTCTTCCTAACCGGCACGCTGAGACTTTTGAGGATTACTTTCTTCATATTCCTCTGGAAGAACGTTCCAAAGTCAAAATCATCATTTCAGACATGTATAAACCTTATCTTGCATTCCCTCGCTCTTACTTTCCGAATGCTGAGTCCATCGTTGACAGTTTTCATGTCATCTCTCTGATCATCGGTAAAATCAAGCAATATATCAATCAGGTGAAACGGAGATACAAAGATAAAAATGAGGAACAGCTGAATGAGAAGAATTACCGTACGAACAGCAGTCATAAAACGATCAAGAAGTCCAGAGAACTCCGGATCCTTGAAAAGTATGACTGGTTCATTCTAAAAAACCATGATGATATCAGTTATGAGCCTTACTGGCGCTCCTCCCGCAGAGGTGGCTACTGGTTCGATCCTTCCTCAATGGAAAAATCATTTTTCGAATTGGATCCAAACTTCAAAAAGATCCGTGATCTGAAAGAAATCTATATCAAGTTCAATCAAAAACATGTTAATGATCCGGATGGTGCCTTATCTGAGTTGGAAGAAATCATTAAACAGTACCGTTCCTCGGATCTTTCTATGTTCAGAGAAATTGCCTCAACTCTTGAATCCAATAAACGGGCAATCGTCAATTCTTTCCGTTACATCAGAGATGAAAAATATGGCAGAAAAACGGATATGCTCAGGCGTATTTCAAATGGACCGATGGAAGGC
>JNJQ01000095.1 GCA_000701725.1 Erysipelotrichaceae bacterium NK3D112
GCCATGAAGTTCATACAGCCATAGTTCATGTAGCCCCACATATCCCAGAGATTTGCGAGCCAGCCGAAACCCGGAACGTTAGCCAGGGAGATCTGATAACCCTGAGCCTTTGTAGCGGAAAGGACGAACTGGAAGAGGGTGGTAAACGCACCCATGATGACGACAGGCATGTTGTCGATGAAGGAGTCCCTAACGGAGCCAAGGACCTTGTTCGACTGCATCTTACCCGCAAAGGCAAGAAGGCCGTTCATAAATTTTTCATTCATAATGAAAATTCCCCTTTCAAATGAAGTTTAACGGTCTTGAAAACCCTTTTCAATCAATTCACATAATCTGGCAACTTCTTGTCTGTTTTCTGGCAATTAAATTGCATTAATTGACAATTAATTGTCACTTAAGAATCATTATTTCCATATGTAAGCGGTTTAATGAGGATATTTCAGTTTCTTAATGATACTTACAGTTCATTTTTGTGTGAATTTTATGTGTGAATTAACGCAAAAGAAAAGACCTGTTTCCAGGCCTTTTCCGGATTGATGATTTAAGCTGTCAATTAAGCCTTGTTTGCGGAGCCGAATGCTTCGCAGAGTTCGATTGCCTTGGCGATGATTGCGTCTGCGCCCGGTTTCAGGAGCTTACGGGGATCATAGCCCTTGCCTTCGAGATCCTTGCCTGCTTCGATGTACTTTCTTGTAGCATCAGCGAAGACCAGCTGGAGTTCTGTGTTGACGTTGATCTTGGAAACGCCCATTGTGATCGCCTTGGATGTCTGCTCGAACGGAATACCGGAACCGCCATGGAGAACCAGCGGCTTGCCGTTGACTGCTTCGTTGATTTCGTTCAGACGATCGAAGTTCAGACCAGCCCAGTTTGCCGGATACTTGCCGTGGATGTTGCCGATACCTGCAGCCAGGAAGTCAACACCGAGAGCAGCGATTTCAGCGCATTCCTTCGGATCAGCGAGTTCACCGTTGGATGTGACACCGTCTTCTGTTCCGCCGATGCCGCCGACTTCGCACTCTACGGAGATACCGCGGCTGTGAGCCAGAGCGATGATTTCCTTGGACTTTTCAACGTTCTCTTCGAAATCGAAGTGAGAACCGTCGAACATTACGGATGTGTAACCCTGTTCGATGCATGTCTTTGCGCCTTCATAGGAACCGTGGTCGAGATGGAGAGCAACAGGTACTGTGATGCCCATGGAATCATGGAGATCTCTGACCATATCAACAACCATCTTATAACCGCCCATATACTTGGCAGCGCCTTCGGATGTCTGAATGATTACCGGTGACTTTGCCTGCTCGCAAGCGGAAAGGATGCACTTTGTCCATTCGAGGTTGTTTGTGTTGAATGCAGGAATTGCGTAATGACCCTCATGAGCCTTCTCGATCATTTCCTTAGCGGATACTAAAACCATAGATTATACTTCCTCCTTATTGGTGTGAATAAATCATATCCCTTTTTTCGTCCGTTGAAAAGATTTATCAATTAAAAAGGGCCTTTACAGCCAATGTCATTCAGTTAAGCTAAATGATATTGATTGAAACCAGT
>JNJQ01000096.1 GCA_000701725.1 Erysipelotrichaceae bacterium NK3D112
GCCGCAGTGAATAGGCCCTAGCAACTGTTTAACTAAAACATAGCTCTCTGCTAAGTCGCAAGACGAAGTATAGGGGGTGACACCTGCCCGGTGCTGGAAGGTCAAGGGGATTTGTTAGCCGCAAGGCGAAGCTTTGAACCGAAGCCCCAGTGAACGGCGGCCGTAACTATAACGGTCCTAAGGTAGCGAAATTCCTTGTCAGGTAAGTTCTGACCCGCACGAAAGGTGTAATGATTTGGGCACTGTCTCGGCAGCAGACTCGGTGAAATCTTAGTACCTGTGAAGATGCAGGTTACCCGCAACTAGACGGAAAGACCCCATGGAGCTTTACTGTAGTCTGCTATTGAGTTTCGGTTGGATATGCACAGGATAGGTGGGAGACGATGAACCTGGGATTTTGGTTTCAGGGGAGTCACCGTTGGGATACCACTCTTATTCAACTGGAATTCTAACGATGTGCCGTAATCCGGGCATCGGACCGTGGCAGATGGGCAGTTTGACTGGGGCGGTCGCCTCCCAAAGAGTAACGGAGGCGCGCAAAGGTACTCTCAGAATGGTTGGAAATCATTCATCGAGCGCAAACGCAGAAGAGTGCTTGACTGCGAGACAAACAGGTCGAGCAGGGACGAAAGTCGGCGTTAGTGATCCGGCGGTGCAGAATGGAATGGCCGTCGCTTAACGGACAAAAGCTACCCTGGGGATAACAGGCTGATCTCGCCCAAGAGTTCACATCGACGGCGAGGTTTGGCACCTCGATGTCGGCTCATCGCATCCTGGAGGTGAATTCGCTTCCAAGGGTTGGGCTGTCCGCCCATTAAAGCGGTACGCGAGCTGGGTTCAGAACGTCGTGAGACAGTTCGGTCCCTATCTGTTGTGGGCGTTGGAAATTTGAGGAGAGCTGCCCCTAGTACGAGAGGACCAGGGTGGACGTTCCTACGGTGCACCAGTTATCACGCCAGTGGTACAGCTGGATAGCCGAGAACGGACCGGATAAACGCTGAAGGCATCTAAGCGTGAAACCGACTCCAAGATTAGATTTCCCATCAACTTGATTGAATAAGACCCCTTGAAGACTACGAGGTTGATAGGTCAGAGATGTAAGTGTGGTGACACATTCAGTTGACTGATACTAATAGGTCGAAGGTTTATTCACGTAAACGAGAACGTTCAGAGCAAGAAACAACTCAGAAGAGATCAGAGAG
>JNJQ01000097.1 GCA_000701725.1 Erysipelotrichaceae bacterium NK3D112
TTCAGCACTTCATATCCGAACTGATCCGCAGATGTTTCAGTAAACCCATTGTTCAGCTTTACTCCTGTCACTTCAGGTATTACTTCTGTATCTCCTGCTGTGATGTAGTATCTGTCTGCTTCAATTTCATAATCTCTGTGATAGTAGGTGACTGTATACTTATGCGCTGCCTGAAGATCGTCCACTCTCCAGAACCCATTATTATCGGTTTTATAATTTCCATCTAATACTGAGTCACTGCAGTCATAGACAAAAACATTGACTCCGGCTATACCTGCGCCGGTTTCATCTTTCACTGAGCCTGATAAGACCGCCAAATCAATACTGTTGATTTCATTCGCAGCCGGTTCAGGATTGATAATTGGTGTAACGGTTTCCTCCGCAGGATAGATTTCGGTTTCTTCCTCTTTTGAAGGCAGTTCCTCTGACTCCGTTTCTTTGGAAAGAGGTTCCTCTTCTGCGGATTCTTCCGTCTGAACCTCCTCCGTGGATTCATCAGAATTGTCTTCATCAATATTTTCTTCTGCAGGCTCTTCTGTCAGTTCCTCTTCCTGGACTTCTTCCTGCTGTACTTCTGAAGCTACTTCTGTTTCCGTCTCTTCCGCAAAAACAGTCATGCTGTTCTGAAACAGCATGCTGAATGCAAGAAAAGCGCTCAAATAACGCTTAAAAAATGATGATGGTGTAGTCCTCATATCTTTCCCCTTTCCATCCCATTACAATTTAGAGAATATGTTTTTACAGTTTTTTACGCTGAAATGACTGATATTTAATTCAAATTTTACATCTATCAAAGATACTCTTCACCCGCTTCTCCATACACTTTTGGACAGTAAAAAAGGGCATGACCATACAAATCAATAGTCATGCCCTGTAACTATCACTGATTATGATCAGTTATTGAAATACTCAATCGCCTGCTGGTTGTAGAGATACATCGCTCTGCACATGTTCTGTAACGGGATCTTGTCCTCCGCTGTCAGTTCAAGTGCTCTGTATGCATACGACAATGCGCAATACTG